>NZ_JBPAXW010000006.1:7500-331696 GCF_050877045.1 Nitratireductor sp. PBL-C9
CGCGCAGAGCCCCTTCCGGTTTTACGGTCCCGACCCGCAGCACATGGTCGACACGCTGGAACAGGAGTGGCGCGCCGCCTATGGCCATCGCCATGCGCTTGGCGTTTCCTCCGGGACGGCCGCCCTTTCCATCGCCATTTCGGCGCTCGACATCGGGCCGGGCGACGAGGTTCTGATCGCCGGATATATGTGGGTGAGCTGCGTGTCCGCCATCGTGCGCAGCGGCGCGATCCCCCGGCTGGTCGATATCGACGAGACCTTCTGCATGGATCCGGCGGATCTGCGCCGCAAGATCACGCCGCGCACCCGCGCCATCCTTCTGGTGCATATGAGTGGTGCGCCCGGCCATGTGTCCGAGATCGCAGGGATCGCGAAGGAGAACGGCCTCGCCCTCATCGAGGATTGCGCGCAGGCTGCCGGCGCAAGTTCCGGCGGCACGCCGGTTGGCCGCTTCGGCGACATCGCCACCTTCAGCTTCCAGCTCAACAAGAACATGACCGCCGGCGATGGCGGCATGATCGTCTGTCAGGACGATGCCATCTTCCGCCGCATCACCGCGCTCCACGATCTGGGCTTTGCGCGCAATGAAGAAGGGCGGCTCGACACATCCGACGAGACCTGCCAGCTCTGGGGTTTTGGCGCACGCATGTCGGATCTGGCCGGCGCCATGGCGCTTGCCCAGTCTCGCAAGCTCGGCCAGATCACCGGCACCATGCGCACGGCCAAATGGCGCATCCGCGAAGCGCTGTCAGACATTCCGCAGATCGATTTCCGCACCGTGCCGGATCCATCCGGCGACAGCGGCCCCTTCCTTGTCACGCTCTATCGTGACGCCGAGACCTGTCAGGCCTTCACCGAAGCACTGCGCGCCGAGGGCATTCGCGGCCCGGCAGGTTCGCTGAGCTGCATCACCATGCGCGAATGGGGACTGCACTGGTATTTCAACATTCCGAGCCTCACCGAGAAGCGATCCAACAGCCGTGACGGCTTCCCTTGGACGCATCCGCTCAACGCCTTTGCCGGCGAGATCGATTATCGCCGCGGCGCGCTGCCCAATTGCGATGCGCTCAGCGAGCGCGGTGCGCTCCTCGCCATCGCTTCCAAACTCACCGACGACGACGTCACCGACATCATCACCGCATTCAGAAAAGTCGCCAATGCCCTCTTCAATCGCTGAGACCGCCGCACCGATGCCGACACTCTCTTCTCTCCTGACCTCCGATCCCTTTTCCATCTCCAAGGCGACCACCGGCATTGACGTGCTGGTGATCGGCTCCGGAACGGCCGGCGTCACCAGCGCCATCGAACTGGCGCGCAAGGGGCTTTCCGTGGTGATCCTGGAGGCCGGCCCTTTCCTGCTGCCAAGCCATGTGGGCTCCACCCCTTTCCGCAGCCGCGAGGACATCACCCCGCAGATCCACAATCTGGTGCGCTACCGCACCGCCTGGACCGACCACGAGCACTTCAGCGATGGCGTTGCCTCGCCGCTCAACAATGATGCATGGTCGGCTGTCGGCGGACGCACGCTTTTCTGGGGCGGCTGCACGCCGCGCTTTTCGGAATGGGATTTTGACGACTGGCCGTTCTCTTATGAAGAGTTCGCCAGCTATTACGACCGCGCCGAGCGCATCATGCATGTCTCCGGCCGCTCAGAGGAGCGCCCGCCCTTCTTCCGCGGCAAGGCGCAGGACACGATTCTGGACCGCCTCCACAAGGCCGGCATCGATGCCGAACACGCCGCACTCGGTGTCGACACGCAGGAATCGCGCAATGGCTATGTGCCGCGCGGCTTCGATTCTGCTGCCGACCGCCTGCTGCGCAGCGGCCTTCTCTCAAGAGAAGTGGCGCGCGGACGCATCGTGCTGGTTCCCGACACCATTGCCGAGAGCATCGAGAACAATGGCCGGCAGGTGACCGGCATCGTCGCGCGCGGTGCGCAGAGCGACCGCCGCTTCCGCCTTGTCGCCCGTCATTACAGTCTGGCCGGTGGCGCGATCCAGTCGACGCGGCTGGCGCTCGATTCCGGTCTGCGCGACATTCACCCGCTGGTCGGCACGCACATCGCCGACCACCTGTTCATTCAGGGCCTGTTCCGTCTGAAGGCGCCGCTCAACGAGCCGATCTACACCTTCATTCCCGCCGGCAAGGACCGTCCCTATCACATCCAGATCCAGGGACCGTTCGACGAGACCTGGTATTCGCCCTATCACGCAACCGTGTGGCTCGACTGCGATCCCCAGGGGCTGTACCTCCTCGCCTATTGCTTCGGCGTCGGCGAAGCGGCCAAGAGCAACGAGTTACAGCTCACCGGACAATGCGGCGACGGCCCCGGCAATATGGGCCGCTACGCAGTCCTCAACGGCCGCACCGAAAACGACCTGCGCATTCTCGACGAGATGAACGCCTTCCTTCCGCAGGTGGCGGAAGGCATGGGCGCGGAGCTGGTGCGCAGCCAGATCAACCCGCCCGGCGCGGCCCTGCATGAAATCGGCGGCCTGCGCATGTCGGCGGAGCCGGGCGTCGGCGTCACCGACACCCATGGCCGGTTCTGGGCTCTGCCCAATCTGTCCGTTGCCGATTCTGCAGCGTGGCCTTCACAGGGTTCGGCCAACAGCTACCTGACCATCACGGCCTGGTCGCTTCGTCATGCAGAAGGCGTGGCCGAGCTGCTCGGGGAGGAGAACTGATCCATGCTGATCCGACTGGTGATACTGGCCGCCCTGTTCGGCTTTCTCTTCGGGTTCGATGAAGGCGTGATTGCCGGCGCTCTGCCGCTCATTACTTCGACCTTCGAAATCTCCGCCTCCGGTGAAGGCCTCGTCACCGCCTCCGTGCCGCTTGGCGCGGTGGGTGGCGCGATCCTCGCCGCGCTGTGGGCCGACAGTCTGGGCCGCCGCAAGGTGCTCATCATGTGTTCGGTTCTGTTCGGCATCGGTGCGATCGCCAGCGGTCTGGCGCAGGAAGAAATCGCGCTCATCCTTGCGCGCCTTCTGCTCGGCATCGCCATCGGCGCATCGGCGCTCGCCGCCCCCATGTTCCTCGCCGAACTTGCGCCGGCGCGGCATCGCGGCGCGATCGTCTCTGCCTTCCAGCTCATGATCACGATTGGCATTCTGGTGTCCTATCTGATCGACCTGGCGCTGGAGCCGCTCGGCGCTTGGCGCTGGATGCTGGCGCTTGGCGCGGTGCCCGCCTTCGTCTCGCTGATCGGCATCGCGCTCTCGCCGGAAAGCCCGCGCTGGCTCGTCATGCGCGGCCGCCGCGAAGAGGCCGGCTCGGTCATCGCCGCCATCCAGCCGGACCTCGACCGCAAGGAAGTGGACCACATTGTCGGCGACATCGCCGCAACGCATGCAGGCGAACCGCGCACAGCCCCGTGGTCGGACTTCCTGTCGGATCACATCCGCCCGCTGGCGATCTTCGCCATCGCCGCCTTCCTGCTTCAGCAGGTCAGCGGCATCAACGCCGTCATCTATTATGCGCCGACCATTCTCGGCCATGCCGGCTTCGATGGTTCGAGCACCCAGCTCACCGCCACGGTGGGCATCGGCCTCGTCAATGTCGTGATGACCGTGGTCGCCATGCTCTTCGTCGACAGGCTCGGTCGCCGACCGCTCTTCATTCTGGGTTTCATCGGTTCTGCCGTGAGCCTGGCGGTGATCGCCTATGCGATGAACGGACAGGGTTCCGAGCTTGCGACCCTGGCGCTGATCGGGCTGTTTGCCTACATCGCCTTCTTCGCCGTCAGTCTCGGGCCGCTTCCCTGGCTTTATATGTCCGAGCTTTTCCCGCTCGCCATGCGCAGCCGCGGCATGGCCATGGCCTCGGTCGCCAACTGGTCGTGCAACTTCCTCGTTGTCTTCATGTTCCCGGTGCTGGTCAGCTATGCCGGTGCGGCGGCAACCTTCGCCGTGTTCTGCGCCTTCTGCGTTCTGGGCGCGGTGGTCGCCTGGCTCTATGCGCCGGAGACCAAGGGCGTAAGCCTTGAAGATCTGGAGCAGCGCGAGCTCGTGGCGGCGCAATGAGCGACGCCGCCATTCCCGGCAGGCCCGCCGCCTTCGCGGTTGCGCGGGTCGCCGCACTGACAGCCTGCAGCGGGCTGTTGTTCGGCTACAGCACGGCCAGCATCGCCGACTGGCTGGAGCCCATCGCGGCAGTGTTCAGCCTCACCGTTCGCGGGCAGGAATATCTCACCGTCTCGCTGGTCATCTCCTGCTTCTTCGGCGCGGTTGCGGCCGCACCGCTTGCCCGCCGTTTTGGCCGGCGCATGGCGCTTGCCGGCGCATTCGTTCTGGCTGCCGCCGGCTATGGCGTGGTTCTCACCGAACCGTCCCTCTCCCTGCTGGTCTTTGCGCGCGTCCTGATCGGGCTTGCCGTCGGCATCTCCTCCATGGTCGCGCCCATGTATGCGGGCGAGGCCACCCCGGCAGACCGGCGCGGCGGCGTGGTGGCGCTGTTTCAGCTCGCCGTCACGCTCGGCATTCTCGCCGCCTATGCGGTGCCGCTGATCCTGCTCGACCATTCCGCATGGCCGCTCGCCATTGGCGGCGGCATCGTCATCCCGCTCGCCGGGCTCCTCATGCTTGTCGCCGTGCCGGAAAGTCCGAGCTGGCTCATCGCCACGCGCGGCGACGCCGCCGCCCGCGCAGCAGCCGGTGTGCTTGGCGTGCCCACCCCGCACGCCGCGCCGTCCACCGCCGGGCACGCGCGGCCTTCGCTCTCGCTGCGCACCGGCGCGACCTTGGCCGTCCTCGCCCTGTGCTGCGGTCTCTTCATTCTGCAGAACCTGAGCGGCATTGACGGCATTCTCTATTATGCGCCCACCATTTTCACCGAGCTTGGCTTTCCGCCGGGGCTCGCAGCGCTGGGCGCAACCTTCGGCCTTGGCCTCATCAATGTGATCGCCACCGTCATCGCCATCCTGACCGTCGATAAGCTTGGCCGCCGCCCGCTGGCGATCTACGGATCGCTGGTCATGATCCTCGGCCTCTCCGCCGTGGTCGCCGCGCATCTGTGGGACATGCCGTTTCTCGGCCTCGCCGGCCTGTGCGTCTACATCGCCGCCTTCGCCCTCAGCCTCGGGCCACTGCCCTATGTGCTGATGGCCGAACTCATGCCTTCCAGCCTGCGCGAGGCGGGCCTCTCCGCTGCGTCCGCAACCTCATGGCTGTTCAACGCGCTGGTCGCGCTGTTCTTCCTGACCGGCGTAACGCAGTTCGGTCTCTCGACCGTGTTCATGTTCTTCGCCCTGATCTGCCTGATCGCACTGGTGATCTCGATCATCTGGCTGCCCGAAACCAAGGGTCGCTCGCTCGAGGCCATCGAGGAGAACGTGCTGAAGGGCGTCCCGCTCCGGCAGGTTGGCCGCTGATCAGAGCGCGGCCAGCCGCCGCTCCAGAAACCGGCGCTCCGCCGGCTGGCGGGCCAGCTCCAGCGCCGTGCGATAGGCTTCCCGCGCCACGTCAATGCGTCCCAGCCGGCGCAGCATGTCGGCGCGGGCCGCATGGGCCAGATGATAGGCGTCGAGCCTTCCATCGGCCATCGCTGCATCAATGGCCGCAAGCCCCGCTTCCGCACCGTCGCGCATGCTGAGCGCCGCAGCCCGGTTGAGCGCCACAACCGGCGACGGATCCACCATCGCCAGAATGTCGTAGAGCGACACGACCTGCCGCCAGTTCGTTTCATCCGTGCGCGCCGCCGCGCCGTGCTCCCCTGCAATCGCCGCCTGCAAAAGATAGGGGCCAAGCCGTCCCGCGTGCAGCGCGTGATCGATCAACGCCCGCGCCTCATCGATCAGGGCGCGGTCCCAGCGCGAGCGGTCCTGATCTTCCAGCAGAACGATGTCGCCTGCCGCGTCCACCCGGCTTTCGCGCCGCGCCTCGTGCAAAAGCATCAGCGCCAGAAGGCCCGCCACGTCCGGATCGTCCATCAGCCCCGCCATCAACCGGCCGAGCCTGATCGCCTCACCGGAAAGGTCGGCGCGGGTCAGCTCCGGCCCGTCCGTCGCGGCATACCCCTCATTGAAGATGAGGTAGATCACGCGCAGAACACTCTCGATCCGTCCCGGCAGCTCCGCCCGTGCGGGTATCTCGAAGGGAATCGCCTCGTCGCGGATCTTCGCCTTGGCGCGCACGATCCGTTGAGCAATCGTCGGCGGCCGGGTCAGATAGGCCCGCGCGATCTCTTCCGTGGTCAGCCCGCCAACTTCGCGCAGTGTCAGCGCAATGCTGGCATCGGCAGGCAGGTCCGGGTGGCAGCAGGTGAAGATCAGCCGCAGTTCGTCATCGCGGATATGTTCGGGAATGGCCGGTTCCGAAGCCGGGTCGGCCAGCGCCGCAAGTTGCGGCAGCGCGCCGGCAAGCCGCGCCTGCCGACGCCAGCGATCCACCATTTTGAAACGGCCGGTCGACACCAGCCACGAATAGGGATTGGCCGGCACGCCCTCGCGTGGCCACCGGTCCGCTGCGGCGGCGAAGGCTTCGTGAAGCGCCTCCTCCGCCGCATCGAACCCGCCCAGAAGGCGGATCAAAGTTGCGAGCACGCGCCGCTTCTCGCGGCGATAGACCGCCTCGACGGCAGCGCGTGCGTCAGCCCCGTTCACAGCTGCGGCGGCGGGCTCGAGAAGTCGACCAGCGGACGCACTTCGATGGAACCGATCTTCGCCAGCGGATGACCGCTGATCGCGCGCACCGCATCGTTCAGGTCGGGCGCTTCGACGAGCACGATGCCGCCAAGCATGTCCTTCGTCTCCATGAAGGGGCCATCCACCGCCGACATCTTCCCGTCGCGCATCTGCACGGTCATGGCGCTTTCGGGCAACTCCAGCGCCTCGCCCATGACGAAGTGGCCGGTCTCCTTCAGCTTCTCGTCATAGCCAGCGCACTCGGCCAGCGCCGCATTCGCTTCCGGGCTACCGCCGAACAGCTCTTTCGGATTGTAATAGATCAGGCAGGCATAGCGCATGGTGTCTCTCCTTATATGAGCGCTTCGAACGCCCATGGTCGTCTGGCGGAAGCCGGAATCGACAACACCATGAAAAATTTTTCGCGCCCTGTCGAAATGAACCTGCCGATGCGGTCCACCTTCTCCCCGCCTCTTGCCGTTCCCCGCAGGAAGGATAGAACGCTCAAAACCGTTTTGAACAAGGATGGAATGGCCGTGAGCGTCACAATCGAAGTTACCGAAACGCCGGACGAGGCGGCGCTGGCGCGGGTGGAGACGGAGCTCGCTGCATTCAACGACGCCGATGTCGGCCCGTCCGAAAAGGCCACGCTCGCCATCATCGTGCGCGATGAGAACGGCGCTGTGCTGGCCGGCATCTCCGGCTACACCGCCTGGGGCTGGCTCTACATTCAGAAACTGTGGGTGGATGACAGCCTGCGCGGGCAGGGCATGGCCGGGCGCATGCTCGCGGCGGCGGAAGAAGAGGCAGAGCGGCGCGGTTGCCACTCCGCGCTGATCGACACGTTCAATCCCAGCGCTGAGAAGGCGTATACCCGTCAGGGCTATGTGGAATTCGGACGGCTTGAGAATTTCCCGATCGGGCGCAGCCGCATCTTTCTCCAGAAGCGGCTGCCCTCGTCTCACACAAAAACTTAGCGGGCAATCTTCCCGCCGCGCAGCGGCTCGGGCGCGCCCGTCGTCGTCGGGAAGCTGATCGGCAGATCGCGCAGCACGCGCACCGCAAGGAAAGCGAAGCACTCGGCCTCGATGGCGTCGCCACGCCAGCCAACCGTTTCGGCGGGGGCTGCTTCCACGCCGGCGCGTTCGCCCAGCATCTTCATGATGGTCGGGTTGTGCCGGCCACCACCGCACACGATCAGCCGGTTTGGCCGAACCGGCAGAAGATCGAGCGCCTTGCCGACCGCCGATGCGGTGAAGGCCGTCAGCGTCGCAGCGCCCGTGCTTGCGTCGAGACCGTCGGCCATGGACGCGCCGAAGTCGAAACGGTCGAGCGATTTCGGATAGGGCGCGGCGAGATAGGGATGCTTCAACAGCTCCGCCAGCCGCGCCTCGTCCACCGTGCCCGAAGCTGCCAGCGCACCGTCGCGGTCCATGTCGCCAAGCCCCTGCGCCTTGACGAAATCATTGATCGGCGCATTGGCCGGGCCGGTGTCGAAAGCGATAAGCCGGTCCGCACCGTCCCACCAGCTCACATTGGCCACGCCACCCAGATTGAGCACCGCCGTCTCGCCATCCGTGTCCACGTCCCGCAAGAGGGCTGCATGATAGGCTGCAGAAAGCGGCGCCCCCTGCCCGCCGGCGCGCATGTCCGCCGAGCGGAAATCATAGACCACCGGACAGCCCAGAATGGAATGCATCAGGTCGCCGTCGCCGAGCTGACGCGTCTCGCCGAGACGCCCTTCCTGCGGCGCACGGTGCAGCACCGTCTGCCCGTGAAAGCCGACCGCGCCGATATCGGCCATGGTCAGGCCATGGCTTTCCACCAGCTCTCGCACGGCGTGCGCCTGCGCACGCGTCAGAACCTCTTCCGCCTCGGCGAAGATCGCCGGTTCATCGCCCTCGAAATTCCAGGCCCGCGCCTGCTGCAGCGTTTCTTCCAGAAGGTCGCGCGTCGATTGCGGATAGGGCGCCAGCGTGTAAGCGCCGAACGCTTCGATGCGCTCGCCATCCGTTTTCAGAAGCGCTACGTCGATGTTTCCGTCGAGTACGGTGCCGGTCATCAGGCCGACGGCCCAGACAGGCTCAAATCCTTCAGCCATGTGCGCTCCTATCCTGCGTTCATGCAATCGCCGACCGCCTGTCGCAGCGCAGCGATGCCGCTGTCGAAATGCCGGGTCGGATGTATGCGGTTGGTGAGAAGGGTCCACGCAAGGCCATTGTCGAAATCGACCCAAAGCCCGGTTCCCGTGAAACCCGTATGCCCGATCGTGCCGGCGCTGGCCAGCGCCCCGCCGGGCCAGTTATCATATGGCCGTTCCCAGCCGTGGGTGCGTTTTTCGGAAAGCGGCGTGCGCATCAGCGCCACCGTCTCATCCCCATCGGCGTCGCCTGCAAAAAGCCCTGCCGCGAAATCGAGCACGGCGTCGGCCGTGCCGAACAGTCCGGCATGCCCCGCGCCCTCAAGCGCTGAACAATTGTCGTCATGCACCTCGCCGCACAGCACCCGGTGCCGCCATGTGCAGTCCTCGGTCGCCGCCGTCTTTTCCGGATCGGCGGCAAAGGCGAAGCCCGGCCCCGGATCGAATGCCCGCAGTCGCTTGCCTTCAAGCCGCTCCAGCGCGAAGCCGAGCAGAATAAAGTTGATGTCGGAATAGACCGACGGGCCTTTTTCCCAGCGCCGCTGGAGAATGAAGGCGCGCAGCAGGTCCGCATCGCGGCCATAGGTGTAGATCGGCTCCACCGCCGGAAACGGCGTCTGGTGGCCGAGGCACTGGCGAAATGTCACCTGCCGCTCCCATGCGCCCGGATCATACTGGCGCAGATCCGGCAGAAGCGTGGTGAGCGGCGCATCGAGATCGATCACGCCCTCTTTCGCCAGTTCCAGAATGCGCGTGGTGGTGAAGATTACCTTGGTCAGCGATGCAAGATCGAACCAGGTGTCGGTGCGCATTTCACGCTCATGCGGCACGCGCTGCGCATAACCGGTGGCGCGCACCATGCGCCCGCCATCCCGGTCGATCACGCCGAGCACCCCGCCGGGAATGCGCCCAGCCTCCACCGAGGCGTTCAGCAGGGCAAAGGCGCACTCGAAGCGCGGCGCAAAGGCAGGCGTGTCCGTCATGCTCATGCCTCCGCCCGCGCCATGTGGTCGGGACCAAAACTCTGCCAGTTGGCCGGTTCCGGCTCGAAGCCCAGCGGCCGCACCAGCGACGGCACCTGCCGCGTGTCCACCTCAAAGGTCTCTTTGCGCCGGTCGACGCTCGGCACCGCCGAGATCAGCCGTTTCGTATAGGCGTGTTTCGGATCGGAAAGGACCGACGCCGCATCACCGATCTCGACGATCTGCCCCGCATAGACCACTGCGATGCGGTGCGCGATGCGCTCCACCACCGCCATGTCGTGCGAGACGAAGAGATAGGCGAGGCCGAACTCGCGCTGCAGGTCCACCAGGAGTTCCAGCACCTTGGCCTGCACCGAAACGTCGAGCGCCGAGACGGCCTCGTCCAGCACCACCACGGACGGGTTGAGCATCAGCGCGCGGGCGATGCAAAGGCGCTGCCGCTGGCCGCCGGAAAACTCGTGCGGATAGCGCTCCAGCGCATTCTCCGGCAGGCCTACCCGGTCAAGCAGCATGCGCATGCGCGCCTGCGTTTCACCGTTCAGCCCGCCGCCGGCGGCAATCACCGGCTCGGCCAGAATGCTGTCCACCCGAAGCCGCGGATTGAGCGAGGCATAGGGGTTCTGGAACACCATCTGCACCGGCTTGCTGCTCTGCCGCGCCGCGCCATTCGTGTTCGCGGAGAATGTGCCGCGCGTCGGCTCGACCAGCCCCAGAATGGCGCGCGCCGTGGTCGATTTGCCCGAGCCGCTTTCGCCGACAATGCCCAGCGTCTCACCCGGCATCAGGTCGAAATCCACGCCGTCCACCGCATGAACCGCACCGGTCTGCCGGCGCAGGAGACCACCGGTCACCGGAAAGCGAACCGTCAGCCCCTCCACTTTAAGCGCCGGCGCGGCGCTTGGCTCGTCGGCCCGGCGATAGTCGGTGCGCGTGGCGCGGCCGGCCTCGAAATGCGGCACGGCGCTCAGAAGATGCTTCGTATAGGGATGCTGCGGCGCATCGAGCACCGCGTCGAGCGGTCCCTGCTCCACCGCCTCGCCATTCTGCATCACCATCACCTTGTCGGCGATGCCGGCCACCAGCCCGATGTCATGGGTGATGAAGATCATGCCCATGCCGGTCTCGCGCTTCAGCTCGGCGAGAAGCGCCATGATCTGCGCCTGCACCGTCACGTCGAGCGCCGTGGTGGGCTCATCCGCGATCAGAAGACGCGGATTGCACGACAGGGCCGTGGCGATCATCACGCGCTGAAGCATGCCGCCGGACAGCTGGTGCGGACAATATTTCAGGCGTCGCGCGGCATCGGGAATGCGCACCCGGTCGAGCGCGTCCTTCGCCGCTTCCCGCGCCTGCCGGCCGGTCAGGCCACGATGCAGGCGGAACGATTCCTCGATCTGCTCGCCAATGGTCAGAACCGGATTGAGCGAGGTCATCGGCTCCTGGAAGATCATGCCGATCTCGCCGCCGCGGATCTTCGTCAGCTCCTGCTCACCGGCTGCTGCCAGATCGAGCGTGCTGCCGTCCTCGCGCCGGAACCGGATGGACCCGTCGATGATGCGGCCGCCACCGAAATCCACCAGCCGGTTGATCGACAGCGCGGTGACGGATTTGCCCGAACCGCTTTCGCCGACAATGGCCAGCGTCTCGCCGGCAGCGAGATCGAAGCTCACGCCATGGACGATTTCATTGTCTTCTGGCTTGCGGCCAAAACCGACGCGCAGGTTTGAAACAGACAGAAGCGATGTCATGCGGCCGACCTCCGCGTCTTGGGATCGAGAATGTCGCGCAACGCATCCCCCAGAAGGTTGAAGCCGAGAATGCCGATCATGATCGCAATGCCCGGGAAGATGAGAAGCCAGGGCGCCATCTCCATCAGATTGCGGCTGTCGGCGAGCATCAGGCCAAGCGACGAGGCCGGCGGCTGCGTGCCGAGGCCGAGAAAGCTCAGGCCCGCTTCCGTCAAAAGGCCCCATGCGAGCGCCAGCGTCACCTGCACCGTCAGCGGCGCGACGAGGTTCAGCATCAGATGGCGCGTCAGAATGTAGTTGCGGCTCGAACCGAAAGTGCGCGCGGCGTCCACGAAGTCGCGCGTCTTCAGGGAGAGCGCCGGCCCGCGCACCACACGGGTGAAGATCGGCGTGTAGACGATGGCGATGGCCATCACGCTGGTCCAGGTGCCCGGCCCCACGATTGCGATGATGAGCAGCGCAAGAAGGATCGCCGGGAAAGCAAGAAGCACGTCCATGAAGCGCATGATCGTGCCGTCCCACCAGCCGCCGAACCACGCGGCCGCAAGACCGAGCACAATGCCCGCCACAGCCGCCAGCGCCACCGAGGCGAAAGCGACGATGAAGGACTGGCTGATGCCCAGCATCAACCGGCTCGCCACATCGCGGCCGAACAGGTCCGTGCCCATCCAGTAGGTCGCGTCGGGCGCATGCAGACGGTCGACGCGGAACTGCATCAGCGGGTCGTGCGGCGTGATGCCGAGAAGCCCGAGAATGGCGATGATGATGTAAAGGCCAACGATGGCGCCGCCGATGCGGCCGCTCGAATGGCTGAAAATGGCGCGCAGCAACTGCATCACTTGCCCCCCAGCCGAATGCGTGGATCGAGCACCGCATAGGCGAGATCGACCAGAAGATTCACGATCATGAAGTTGAGCGCGATGAACAGGACCGAGCCCTGCACCAGCGCGTAGTCGCGCTGGAGAATGGCGTCGAGCACCATGCGCCCGAGGCCCGGCAGCGCAAAAATCTGTTCCACGATCACCGCGCCGCCCAGGAGATAGCCGAACTCGACGCCGCTCAGCGTCACCACCGGGATCAGCGCGTTGGGCAGCGCATGCCGCCAGATCACCTTGCGCGCCGGCACGCCCTTGGCGCGCGCGGTGCGGATGTAATCGTCGCTCAGAATGTCGAGCATGGCCGAACGCGAAATGCGCGTCACGGCGGCGGCGAAGGCAAAGCCCAGCGTCAGCGCCGGCAGGATCATCTGCCCCAGATTGCGCAGCGGATTTTCAAGGAAGGGCGTGAACTCGCCCATGGCCGGCAGCACCCCGAAGCCCACCGACAGCACATAAATCGCCAGAAGCGCGAACACGAAATTCGGCGTCGACTGGCCGATCATCGCGAAGATGCGCACGGCGAGATCGGACGGCTTTTCATTGCGCGTGGCGGCGAAGATGCCCGCCGGAAGACCGATGGCGAGCGCGATGACCATGGAGAGAAGCGCCAGCTCCAGCGTCAGCGGAAAGCGTTCGAGAATCACGTCGAGCACCGGCTTGCCGAAGGTCACGGACACGCCGAGATCGCCCTGAACCGCACCCGCAAGCCAGCGCCAGTACTGGGTGAACCAGCCCTGATCGATGCCGAAATAGGCCTCAAGCGCTGCGCGCTGATCGGGCGTCAAAAGCCCGGCCTCTGTTCCCAGCATGGCCGTGATGGCGTCGCCCGGCACCAGCCGGATCGAAACAAAGACGAGGATGGACACCCCGAGCATGACCAATGGAAAGGTCATCAGCCTTCGGGCCAGGTAATTCATGAAGCTTCCACTCCGTGTCCTTCTAACTGCAATCGTCTTGTGCCGTGGGGTTGAGGGCCGCGCCCTTCATGCCGCCCCCGTGGTTCGACAAGCTCACCATGAGGGCTGGGGATCAGTTCTCACATTGAGGACCTTGGCCCCGGCACTCTGAGGGTTTGAACCAAACACCACACATCTCATACGCCTCCGGTACCGACCTGCAGATCATTGCAGGGTGACGGGCCATCAATAGCCCTCATGGTGAGCTTGTCGAACCACGAGGGCGCTGGGCGGAGCCGCATCAAATTCTCACGTTTCAAGCGCGACAGGGCGCCAGGCGCAAACGGGGCCGCACGTTCAGGCGCGGCCCCGTTTGGCAATCACTCGCCGACCGTTACCTCGGTCAGGCCGAACAGCGTGCCGGTCGGGGAAGGCACGAAGCCGCCCACATTCTTCTGCTGCGCGGTGTAAGTGTAGCCCGTGTAGAGCCAGATCCACGGCGAAACCTCGGCGAGATGCGTCTCGAACCTGGAGAAGATCTCCTTGCGCTTCGCCGGGTCGGTCTCTTCGCGGCCTTCCTGCATCAGGCTGTCCAGCGTGTCGTCGATATAGTTGGCGACATGCTGCAGGTTGCCTGCCTTGGTCCAGTAGCGGTTGTACATGGAGAACGGATCGGCGCGGCCGCCATTCAGCGCCACCGCCATGTCGAAATCACCCTTCAGCCAGGTGTCCACATAGACGTTGAGCTCCATCATCTTGATGTCGAGATCGATGCCGATCTCGGCAAGCTGCGACTGGATCACCTGTGCTTCGGCAGCGGCTGTGGGCGGCTCGCCCGTGGCTGCGATCACCGTTGCGGAAAAGCCGTCTGCATATCCGGCCTCGGCCATCAGCGCCTTGGCCTTCTCGACATCGCGCTCATAGCAGAACAGCGAAGCCGGGTCCGAGCGGTAGGCCGGCATGGTCAGCGGGCCGGTCACGGCGCCCTCGCCCAGAAGCGCTGTATCAAGCACGTCCTGACGGTCGATGGCGCAGGAGATCGCCTGACGCACGGCCAGCTCCGTCATCGGCTCGCGCGACGGGTTCAGCTGCAGCACGTGATAGGCCAGAACCGGCGTGCGGCTCAGTTCGAGGCTCGCCTCGTTCGGCACCAGCGTGGCCACGAGCGGATCGTTGATCAGCGCGAAATCCACCTGCTTGGTGCGCAGCGCCGCCAGAATGGCGGTCTCGTCCGGCAGAACGGAAATGTTGATGCCGTCGACCTTCACCTCGCCGCCGGCCCAGTCCGGGTTGGCGCTCAGAACCTCTTTCTGGTTCGGCTCCCAGCTGTCCAGCTTGAACGGGCCGGAGCCAATCGCCTTCGTGCCGATCGTGCCGGCCTCGATCTCGCTTGCCGGAGCAACGGCGGCGTTGATGCTCGTCATCGCCGTCAGCATCGGAACGTCCGGCTGCGACAGGTTGAAGACAACGGTCGTCTCGTCCGGCGTGTCGATGCTCTCGATGGAGGTGAAGTTGGCGCGGGCGGCAGCGCCCGTCGCTTCGTCCAGAATGCGCTGGAAGGAAGCCTTCACGTCAGCCGACGTCACCTTTTCACCGTTCTGGAACTTCGCATCGCCGTCCAGCTTGAAGGTCAGCGTCTTGCCGTCCTCGGAGAACTCCCAGCTCTCGGCCACGGCCGGAACGATCTGCAGCTCGGCGTCGAGACGCACCAGCGGCTCATAGACCAGTTCAAGAAGCCTGAGCGACGAGAAAGCCGTCTGCTTGTGCGGATCAAGACCCGTCGCGTCCTGCGACCAGGCCATGCGCAGCGTCTCGGCCGCAGCCGGCGCAATTGCCGTCGTTGCGCCGAGCGTTGCTGCGAGCGCCACCGACGCTGCGAAATTCTTCATCAAAGTTTTTCCCATGATCATCTTCCTCCGAAAGCGATTGATGCCAGCGGCCTTTCGACGGACCGCATGAATGCCTGCTTCACTTGCTGGCCGTCTGGCCCTGCCTGTCGTTTATTGCCTTGCGCAGGAAGCCGCCAGCCTGCTCGAGCGCCGCGCGCGCCTCCTCCACATCCATGTCCGTCAATGCGATGAAGATCGCGAGTTTCACATCATTGCCACTCTGGCCCAGCAGCGTCTCGGCCTCGTCCGCCGAGCAGCCCGTTGCCTCCATGACAATGCGCGATGCACGCGCCAGAAGCTTCTGGTTGCTGATGTTAACGTCCACCATCAGGTTCTGGTAGATCTTGCCTATGCGGATCATGCTCGCCGTGGAGAGCATGTTGAGGATGAGCTTCTGCGCCGTACCCGATTTCATCCGCGTCGAGCCGGTCAGGATTTCCGGCCCCACCACGGGCGCGATGGCGATATCGGCAATCGCGCCGATGGCCGAATCCGGATTGCACGAAAGCGAAACGGTTTTCGCACCGGTCTCGCGGGCGTATTTCAGGCCGCCGATCACATAGGGCGTGCGGCCGCTCACCGCGATGCCCACCACGACATCCCTGTCGGTGAGCGCCAGATCGACAAGCGCCTGCCGTCCCTGTTCCGGGTCGTCTTCCGCGCCTTCAACGGCGTGCCTCAGCGCATGGTCGCCGCCGGCGATCACGCCGGTCACCATGTCTTCTGGCACGCTGAAGGTGGGCGGGCATTCCGAAGCGTCGAGCACGCCGAGCCGGCCGCTCGTGCCAGCGCCCATATAGATGAGCCGGCCACCGTTCTGAAACGCCTCGACGATCCGGTCGACGGCTTCCGCGATCTCCGGGATCACCTTTTCGACGGCCAGCGGCACGTCCTTGTCTGCCGTGTTGATGAGCTTGAGGATTTCGGTCGTCGGCTGCAGATCGATCTGCATCGTGTCGGGGTTGCGTCCTTCCGAAACGAGCTTTTCCAGCTCCGACATAAGCGTCTGCGCGTTCATAACGTCTCCCGAAATCGCCTTCCGGCGCGCGGTCTCACCGCTTTCGCCGGTCTACTCGCCTTTCAGAAGTGTTAAGATTGAAAATTCCAAGAGTCAATTACAGTCAGGAATAATCTATTCCTGTCCGGATGCGCGGAAACCCCGACCGGACCGGCTCTCCCATGAGAGCTGGTCCGCCGGTTCAGGTACAAAATGACCGTCTGGAAACAGGATGGCGGGGTGCCGGCGCTACCGCCCGGAAGGAGGAGGCCGGCGTCCGATTCAGCCTTCGCGCAGCGCCGTGATGCGTTTCACCATGCCTGCGGTTGCGGCATCGCGATCGGCAGCATCCGCCTTGCCCTCGACCACGGGCAGGAGTTCCGTGGCGAGCTCCTTGCCCAGCTCCACGCCCCATTGGTCGAAAGCGTTGATGCCGAAGAGCTGCGCCTCGACGAAAACCCGGTGTTCATAGAGCGCGATCAGGCGGCCAAGCGCATAGGGATCAAGCTTGCGGTAGAGAACCGTCAGCGACGGCCGGTTGCCGGTGAAGACCCGATGCGGCGCGA
This sequence comes from Nitratireductor sp. PBL-C9, assembly GCF_050877045.1. Lineage (NCBI taxonomy): Bacteria > Pseudomonadati > Pseudomonadota > Alphaproteobacteria > Hyphomicrobiales > Phyllobacteriaceae > Nitratireductor > Nitratireductor sp. PBL-C9. Next base: position 24,220 of record NZ_JBPAXW010000006.1, read on the forward strand.
TCCGCCTGATCTCGTCTTCGGGGAACCCCTTGTCCAGAAGCTGCGCTTCGGCCTCGGCCAGCGTGCGCCCCTTCATCAGGGCTTCAGCCTGCGCAAGACAATTGGCCACCAGCAAATCGTGATGGTGCTGCAGGCCAGCCTCATGCCCTTCCGCCGCCAGCATGAACTCCACCGGAATGATGTCGGTGCCCTGGTGCAGAAGCTGGAAGAAAGCGTGCTGGCCATTGGTGCCCGGCTCGCCCCACACCAGCGGCCCGGTGGGCGTGATGACCGGCGAACCGTCGAGCCGCACGCCCTTGCCGTTCGATTCCATATCGAGCTGCTGGAGATAGGCCGGCAGCCGCTCAAGGCGCTGGTCATAGGGAATGATCGCGCGGGCCGGATAATCGCACACGACCCGGTGCCAGTAGCCGATCAGGCCAAGCATAGCCGGCAAATTTTCTCTGAGCGGTGCGGATTTGAAATGCCGGTCCATGGCTTCCGCACCGGCGAGCAGACGGCGGAAATCATCAGCACCAAGCGCGATCATGATCGGCAGGCCAATGGCCGACCACAGCGAATACCGCCCGCCAACCCAGTCCCAGAATCCGAACACGCGCGCCGGATCGATGCCGAACTCCGCCACCTTGTCGAGCGCGGTGGAAACGGCGGCGAAATGATCGCCCGTCGCCGACTGCCCGAGCTTTGCGGCGACCCATTTCTGCGCCGTGCGGGCATTGGTCATCGTCTCGATGGTCGTGAAGGTCTTCGAGGCGATGATGAAGAGCGTGGTCTCCGGATCGAGCCCCGACAGCGTGTCGGCAATATGCGCGCCATCCACGTTGGAGACATAATGAAGGCGCGGCCCGTCATGATAGGGCGAGAGCGCCCGCGTCACCATGACGGGGCCAAGGTCCGAGCCGCCAATGCCGATGTTCACCACATCGGTGAAGGCCTTGCCGGTCGCGCCATGGATCGCGCCCGAACGCACGCCGTCGGCAAAAGCGTCCATCGCCTCCAGCACGGCGCGCACATCCGGCATCACGTCATCGCCGTCATTGTAGACAGCACCGCCGGAGAGCGCGCGCAGAGCCGTATGCAGCACGGCGCGGTCCTCGGTGACGTTGATGTGTTTGCCGGCAAACATATCGTCCCGCGCCTGCTCCAGCCCGGCAGCCTCGGCAAGCTTGAGGAGCAGCCCCACCGTTTCCTCGTCCACTGCGGCGCGCGAATAATCCAGCGTCAGATCGTCGAGAGCGAGCGAGAAGCGGGCAAAACGATTCGGGTCGGAATCAAAGGCGGCGCGCATATCCATGGGCGCGGTTTTCCCGCGATGCTCCTGAAGCGCAGCCAGCGCGGTTTCGAATGCCGTGTCCAAGGGGGCCCTCCTGCAAAAAGAAACGCGCCTCTTTTATCAGACAAAATGAGGCGGCACAGGGGGTTGCTGGCATCCATCAATTTCTTTGTTGGAACAATCAATTGTACCAGGGTTGACATGCATTGCCCCAAGGTTACGCTCCGCCCCGGAGAGGAAAACCATATGTCAGCCAGAAACGACACCGCCCTCTGGACCGGTCTGTTCAAGATTTCCCCCGAATCGGGACAGACGCTCCAGGCACAGATCCGCCAGGCCATCGTGTCGGCAATTCTCGATCGCCAGATCGCCCCTTCCATGCCGCTTCCATCCTGCCGCATTCTCGCGGAAAAGCTGGGTGTTGCGCGTGGTACGGTGGTGCTGGCCTTCCAGCAGCTCGTCGATCAGGGCTTCCTGATCGCGCGCGAGCGCCGCGGTCACTTTGTCAATCCGGAAGTGCTGGCCGCGCCCCCGCGCCCGCCGCGCAAACAGGGTGGCAAGGATGGCGTGAACTGGGGCGAGCGGTTCCAGATTCTGGCCAGCGAAATGCCCGAGCCGCGCAAGAACGAAGACTGGATGAAGGCCTCTTATCCTTTCGTCTATGGGCAGTTCGATCCGGGGCTTTTCCCGACCGCCGAATGGCGCGAATGCAACCGCATGGCGCTTGCCGTTCTGGAGATTCGCAACTGGGCGGCCGATATGGTCGACCGTGACGACCCGTTGTTGATCGAGCAGATCCAGGCGCGGCTTCTTCCGCGTCGCGGCATCTTCGCCAATCCCGACGAAATCCTGATCACGCTCGGCTCGCAGCACGCGCTTTACATGCTCGCCACGCTGCTCATGAACCGCGGCAAGAAGGTGGCCGTGGAGAACCCCGGCTATCCCGACGCGCGTTCCATCTTCCAGCTCGCCGGCGCACAGATCGCACCGGTTCCCGTCGACCGGCAGGGCATCGACGTGGCGCAGATTCCGGAAGATGCAGACTTCGTTTTCGCCACGCCGAGCCATCATTGCCCGACCATGGTGCCGCTCAGCCAGGCGCGCCGCGAGGCGCTTCTGGAAGGGGCGGAGCGCAATGACTGGATCGTCATCGAGGATGATTATGACAGCCAGCTCGCCGACGAGCGCCCGCAGGCAGCCCTCAAGGGGCTCGACCGCACGGGCCGCGTTGTGCATCTGGGCTCCATGTCCAAGACGCTCGCACCGGGCCTGCGCATGGGTTACATCGTTGCCCCGGCTGACCTGATCGCAGAACTGCGCGCCTTACGCCGCTTCATGCTGCGCCATCCGCCGGCCAACAACCAGCGGGCCGTGGCGCTGTTCCTGTCGCTTGGCCATCACGACACGCTGGTGCGACGCATTTCTGCGGCCTTCGAGGAGCGGCGTGAAAAGCTTTATCAGGCTGTCGGCGACATCCTGCCGGACTGGAACGCAGCCGACATTCGCGGCGGCACCTCGCTCTGGCTCGAAGGCCCGCCCGGACTGGACACCGTGGCCCTTGCCAAATCGGCTGCCCGGCGCAGCGTTCTGATCGAGCCCGGTGCGCGCTTCTTCATTGACCGCCCGCGCGCGACGCAGTTCATGCGGCTTGGCATTTCGTCCATCGCGGCCCAACAGATCGAGCCCGGCATCCGCGAACTCGCAGCAGCCGCTTCCGCCGAACATCGACGCGCCGCTGCATAACCGCAGACAAAGGCCCCTCCCGGTTTCCGGGACGGGCCTCTTTCAAAAGACTGCCAGCGCCATTCCCGCCAGCGCGCACAGCACCACCACCACCCATGGCGGGGCCTTCCACACCGTGAGAAGCAGAAAGCCGACCGCCGCCAGCGCAAAGTCTGCCGGTGCAAGGATCGCCGTGGTCCAGAGCGGATCGTAGAGAGCTGCCGCCAATATGCCGACCACCGCCGCATTCGTGCCCATCATTGCCGCGCGCGCCGCATCGAACTGGCGGAAACGGTCCCAGAAGGGCGCAACGCCCATCAAAAGCAGGAACCCCGGCAGGAAGATCGCGACAAGCGCGATTGCAGCGCCGGCCACGCCCGTGGGCGGCATGTCCAGAACCGCGCCCAGATAGGCCGCGAATGTGAAGAGCGGTCCCGGCACGGCCTGCGCCGCGCCGTAGCCGGCAAGAAACGCATCCTGCGAGACCCAGCCGGGCTCGACGACGCCCGCCTCAAGCAGCGGCAGCACCACATGCCCGCCGCCGAACACCAGCGCGCCCGCACGATAGAAGGTGTCGAACACGGCAAGCCCCTGCGTCATCTGCCCTGCCAGCGGCAGACCGAACAGCAGAAACGCGAAAAGGGAAAGGCAGATGATCCCGGCGTGCTTCGACAGCCCGAAGGCCACCGTCTGCCCAGCCTCACCGACCTTATCCCGGCACAGCCACCAGCCAAGCAGCGCGCCAGACAGAATGGCCGCAACCTGCGCGAAGGCGCTGGCCGCTAACGTCACCAGAACAAGCGCTGCAAGCGCGATGCCTGCGCGCTCGCGATCCGGGCAGAGCGACCGCGCCATGCCCCACACCGCCTGCGCCACCACGGCCACCGCCACGATCTTCAGCCCGTGCAACAGCCCCGCGCCGAGCGGATTGTCGAGCGCCCCCGCAAAAAGCGCGAACGCAAAGAGAAGCAGGGCCGAAGGCAGGGTGAAGGCCGCCCACGCGGCTGCCGCCCCCATGGGGCCTGCCCGCAGGAAACCCAGCGCAAAGCCCACCTGGCTGCTCGCCGGGCCGGGCAGGAACTGGCACAGCGCAACGAGGTCCGCATAGGCCTTTTCGTCCAGCCATTTGCGCCGCACCACCAGCGCGTCGTGGAAATAGCCGAGATGCGCGATGGGGCCACCGAACGAGGTCACACCGAGCTTGAGGAAGACGCGGAAAACCTCTCCCGCCGTTCCCGCAGCTTCAGTCCCCGTTCCGTCATGCACATCGCTGTCGCTCATTGTTCCACCTGAAGTCTCGGCCGATTCGATGTCGCATAATCGCGGCACATGTCACCTGCAAGACAACACTGCCGACGCCCGCGCGGATGGACAAGACGCAAGCAGTGGGTTAGCCAGATTGAGACATGATTTCAGGAGGGACGCGCCATGGCCATGGTCATCGAAGGTGAAGAACGCATCGAAGCGCCGGTGGAAACGGTCTGGCAGGCGCTGAACGACCCGGATGTGCTGAAAGACTGCATTCCCGGCTGTCAGGAACTGGAAAAGACGTCGGACACCGAGTTCGAGGCAATCGTCGCCCTGAAGATCGGCCCGATCAAGGCCAAGTTCAGCGGCGCGGTGGAGCTCACCAATCTCAACCCGCCGCACTCCTACACGATCAGCGGCGAGGGCAAGGGCGGCGTGGCCGGTTTCGCCAAGGGCGGCGCCGATGTGTCGCTCAAGGAAGACGGCCCGGACGCCACCATCCTGACCTACAGCGCCAAGGCCGATGTCGGCGGCAAGATGGCCCAGCTCGGCAGCCGCCTCATCCAGTCGACCTCCAAGAAGCTGGCCGGCCAGTTCTTCTCCGACTTCAACACCCGCGTCACCGGCGGCGACACGGAAGAAGCCGAAGCGCCCTCAGCCTGAGGACGCTTTTTCGTTCTGGAGATTTCCTGATCGAGCGGGTCGTTGTTTCAGTGAAACGCTGCCCGCTCTTTCTCTTTTGCACCTGAATACGCAAGGGCGCATGAATAAATGTCAGGCGCGGGCAACTGACTGCAAGATGCCCTAACCCTTGAACACGGGCTTGCGCTTTTCGAGGAACGCCGCGACGCCTTCGCGGTAATCGTCCGAGCGGCCGGCCTCGCGCTGCAGTTCGCGCTCCAGCTCCAGCTGCGCGTCGAGAGAGCTTCCCGGCGCGGCGTGGATCGCTTTCTTGATCAGGCCATAGGCCTGCGTCGGACCGTGCGCCAGCTTGGTCACCAGCGCTTCGGCCTCTTCCATCAGGGCTTCGTCTTCCACGGCACGCCAGATCAGGCCCCAGTTCGCAGCATCTTCCGCCGAGAGCGGCTCGCCCGTCAGCGCCAGCGCCTTGGCGCGCGGCTCGCCCAGAATGCGCGTCAGGAACCATGTGCCGCCGGAGTCCGGCACCAGAGCGATTTTCGCGAATGCCTGGATGAACTTCGCCGATTTCGCCGCCAGCACGATGTCGCATGCCAGCGCGATGTTCGCGCCGGCGCCGGCCGCAACGCCGTTCACCGCACAGACGATGGGCTTGTTCATGCCGCGCAGCTTGCGCACCAGCGGATTATAGAAATTTTCGATCGTATAGCCGAGGTCCGGCTTGCTTTCCATCTTGGCCGGATCGCGATCGCCCAGATCCTGCCCGGCGCAGAAGCCGCGCCCCGCGCCCGTCAGAAGCACCGCACGGCAGCCCTCATCCGCAGAACAGGCTTCCAGCGCGTCCCGCAGCGCCACATGCTGCGCTTCGTTGAAAGCGTTGAGCTTTTCCGGCCGGTTCAGCGTGATCCGATGCCAGCCATCAAGGCGCTCATGGAGAATGGTTTCGTTGTTTTCGACGCTCATGCTTCAACCTCCAGAGCAAATGGCACGCGATTGGCAGAGCGTCCCGCGCACGCCCGAACGGGCGTGCGGTGCTCCCTGATGGCGATTACGTTACACAGGCGACCGCTTTGTTCAATCGCCCGTAACGCATTATTCCCCTAACGCATTAATCGAAGACGATGGCCGGGGCCTCGTCCGCCGCGCTCTGCATGGCCGCCGCCAGCTGCGTCTGCACCTTAGCGGCGATGTCCCTGTAGACCTTCGCCTGCGCGCCCTCCGGGTTCGACGCCACAACCGGCGTTCCCGCATCCGAGGTTTCGCGCACATCCATCGTCAGCGGCACTTCGCCAAGGAACGGAACGCCAAGCCGCTCCGCCTCGTCCTTCGCGCCGCCATGGCCGAAGATGTCGTAGCGTGCGCCCGTATCGGGGGCGAGGAAGTAGCTCATGTTCTCGACGATGCCGAGCAGCGGCACATCCACCTTGCGGAACATGTTCAGCCCCTTGCGCGCGTCGATCAGCGCCAGGTCCTGCGGCGTCGAGACGATTACCGCGCCGGCCAGCGGCACCTGCTGCGCCATGGTCAGCTGTGCGTCGCCCGTGCCGGGCGGCATGTCGACCACCAGCACGTCCAGTTCGCCCCAGGCCACGTCGCGCAGCATCTGCCGCAGCGCCGAAACGACCATCGGGCCGCGCCAGATCATCGGCGTGTCTTCCTCGACGAGGAACCCCATGGACATGACCTTCACGCCGAACGCCTCCATCGGCTTCAGCGTCTTGCCATCGGCGGTTTCCGGCTTTCCCGTGAGGCCGAGCAGACGCGGCATGGAAGGCCCGTAAATATCCGCATCGAGAATGCCGACCCTGAGCCCGAGCGTCTTCAGCCCCAGCGCCAGGTTGACGGCGGTGGTGGATTTGCCGACACCGCCCTTGCCGCTGGCCACGGCGACGATGGCCTTGATGCCCGGCACATCCTGCTTGGCCGGCTGCTGACCGGCCTGCGCTGCGGGGCCACCCGGCATCGGACGCTGGGGGGCCGGTTTCGGACGCGGCGGTGGTGTGGCGCCCATGCCGCCGCCCTGCTTCTCGGCTGTCAGCGCCACCACGGCGCCCTTGACGCCCGGCAGCGACTTCACGGCGTTCTCCGCCGCCTGCCGCAGAGGCTCCAGTTCCTGGGCGCGGCTCGATGGCACGGTGATCGAGAAGAACACCTTGCCGTCTGCGATGAAAATCTCCGAGACGAGCCCGAGCGAAACAATGTCGCCCTCCAGATTCGGCCCTTTCACGGACTTTAAGCGGTCGATGACGGTCTGTCTGTCGAGAGTCATGTGCACGTGCCTTTGCTTTTTCTCCCAGATAAAGCAGATGGGTTCGATGGCCAAGAGAGGCAAATCGACCGCCCCCGTAATGCAGCATTGCCAAACCGCCCCGTCACGCTCTGCAAGATGGGCGCTCTGCAAGATGGATTGCCCGCAGCGCGGCTGCGCTGTAGCGTCGGCGCATGATCGACAAGCTGGAATTCTTCATCGCGCTCGCCAGGGAGCAGCATTTCGGGCGGGCGGCAACGGAGCTCGGCGTCACGCAGCCAACGCTCTCAGCCGCCATCAAGCAGCTGGAAGACCAGCTCGGCGTCATGCTGGTTCAGCGCGGATCACGCTTTCAGGGCCTCACGCCCGAAGGCCAACGCGTGCTGGAATGGGCGCGTCGCATCGTTGGCGACACGCGCACCATGCGCGCCGAGATGAAGGCTGCGCGGCGCGGTCTTGCCGGCCATGTGCGCATCGCGGCGATCCCCACCGCGCTCGCCATGCTGCCCGAACTCACCACGCCCTTTCGCGACAAACACCCCGAGGTGACCTTCTCGATCATCTCGCGCACCTCGCTGGAAGTTCTCTCGCTTCTGGAGAATTTCGAGATCGACATCGGCATCACCTATCTCGACAATGAGCCGCTCGGCCACGTCGCTGCCGTACCGCTCTACTCCGAGCGCTACCAGCTCATCACCGCCGCAAAGAGCCGGATGTCCGACCGCGAGAGCGTGACCTGGAAAGAGGTGGCCGACCTGCCACTTTGCCTTTTGACGCCGGACATGCAGAACCGCCGGATCATCAACAAACACCTGGAAGAAGTGGGGGCGACGGCCCACCCCACGCTCGAATCGAACTCGATGATCGTGCTGTTCTCCCATATCCGCACCGGGAAATGGGCCTCGATCATGCCGCTCAACCTGGCCGAAGTTCTCGGCTTCTCCGAGCCGATCCGCGCCATTCCCATCGTCGAGCCCGACGCCAGCCACCTGGTCGGTCTGGTCGCCGTCAAGCGTGAACCGCACACGCCGCTCGTCTCCGCCCTGCTCTATGAAGCGGGCCTTCTGGCCGAGCGATACGGCGAGCATCGATAGAAATTTTCTATCGTCTGACGGATATGCTATATTGATCCTTCACACGGGATTTGTTTCTCCTCCAGAACGAGCATCGTTAGGGAGGGCGCTGCGAGATGCAGCAAGCACGTACCGAAATCACTTCCGCCGTCGAGGTCATTATCGACCGCTGGAAGAACGAAGAGGGCCCGTTACTCCCCATTCTCAATGGGATTCAGCGGGAACTCGGCCATGTGCCGCGTGAAAGCCTGCCCATCATCGCCGAGGCCCTCAACCTGACACGCGCCGAAGTTTATGGCGTCGTATCGTTTTATCACGACTACCGCGAGAAGCCGGCAGGCCGTCACGTGCTGAAACTGTGCCGGGCCGAAGCCTGCCAGTCGATGGGCGGCGATGCGGTGGCCGAGAAGCTGCAGAAGCTGCTCGGCATCAAGTTTCATGAGACCTCCGCCGATGGCGCGGTGACGCTGGAGCCTGTCTATTGCCTCGGTCTGTGCGCCTGTGCGCCCTCCGCCATGCTCGACGGCGAGGTGATTGGCCGGCTGGATGAGGCGCGGGCCGAGGAAATCGCAGCAGAGGTGCGAGCATGACCATCAACATCTACATTCCGCGCGATGCCGGCGCGCTGGCGCTGGGCGCCGAAAAGGTCGCTGCCGCCGCGCGTGAAGAGATCGAAAAACGCGGTCTCGACGCGAAGATCGTCCGCAATGGCTCGCGCGGCATGTTCTGGCTTGAGCCCATGGTCGAGGTGGAAACCGCCGAAGGCCGCGTGGCCTATGGTCCGGTGAAGCCCGGCGATGTGGCGGGCCTGTTCGACGCCGGCCTGATCGAAGGCGGCGCGCATGACCTCGCCCTCGGCAAGCCCGAGGACATTCCCTTCCTTGCAAAGCAGACCCGCCTGACCTTCGCCCGCTGCGGCATCATCGATCCGGTCTCGCTTGAGGACTACGAAAAGCATGGCGGCCTCCGTGGCCTGCGCAACGCGCTTGAAAAAACGCCGCTCGGCATCGTCGAGGAAGTCACCGAATCCGGCCTGCGCGGCCGTGGCGGCGCGGGCTTCCCGACCGGCATCAAGTGGAAGACGGTGCACGACACCGACGGCCCGCAGAAATACATCGTCTGCAACGCCGACGAAGGCGATTCAGGCACCTTCTCCGACCGCATGATCATGGAAGGCGATCCCTTCGTGCTCATCGAGGGCATGACGATTGCCGGCATCGCGACGGGCGCGACCAGGGGCTATGTCTACCTGCGTTCGGAATATCCCAATGTTCACCGCATCCTGAACGAGGCCATCGACGCCGCCCGCGCCGCCGGCATGCTCGGCAAAAGCGTGCTCGGCTCGAAATACGCCTTCGACATGGAAGTGCGCGTGGGCGCCGGCGCTTATGTCTGCGGTGAGGAAACGGCGCTGCTCGACAGTCTGGAAGGCAAGCGCGGCCAGGTCCGCGCCAAGCCGCCGCTGCCGGCGCATGAAGGCCTCTTTGGCAAGCCGACCGTCATCAACAATGTGATCTCGCTCGCCTCCGTGCCGATCATTCTCGACAAGGGCGGGGCCTATTACCGCGATTTCGGCATGGGTCGTTCGCGCGGCACCATTCCGATCCAGATCACCGGCAATGTGAAGCATGGCGGATTGTTCGAGGCAGCCTTCGGCATGACGCTCGGCGAGCTGGTGGACGATATCGGCGGCGGCACCGCCACCGGCCGTCCCGTGCGCGCCGTGCAGGTGGGCGGTCCGCTCGGCGCTTACTGGCCGCGCGACCTGTTCGACACGCCCTTCGACTACGAGGCGTTCGCCGCCAAGGATGGCCTCATCGGCCATGCCGGCATCGTGGTCTTCGACGATACGGTCGACCTTCTGAAGCAGGCGCGCTTCGCCATGGAGTTCTGCGCCGTGGAAAGCTGCGGCAAGTGCACGCCCTGCCGCATCGGCTCGACGCGCGGTGTCGAAGTGCTCGACCGGCTGAAGCAGGGCATCGCGCCCGAAGAGCAGATCGAGACCGTGACCGATCTCTGCAACACGATGAAGTTCGGATCGCTGTGCGCACTGGGTGGCTTCACGCCCTACCCTGTCATGAGCGCACTGACCCATTTCCCGGAAGATTTCCGCCCCGCGCCCGTGCGCGAAGCAGCGGAATAGGAGGAAACCCATGTGCGGAACTCAAGAACGTGGAACCGACAAGCGTTTCGTAGAAGAAATCGACTACGGCACACCCGCTGTACGCTCTGAAAAGACGGTAACGCTGACCATCGACGGCCAGTCTGTCACCGTTCCGGAAGGCACCTCGATCATGCGCGCCGCGCGCGAGGCCGGCATTGCCGTGCCCAAGCTGTGCGCCAACGACATGGTCAAGAGCTTCGGCTCCTGCCGTCTCTGCCTCGTCGAGATCGAGGGCAAGGGCGGCACGCCGGCATCGTGCACCACCCCGGCCATGGACGGCATTGCCGTCAACACGCAGACCGACCGCCTCAACACCATCCGCCGCGGCGTGATGGAACTCTACATGTCCGACCATCCGGAAGACTGCCCGGCCTGCGCCATGGGCAATTGCGAGATGGCCAACATGGCCGAGAGCGTCGGCCTGAAGCAGAACCGCTATGGCGATGAAGGGGCAAATCACCTCGAACCCTCGCCGATCGGCGAGCATGGGGTGAACTTCAAGGAACTGGACGTTTCCAACCCCTATTTCGCTTACGATCCGTCCAAGTGCATCGTCTGCTCGCTGTGCGTTCGCGCCTGTGAGGAGCAGCAGGGCACCTTCGCCCTGACAGTGGAAGGCCGTGGCTTCGAAAGCCGCATCACCGCCGGCATGGACGAGCCCTTCCTCCAGTCGGAATGCGTTTCCTGTGGCGCCTGCGTGCAGGCCTGCCCCACCGGCGCGCTTCAGGAAAAGTCCATCATCGAGATGGGCATGCCCGATCATTCCGCCGTCACCACCTGCGCCTATTGCGGCGTTGGCTGCTCGTTCAAGGCAGAGATGAAGGGCGAGGAAGTCGTCCGCATGGTGCCCTACAAGGATGGCAAGGCCAATCGCGGCCACTCCTGCGTGAAGGGCCGCTTCGCCTATGGCTACGCCACCCACAAGGACCGCATCCTCAACCCGATGATCCGCGAAAAGATCACCGACCCGTGGCGCGAAGTGTCCTGGGAAGAGGTCTACGCCCATATCGGCAGCGAGATCGGCCGCATCCAGGAAAAATACGGCAGGGCTGCCGTCGGCGGCATCACCTCGTCGCGCTGCACCAATGAAGAGACCTATCTCGTTCAGAAACTGGTGCGCCAGGGTTTCGGCAACAACAATGTCGACACCTGCGCCCGCGTCTGCCACTCGCCCACCGGCTATGGTCTGAAAACCACCTTCGGCACCTCTGCCGGCACGCAGGATTTCGATTCGGTCGAGCATTCCGACGTGGTTCTGGTCATCGGCGCAAACCCGACCGACGGCCACCCCGTGTTCGGCTCGCGCCTGAAGAAGCGCCTGCGCGAGGGCGCAAAGCTGATCGTCATCGACCCGCGCCGCATCGAGCTGGTGCGCACGCCCCATGTGGAGGCGAGCTACCATCTGCCGCTGAAGCCCGGCACCAACGTCGCCGTGCTGACCGCGCTTGCCCATGTGATCGTCTCCGAAGGCCTCTTCAACGAAGCGTTCATCCGCGAGCGCTGCGACTGGGACGAGTTCCAGGACTGGGCGAGCTTCGTTCTCCAGCCGGAAAACAGCCCGGAAGCCATCGAAAAGATGTCCGGCGTTTCGGCGGAGCTGATCCGCGGCGCGGCGCGTCTTTACGCCACCGGCGGCAATGGCGCGATCTATTACGGCCTCGGCGTCACCGAGCACAGCCAGGGCTCCACCACCGTTATGGCCATCGCCAACCTCGCCATGGCCACGGGCAATATCGGCCGGCCGGGCGTGGGCGTGAACCCGCTGCGCGGTCAAAACAACGTGCAGGGCTCCTGCGACATGGGCTCGTTCCCGCACGAGATGCCGGGCTACCGCCACATCTCCGAGGATGCGACCCGCGCGATCTATGAGAGCCTGTGGGGCGTGAAGCTCGACAATGAGCCGGGCCTGCGCATTCCCAACATGCTCGACGCCGCCGTCGAAGGCACCTTCAAGGCGCTTTACGTGCAGGGCGAAGACATTCTCCAGTCCGATCCCAATACGCATCATGTGGCGGCCGGTCTGGAAGCGATGGAATGCGTCATCGTTCACGATCTCTTCCTGAACGAGACCGCCAACTACGCCCACATATTCCTGCCGGGTTCGACCTTCCTTGAGAAGGACGGCACCTTCACCAATGCCGAACGCCGCATCAACCGCGTCCGCAAGGTGATGGAGCCCAAGAACGGCTATGCCGACTGGGAGGTCACGCAGGACATGGCCCGTGCGCTGGGTCAGGACTGGAACTACACGCACCCTTCCGAGATCATGGCCGAAATCGCGGCCACAACGCCAAGCTTCGCAGGCGTGACCTATGAGCTTCTGGAAAAGGAAGGCTCGGTCCAGTGGCCGTGCAACGAGAAGGCCCCCACCGGCACGCCCGTCATGCATATCGACGGCTTCGTGCGCGGCAAGGGCAAGTTCGTGCGCACCGCCTATGTGGCCACCGACGAGAAGGTCGGTCCGCGCTTCCCGCTGCTGCTCACCACCGGCCGCATCCTCTCGCAATACAATGTCGGCGCACAGACGCGCCGCACGGAGAATGTCGTCTGGCATGAGGAGGATCTGCTTGAGATCCATCCCTTCGACGCCGAGACCCGTGGCGTTCGCGAGGGCGACTGGGTGAAGCTCAAGAGCCGCTCCGGCGAGACCAGCCTGCGCGCCACCATCACCGAGCGCGTTGCGCCGGGTGTCGTCTACACCACCTTCCACCACCCGGCCACGCAGGCCAATGTGGTGACGACCGAGTATTCCGACTGGGCCACCAACTGCCCCGAATACAAGGTCACGGCGGTGCAGGTTGCCCCGTCCAACGGTCCGTCCGAGTGGCAGGAAGACTACGAGGAGCACGCGCGCCAGAGCCGTCGCATCGTGCATGTGGAGGCGGCGGAATAACCCCGCCGGTTCCAGCATGAGCAGCGGTGTTCCAGCCACAGCCCGCGTTACCAGAACGGCCCGCCGAACCGGCGGGACGAAGGTCAGCGCGCGCACGGTGCCCGAGGAAACGCCCGTGGCGCTTTCCTATGGCGGCACAACCCATGCCGTGATGATGGCGACACCGGCGGACCTCGAAGACTTCGCCCTGGGCTTCAGTGTTACGGAAGGCATCGTCGCCAGCGCCGACGAGATCGACACGATCACGGTTCAGGAGCTGGGTGCGGGCATCGACCTGCAGATCCGCCTGCGCGACACCGCCAACAGGCGCTTCGAGGCGCGGCGCAGGCGTCTTGCCGGCCCGGTCGGCTGCGGCCTGTGCGGCATTGAAAGCATCGAGGAAGCGATGCGCAGCGTGCCGGAGGTTTCCGCATCGCCGCGCTTCACCGCCGCCGATCTCACCGGGGCAGTCAGTGAGCTTCACAAGTTTCAGGAGCTGCATCACGCCACCGGCGCGGTGCATGCCGCCGGCTTCTATCTTGCCGGCAAGGGCATCGTGGCCGTTCGCGAGGATGTGGGCCGGCACAATGCGCTCGACAAGCTGGCGGGCGCACTGGTGGAGGCCGGCATCGATGGCGCAACCGGCGCGGTCGTCGTTACCTCTCGCGTCTCCGTCGAGATGGTGCAGAAAACGGCGGCCATCGGCGCGCCGCTCATCGCCGCCGTCTCCGCGCCGACAGCACTTGCCATCCGCACGGCGGAAACCGCCGGCATGACCCTGGTCGCCCTCGTGCGGGGCGAGGAGTTCGACATTTTCACCCATCCGGAACGCGTGACAATTGGAGCGACCAGACATGTCGCATGACGATAAGTTCAAATCCGGCGACGAGCGCCTGGTCTACATGGCCAACCAGATCGCCACCTTCTTCACCTCCCAGCCAAAGGAAGAGCAGGTCGCGGGCGTGGCCGACCACATCAACAAGTTCTGGGAGCCGCGCATGCGCACGCACCTGTTCCAGATCATCGAGCAGGGCGGAATGGGCCTGTCGCCCATGGTCATGGAAGCCTCCGGGCAGATCAACCGCCCGAAGGCGGCCTGAGTCATCAATGGAGCCTCGGATCAATCCGAAAACCGGATTCCACTTTTCGGTCCGATGCTCAAAACGACTTCCTTAAATTGATCGATACATCCGTCACCGCGCTCTCCGGCGCGGTGATGAAGAGATCCGCATTGGCGTTGAGGCTCAAGTCGAAGTTCCGCGCTGTGCGATGCGTATAGGAAAAACCGAAGCGCGCGGGCAGATCGCCGCTCGCCAGGTTCACATCCACGGTTTCATAGGTGATCAGCCCTTCTTTTGTGCGCGCCACCGGCACGCGCAGCGTGGTGTGGCCCGCCAGCGGGTTGGGTTTCATGCCCGCATAGAACCTTGCGCGGTCGCCCGCCTGCAAAAGCCCGGTCTTGTCCAGCATCAGGCCGCCGCTTGCATAGGTGAGTGCGCCGTAATCGATCAGCGCCTCCTCTCCTTCCTGCGCATGAGCCAGACCCACCTCGCCATAACCCGAGAAGGACCAGCCCCCGCCGAGCCGCGCCGTCAGCGTTGCCCCGGCGGAGAACCGGCCGCTGCTTTCAGCCAGGGCGAACGGGCTTGACGTCGACATGCCAAAAAGCCGGCCGCGCCCGTGCCCGCCCGAAAGCGTGACCTCGCTCGTCATGATCCCACGCCTTGTCAAACGCGACAGCGCGAACTGAACCGCCTCGCTTTCATTCCGCTCCACCATACCGCCTGCAAATTGCAGGTAGTCCCCCGCCCCCAGCGGCATCAGGCGGGAGAGAACCAGCCCGTCCTGTGTCTCGGTGAAGCCGTGTGAAAAGAACAGTTTGGCCGATGCGGTGCTGTGCAGGCTCTGCCACTCGGATGAGGGCAGGTTTGCAAAGGCAAAGGCGAAATCCAGCTTTTCCTGCTGCGCGGCGAGCCTCTGCGCCACACCGATGCCCGATGGCGCATGCATCCTGTTTGCCGGCGCGAGCGCCCTGCCATCGAGATAAAAATCTCCGCCCAGCGCATCAAGCGCCATGATTCGCCTGCCCGAAAGCGCCTTGGAAACCGCGTTGCCGACAATCGGCGGCGCGCTTGTGGCAGCTGCTGAAAGCGGCGTCTGCGGCCCCTCGCCCACCCTTGCGCCCGAGGCGATGGAGAGCCCCCCCACCGGCGAAAGCGCCGCCTTCATGTCCGGCACGCCGTGGCCGTAAAGATGCGAATAGGCGCGGCGGACACCCGGCGCAAAATTCTGATGCCCGGCGATCGAATTCTGAAAACCGTCCCAGTCGCGCTGCGCCGTGGCGAGCAGGCGCGTGGTCCACTCCCCCGGCGAAAGGGTCGGAAACGCCTGCGCGAGAAGCGCTATCTCTCCCGCCACCTGCGGGGCGGCGTAAGATGTTCCCGTGCCAAGCTGGTAACTCCCGTCACCGACATCTGTCGCGACACGCAGCGTCCCGTCGGCAATGACGCAATAGCGCGCCGCCATACCACATGGCGCTGAAAGGAGATCTGCGTCGAGAATGTCTCCCGTCTTCCCGTCGACGGAGAAGAGCGCATTGCCCACGGCGATCCACGCCTCGGCGAGTTCGGGAACGAACTCGGGCAGGGCAGCCCAGGCTGTTGCGTTATGCAAAGTCCGGTCGTTGGAGTTCGTGAAAACCAGAACACCGCCTTTCTGGAACGCGTCATAGGCTGCAAACAGCGTACGCCATGTCTGCGGGTCGTCGCCCTGCCGGTCAGCGAGGTGTCGCGCATAATCCGTGGTTCCCGAGGCCCCGAAATCCCGCGCTTCCGCATCGGCCTGCTTCTCCGTTTGCCAACCCCAGGAATTGTTTTGCGCCACAGCCCCGTGCCTGGCTGCATCGCGGATCGCGGCGACCATATGCGCCATGGCGTCATCGTCCGACACATCTTCCCAGGAAGAGATATGAAGACGTGCATCGGGCGCCACCCCCATCGCACCGACACCATCGGCGGCCCCTGCTGCAATTGCGGCGACCGCCGTGCCATGGCTGTCACGCCCTATCGTGCGGCCCGGCGCGGTGTAGCGGATGACATCCTTGCCCGCGAGTTCTCGATGCGACAGGCGATATCCATTGTCGAAAATGGCAATCGTCTGGCCATGGCCCGTCAGGGGCCTGCCGCTCCAGTCGGTGGCCGTATGGGCGAAATGGATGTTCTGCAAGGCATAGGCGGACGTGCCCGCACAATCGGGATTGGCAGACTGAGAACACAATCGCGGCTGGCCGAACTGGCCGCGAATATGGTTCTCCTCACCTTCGCCAGGGTCGGAACGTCTGAACTCCGGCGTCTCCCGGTATTGCGCTGCCGCCACCGGGTCGAACGCGGGATAACCGCCCGTATAGACCGGTGGCTCGGGCTGTTCGGGCGGTTCGGGCTGCTGAACACTGCTCGCCTTTTCCCCGTCTCCACCACCGCAGGCGGTGAGAAAAAGGCTGAGCCAGACTGTCAGAAAGAAACGGCAGTAACGGCCCATGAAATGGCGCTCCCTTGTCGAAACCGAATGGCATCAACACGGAAACATCCTTATGCGCAAAGCAAGATGAACTTATGCAGGGTCCTGACCCTAGGCATCCGCCCGCTCATCATGCCGTCAGGCGCATTGTCCCGACGGCGCGAACAGGCAACGGAAAACCGACCGCAACTTCCGGCGCGGCTTACTTCACCACGGCCCAATGGATCGGGAACATCGGATCGAAAACGGTGATCGTCCCATCGGAGCTGTAGACCGAATGCGGGAACTCCACCGGTTCGTCGCGACGCTCGAGCGTGATCGTGTCTTCATTGGCCGGCAGACCGTAATAGGCCGGTCCGTTGAGCGAGGCGAAGGCCTCCAGCCGGTCCAGCGCCCCCTCTTCCTCAAACACATGCGCCAGGCACGACATGGTGTTGATGGAGGTGTAGATGCCAGCGCAGCCACAGGCCGATTCCTTGGCCGGGTCCAGATGCGGGGCCGAATCCGTGCCGAGGAAGAAGCGGCTGTCGCCCGACGTCGCCGCCTTGCGCAGCGCCAGCCGGTGCTCTTCGCGCTTGGCCACGGGCAGACAGTAATAATGCGGGCGAATGCCGCCGGCCAGAATGGCGTTGCGGTTGATGATCAGGTGATGGGTGGTCAGCGATGCCGCGAGGTTTTTCTCTGCACCCTGCACATAGTCGACGCCGTTCTTCGTCGTCACATGCTCCATGATGACCTTGAGCTCGGGCAGACGCGCGCGCAGCGGCTGCAACACGGTTTCGATGAACACGGCCTCACGGTCGAAAATGTCGATGGAAGCATCCGTCACCTCGCCATGCACGCAAAGCGGAAGACCGATTTCGGCCATGCGCTCCAGCACCGGCTGCACCTTCAGAAGATCGCGCACACCGCTCTGCGAATTGGTGGTCGCGCCCGCCGGATAAAGCTTCACCGCCGTAATGTGTCCGTCGCGATAGCCCGCAGCCACATCCTCGGCATCCGTCTGCTCAGTCAGATAGAGTGTCATCAGCGGCGTGAAATCATGGCCTTCCGGCTTGGCCGCCATGATCCGCTCCCGATAGGCGAGCGCGTCTTTCACCGTCACCACCGGCGGCACCAGATTGGGCATGATGATCGCGCGGGCAAAGTCGTCGGAGGAATGCGGCAGCACCGCCTCCAGAACCGCGCCATCGCGCAGATGCAGATGCCAGTCGTCGGGGCGGCGGATGGTGAGAGATTTCACGGAACGGATACTCCTGACAGCAAACGGGGCGCGCATGGAACCTGCGCGCCCCTTTTCAATCGCTCATGCCGCACCGGATTTCAAGGGCGGGCGCAGCGCCGCCAGTCGATGAAGGCGGCGCGGCAAAGCCTCACGCCACCTGATAGTCGGGCGCAGACCGCAGATAGCGCGCATAGGCATCGGCGTCGGGCGGCGAGAGGTTCTCGGCCAGCGGATTCCGCCGCTTCTCACGTGCGCCCATATCGTCGATCAGCTCATCGAAATGCTTGAAGTGATAGGGCGCGACGCAAAGGCCACCATAGATCTTGGCCGCCGGGCGTTCATTGCGTCGCCAGTTCAGCATCATGTCCATATTGGCCCGCATCTCGTCCGGCGTCGGCTGCTTCGCCAGCTGGCCGTCCGCGTAACGCACCAGCCATTCGGAGGCGAGGTCGGCGCACAGCACCGTGCAGAAGGACGAGTTGAAACCGACAAAGCCCAGATCGGGAATGTCCGGATTGGCGATCAGGCGATAAAGCCGGTACTGGCCGTCCGGCTCCACCAGCTTTTCGCGATACTCGGCCGGCAAATAGGGCACGCCCAGTTTCCAGCCCACTGCGAGAATGGCCATGTCGGCCTTGATCCGCTCGCCGCCCGTGAGCCGGATCGCGCCGGGCTCATAGCTTTGAAACGTGCCCTGCACCGCCTTGATGCGCCCGTCCGCCACCATCTCGAAAAAGCCGGGCGTGGCGATGGGCACCGAGCAGTTGACCCCGCCCTCAATCGGCTCTTTCGGCTTCAGCCCGGTCTTGTTCAGCTTGAGCTGCACGGTCAGAAGCGCTTCGAGCGCGCGCCAGTGCGCCCAGACGAATGGACGGGCAACCGCATGGTTGAAACGCGCGAGACCGCTGAGGCTCCAGCCGGGAAACATCTTTTCCTGCGCGCGGATATAGAGGATGCGTTTGAAGTTGATCAGCCCGCCGACGAAGTAGGGAATGCGCCAGACCGATTCCAGATAGACGATGGTGACCGAGGCTGCGCCCGACTTGACCGCACTGACGGCAATGTCCGTGGCGGATTTCGAAAAACCCAGAACGGTGACATTCTTGCCCTTCACCATGGCGGGATCGGTGTATTCGGAGGAATGGATGACCGTTCCGCCCGCTTGCTCGAACTTCTCCTGCCCCGGATGGGTGAGGATGTTCTTCTCGCTGAACTGCCCGGTGCAGATGGCGACGAAATCAAAGCTCTCGCTCACCTTCTCGCCATCGGCGGTTTCCAGATCGAGTTCCCAGCCGGGCTTGCCGTCTGCGCGCCGGCGCATCGAGGAAACGGCGGTGTTGAAGCGGATGAGCGGGCGCAGGCCGTGGTCGTTCGCGTAATCCGAGAGGTAGGAAAACACCTGCGGCCCCTTGGGCCATTCGGGAAAATCCTTCGGCATCGCCTTGTCGGTGTAGCGATACAGATCCTTGGGGCTTTGCGTCTGCACATCCGGGTAGGAGCGTGACGGTTCCCACACCCCGCCCAGTTCGTGACTGCGCTCCAGAACCGTGACCGCGTGGCCGCGTTTCTTGAAGGAGCGGGCTGCGGCGAGCCCGCTGACGCCTGCGCCGATCACGCAGACTTTCTTTCTTGTTGTCATGGCGTTGTTCCTCCCGTCCGGCAAATTCGGGACGAGCATCTCCCCGCGCCGCGTTCCCGCACGTCGCCGAAGATCCGATTGCCGGTTCGATTGTTATCGGGTCTGTGGGCCGGCCCAACCCCGAGCCGGCCAAATGCCTGGAATGAAACGCTCTAGTCGTTTGCTTCCGGCGGCAGGAAGTCCACTTCGTGAAGCGCTGAAACCTTCACCACTTCCTCCGGGTCGGTCATGTTGTGCAGCTTCTCGAACAGGGCTTCGAGCTTCCGCGCCGGCGACACCCAGAAGAGCGCGCGGGCCGGCTTGTCGGACTTGTTGAAATAGCCATGCGGAACGCCGCGCGGCATGCGCACCAGGTCGCCGGCCTTCGCCTTCATCCACTTGCCGTCAAGCTTCAGGTCCAGCTCGCCCTCCTGCACCAGGATGAACTCTTCCTGGGTGGGGTGAACGTGAACGGGCACGAACTGGCCCGGGTCGCTGTTGGTTTCGAATGCGAAGGTGGAATCGCAGGTGGCCTTGGGGAAATAGACCTGGCCCAGAATGTTCCATTCCGTGCCGGCATAGCCCTCGCCATTCGCGGTGACGCCCTTTTCGAGTTCCTTTTCCATGATGTTCCTCCCTTGATCACAGAGGCTCATGGTGCGCCGAGGGAGGGCGAAAGAATATCCGGAAACCGCAGCGAATATCCGAAAAACGAAAAAAAATGACCGCATTTTTCCCGAAAACGAGACGGTTCTTGGCGAAACCGCAGCGCCTGCTAAACTCCGGGAATGGTGATCGCCCGGGAGGAGTGGGGCGGCCACCCGTTGTCCAGCCACGTCCTGTTTCAATCGGACGATTTGGACTGCGCGCGGGAGAAGGTCGCCCGGAAATTCTGCAACCATCGGCTTGAAGTGGTCGGTGGAGGGCAGTTTCGCGCCGCGCATCACCACCAGCCCGGACGCCTCATCTCGCTAAACTACATCAGCTATGGCGCCGATGTGCTGATCGATCCCGGCGCGCTGGAAACCTTCTATCTCATTCAGCTTCCGATCTCCGGCTGCGCCACGATAAAGCACAACCGGCGGGAGTTTCTGACCGATGGCGAAACCGCCTCGCTGCTCAACGCCGACCGCGAAACCACCATGCGCTGGTGGGCGGGATGCGAGCAGGTTCTGGTGCAGATCCACAAGGCCTCGTTCATGGACTTCGCCGAGCAGCTGTGCGAGCGCAGCCTGCCGGGACCACTCGTGTTTGACCCGGTGATCGACTTCACCCGGCCCGAGCTTTCCGCCTGGCGCTATCTGGTCAACGCCATGTTTCGCGCCGCCGATGCGCGCGAGCAAAAGGCCTTCAGCCTGTGCGCCGCCTTCAACGAGCAGCGCATTCTCGAAGCGCTTCTCAGGCTCCAGCCCAACAATC
Source organism: Nitratireductor sp. PBL-C9 (assembly GCF_050877045.1). Lineage (NCBI taxonomy): Bacteria > Pseudomonadati > Pseudomonadota > Alphaproteobacteria > Hyphomicrobiales > Phyllobacteriaceae > Nitratireductor > Nitratireductor sp. PBL-C9. The sequence continues at coordinate 45,237 of NZ_JBPAXW010000006.1, forward strand.
TCTCACCCTTTTTCGACAGGCCGCAGGAGGCAGCGCCCCGCCAGGTGAAACGCGCCGACGACTTCATCAGGGCCAATGCCCACCGCCCGGTCACGCTGACCGAGATTGCCGCCGCCTCCGGCGTTGGCGCGCGGGCGCTGCAGCTTGCCTACAAGCGCGCACACGGCATGTCGCCCATGCATGCGCTGACGCATGAACGGCTGTGCCGTGTGCGGTTCGATCTGGAGAATGCGCAGGGCGACGTGTCGGTGACGGAAACGGCCCTGCGCTGGGGCTTTTCCCATCTCGGACGTTTCGCCGCCGACTACAGAAAAACATTCGGCGAACGCCCCAGCGACACGGCGCGCCGCGCCGCTTACTGACAGCCTGTTTTGCCTACGGCATTTTCAGCGCAGACACCGAAGCCTCACTGTTGTGAACGTAATCGGCCGCGTCCGGCTGGCGTTGCAGGATCAGGATGAACAGGAAATCCATCAGCGTGAGCTGCGCATCGCGCGAAGTGATGGCCGAGGAGCGCACCCGCTCTTCATCGGCCACCGTGTGCAGACGAATGTCGGCGGCGCGCATCAGCGGGTTCTGCTGCAGACCCGTGACGGAAATGACGGTCGCACCACGCGCTTTGGCGAGTTCGGCAATGCGCACGGTCTCGATGCTGGTTCCTGAATAGGAAAGCGCGAACAGCACATCCTCTTCGCGCAGTGTCGAGACATTGGCCATCTGCACATGGCTGTCGCTGTCATGCAGCGCGTTGCGGCCAAGCTTTTGCAGCTTGTAGGAGAAGTCACGCGCCACCAGCGACGAAGCGCCGACGCCGGCAATGTGGATGCGGCGCGCACTGTCGAGCGCATCGAGCGCCCGGACGATCTCCGGCTCGTGATTGGCGGCCAGCGTCTGCTGCATCGACAGAAGCTTGCTGCTGATCAGCTTCTGCGAAATCGTGGCATGGCTGTCGCCCATCTCGATGGTCGAGTGGATCATGCCCGGCGGCACCTGCCATTCCTGCGCCTTGGCCTTGCTGACGGCCAGCTTCAGATCCTGATAGCCGGAAAACCCGAGCTTCTGACTGAATTTCACCACGCTCGACTGGCTGCGGCCCGTCTCTTCGGCAAGGGCTGCCGATGAAAGCCTGAGCACCCGGTCGGGATTGTCGATGATGAACTGCCCGATCTGCCGATCGGCCGGAGCCATCGTCTCAAGCTGCGCGTCGATGATCTTCAGGACGGACATGGCTTCCTTTCGTGGGCGCAGGGCCGGAAATACGGCCGGGCATGAGACTGGGCACGAGACTGGGGCGCGAAACTAGATGAATTTCGCTGCCAGGGGAATCCCGAAGGAATTACGGTATGGAATAATATATTCCCAAGAGGGCTTGATCAAAGGAATTCGCCCGTAGAGACTGGCCCTTCGCCACACGGTGCTACCGGAACAGCAATCATGGACAGACTGAGAATAACAGGCGGAAAGCCTCTTCACGGCACCGTCGCCATTGCCGGGGCAAAAAACGCAGCCCTGCCGCAGATCGCAGCGGCGCTTCTGAGCCCGCACCCGGTTGAGCTTTCAAACCTGCCGCTGGTTTCCGACGTGGAGAACATGCTGTGCGTCGCAGAACTCTACGGCGCGAAGGTGACCCGCAACGCGCATTGCGCCACCATCGACGCCAAAGAGATCGCCGCGCGCGAAGTCTCCTATGAGACCGTGCGCAGGATGCGCGCCACGGTTCTGTTTCTGGGCCCGCTTCTGGCGCGCTTCGGCGTGGCGCGGGTTTCGCTGCCGGGCGGCTGCGCCATCGGCGCGCGGCCCGTGGACATGCATCTGAAGGCGCTTGAAATGCTCGGCGCGGAAATCGGCATGGAGGGCGGCCTGATCGTCGCCCGCGCGAGTGACGGCCTCAAGGGCACGCGCGTGATCCTGAGCTCGCCCTCGGTGGGCGCGACCGAGACCGCCATGATGGCGGCGACCACGGCGCGCGGCGAAACGGAGATCCTGAACGCGGCGCGCGAACCGGAAGTGGCCGACCTCGCCGCCTGCCTGAACGCCATGGGCGCGAAGATCGAGGGAGCGGGAACGCACCGCATCATCATTGAAGGCGACACGGCGTGGCGCGCAGCGGCGCATCACATCATTCCCGACCGCATCGAGGCGGGCACCTATGCGGTGGCTGCGGCCATCACCGGCGGAGCGCTGGAGCTGGTCAATGCACGCATGGAGAACCTCGCTGCCGTGATCCAGGCGCTGGAGGTGATGGGGGTGAATGTGTGGCCAAGCGACCGGGGGCTGGTCGTTTCAAGAAACGCGCCCCTGCGCACGGCGGACCTGACCACCGAACCCTATCCCGGCTTTCCGACCGATCTTCAGGCGCAGTTCATGGCGCTTGCCTGCTGCGCGGAAGGCACGTCGCTGTTCCGCGAAACGATCTTTGAAAACCGCTTCATGCATGTGCCGGAACTGACGCGGCTCGGGGCCGACATCGCGCTTCAGGGCACCACCGCCGTGGTGCGCGGCGGGCGGCCGCTCAAGGGCGCACAGGTGATGGCGACGGATCTGCGCGCCTCGGTCTGCCTTGTGCTGGCGGCGCTGGCAGCCGAAGGGGAAACCGTCATCAACCGCGTCTACCATATCGACCGGGGCTATGAACAACTCGACCGCAAGCTGGCGCAGTGCGGCGCGGATATCGAGCGGTTGCGGGCATGAGTGGATCGCAGGCGCAGGAGCGCTTTTATCTTGGCGTCGATGGCGGCGGCACGGGTTGTCGGGCGCGCATCGAGGATGCACGGGGCGCGGTGCTCGGACAGGGCCTGTCAGGCCCTGCAACCACCCGGCTTGGCGTCGATGAGGCCTGGGCCTCGGTGCGGCGCGCCTTCGAGGCCGCCATTGAGGAAGCGGGTTTTGGCGACGCGCAGACTGCCCGCACATATGCCGGCGTCGGCCTTGCCGGCATGCGCCGCAAGGGCGCGGTTGAAGCCTTTGAGGCGCTGCCGCATCCATTTGCCGGCATCGTTTTCGCCAGCGACAGCGACACGGCCTGTCTGGGTGCGCATTCGGGCCTCGACGGGGCAATCGCGATTGCCGGTACCGGGTCTGTCGGGCTTGGTCTCGTGGAAGGAAGACGGCTGCGCATCGGCGGTTATGGCTTTCCGATTTCCGATGAAGGCAGCGGTGCGGATATGGGTCTCAACGCCGTGCGCGCCGCCCTGCAGGGGCATGACGGGCGCATCCCCAACAGTGCGCTGCTGACGGAACTCATGCGCCGGTTTGACGATGATCCCGCCGAGGTGATCGCGTGGATGGATCGGGCCACCGCCACCGACTACGCCACCTTTGCGCCCATGGTGCTGCGCCACGCGGATCAGGGGGACGCGGCAGCCCGGCGCATCGTGCAGGATGCGGCGGCGCAGATCGACATGCTGGTGCGCACGCTTTTCGATCAGGGCGCACCGCGCGTGACGCTTCTGGGTGGTCTCTCGGGGCCGCTGGAACCCTGGCTCTCGCCCGATGTGCGCCGGCGGCTGAAACCCGCCGATGGCGATGCCGTGGATGGGGCGATCATTCTGGCGCGCCGGGCGGCGGAGGGGCGGACAGCGCTTTAGGCGCATCACGGTTGGGTTGAACCGTACAACCGCGTTGCATCAACGCGGTGCGTGGTTCGACAGGCTCACCATGAGGGAGGACGCTGGCTGCATGCCTGATCCAGGCACCTTGGAAAAGAGGGCACCTAAACACAGTCCCCTTTCCGCAAGGTATGTTCCTCCCTCATGGTGAGCTTGTCGAACCACGCATGACCGAAATCACCGCATGCCGCCCTCAAGAAACGAGGCCCGCGCACCGGGCGCGGGCCATCCTGTTCAGCGCAGTTCCTTGCGCAGGATCTTGCCGACATTGGATTTCGGCAGATCGTCGCGGAACTCGACATATTTCGGACGCTTGTAGCCGGTGAGGTTTTCCTTGCAGAACTTCTTCAGGTCCGCCTCGGTGAGGTTTGCGTCCTTGCGGACAACGAAGAGCTTGGGCACCTCGCCCGAATGCTCGTCCTCGACCCCGACAATGGCCGCTTCCAGAACGCCGGGATGACCGGCGACCACCTCTTCCACCTCATTGGGGAAGACCTTGAAGCCGGACACCACGATCATGTCCTTCTTGCGGTCGACAATGGTGACCTGACCGTCTTCGGCCATGGTGCCCATGTCGCCCGACCGGAAGAAACCGTCCTCCGTCATCACCTTGGCGGTCTCGTCCGGGCGGTTCCAGTAACCGGCCATGACCTGCGGGCCGCGAATGCAGATCTCGCCGACCTTGCCGCCGGGCAGATCCTTGCCGTTGTCATCGCGAATGGTGATGTCGGTCGAGGGAACCGGATAGCCGATCGTTCCGGTGAATTCCTTCGCGTCGAAGCTGTTGACGGTTGCGACCGGAGAGGTTTCCGACAGGCCGTAGCCCTGTGAAATGACACAGCCCGTCAGCTCCTGCCAGCGTTCGGCAACGCCGCGCTGCACCGCCATGCCGCCGCCGAAGGTGACAAGAAGGCTCTTGAAGGGAAGCTTGCGGAAATCCTCATTGTTGAGGAGAGCATTGAACAGCGTGTTGAGGCCGGGGAAAATGTGGAAATCGAAGCTCTGCAATTCCTTCACGAAGGCCGGGATATCACGCGGATTGGGGATCAGCACATTGTTGCCGCCCAGCTTCATGCCCATCAGCGCGTTCACCGTGAGCGCGTAGATGTGATAGAGCGGCAGCGCGCAGATGAGCACCGGCGCTTCCGGCTTCGGCTTGCCGATATAGGCGCTGCGGAACCACAATTCGTTCTGGATCACATTGGCCATGACATTGCTGTGCAGCAGCGTCGCGCCCTTGGAAACGCCCGTCGTGCCGCCCGTATATTGCAGGAACGCATTGTCGGACAGCGTCACATTGACCGGCTTGAAGCCCTTTGATGCGCCGCGCTTCAGCGCATCGTTGAAGGAAACATGCCCCGGCAGCGACCAGGCCGGCACCATCTTCTTCACCCGGCGCACGACCAGATTGACGATGAAGCCCTTGAGCCCCAGAAGATCGCCCATCGAGGCCACGACCACATGCTTGACCGTCGTTCTTGCCGCGACGGCCTGAAGCGTGTGGGCGAAATTCTCAAGGATGACGATGGCCTCGGCCCCGGCGTCGTTGAGCTGATGCTCAAGCTCGCGCGGCGTGTAGAGCGGATTGACGTTGACCACCACGTAACCGGCCCGCAGCACCGCCATCATGGCGACGGGATATTGCAGGACATTGGGCATCATCAGCGCAACGCGCGCGCCGGGCTTCAGTCCAAGCGACTGGAGATAGGCGGCGAAGCGCTCTGACAGCGCATCAAGCGCGCGATAGCTGAGCGCCTTGCCCATGCAGGTGAAGGCCGGACGGTCGCCATGGGCCTTGCAGGCATCGACCAGAAGATCGCCCAGCGACGCGAACGGATAGTCCCCCATCTCGGCGGGAACGCCTTCGGGGTAATGATCGACCCAGGGGCGCGGAAAATCCGCCCCGGTATTTTTTGTCTTTTTGGCCGCCGTTTTGGCGCTTTTGGCGGGCTCCGCCGTGGGGGCGACGGTCTTCTCGCCCTTGGCGGTCGTCTTTGCGCTTTTAGACAACTGTTCCTCCCAGAAAGAAAACCCAGCTATAACGTTTACGTTCACGTAACAAAAAACGCAACGCCAAGCGTTTTTGAAAGGCCAACCGTATTTGAAAGAAAGGGCGGGCGCACGGCTTCACTGCGGCTCTGCCCGGAGCAAGGCGGGGGACGGCATCACTGTCCATAGCCTTCATGCTCTTCGAGAAACGCCAACTCTTCCGGCCCGCTCTCGCGGCCAAGCACCCGGTTTCGATGCGGAAACCGGCCGAAGCGCGCAACGATGTCGCGATGCTCGATGGCGAACTTCAACGCCTCTTCCTGCCCGAGCGAACGGAACAGCATCACCGCGCGTTCCTGATCCGCCAGCACTTCGGAGTGCATGTAGGGCATGTAGAGGAATTGCCGCTCGCGCTCGTTCATTCCATCGTCGAAACCTCTCTCGATGGCGTCGCCTGCCACTTCGATGGCGAGTTCATCCGAGGAGAACGCGCCGGGCTGACGCCGATGGATGTTGCGCGGGAACTGATCGAGTACGATCACGGCGGCCAGAGCGGCCTTTGGATCGGTCTTCACATTTTCAGGCAGCTTCTGCACGAGCTGTTCGTGCAGCGCGCCGAAGCGCTCGCGGATCAGCGCGTCCGTCTCTTCACTGACGGTGAACCAGTCCCTGGGCGTCAGCGTGCCGAACCAGAAGTCCAGAACCTCGTCTTGCCAGTTTTCGCCCATGCGGTTCTCTCCTCGAAATAACGGTATGCTTATGCATATGGTCCTTGCGGGACCTATACTACAATATCTTGGATGGAGATTTGTTGCGCCCATCAAGACCGATTCGACAAAAAGTTGCATTTGCGGCGTGAAAGTGATCGAGGGAGTTCCCTCACCTTTCGATCTTTGCTTATATGCCGGCTTCCAGGGCCTCATAAGCAGGCTCATGCGAGAGTTAGGGAGACCTCAATGAAAACCAAAACGACCTTTGCGGCTGCGCTGCTTGCCGCCACGGTTCTGAGCGGCGCTGCCAGCGCCAAGACGCTTGTCTATTGCTCGGAAGGAAGCCCGGAAGGCTTTGATCCGGCGCTCTACACCGCAGGCACCACGTTCGACGCGTCGTCGAAGCCCGTCTACAACCGTCTCGTGCAGTTCGAGCCGGGTACGACGAAGACTGTTCCGGGCCTTGCAGAGAGCTGGGAAGTTTCCGACGATGGTCTTGAGGTCACCTTCAAGCTTCGCGAAGGCGTCAAGTTCCACACCACGGACTTCTTCACGCCGAGCCGCGACTTCAACGCTGACGACGTGCTGTTCTCCTTCAACCGTCAGTACAGCAAGGACCACCCTTACAACGCCTATGTCGAGGGCGCGTCCTGGGAATACTTCAACGGCATGTCCATGCCGGACCTGATCAAGTCCATCGACAAGGTCGATGACTACACGGTCAAGTTCGTGCTGAACCGCCCGGAAGCACCGTTCATCGCCAACCTGGCCATGGACTTCGCCTCCATCTTCTCGAAAGAATATGCTGACCAGCTCGCAGAAGCCGGCACCATGTCTGACCTGAACCAGAAGCCCGTCGGCACCGGCCCCTTCCAGTTCGTGGCTTACCAGCCCGACGCCGTGATCCGCTACAAGGCGCATCCGGACTACTGGAACGGCAAGCAGCCGATCGACGATCTGGTGTTCGCCATCACCACCGAGGCCTCCGTGCGCCAGCAGAAGCTGATCGCAGGCGAGTGCCACATCACGCCTTACCCGAACCCGGCCGACATCGAGAGCCTGAAGGCAAACGATGCGCTGAAGGTTGACGAGCAGGAAGGCCTGAATGTCGGCTACCTGGCTTACAACACCAAGGTTGCGCCCTTCGACAATGCGAAGGTCCGCAAGGCGCTGAACTCGGCGATCAACAAGGAAGCCATTCTCGACGCCGTGTTCCAGGGCGCCGGTCAGGCAGCCAAGAACCCGATCCCGCCGACAATGTGGTCGTACAACAACGCCGTTGAAGACGACGCCTACGATCCGGAAGCATCGAAGAAGATGCTTGAGGAAGCAGGCGTTACGGATCTCTCCATGAAGATCTGGGCGATGCCCGTTCAGCGTCCGTACAACCCGAACGCACGCCGCATGGCAGAGCTGATCCAGGAAGACTTCTCCAAGGTCGGCGTCAATGTCGAGATCGTCTCCTTCGAATGGGGTGAGTATCTCGAGCGCTCCAAGGAGGAAGACCGCGACGGCGCAGTGCTGCTCGGCTGGACCGGCGACAATGGCGATCCGGACAACTTCCTCGCCGTGCTGCTCGGCTGTGACGGTGTTGGCGGCTCCAACCGCGCCCAGTGGTGCAACGAGGAGTTCGAGGGTCTGATCCAGAAGGCCAAGACGCTTTCCTCGCAGGACGAGCGCGCCAAGCTCTATGAAGAGGCCCAGGTCGTCTTCAAGCGCGAAGCACCCTGGGCAACCATTGCGCACTCCGTGGTTCACATGCCGATGCGCAAGGAAGTCACCGGCTACAAGATGGACCCGCTCGGTGGCCACGCCTTTGAAGGCGTAGACCTCGCCGAGTAGGCCCCACAACAGAGACAGGAACCGGCGGCAGCGCGAGCTGTCGCCGGTCGTGTATTAGATGCTCCGTTTCTTTCTTTCACGGCTGGCGCTGCTGATCCCCACATTCATCGGGGTCTCCATTGTTGCCTTTGCCTTCATCCGCCTCCTGCCAGGCGATCCGATCATGCTTCTCGCCGGCGAACGCGGCATGAGCGAGGAGCGCTACCAGCAGCTTCAGTCGCTCTACGGGTTCGACCAGCCGCTGTTCGTTCAGTATTTCCATTACATGACGGACCTGCTGCAGGGTGATTTCGGCACCTCCATCGTCACCAAGCGCCCGGTGCTTCAGGAGTTCCTGACGCTGTTTCCGGCCACGCTGGAACTGTCGCTCTCCGCGATCATCGTGGCGATTGCCATCGGCGTTCCCGTCGGCGTCATCGCCGCCGTCAAGCGCGGCTCCTGGCTCGACCAGACGGTGATGGGCGCAGCCCTTGTCGGCTATTCCATGCCGATCTTCTGGTGGGGTCTGCTGCTGATCATCCTGTTCTCCGGCATTCTTGGCTGGACGCCGGTTTCAGGCCGTATCTCGCTGCTCTACTTCTTCCCGCCCGTGACCGGCTTCATGCTGATCGACAGTCTTCTGTCGGGCCAGCCCGGCGCCTTCAAATCGGCGGTTTCGCACCTCATCCTGCCGACCATCGTGCTGGCCACGATCCCGCTTGCGGTGATCGCCCGCCAGACGCGCTCGGCCATGCTTGAAGTGCTTGGCGAGGACTATGTACGCACGGCGCGCTCGAAGGGCCTTCCGCCCCGCCGGGTGATCGGCCTGCACGCGCTGCGCAACGCTCTCATCCCCGTGGTGACCACCATTGGTCTCCAGGTGGGTGTGCTGCTCGCAGGCGCCATTCTGACCGAGACGATCTTCTCCTGGCCGGGCATCGGCAAGTGGATGGTCGATAGCGTGTTCAAGCGCGATTATGCGGTGGTGCAGGGCGGACTTCTGCTCATTGCCGCCATCATCATGATCGTGAACCTGATCGTGGACGTCCTCTACGGTCTGATCAATCCGAGAATCAGGCACTGACCATGACCTCGACAAACACAAAAGACCCGAATGCCGCCGTCGGTCTCGAAGGCGGCACGGTCATCGCGGTCTCACGGCGCGCCCGTCTTGCGGAGTTCTGGTACTATTTCAGCCAGAACCGTGGCGCCGTGATCGGCCTCTATGTCTTCATCGCAATCGTTCTGATCGCCATTTTTGCGCCGGTGCTCGCACCGCACAGCCCGACCATGCAGAACCGCGGCTTCTTCCTGCTGCCGCCGGTCTGGGAGGAAGGCGGCAACTGGTCGTTCATCCTCGGCACCGACGCCGTGGGCCGCGACGTGCTTTCACGCCTGATCTATGGCGCGCGCTTCTCGCTGTTCATCGGCGTGGTGGTGGTGTCGGTCGCCGTCTCCGTGGGTATTCTGATCGGCCTCATCGCCGGTTATTTCCGCGGCGCGGTCGACACGGTCATCATGCGCGTGATGGACATCATCCTCGCCTTCCCGTCGCTGCTTCTGGCGCTGGTTCTGGTCGCCATTCTGGGACCGGGCCTCGTCAACGCGATGATCGCCATCGCGCTTGTGCAGCAGCCGCACTATGTGCGCCTGACGCGCGCTGCGGTGATGTCGGAGAAGGGACGCGACTATGTGACGGCGGCACGCGTTGCCGGCGCGGGCAACATCCGGCTGATGTTCAAGACCATCCTGCCGAACTGTACCGCACCGCTGATCGTGCAGGCGGCCCTCTCCTTCTCGGCCGCGATTCTTGATGCGGCGGCGCTGGGCTTCCTGGGCATGGGCGCACAGCCGCCCACACCCGAATGGGGCACGATGCTGGCCGAAGCGCGCGAGTTCATCCTGCGCGCCTGGTGGGTCGTCACCTTCCCGGGTCTCGCCATCCTGATCACCGTTCTGGCCATCAACCTGATGGGCGACGGTCTTCGCGATGCGCTCGATCCCAAGCTGAAGAGGTCGTGACATGAGTAACAAGAACGGTGCTCTTCTCGACATCCGCAATCTGAGCGTCGAGTTCGAAACGGCGGGTGGCACCCTGCGTGCGGTGGATGGCGTTTCGCTGTCCGTCGATGCGCGCGAGGTGCTGGCCATCGTCGGCGAATCGGGCTCGGGCAAATCCGTTTCGATGCTTGCGGTCATGGGGCTTCTGCCCTGGACCGCGAAGGTCAAGGCGGATGCGATGCTCTTCCAGGGCCGCGACATCATGAACCTGTCTCCTGCCGAGCGACGCAAGATCGTCGGCAAGGACATCGCCATGATCTTCCAGGAGCCGATCGCCAGCCTCAATCCGTGCTTCACGGTCGGCTTCCAGATCGATGAAACGCTGAAGATGCACACCAATCTGACGTCCCGCCAGCGGCGCGACCGGACGGTGGAACTCTTCGAGGCCGTGGGCCTGCCCAATGCCGCCGATAGGCTGAGCGCCTATCCGCACCAGATGTCCGGCGGCCAGTGCCAGCGCGTGATGATCGCCATGGCGATTGCCTGTGATCCCAAGCTTCTCATCGCCGACGAGCCGACCACCGCGCTCGACGTGACGATCCAGAAGCAGATTCTCGATCTTCTGGTGTCGATCCAGGTCGAGAAGGACATGGGCATGATCATGATCACCCATGACATGGGCGTGGTGGCGGAAACGGCCGACCGTGTGATCGTGCAGTACAAGGGCAAGAAGATGGAGGAAGCCGACGTGCTTTCGCTGTTTGAAAAGCCCCAGCACCCTTACACCAAGGCGCTGCTTTCGGCCCTGCCGGAGAATGCGACGGGCGACCGCCTGCCGACCGTCTCCGACTTCGTGTTCGATGAAGCGCCGCAGACAGGAGCCCGCCCATGAGCGAGATCGTCCTGGAGACGCGCGGCATTACGCGCGACTATCACATCGGCGGCGGCTTTTTTGGAAAAGGCCGCACCGTCCATGCGCTGAAAGGCGTCGACCTGAAGGTCGAGAAGGGCAAGACGCTGGCCATCGTCGGCGAATCGGGCTGTGGCAAATCCACCCTCGCCCGCATCATGACGATGATCGATGCGCCCACCTCCGGTGAACTGCTGATCGACGGCAAGCCGGTTGAGATCGGCAAGAAGGGCGTGGATCCCGAAATGCGCCGCAAGGTGCAGATCGTTTTCCAGAACCCCTATGGTTCGCTGAACCCGCGCCAGAAGATCGGTGACGTTCTGATGGAGCCGCTGATCATCAACGAGAAGGTTCCTGCCCAGGAACGGCGCGAACGCGCCATGGAGATGCTCTTGAAGGTTGGCCTGCAGGCCGAACACTTCAACCGCTATCCGCACATGTTCTCGGGCGGCCAGCGCCAGCGCATCGCCATCGCGCGCGCGCTGATGCTGCGGCCACGCCTGCTGGTGCTGGACGAGCCGGTTTCCGCGCTCGATCTTTCGGTGCAGGCGCAGGTGCTGAACCTTCTGGCGGACCTTCAGGAAGAGTTCGGCCTCACCTATGTCTTCATCAGCCACGACCTTTCGGTGGTGCGCTACATCGCAGACGAGGTGATGGTGATGTATTTCGGCGAAGCCGTGGAGTACGGAACCCGCGATGCGGTGTTCTCCGACCCGCAGCACGAATACACCCGGTCGCTCTTTGCAGCGACGCCGCGCGCCGATGTGGAAAGCATCCGCAAGCGGCTGGCTGAAAAGGCCGCCTGAAGCGCCTCAGCCTGACAGACATTGAAAAGCCCGGGACCGCAGAGGCCCCGGGCTTTTTTTTGTGATCAAAGCTGCAGCGCCTGAAAGCGTGCGGCCAGAGCAATTCCAGGAAAAGTGGGAACCGGTTTTCCGTCCGGAATCGCGTTAAAACAAAGAGCCAGGGTGTTTTCGCGTTTCAGCGAAATTGCTCTAGGGGCTCTTCGGCAGAGCATAGCCTGCCTCTTCCGCCCAGCGCACATGCTCCTCCGCCTTCTCCAGAAGCCATGTGCGCATGGCGATGACGGAGGGGCTGACAGGCCCGCGCGACACCGAGGAGAGATAATAGCTGTTGCGTCCGGGCACGGACGGGCCGCAGGGCCGCACCAGACGCCCGTCGCGCAGCATGGCCGCCGCCGTGACATCATCGCCCAGCGCCACGCCGAGCCCGCGCGCCGCAGCCTCTAGACAAAGCTGCGTGCGGTGAAAGATGAGATGGCCCGATGCGGCGCTGAGGCTGGACCCCTGACGCCGCAGAAGCTCGTCCCATGTGTTGACGCCCCGGTCGTAGATCAGCTTGTTGGCGATGAGCCCGTGGGTGCGCACATGCTCTGCGCGCTCCGGCGTGCAGACGGGGAAGATCGTGAAATCCAGAAATGGCTCACGTGAATAGCCCGGCACATCGAGCCGCCCCCAGGTGAGCGCCAGATCCGTGTCGGGCGCGATGGTGCGCGGCGGCTCGGGATAGGAGCGTAGTTCCAGCTCGATGCCCAGCGTTTCCAGAACTTCGTCGGTGAGCAGCGGCATGAGCCAGAGGGCCGCCAGGTCCGAATCGGATTCCAGCACCACCCTGCCCTTCGCGTTTCGCGTGGCGCGCGTGCCCGTATCCAGCGAGATGAGCATCAGCGCATCGGCGACGATTTCCGCATAGCGCGCGCCCCCCGGTGTGAGCGCCACCTGCCGGTGCCGCCGCTCGAACAGCGGCATGCCGAGATCGGCTTCGAGATTCTTGATGTGTCGGCTGACGGAGGCATGGGTGACGCCAAGCTCTTCGGCGGCGCGCGAGAAGCTCTGGTGCCGGGCGGCGGCATCGAACGCCCGAACGGCGTTGAGATTGGGCAGACGCTGGCGCATGGCTTGGGGTCAGGACCTCTTCCTATGGCCGCAATGGTCGGCCTGATTTGCGCGGATATGCTCGCCGGGCCGATCCGATGGACGCTCGATCGACCGGCGACCTGCTGCGTCCAAGCCCTTGATCCCGGGGGGGGGGAGGGGGGGAATGGCCCTGCCCTCAGCGTAACATAAACGCACACAACGGGAAGAATAATTTCTATTGTGTAAAACGGCCATAGACCCCAAATAGGAACTGTAGCGATGGGTTGACCGGCCGAAACCGGCAGCACACCGCCGCAGACTCTCTACATTGCTAACCCTCTCAAGGAGGTTCTGATGTCACACTACACGGTGGGCGTTGGTTCCAGCCCTGAAATGCAGCGCTATGCGCGGCAGGCGAACAAGGCCCGTTCGGCGGTCCTCAAGCATGCCCTGACCGCAATTGGCACGCGTATCGGGCACATCTGGCGCAAGCCCACGGGCACGCCGCCGATTGGTGGAGCGGATCCGGTTTGAGACTGCCAGGGCAGAGCGCCGAATCGCTTTTGGAACACGACGAATAAGGGCCGGTCCCGATGGCGGGAACCGGCCCTTATTGCATTCGCAAACAGAACGCTTCGCTTGGGGCGCAACCGCCCGGCCGCAGACTGACTAGACCACCATGACCGGGCAACCGGCCAGACTGGTGACCTTGTGCGACACACTGCCCAGCAGATAGCCCTCCAGATCGCCCAGACCACGGCTGCCAAGCACGATCAGATCCACCTCGCGTTCCTTTGCGAACTTGACGATGGTGCGCGCCGGCTGGCCGTTCTTCACGAAGGCGCGGGGGTTTTCCGCCCCCATCTGCAATGCGGCCTTCTTGGCCGCATCGGCGATCTCCTTGGCGTGCTCCCGCATCACGTCATCGATGTTCTGCGGATCATCGGGCCGCACCATCGACATGGACGCCTCAAGCAGGCTGTGATGCCGGAAAACGGTGAGCGTCATCAGCTCGGCGCCCGTGGTCTTCTGCATCTGAACGCCCATCTCGAGTGCCTTCAGCGCGTTTTCCGAACCGTCGACGGGTACAAGTATTCTCTTGAACATGACGCGTCTCCTAATCGAATGCCAGGCTGGGCAGGAACAGGGCGATCTGCGGGATGAAGATCAGCGCGACCGACACGCCAAGCAGGATGAGCGTGAATGGCGGGATGCCGCGGATCACGTCCATATAGGGCCGCTTGAAGATGGCGATGGCCGTGAAGATGTCACACCCGAATGGCGGCGTGGCAGAGCCGATGGCCACCTGCAGCGTGATGATCGTGCCGACCAGAACCTTGTCGAGACCGACCGAATCCACCACCGGCGCGAAGATCGGCACCAGAACGAGAATCACCACGATCGGGTCCACGAACATGCAGCCGACGAAGAACGAGATCGAAATGACCGCGAGGACCATTTTCGGTCCCATCTCGTCAATGCCGATGGCGCCGAGGATCTCCTGCGGGATCTGGGCAAAGGAGATGACCCAGGAAAAGGCCGTGCCCGCTGCGACCAGAATGAACACCACCGCGGTGATGAGGCCGGTCGACTTGGAGATCTTGTAGATGTCGGCAATGGAAAGCGACCGGAAGATCACCAGCTCCAGGAACAGCGCATAGGCCACACAGATGGCCGCGGCCTCGGTGGGGCTGACGATGCCGCCATAAATGCCGCCAACGATGATGACCGGGAAGAACAGCGGCCAGATGGCCGCCCGCACGGCTGCGACCCGCTCGCCCCACGGCGCTTTTGGTTCCGTCGGCACGCCCTTGATGGTCGCGTAGACGATGCAATAGGCGGAGAACAGGACCAGAAGCAGAAGGCCCGGCCCGATGCCGGCGATGAAGAGTTCTGCAATCGAGGTCTTGGAGACGACGCCATAGATGATCATGCCGATGGATGGCGGGATCAGGAAGGCGATGTCACTGGCGTTGATGATCAGCGCCAGAACGAAGGAATCATTGTAGCCGGCCTTGAGCATGCGCGGGCGCAGCGGCGAACCGACGGCAACGACCGTGGCCTGCGTCGAACCGGACACCGCGCCAAACAGCGTACAGGCGGTGGCGGTGGAGACGGCCAGGCCGCCCTTGATGTGGCCGATGAACTTCATGACCATGTCGATCAGACGGTCGGCCGACTGGCCACGGGTCATGATGTCTGCGGCGAGGATGAACATGGGCACGGCGATCAGCGACGCCGGGCGAATGCCGGCCAGCATCTGCTGAACCATGAAGTCCATGCGGTCGAAACCGCCGAACAGGCCATAGAAGCCGTAGCCCGCGCCCAGAATGAGCGGAATCATCATCGGGAAGCCGAAGAGCAGCAACACGATCATGATGGTGGAGATTTTGAGTGTCATGGTCGCTGGCCCCGGTCAGATCTCGATTTCGTCTTCTTCATATCCCTCCAGAACATGCGTGGAGAGATAGATGTCCTTCTGGACGACGTTCTTCAGCGCGGTGAGCGCGTACTGCACACCGGTGATGAAGAAGCCGACAGGGACCCAGAGATAGATCCAGTAAACGGGGATCTGCATGGCCGGCAGGATGCGACCGGACTTGGCCACCTTGCCGATGTAACCAATCGCGAAATAGCAGAGCGCGAACATGGTCAGCGCGGTGATGACCGTGATGACGATCATCAGCACCTTGCGCGTCTTGGGCGGCAGGGCGTCGTAAAGAGCGGACATGCGGATGTGGCGCCCGTGACGCGCGGCATAGCCGATGCCGGCGAAGGTGATGAGAATGATGAGGATGCTGTTGAGCTCCTCGGAGAAAAAGATTGTGTGGCCGATGCCCCGGCTGACCACATTGGCGATGGTGTTGAGCGCCATGAGCATGACGCCGAGCGCGAGCATCACCGACTCGATGCGGCTGATGGCATTGTCGAACATGCCGATCACACCGGGCAGTGTGGATTCGTATGTTTCGCTGTGCTGTTCAGATGTTTCGTCGTCACTGCCCATCTTCATTCCCCTCAGTGAGATGACGGAACCCCGCAACCCAAAAGGGGCCGCAGGGCTCTTCTTGTTTTTGCTGCGGGCAGCGGGCTACTGCGTCGCGGCCTTCAGGTCTTCCTTCATCTGGTCAAGAATCTTCTTGCCGCTGTCGCCGGTCATCTCGATGAACTTGGCCTCAACCTGCGCGGCGGCTTCCTTGAAGGGAGCGCGCTGCTCTTCGGTGAGGTCGCTGATGGTCATCTCGGGCTTGGCTTCCTTGATCTTCGCAAGCGATTCCTCGCTCAGACCCTTCTGGTATTCGAGGATGTGCTCGAATGCTGCGGAAGACGCGTCCTGGACGAGCTTCTTCTCCTCGTCGCTCAGGCCATCATAGAATTCCTTGTTGGCCATCACAGCGGTGGTGAAGTTGTTGTGGCCGGTAAGGGTGATCGCGCCGGTCACTTCATACATCTTCGTGGACTCGACCCAGAACAGCGGGTTTTCCTGACCCTGAATGATGTTGGTCTGCAGGCCGCCATAGACCTCGCCCCAGGGAAGCGGCGTCGGCGTTGCGCCGAATGCCTTGTAGCTTTCCACCAGAAGCGGGTTGGTCATGACGCGGAACTTCACTTCGTTCAGGTCTTCCGGCTTCTCCACCGGGTCCTTGGTGTTCATCACCACTTCGCCCTCGGGGAACATGGTGAGAAGCTCGAGGCCCTGCTGAGCGTAGAGCTCCGGGAACATCTCGTTGATGGCCTTGGAGTTGCGGAAGAAGTCGCCCAGTTCTTCGGACTTTGCCGGAAGCAGGTAAGGCACGAAGAAGACCTGCGCTTCGGGGATCAGCGCGCCGGTGAAGCCCGGGGACTGGTCAACGAACTGCAGGATGCCGGCCTGTGCCTGCTCCATGATGTCGGCAGACTCGCCAAGCGTGCCGAACGGGAAGAGCTGGACTTCGTGGTCCGAATTGGCCTCGATCTCTTCCTTGAACTTCTGGGCGTAGACGCCCTGAACGTCGGTCATCGCTTCTTCGAAAGCGTATTTCCAGGTGTCCGCCTGGGCAGCGGTTACACCGGCCGCAAAGATCGCGACGCCGGCGAGGCCTGCCTTTAAGCGGGTCTTGATGGAACGCATTCTGTTCTCCTCTGTCTTTGACGTACTTGGTTTAGGCAAAAAGGGAATCCGCGCCAGAAGCCGTTGTCGGCTAAAGGCAAATCGTATTCAGGCGAACGGCGTCAACTGGCTGGAAACCAGCCCGGTACGGTCGCAATTCCGCGCAAACGCGCTTTTGCCGGGAATCTACGACGGCGCTTTTTGCTGCGCCCGAGAAGCAGGGGGAAAGATGCGGCGCTCATGATGACAGCGACGATATACGCCTGCTGCCAGCAGAACGAACGCAGATGGCCACACCGCAGGGGCATGGCCTCATCATTGTTCGCGCCGATCATTTGGGGTGCGCTCAAGCGCGCCTCCTTGCTCCCAGTCGTCGTTCGACCCGGCCAGCGTGAAACAGACGCACGGCAGAGTCAATCGATTGTGCAATCGATTGTTTCCATTAGCAGAAGCGACGGCGGGAGATAAAGTTCCCGAAAAATCGGAAACTTTATATTTGCGGCTGTAATTGAGGGGAGTGAAAACCGATGACGGGCTGCCCGCAATCCTGCGGACAGCCCTGTTTTATACTATGCGCGGGCTGCTGCCTGGCGATGCAAGACTTCCCTGAGATTGAACGCTGCTTCCATCAGGTCCTTCGTGTAATCGCTCTGTGGATTATCGAAGACGTCGCTGGTGAGCCCCTCTTCCACGACCTGGCCCGAACGCATCACGATGGCGTAATCGGACAGCGCCTTCACCACGGACAGGTCGTGGCTGATGAAGATGAAGGACAGGTTGTGGCTTTCCTGGATGCTCCTGAGCAGGGTGATGATCTGCTTCTGCACCGAACGGTCAAGCGCCGAGGTCGGTTCGTCCAGCACGATCACGGTGGGCTTGAGTATCACCGCGCGGGCGATGGCGATGCGCTGGCGCTGACCGCCCGAAAACTCGTGCGGGAAGCGGTTGCGCATGGACGGGTCGAGCCCGACTTCCTCCAGCGCCTGAATGGCCCGTTTGTCGCGCTCGCGCGCGGACAGTTGCGGCTCATGAACGAGCAGCCCCTCGGTGATGATCTCGCCCACCGTCATGCGCGGGCTGAGCGAGCCATAGGGGTCCTGGAACACCATTTGCAGATTGCGCCGGAAGGGCCGCATGGCCGCCCGGTCAAACCCCTGAATGGACGTGCCCTGATAGACCACCCGCCCCTCGGACGGCAGAAGCTGCAGGAGCGCGCGGCCGAGCGTGGACTTGCCCGACCCCGATTCGCCGACAATGCCGATGGTCTGGCCGGCGCGCAGCGTCAGCCCGACATTCTGCACCGCCTTCACCTCGTAGCCCGGACCGGACAGGAAGCCGCCCTTCACGACGAAGGTCACGCAGACATCCTTCGCATCGAGCAGGATGGGCTGGTCGTTGCCGACCGGAGGCTTGTGCCCTTCCGGCTCCGCCGCCAGCAGCATTCTGGTGTAGTCCTCCTGCGGCCGCTCGAAAATATCGGCAGTCTCGCCCGTCTCCACCACGAGCCCCTTCTGCATCACATAGACCCGGTCGGCAAAAGCTTCGACGATGCCGAGATCATGCGTGATGAAGAGAATGGCCATGCCGAGCTTCTTCTGCAGTTCGGCCAGCAGGCCGAGGATCTCGGCCTGAATGGTCACATCGAGCGCCGTCGTCGGTTCGTCGGCGATCAACAGGTCCGGATCGTTGGCGAGCGCCATGGCGATCATCACGCGCTGACGCTGGCCACCGGACATTTCGTGCGGATAGGATTTCATCCGTCGCTCGGGATCGGGAATGTGGACGAGCTTGAGAAGCTCCAGCGCACGCTTGCGCGCCGCCCCGGCCGAAAGCCCGCCATGAACCCGGATCGGCTCACAGATCTGCCGCTCGATCGTGTAGAGCGGATCAAGCGAGGTCATCGGCTCCTGGAAGATCATGGTGACCTTCGCGCCGCGGATCTTGTTGAGCTTCGCGCGCGGCAGGCCGATGAGTTCCTGCCCGCGATAGCTGACGGAACCGGAGACGGAGCCGTTGGACGCCAGAAGCCCCATCGACGCCATCATGATCTGGCTCTTGCCGGACCCCGATTCGCCCACGACGGCGACCGTTTCGCCGGCGTTCACATGCATGTCCACACCACGCACCGCCTCGACTGCGCCATCGGGCGTGTCGAAGGTGACGCGAATGTCGCTTATGTCGAAGATGCGTTCCTCGTTCTGCTGCTTCATGTCAGCGGTCCTTCGGATCGAGCGCATCGCGCAGGCCATCGCCCAGGAAGTTGAGCGCAAACAGGAGCGCGGTCAGCGCCAGCGACGGATAGAGCAGCATGTAGGCCGCCCCGCGCATGTTGCGCGCGCCCTCGGAGATCAGCACGCCCAGACTGGTCAGCGGCTCCTGAACGCCCAGGCCGAGGAAGGAGAGGAAGCTCTCCAGAAGAATGACCTTGGGCACCAGCAGCGTCATGTAGATGATCACCGGGCCGAGCGTGTTGGGGATGATGTGCCGCTTCAGGATGCCGCTTGAGCCGACACCCAGCGCCTCGGCCGCCTGCACGAACTCACGCCTTCTCAGCGCGATGGTCTGGCCACGCACGATACGCGCCATGTCCAGCCACTCGACCGCGCCGACGGCAATGAACATCAGGACCACGTTTCGGCCGAAGAACACCACCAGAAGGATGGCGAAGAAGGTGAAGGGCAGCGAGTACAGTATGTCGACGATGCGCATCATCACGTTGTCGATGCGCCCGCCCAGGAAGCCGGCGGTGGCTCCGTAGATCACGCCGATCAACAGCGCCACGCCCGTGGCGAGCGCGCCGATCATCAACGAAATGCGGATCGAGATCAGCACGCGTGCAAACAGGTCGCGCCCGTTTGCATCCGTGCCGAATATGAAACGCAGACGCTGGACGTCTGCCTCCATGATGATCGACTTGTTGTCGCCGGCCTGCTCGACCACACGGGCGTTCGAGAACAGATCCGAGCGGTCGAGATAGCGCGTCACGCGCGGATCGATCTCGCGGCTGGATGTTGCTTCGATCCGCACCCTGTCGCCATCAAGCTCGATGGAACTGGTTTCAAGCCGCGCCCGCGACAGGGCGGACTCGGCCAGCGGCACGATTTCTGCCTGACGCGGATAGGGCTCGAGGCTCGCTGGCACCTTCACGAAGTCCGAATAGACGCGCGCATAGGGATGCGGCGCCAGCATCGGCCCGAAGATGCCCGCGAAAACGAACAGGATCAGAACGAACAGGCTGGCCATGGCTGCGCGGTTCTTGCGCAGCCGCATGAAAGCCGTCTCCCAGGCCGAACGGCTCTTGGTGGTCGGCAGCTCGCCCTCTGGCGGCATTGGGCCGGTGGCGATGTCAGTCATAACGCACTCTCGGATCCAGCGCCGCATAGAGGAGGTCGACGATCAGGTTGAAGACCACCACGAAGACGGCGATGATGATGACGGTGCCCATGACCAGCGTGTAATCGCGGTTCAGGGCGCCCTGGACAAAGTAACGGCCGATGCCCGGCAGGCCGAAGATGGTTTCCACCACCACGGACCCTGTCAGCAGCGCGGCAGCCGCAGGCCCGAGATAGGAAATCACCGGCAGACAGGCCGCCCGCAACGCATGCACGACCACGATCATGCGCGTCGGCAGGCCATAGGCCCGCGCCGTGCGCACATGGTCGGAACGCAACGCCTCGATCATGGAGCCGCGTATCAGGCGGGCGATGATGGCCACCTGCGGCAGGGCGAGCGTGATGACGGGCAGCACCATGGATTCAGGACTGCTCCAGCCGCCGGCCGGCAACAGGCTGAGCCAGACGCCGAAAATCAGCGACAGAAGCGGGGCGACGACGAAGTTCGGCACGGTGATGCCGAAAGTGGCGACCGCAATGACCGAATAGTCGACCCAGGAATTCTGGCGCAGCGCGGCAATACTGCCGAGCACACTACCGATCAGCAGCGCAACAAGCAGGGCCATGCCACCGAGCTGGATGGACACGGGCAGACCATTGCCGATCAATTGCTGAACGGAGAAATCCCGATAGATGAAACTCGGACCCAGATCGCCACGGGCGAGGTTGCCGAGATAATAGAAATACTGTTCCCAAAGTGGCTTATCGAGGTGGAAAACGCGGTTGAGGTTTTCCAGGACCTTGGCCTCCAGCGTGCGCTCGCGGTCGAAGGGACCGCCCGGCGCCACCCGCATGAGGAAGAAGGCGAAGGTGACAATGAGGAACAGGGTCGGAATAGCGCCAAGAAGACGGCGCACGGCATAACCGAGCATCGCTACCAACTCTCATATGTGTTCGAAACCGCCCGGCCCACGAAGGGGCCGGGCGGAAAGATCGAACGCTGTTGTTACTCGCTGATGCTCATGAAGCGCGTCCCATGGACGTTCTGGATGTTGTCTTCCCAGCCATTGAGCTTGGGCGACACCAGAGACAGGGACGAGTAGAACAGAAGCGGGATGTAGGGCATGTCTGCCATGAACGTCGCTTCTGCCTCGCGCAGGATCTCGGCGCGCTTGACCAGATCGGTCTCGGCAGCGGCCTTGTCCATCAGTGCGTCATAGTCCGGGTTCTCATACTGGGCGTAGTTGAAGCCGGTGTTGTCGCTCTCGACCAGGAACAGGAAGTTCTGCGGGTCGGAGTAGTCGCCGATCCAGCCGGCGCGCGCCACGTCGAAATCCTTCTGGTCGCGCAGGTTCGCATAGTGAGCGGACAGGTCGCGGACATTGAATTCGACATTGACGCCGAGCGGCTTCCACATGTCGGCAATCGCAGTTGCCGTGTTCTTGTGGTTCTCGGAGTTGTTGTAGGCAAGCTCGACCGTGACCGGATTGTCCGG
This sequence comes from Nitratireductor sp. PBL-C9, assembly GCF_050877045.1. Lineage (NCBI taxonomy): Bacteria > Pseudomonadati > Pseudomonadota > Alphaproteobacteria > Hyphomicrobiales > Phyllobacteriaceae > Nitratireductor > Nitratireductor sp. PBL-C9. Next base: position 67,070 of record NZ_JBPAXW010000006.1, read on the forward strand.
GCCGTAGCCGGCTTCCGTCATCAGCTCGATGGCCTTGTCTTCGCGATCGAGCAGGGACATGTCGGCCCACTCGGCCGGCGAACCGCCGCCTTCATAATTGCCGATGCCGGGCGGAACCAGCGAATAGGCGGGCAGCATCGCGCCGGCCCAGATCTCGTCGCCCAGGAACTCACGGTCGATGACCATGGCGAGCGCCTGCCGCACCTTCGGGTCCGACATGACATCGCGCTTCATGTTGAGCGAGTAATAGTAGGTGCCGAGATAGGGCGAAATGCGAACCTGATCGCCCAGACGCTCCTTCATGGACTTGATCTGCTCGGTCGGAAGATCGGAGCAGCTTTGAACCTCGCCGGCCTCGAAGCGGCGCACGCAGGTCGCGCGGTCTTCGAACGGAATGTACTCGATCGTGTCGATCTGGACATTGTCGGCGTCATGGAAGTTCTCGTTCTTCTCCATGACGATCTTGTCGCCCGGCGTGAAGGAAACGAGTTTGTAGGCGCCGTTGGTGACGATGTTTTCGGGCTGCACGAAATCCGTGCCATGCGCCTCGACGGCCTTCGGGTTCACCGGCAGGCCGGTCTGGTGCGTGAGAAGCTCCAGGAAGAACGGGGTCGGCTGCTCGAGCGTAATCTCAAGCGTGCGATCATCGACGGCTTTCACGCCCATCTGATCGGCTTCCATCTCACCCTTGTTGATCGCCTCGGCGTTCTTGATCGGGTAGAGGATGTTGGCGTATTTCGCGCCCGTGTCGGGCATCATGATACGGCGCAGCGAGAACACGAAATCCTCAGCCACCACCGGGTCGCCATTCGACCATTTTGCATCGTCGCGCAGGTTGAAGGTGTAGACGGTGCCATCATCGGACACGCTCCACTCCTCGGCCACACCCGGAATGATCTTGGCGTTGGCGTCATAGACGACCAGGCCTTCATAGAGATCGCGCATCAGGTGGGCTTCGGCAACAAGCGACGTCTTGTGCTGGTCCAGCGTTTCCGGATCGCCGTCATTGCCGCGTACATAGGTCACGGCGGACGCTGCCATCGCCGTCGAGACCAGAATCGTACCCGCGAGCAGCGGCCGTACCAGGGATTTCAACATTTTCCCTCACTCCCATTTTGCTTTCATATCATCCGACGAACGGATGAGAGACGCGGCATTTGGCAACGAATTTCCGTATACGTCAAACGCTTTCGGGGAGGATTTCCTAAGGTTGCAAGAAATTCGCAGCAAACACCGCTAGGATGCATTACCGCTGAGCGGAACACTGCGAGAGGCTCGACGGCTTTCGGGCAGAGGGCAAAAGATGCGTTTGGGGAGCAAGGCGTCCGGGCTTGAATTCACGCTGGGGCCGGGCCTCTGCCTGCGACATTTCATGCAGCCCGACGGACGGCTGTGACGGCCTGTGCGTCCACATCGCTCAAGGCCATATGTCGCAACACGCAACCGGATTGACTGTGCAAAAGCCGCGGAAGAAGAAGCAACTTCGGCTTGACCGGTTCTGTGTGTCTGAGATCAGAGAAAATTTGGTGGAGCCAAGGGGAGTCGAACCCCTGACCTCTTGAATGCCATTCAAGCGCTCTCCCAACTGAGCTATGGCCCCACACTCCGGCGATTTGGCCGGTCGCCGTCTCCGGCGAAGAGGTCCGGCCGGCCCGCTGGGCCAACCGTGTGGGCGGCTTCTAAACCCGCCCGGCGGGAAGATCAAGCCCCGTTTTTCGCCTGTGCGTCGATTTTAACGCTGGCTGGGGTTTTTCTTCCCGCAGGTGCTGAAAAATCAGCTTTCGTCTTCGTCGTCGCCAACGCCGATAATGTCTTTCATATCGTCGTCGTCGTCGTCATCATCATCGTCGAGGAACGTGTCGTCATCATCGTCGCCGAGATCGACATCATCGTCGTCGTCATCGTCGTCGAGATCCGGGATTTCCGACTTCTTGCTGGAGGTCGCCTCATCATCGGCATCCTCGAGCGAAACCACTTCGGGGCCTTCGCCCTCGCCATCCACTTCCTTCTCTTCCACTTCCTCTTCTTCTTCCACGGAAGTGTCGGAGACAGCTTCAAAGAAGCTGCGCGGATAGGTCTGCCCCGTATAGGGCGACACGATCGGATCCTTGTTCAGATCGTAGAATTTACGGCCCGTCTCCGGGCAGATGCGTTTTGTTCCGAGTTCCGGTTTAGCCACCTTGCTGCCTCATCGTCTTGCGGTCGGCCCAGCCTGCGACGGCTCCATCGCGGCCGGCACCGGAAGCGCTTCCTGCCTACTTGAAAATTTTGGTCCCCATAACGGCAAGTCGAGCACCTGTCAAAGCTTAATGCGAACCCTGGATTATGCCTCTCCTGCGAAGGCGCACTCTCTTTACAACCCCGTCAGGGGCCATCCGTCAACCGGGGGATGACCAGCTATCGCCATCATGCTAGAGCCAGCTGTGAAAATCCTCGAATAATCTGCCGCCCGGCAGCATGCATATCGCCAAGGACCACGCAATGCACGATCATGAACCGCGCCCCATGAGCGCCAGCAAATCCGACGCCCTTTCCGGCCGGGCCCGGGTGCCCGGCGACAAGTCGATCTCGCACAGGGCGCTGATGTTTGGTGGCTTGGCTGCGGGCGAGACGCGCATCACCGGCCTTCTGGAAGGCGAAGACGTTCTGCGCACCGGCGAGGCCATGAAGGCCATGGGCGCGAAAATCGAAAAGCGCGGCGATGAATGGATCGCCATCGGCACGGGCAACGGCGCGCTGCTGGAACCCAAAGAGCCGCTCGACTTCGGCAATGCCGGCACCGGCGTGCGCCTGACCATGGGCCTTGTCGGCTCCTACGACATGACCACGCGCTTCATCGGCGACGCCTCGCTTTCCAAGCGCCCGATGGGCCGCGTGCTCGATCCGCTGAAGGAAATGGGTCTGCAGGTCGTTTCCGCCGAGCCGGGCGACCGCCTGCCGATCACGCTGCGCGGCCCCAAGCACGCTGCCCCCATCAGCTACCGGGTGCCGATGCCGTCTGCACAGGTGAAATCCGCCGTGCTTCTGGCCGCGCTGAACACGCCCGGCGTGACCACCGTGATCGAACCCGTGGCGACCCGCGACCACACCGAAAAGATGCTGGCCGGCTTCGGCGCATCGCTGGAAGTGGAGACCGACGCCGACGGCGTGCGCCACATCCGCATCGAAGGCCAGCCGACGCTGACGGGCCAGACCATCGCCGTTCCGGGCGACCCGTCCTCGGCCGCTTTCCCGCTGGTGGCGGCGCTGATCGTGCCGGGCTCAGACGTGGTCATCGAAAACATGTTGATGAACCCGACCCGCACCGGCCTCGTGACCACGCTGATCGAGATGGGCGCGAATATCGAGATTCTCGACCGCCGCAATGAGGGCGGCGAAGACGTGGCGGATCTGCGCGTGCGCGGCTCCGAACTGAAGGGCGTGACCGTGCCCGAAGACCGCGCGCCGTCGATGATTGATGAATACCCGGTGCTCGCCGTGGCAGCCTGCTTTGCCGAGGGCGACACGCTGATGCAGGGGCTGGAAGAGCTGCGCGTCAAGGAATCCGACCGGCTTTCCGCCGTTGCCGACGGCCTCAAGGCCAATGGCGTCGACTGCGAAGAAGGCGAAGCAACCCTGCGCGTGACGGGCCGCCCCGGCGGCAAGGGCCTTGGCGGCGGAACGGTCAAGACGCATCTCGACCACCGCATCGCCATGAGCTTCCTCGTGATGGGCCTGGCGAGCGAGAAGCCGGTGACCATCGACGACCAGGCGATGATCGCAACCAGCTTCCCCGACTTCACCGCCCTGATGACGCGACTGGGTGCAAAGCTGGACTGACACGAAATACCTGCACGGGAGGAAACGGCATGAGCACCGGGAAAACAGCCATGATTGTCGGCGGCGGCAGCGGCATGGGCGCTGCTGCAGCCCGCAAGCTGGCCGAAAACGGCTATCAGGTCGCCGTCATGTCGTCCTCCGGCAAGGGCGAGGCGCTGGGCAGGGAACTGGGCGGGCTGGGCTTCACCGGCTCCAACCTTTCCACGGATGACCTCAAGCGCTTCACCGACGCGACGATGGAGCGCTTCGGCCGCATCGATGCGCTGGTGAATGGCGCTGGCCACGGCCCCAAGGGCGACGTGCTGGCGCTTTCGGACGGGGACTGGCACACGGGCATGGATTTCTACCTGCTCAACGTGGTGCGCGCGACACGGCTCGTCACCCCGATCATGCAGGCGCAGAAATCGGGCTCGATCGTCAACATCTCCACCTACGCCACGTTCGAGCCGGAAGCCGCATTCCCCACATCGGGCGTGTTCCGGGCAGGGCTGGCGGCCTTCACCAAGCTCTTTTGCGACAAATATGCCGAAGACAATCTGCGCATGAACAACGTGCTGCCGGGTTTCATCGACTCGCTGCCCGAGAAGGAAGAACGGCGCTCGCGCATCCCCATGGGCCGCTACGGCTCCGCAGAAGAAGTTGCCGAACTCATCGCCTTCCTGGCCGGTGAGAAGTCGGGATACATCACCGGCCAGAACATACGCATCGACGGAGGCATAACGCGCTCGGTATGACGGGAATGCCAGACAAGTTCACCATCGCCATCGACGGCCCCGCCGCTTCCGGCAAGGGCACGCTCGCACGCCGGCTGGCCAGCCAGTATGGCCTGCACCATCTCGACACCGGCCTCACCTATCGCGGTGTGGCCAAGGCGCTGATCGACGCGGACGAACCGCTTGACGATGTGGCGATTGCCGAACGCGCGGCGCGCGCGCTCGATCTGGGCGCGCTCGACCGGGCAGTGCTTTCCGCCCACGGCATTGGCGAGGCCGCTTCGAAAGTGGCTGTGATGACGCCGGTGCGCACGGCGCTGGTGGACAAGCAGCGCGCCTTCGCCGCAACCCCGCCCGGCGCGGTGCTCGACGGCCGCGACATCGGCACGGTGGTATGCCCTGAAGCCGATGTGAAGCTCTATGTGATCGCGAGCCCCGAGGTGCGCGCCACCCGCCGCTGGCGTGAAATCGAGGCCGGCGGTGGCACTGCCGACTATGCCCGGATCCTGGCCGATATCGAGCGGCGGGACGCCCGCGACATGGGTCGCGAGGACAGTCCGCTGAGGCCCGCGAACGATGCGCACTTGCTCGATACGAGCGAAATGGATATAGAGACGGCGTTTCAGGCTGCCTGCAAACTGGTGGATGCCAGGCTGGCGGCTCGAAAAGAAGACTGAGAAAAATCGTCTGCCACGCATTCTTTGCGCCGGATCTGCCGCTCAGGCGGCCATAGAGCGATCCGCTCGGATGCGTGGCTGGACAAACGCAACACGAACCACCGGCGCTTTGCCCCGTTTTGAAAAACAGGGCGTTTCAGGAGCATCAATGTCAGAATTCAATCCGTCTCGCGATGATTTCGCGAGCCTTCTCGAAGAATCCTTCAACGAACGCGACGCCGCTGAAGGCTCCGTCGTAAAGGGCATCGTCACCGCCATCGAAAAAGACATGGCGATCGTCGATGTCGGCCTCAAGGTCGAGGGCCGTGTCCCGCTGAAGGAATTCGGCGCGAAGGGCAAGGAATCGGACCTCAAGGTCGGCGACGAAGTTGAAGTCTATGTCGAGCGCATCGAGAACGCGCTTGGCGAGGCAATGCTGAGCCGCGAGAAAGCACGCCGCGAGGAAAGCTGGGTCAAGCTGGAAGCGAAGTTCAACGCCGGCGAGCGCGTCGAGGGCTTCATCTTCAACCAGGTCAAGGGCGGCTTCACCGTCGATCTGGACGGCGCCGTGGCCTTCCTGCCGCGTTCGCAGGTCGACATTCGTCCGATCCGCGACGTCACCCCGCTGATGCACACCCCGCAGCCCTTCGAAATCCTCAAGATGGACAAGCGCCGCGGCAACATCGTCGTGTCCCGCCGCACGGTTCTCGAAGAGAGCCGCGCAGAGCAGCGCTCCGAGATCGTCCAGAACCTCGAAGAGGGTCAGGTGGTCGAAGGCGTGGTCAAGAACATCACCGACTACGGTGCGTTCGTTGACCTGGGCGGCATCGACGGCCTGCTGCACGTCACCGACATGGCATGGCGTCGTGTCAACCATCCGACCGAGATCCTCAACATCGGTCAGACGGTCAAGGTGCAGATCATCCGCATCAACCAGGAAACCCACCGCATCTCGCTGGGCATGAAGCAGCTCGAAGCCGATCCGTGGGACGGCATCGGCGGCAAGTACCCGCTTGGCAAGAAGGTTCTGGGTCGCGTCACCAACATCACCGACTACGGTGCGTTTGTGGAGCTGGAGCCGGGCATCGAAGGCCTGATCCACGTTTCGGAAATGTCCTGGACGAAAAAGAACGTTCATCCGGGCAAGATCCTTTCCACCACGCAGGAAGTCGAAGTTGTCGTGCTGGAAGTGGATCCGGTGAAGCGCCGCATCTCGCTGGGCCTCAAGCAGACGCTCGAGAACCCGTGGGAGGCATTCGCCCGCAACCACACCGTCGGCTCCGTTGTCGAGGGCGAGGTCAAGAACAAGACCGAGTTCGGTCTGTTCATCGGCCTGGACGGCGACGTGGACGGCATGGTCCACCTTTCCGATCTCGACTGGAACCGTCCGGGCGAGCAGGTGATCGAAGAGTACAACCGCGGCGACGTGGTGAAGGCGCAGGTTCTCGACGTGGACGTCGACAAGGAGCGCATCTCTCTCGGCATCAAGCAGCTTGGTCATGACTCCATCGGCGAAGCCGCTGCTTCCGGCGAACTGCGCAAGGGCGCGGTTGTGACCTGTGAAGTGACCGGCGTGAAAGACGGCGGCCTCGAGGTTCTGCTGGTCGATCACGACGTCGAGAGCTTCATCAAGCGCTCCGACCTGTCGCGTGACCGTGCAGAGCAGCGCCCCGAGCGTTTCTCCGTCGGCCAGAAGGTGGACGCCCGCGTCACCGTCTTCGACAAGAAGACCCGTCGCATCAACGTCTCGATCAAGGCGCTGGAAATCGCCGAAGAGAAGGAAGCTGTCGCACAGTTCGGTTCCACCGACTCCGGCGCTTCGCTCGGCGACATTCTGGGCGCAGCCCTGAAGAAGCAGGGCGGCGACGAGTAATCGTCAGCCGATCAGGCCTGAAAACAAAGACCCCGCCGGAGCGATCCGGCGGGGTTTTTTAATGCCTGTCTTTTTGAGATGAAGCAGGTTTCCTCAAAATCAAATACAGAACATAACGTAATCTATTTATTCGAAATACCAAGTTGACCAAATGGAAATTCGCATTATTTTAAAGAGCGCTGCTAATTACCTAGTAAAAATTAGAATTTTTCAAATCTATTATGAAAAATATGCTTAGCTTCTTACCTTTGGCATCCGAAACCTCATAACGCCACAACCACAAACGCAACCTACTCCTGCGCCTCAGACGCCGCCGGAGCTGCATTTGATACAGCCTTCGCCATCTGGCGACGCCTTCTTCTATGTAAATCAACGGGATCGCCGACGAATGGCAATATAGTTTTTATTCAAGAGAGAAAATTATGATAAAAGCGATTCAGTTTGCCTTCGCATTGATTACAATTGCCGTTGCAAATTTTATAATCTACGAAGCGCTTCAGGATAAGTGCATTCTGCCCATCGTTCTAGGCGTGTCAAACGCCCTTGTGATAACGCACTTATCCCACCTTCAAGAGAAAATGAAATTCTTTACTTATAAATAGAAGCCGTGAACCGGCCATAATACCAGGAAACGCCCGATAACCTCCCTGCGCCATTCATGCAGGTCCTCGACAGGCTTGCGAGCGGATGGCCGCGGCCCTGAGCACCGCCGAACGCCCTTCCCTGGAATCCGGGCTGCACAGGGCGCCCGGACTGCCCGCCACCTTTGTGGCTACCGCGTAAAAGCGAAAAGCCCTCATCAGTGTGGCGGCTCGCCACGGGCGCGTCGCCGGCTGTTTTCTCATCCAGTTCCATGAATTGTTCCCAGAGGCGTTCAAAGCGTTCGAGCCCATCTAAGGCGCCTCCTTCACGCGCCACTGGCTGGCGTGTCCAGCCGAAGGCTCTTCGACGGGCCTCTCGTTGCCGTCTCTCAGGGCAGCCGCCACGGGACTTCACCATCCCTTCAGGGCTCTTGCAAATTAAGTTACCATAAGTATATAGCGACTGTACAACACGCGGCACGCCGCAAACCGTGGACAGGATCATGCAGTTCGTAAACCAGGCCGCTGACCGGCACACGCGGGCCTCAGCACCCGCCCGCCCCCGCTGCACCCATTGCCCTCCCGCGATGGGATAGATCGCGGGTTGACGGCCAAGCTTACACGCACCGTCTCTCTTCCGGTCTTACACATACGAACCCCAACGCAGGCTCAAGCGCCCGCGCGTTGAACTTCGACCCAATTCCTCCCCATTCCCGAATCCCCCATGGAGAACCCCATGCTGAAAATGACCCCGGTCACCATCGAAACGGCCGATGAAGCCGCCACCCCGACCCTCGAAGGCTTCAAAGCCCAGTACGGCATGGTGCCGAACTTCTTCGGCGCGCTCGGCATCGATGGCGCGACGCTCAATGGCTATCTGGCCTTTCAGGAAGCCGTGGAGGCAGCCAGCCATCTGTCAGTCCGCGAGCGCGAAATGATCTCGCTGGCCGTGGCCAACAGCAATGGCTGCCATTACTGCGTCAGCGGACACACTTTCTCGGGCAAGAAAGCCGGCATGAGCGCCGAGGAATGCGTCGCCGCACAGCGCGGCGAGGCGGATGACGCCTGCGAACAGGCGGTCATCGACCTGGCGCTCCGCCTGATTGCACAGCGCGGCAATCTGGAAACGCATGATTTCGAACGCGCCGCACAGGCCGGCATTTCGGAGAAAAAGCTGATCCAGATCTGCGCATGGACAGCGATGAACAGCTTCAGCAACTGGGTCAACAACATCGTGCAGCCGAAAATCGACTTCCCGAAAGTGCCGCTCCAGAACCGCGACTGACATGCAGACCGGCGGGCGGTCACCGCGCCGCCCGCTGGCCCGCATGATCGCGATTGTCTATAAGGCAAGCCATGTCAGGCCAGCAAAATCAGGATAGCGCCACCCCGCGCAAGCGCCTCAAACGCGAAGACCGCCGCAACCTCCTTCTCGACCTTGCGGCGGACATTCTGGCCACCAGGGGTTCCGATGCGCTGACGCTCCAGACGCTGGCCGAGGCCGCTGGCGTCACCAAGCCTGTCACCTATAGCCAGTTCGGCACCCGCATGGGGCTGCTGCTCGCGCTCTATCGGCGCTATGATCAGCGGCTCTTTGCCGATCTCGAAGCCGGCATGGCCCACCGCCCGCCCACGCCCCGCGATGCTGCAAACATGTTCGCCGACAGCTATATCGCCTGCATCACACGGCACGGGCGGGTTTACGAAGCGACCATCGCCGCCCTACGCTCCTACCCCGAGCACGGCATGATCGGCACGGAAATCCGCACCGCTTTCTGCGATATGCTGACACGGCTTCTCGCCCCCTGCTTTCCGGCAGGCGACATGCCCGCGCAGGCCCGGATGATCGCGCTGTTCGGGGCCGTGGAAGAACTGGCGCGCGCGCTGCTCGACGGGCAAATATCCGAACACGCCGCCCGCACCGAGATGCGCCGGGCTTTCGAGGCGCTGGTGACACCGGAAGCGTGAACCCGCGTGGAACAGCCCGTGAAAATGGCAAGGGTTACCCCCCTCACCAGTGCGGCGGCTTCGTCACCGGCACGTCGCCCGCCGTCTGCTCTTCCAGTTCCATGAAGCGCTCGGACAGGCGCTGGAGTTTTTTCTTCAGCGCCTCCATCTCGCGCCACTGGCGGGTGAGTTCCGTCGAAAGCTCTTCGATGGTCTTTTCCTGCTCGGCGGCCAGGATTTCGAGCTGGGTGATCCGGTCTTCCGTCATGGCACGCTTCTTTCTGCGGTTTCGGTGCATTCTCGCGCCGGGAAATTGACAAGCAAGGCCCGATTTGTCGAGAGTGCCCCAAGGGACGTTTCGTTACTGCCGCGCAGCGCGCGGTTGGCAGGTGGCGGAACGCCGTGATACTGCATTTGACCAATTGATAAAAACGGGGAAGTGGGTCGCCGATGGCTGACACGGCAATCGAGCTCAAGGGCATCAGCAAGAGCTTTGGGGCGGTTCACGCAAACCGCAACATCGATCTGAAGATCACCGCCGGAACGATCCATGGCATCATTGGCGAGAATGGGGCCGGCAAATCGACACTGATGTCGATCCTCTACGGCTTCTACCAGGCCGACAGAGGGCGCATCGAGGTGGCCGGCAGGAAGGCGACCATCAACACGCCGAGCGACGCCATCGCACTGGGCATCGGCATGGTGCATCAGCACTTCATGCTTGTGGAGAATTTCTCCGTTCTGGAAAACGTCATTCTGGGGGCCGAGGGCGAAGCGCTGCTCAACACCTCCATCGCCAAGGCCCGTTCGGAGCTTGAGCGGCTGGAGCGCGACTACGGGCTGGAAGTGGACCCCGATGCGATCATTGAAGATCTGCCGGTGGGCCTGCAGCAGCGCGTGGAGATCCTGAAGGCGCTTTATCGCGGCGCTGACATTCTGATCCTCGACGAGCCGACCGGCGTTCTGACGCCTGCCGAGGCGGACCATCTGTTCCGCATTCTGGAGCAGCTTAAGGATGAGGGAAAGACCATCATCCTCATCACGCACAAGCTGCGCGAGATCATGGCCATCACCGACAATGTGTCGGTCATGCGCCAGGGCACGATGGTGGCCACTCGCAAGACCTCCGAGACCAATGTGGAAGAACTGGCCGAGCTCATGGTGGGCCGGCGCGTTCTGCTGCAGGTGGAAAAGGGCGAGGCGACGCCGGGTGACGTTCTTCTTTCGGTCAAGGGACTGACGGTCAAGGATTCGCGCGGCGTCACCATGGTCGACAACCTGTCGCTGGATGTGCGCGTGGGCGAGATCGTCGGCATTGCGGGCGTGGCCGGCAACGGCCAGTCGCAGCTTCTCGACGCCATCACCGGCGTGCAGAAGGCGGTTTCGGGAACGGTGACGCTGGATGGCGAACCGGTGGACCTGACGGGTGCGGCCGACCCTGCCGACCTGCGCGAACGCGGCATGGCCCATGTGCCGGAAGACCGCCACCATGTCGGTCTCGTGCTGCCTTTCGAGGAAAACGAAAACGCCATGCTGGGCTATCACCGGCAGGCAAAATATCTGAACGGCCCTTTCCTCAACATTGAGGCGATCCGCGCCGATGCGCGCGAGAAAATCGAGAAATACGATATCCGCCCGCCGGACTGCCGGCTGAAGACGGCCAATTTCTCCGGCGGCAACCAGCAGAAGATCGTGCTGGCCCGCGAGATCGAACAGGACCCGAAAGTGCTGATCGTCGGCCAGCCGACGCGCGGCGTGGATGTGGGCGCGATCGAGTTCATCCACAAACGGCTGATCGACATGCGCGACCAGGGCAAGGCCGTTCTTCTGGTCTCTGTGGAGCTGGATGAAATCCGCTCGCTGTCCGACCGCATTCTGGTGATGTTCGCCGGCCGTGTCGTCGGCGAGCGCGGACCCGAAGCAAGCGAAAGCGAACTTGGCCTGCTCATGGCCGGCGTCGAGGAAAAGGAGGCGGCGGAATGAGCGCGCCCTATGCGAAACTGCCCGCCTGGGCCGATTACGGGCTGATCCCGCTGATCAACCTTGCCGTGGCCTTTCTGGTGGCCGGCCTGGTGGTGATGCTGGTTGGCGAAAACCCGATCCGTGCTGCGGTCATCCTGGTGGATGGCGCGCTCGGACGCGGCCAGAACATCGCCTACACGCTCTATTACGCGACGAGCTTCATCTTCACCGGCCTTGCGGTGGCGGTGGCCTTTCACTGCAGCCTGTTCAACATCGGCGGCGAGGGACAGGCCTATGTGGGCGGGCTCGGCGTGGCCGTTGTCTGCCTCGCCTTCGACAGCATTCTGCCCTGGTGGCTCGTTTTTCCGCTGGCCATTGTCGGCGCGGCGCTGTTCGGCGCGGCGTGGGCCTTCATTCCCGCCTATTTCCAGGCAAAGCGCGGCTCGCACATCGTCATCACGACGATCATGTTCAACTTCATCGCCGCCAGCCTGATGGTCTATCTGCTGGTGAACGTGCTGAAGCCCGCCGGCGCGCAGGCCCCGCAGACCCGCAACTTCCTTGAAGGCGGGCAGCTGCCCAAGCTCAACTGGATGCTTGAGGCCGTGGGCTTCACCATCCGCTCCGCGCCCTTCAACCTGTCGTTCCTGCTGGCGCTGGCTGCGGCGTTCTTCGTCTGGGTGCTGATCTGGCGCACGCGGCTCGGCTATGAGATCCGCATGCGCGGCTACAGCCCCAAGGCGGCCCGCTATGCCGGTGTGAGCGAAACGAAAATCATCATCATCACCATGCTCATCTCCGGCGCGCTTGCCGGCATGATGGCGCTCAACCCGGTGATGGGTGACCAGAACCGGCTGCAGATCGACTTCGTGACCGGGGCCGGTTTCGTCGGCATCGCAGTGGCGTTGATGGGCCGGTCGCATCCGGCCGGCATCGTGCCGGCGGCGATCCTGTTCGGCATGCTCTATCAGGGCGGTGCGGAACTCGCCTTCGAGATGCCCAACATCTCACGCGACATGATCGTCATCATCCAGGGCCTCGTGATCCTGTTTGCCGGTGCGCTGGAGCATATGTTCAGACCGTCCATTCAGGCCCTTTTCGCAAGCCTTGGCTCGCGTTCGACGGGCCTTGAGGCGCAGCAGGGAGAGGGTAGCTGACATGGACTTCTTTCACGCCCTGATCCTCGTTCTCGATTCCACCGTGCGGCTTTCGGTACCGCTTCTGCTGGCCGCACTTGCCGGGCTTTATTCGGAGCGCTCCGGCGTCTTCGACATCGGCCTTGAAGGCAAGATGCTGGCAGGCGCATTTGCGGCCGGCGCGGCCGCCGCCGTCACCGGATCCGCCTGGGCCGGTCTCGGCGCTGCGATGCTCATCTCCATCTTCCTCGCGCTGGTGCATGGCTTTGCCTCCATCACCCATCGCGGCAACCAGATCGTTTCGGGCGTCGCCATCAACTTCATCGCCGCCGGCTCCACAATCATTCTGGGGCAGGCCTGGTTCCGGCAGGGCGGGCGCACGCCATCGCTGCCGGGCGAGGCGCGTTTCGGCGCGATCGAGTTACCCTTTGCCGAAGCCGTACGCGACGTCCCGATCCTCGGCGACGTCTATTCCGAGCTGATTTCCGGCCACTCGCTTCTGACCTATGCGGCCTTTCTTCTGGTGCCCTTCACCTGGTGGGTTTTGTTCCGCACCCGCTTCGGCCTCCGGCTGCGCGCGGTGGGCGAAAACCCGGCTGCGGTCGACACGGCGGGCATCTCCGTTTCGTGGCTGCGCTACCGGGCCGTGATCTGCACCGGCATTCTCACCGGCATGGCCGGCGCCTATCTCTCCATGGCGCAGAATGCCGGCTTCGTGAAAGACATGACGGCAGGACGCGGCTTCATCGCGCTCGCCGCGCTGATCTTCGCCAAGTGGAAGCCCGTGCCGGTGATGTTCGCCTGCCTGCTGTTCGGCTTTCTCGATGCCTTCGCGATCCGCATTCAGGGCACGCCCCTGCCCCTCATCGGTCAGGTGCCGGTGCAGTTCATGCAGGCCCTGCCCTACATTCTGACCGTGGTGCTTCTGGCCGGCTTCATCGGCAAGGCCATTCCCCCGCGCGCCGGCGGCGTGCCCTATGTGAAGGAGCGGTGATGAGCGCCGAAGACCTGTTTGCAGCCGCCAGCGCGGCGATGCAGAACGCCTACGCCCCCTATTCGCGCTTTCCCGTGGGGGCTGCGGTGAAGACCGAGGCCGGCGCAATCCACGCAGGCTGCAACATCGAGAACGCGTCTTACCCGGAAGGCTGGTGCGCAGAGACCACCGCGCTTGGCCATCTCGTCATGGCGGGCGGCGGGCGCGTGACGGAGATCGCCGTGGTGGCGGAGAAGATGCCGAAGATAATGCCCTGCGGCGGTTGCCGCCAGCGGCTGGCGGAGTTCGTCACCGACGATGCCTGCCTGCATCTCTGCGACACCAACGGGGTGCTTGAAACGGTTCCCTTCTCGGCCGTGTTCCCGCGCGGCTTCAGCTTCGAGGATGGCAAATGAAAGAAGCGGTGGACCTTCTCACCGAACGGCTGAACGGCCTCGCCCCGCAGCTTGCGCTGGTGCTTGGCTCCGGGCTCGGCGGTCTTGTGAACGACGTCGAAAACCCGGTGCGGATTTCCTATTCCGAATTACCCGGTTTTCCGCAAAGCGGCGTGACCGGCCATGCGGGCGAGATTGTCGCCGGACGGCTTTCAGGCACGCCCGTGCTGATGCTTGCCGGCCGCGCGCACTATTATGAACATGGCGATGCGGCGGCCATGCGCCCGGCGCTGGAAACCCTGTGGGGCATCGGCATCACCCAGATGATCCTGACCAATGCGGCGGGATCGCTGAGACAGGACATGCCGCCCGGCTCGGTGATGCTGATCGAGGACCACATCAATTTCTCCGGCATGAACCCGCTGATCGGCGAGGGCAGCGACCGGCGCTTCGTCGGCATGAGCGAGGCTTATGATGCGGGCCTGCGCGCCAGCCTCGAAGCCGCCGCTGAAAAGAGCGGCGTCGCGCTGCACAAGGGCGTCTACATGTGGTTCTCCGGCCCGTCCTTCGAAACGCCGGCGGAAATTCGCATGGCGCGCACGCTGGGCGCGGACGCGGTGGGCATGTCGACCGTGCCGGAAGTGATCCTCGCGCGCTATTTCGGCCTTCGGGTCGCGGCCTGCTCGGTCATCACCAATCTGGGTGCGGGCATGAGCGCGGGCGAGCTGTCGCATCAGGAAACCAAGGACATGGCTCCCATTGGCGGCCAGCGTCTCGCAACGGTTCTCGGCCAGCTCTGCGCCGACGGCCTGCCAACAGGCTGAGGTTACCCATGCTGCCGCAGGAGATCATCCGCAGGAAGCGCGACCGTCAGGCGCTCACCGGTGAAGAGATCGCAGATTTCGCTCACGGGCTCACCCATGGCACGTGGAGCGAAGGGCAGATCGCGGCGCTGGCCATGGCGATTTTCCTGAACGGCATGACGGCTGAGGAAGGCGCTGCGCTGACCATCGCCATGCGCGATTCCGGCAGTGTACTCGACTGGTCGGACCTGCCCGGCCCGGTGACCGACAAACACTCCACCGGCGGGGTGGGAGACAATGTCTCGCTGATGCTCGCCCCCATCGTGGCGGCCTGCGGTGCTTTTGTGCCGATGATCTCCGGACGCGGGCTTGGCCATACGGGCGGCACGCTCGACAAGATGGATTCCATTCCCGGCTATACGAGCCAGCCGGACGAAAAGCTGTTCGCCAGAACCGTGCGCGATGTGGGTTGCGCGATCATCGGCCAGACCGCCGATCTCGCTCCCGCCGACAAGCGTTTTTATGCCGTGCGCGATGTGACCGGCACGGTGGAATCGATCCCGCTCATCACGGCGTCGATCCTTTCCAAGAAACTGGCCGCCGGCCTTTCGTCGCTGGTGCTCGATGTGAAATCGGGCAATGGCGCGTTCATGGATGACGCCCGTGCGGCGCGCAAACTGGCTGACAATCTGGTGCGTGTCGCGGGCGAGGCCGGGCTTCCGGCCACCGCGCTTGTGACCGACATGAACCAGCCGCTTGCCTCTGCTGCCGGCAATGCCGTGGAAGTCGTCAACGCCGTCGATTTTCTGACTGGCAGGAAACGCGACCGGCGGCTTCTCGACGTGACGCTGGCGCTCGCCGGCGAGATGCTTCTTTCCTCCGGCGTGGCAGCCACCACGCGCGAGGCCTTCGATTGGGCGCATGACGCGCTGGAAAGCGGACGAGCAGCGGAACTGTTCGGCAGGATGGTGCACACGCTCGGCGGGCCGGCGGACTTTGTCGAGGCTGCCGACAGGCACTTGCCGAAGGCGAAGGTGATCAAGCCCGTGCTCGCGGAAGAGGACGGTTTTGTCGGCGCAATCGACTCGCGCGCCGTGGGCATCTGCGTGATCGAATTGGGCGGCGGACGACGCACGCCCGAAGAGGCCATCGACCACTCGGTCGGCCTGACGGAGCTTCTGCCCGTGGGCGCGGAGCTGAAACGCGGGGAGCCGGTCTGCATGGTGCATGCCGCATCCGACGACGACGCGGAACGGGCGCGCAGGGCGGTTATGAAAGCCTATTCGGTCGTGGATGCGAAACCGCGCACGAAGAAAACCATCCTGCGCCGGGTGACAGCGGAAGTCTGAGAACTGCCTTACTGCTCCAGAATCAGCGCGCGATCTTCCACCCTGTAGCGCGCGAGGCGCTCGAGAAAGCTCATCCCGATGAGCACACTGTCGAGCGCACGATCCTCAAGCACCAGCGCTTCGACATTCTCGATATAGATGCGGCCGATCTGAAGGTTTTCGATAACGGCGGCAGCGGCGCTTGCCTTGCCATTGGCCGTGCTGACTTCATATTTGAAATCGCTCGCGGTGAGATTCAGGCCGATCCGGCGCGCGGTGCTCCTGTTGATCGCCACATAGGTCGCGCCCGTATCGATCATGGCCTTCGTGTGACGGCCATTGAGCTTGAAGCGTCCGACGAAATGGCCGGACCTGTCGGCCGCGATGCTGACCCGCTTGCCGAGAAGCACGGAGGTCTTGCCGCGCTCCGGCGCGGGCGCGCGAACCATCGCGACCTGCTGAACCTCCTCCACAGGCGTCTCTTCAAGCGCGCTGCCAAGAAGGCTCCGATAGAAATCCGGATTGCTCTGGTAAAGCGCGGGGATTGCCCCCGCAGCTCCGATAACGATACCGAGCATGACCACCTTGCGAACCATATGCGCCTTCCACCCCTTCAATCGGGAAGACCCTATGCCGCAACGGCAACCATTTTTTTAACGGCGCGGACAACCGCGCCGCTTGGTTAAACGAGCGTTATTTCGTTCCGTACATCCGGTCGCCGGCATCGCCCAGACCCGGCACGATGTAGCCCTTCTCGTTCAGGCATTCATCGATAGACGCGGTGAAGACCGGCACGTCAGGATGCGACTTGCGGAAGTTCTCGACACCTTCGGGCGCCGCCAGAAGGCAGAGGAAGCGCAGATTGGTCGCGCCGCGCTCCTTGAGCTTGTCGACGGCGGCAATGGCGGAGTTGGCCGTGGCCAGCATCGGGTCAACGACAATCACCAGACGGTCGCCCAGATTGCTCGGAGCCTTGAAGAAATACTCGACCGCCTCAAGCGTTTCGTGGTCGCGATACATGCCCACATGCGCCACGCGTGCGGCGGGAACGAGATCCAGCATGCCATCCAGCAGGCCGTTGCCGGCGCGCAGAACCGAGGCGAAGACGAGCTTCTTGCCTTCGAGCGTGGGCGAGTCGATCGGCTGAAGCGGCGTTTCGATGCGCCGTGTCGTCAGTTCCAGATCGCGCGTGACCTCATAGCAGAGCAGCAGCGAAATTTCGCGCAGCAGACGCCTGAAGCTGGCGGTCGAAGTCTCCTTGTCGCGCATGATGGTGAGCTTGTGCTGGACAAGCGGATGGTCGACGACGGTCACGCCCTGCATGTGCTGTTCCCCGAATGCTTGAAATCCTGCCGATATTAACGGCACGTGGCCGCGCAGGATACCATAAGGCTCACTGAGCCACAGTTTTATGGCCCAGCGCTGCAAGCAGACGCGTGCGGGTGGCCTCATCGACAAACGCGGCTTCGATGGCCGTTTGCGTGATGCCGCGAAGCGCCGTGTCATCGAGCCCGAAATGCGCCTTCGCCACCGCATATTCATGCGCGAGCGACGTGTGGAAATGCGGCGGGTCATCGGAGTTGAGCGTCACGCGACAGCCGGCGGCCATCAATTGCGGCAGAGGATGGCTGGCGTAGTCGGGAAAGACCTTCAGCACGATGTTTGAAACCGGGCAGACCTCCAGCACCACACCCTCATCCACCAGACGGCGCACCAGATCCGGGTTCTCGACGGCGCGCACGCCATGACCGACGCGTGTGGGGCGCAGATGGTTCAGCGCCGCCTCGACGCTCTCCCAGCCGACCAGCTCGCCTGCATGGACCGTGATGCCGAGCCCCGCCTCGCGTGCAATGTCGAAGGCGGTCTCATAGTCGCGCACATTGCCGAAACGCTCTTCGCCCGCCATACCGAAACCGGTGACAAGCGGATGCTCGCAGGCAACCGCGAAGCGCGCTGCATCTTCCACCGACACTGCCCCGAAATGGCACACGCCGGTCACGATGATGCGCCCCTCTATGCCGGTTGCGGCGCGCGCGCGCTCGATGCCCTCGCCAAGCGCGTTGGTGTAGGCCATGCGCGAAAGCCCGGCGCGTTCTGCATGATCGGGCGAGATGAATATCTCCGAATAGATCGCGCCGTCTTTCGCCAGGCTGGTCAGATAATCCTCGGCGAGAAGCGCATAGTCTTCTTCGGTTCGAAACAGGCTGGCGGCCTCGTCATAAGCGGCGAGAAAGCTGGTGAAATCATACCAGTGATAGGCCCCGTCGCGCAGGAAGTTCGATGTGTCGACGCCGTATTTGCGCGCCTGGGCAAGGACGAGATCGGGGGAAGCGGCTCCCTCGATATGGCAGTGAAGCTCGGCTTTTGCGACCATGTGTGCTCCATTTTAACCAGACCGCTGGCGCGGCTGTTCATCGCGGTTTTGACAATAGCGCCGCGAACGGCAATGGGCTATGGTCCCGGCGATTTCGAAAGGGTGAAGATGTCCGATCAGCGCACCACCGCCGAAGGCGGCATGGAGACGGCCTATGGTTTTCGCACGGTAGACGAAACCGAAAAGCAGGGCCTGGTCAACACGGTATTCCACCGCGTCGCCAAACGGTATGACGTGATGAACGACCTTATGTCGGCGGGTCTGCACCGGGTCTGGAAAGACGCAATGATCTCCTGGCTCGCGCCTTCCAAGCGACCGGGCTATCGCGCACTGGACGTGGCCGGCGGCACGGGCGACATCGCGTTCCGCATCGTCGAGGCCTCGCGCCGGATGGCTGACGTCACCGTTCTGGACATCAATGGCTCGATGCTCGAAGTCGGCCGTGAGCGCGCCGAGAAGAAGGGCATCGCCGACAATCTGACTTTCGTTGAGGCGAACGCCGAGGAGCTGCCCTTCGAGGACAACAGTTTCGACGCCTACACGATTGCCTTCGGTATTCGCAACGTGCCGCATATCGACCGCGCGCTTTCCGAAGCCTTCCGCGTGCTCCGGCCCGGCGGACGCTTTCTCTGCCTCGAATTTTCCGAGGTGGACATGCCGATCCTCGACAAGGTCTATGAGAACTGGTCGTTCCACGCCATTCCGCGTATCGGCCAGGCCGTAACCGGCGATGGCGAGCCCTATCGCTATCTCATCGAATCCATCCGCAAATTCCCCAACCAGCAGAATTTCGGCGCGATGATCACCAATGCGGGCTTCTCCCGCGTGACCTGGCGCAATTACTCCGGCGGCATCGCCACCCTGCACTCCGGCTGGAAGATTTGACGGCGTAAAAATGAGCACTGTCGGCGCATATCTTCGGCTGGCCCGCGCGGGCTGGATTCTTGTTCGTGAAGGCGTTGTGGCGGCCATGCCCGGCGACCAGCTGGAAGGCATGCCGCTGTTCGGCTGGAAGGTGGCCAAAGTCTTGTCGCGGCGTCGCTCCAAGCGGCGCGACCGGCCCGAACGCCTTGCCCAGGCCGTGAACCGGCTCGGGCCGTCCTATGTGAAACTCGGGCAGTTTCTGGCGACGCGGCCGGATGTTGTGGGCCATGAGATGGCGCATGATCTCGCCAGCCTTCAGGATCGCATGAACACGTTTCCCGAGGCGCAGGCGCGCGCGGCCATCGAAGGCTCGCTCGGCCAGCCGGTCGAGGCGCTTTACGCGGAGTTCGACGGCCCGGTGGCAGCGGCCTCGATCGCGCAGGTGCATGAGGCGCGCGTCGCCACCGACACGGGCCTCAAGCGCGTTGCGGTGAAGGTGATCCGCCCCGGCGTGCGCCGGCGCTTCCAGAACGACCTGGAAAGTTATTTCCTCGCAGCACATCTGCAGGAGCGCTTTATCCCGTCCACCCGTCGCCTGAAGCCGGTCAAAGTGGCCGAAACGCTGGCGCAGGTGACCAGGATCGAGATGGATCTGCGCCTTGAGGCGGCGGCCATTTCCGAGATCCACGAGAACACGCTGAACGATCCCGGCTTCCGGGTGCCCAATGTCGACTGGCAGCGCACCGGCCGCGATGTGGTGACGCTGGAATGGGTCGACGGCACCAAGATGTCGAACATCGAGGCCCTGCGCGAAGCGGGTCACGATCTCGAAGCGCTGGCGCAGACGCTCATTCAGTCCTTCCTGCGCCACACGCTGCGCGACGGCTTCTTTCACGCCGACATGCATCCGGGAAACCTCTTCGTTGAAGACGATGGAACCATCGTCGCGGTGGATTTCGGCATTACGGGGCGTATCGGCCGCAAGGAACGGCACTTCCTCGCCGAGATCCTGTACGGTTTCATCACCCGCGATTTCCGCAGGGTGGCGGAAGTGCATTTCGAGGCAGGATATGTGCCGGGGCACCACGATGTGGCGGCCTTCGCACAGGCGCTGCGCGCCATTGGCGAACCGATCCACGGCCAGTCGGCCGAAACCATCTCCATGGCGCGGCTTCTGACGCTTCTCTTTGAAGTGACCGAGCTGTTCGACATGCAGACACGGCCCGAACTGCTGCTCCTGCAGAAGACCATGGTCGTGGTGGAAGGCGTTGCGCGCACGCTCGATCCGCATTTCAACATGTGGAAAGCGGCCGAACCGGTCGTTTCCGACTGGATTGCCGGCAATCTCGGGCCGCGCGGCATGCTGAACGACGCCCGCGAAGGCGTCGGCGCTCTCGTCTCGCTCGTTCGTCAGGCGCCGGATCTCGCCGCACGCACGGAGCGGCTCTCACGCGAAATCGACACGATGGCGCAGAAGGGCCTGCGCTTCGATCCGGAAACGGCGGAAGCCATCGGCAAGGCCGAGGCGCGCCATTCCCGTGGTGGGCGCGTTGCGCTCTGGGTCATCGCCGCAGCCCTCGCGGCCATCGCCTGGCAGATTTCCTGATCCCCGATCCATGCTGATGGCGCATTTGCGCCATCCTTCCTCACATTCGGAACATTGCAGCACGGGATAGCTGGCTAATCCTGCGACGACGCGTTGCGCCTGCAATGACAGCATTGCTAGCAAACGTCACCTAAGCCACAGATTCGCCTTGCGTTTCCGCGTGCGAAGAAGTGTGAATAATGCATTGCCGGCAATGACATCCCCACAATCTATAGAGTAAGAGAATCATAATACGCTGCACGAGCGAAGGGGGCACCTTCCAGGCAATCGAGACCGCGCGGGGCGCAAACCGGCAAGAATGACAGCAATGCTGTCAAAAACCCGGCAAGCGCAGTCAAAGACAAAAATGCAGTCATTGCTTTCAAGTCTGCGTTTTACAAATCTCTGCATTCAGATTTGCCGGCTCATTTTTTGGACTTATCGATGGCGACACTAACGATACGAAATGTCGATGAGAAAGTTCGGCGCGCGCTACGCAGACGCGCAGCCGAAAATGACGTCTCGATGGAAGAAGAGGTCAGACGCATTCTGGCCCGCAGCGTGCAGCTGGCAGACGACCCGGCCCAGCATCAGAGCAAGGCGCGGCGCGCAGAAACGCTCAACACGGTCTCCATGCGCCCGATTGGAGAATTCGACCTCAAGGCAATCAGCGACGAGATCTGGAATGGCCGTACGTTGTGAGCCCAAATTCGTGGTCGATACGTCGGCCCTTATCGCCGTCCTGAACGACGATCCCGACGCGGATACGTTCCGCCAGGCGCTTCAGGACGCAGAGCAGATCCTCATCAGCAGTACCACGACGTTTGAAGCGCAGTATGTCGCCAAGCACATCTCGCTGATCGACGGCACCGAACGGCTCAACACGCTTCTTGGCGCGCTTTCCCCCGAAACCATCGATTTCGATGAGCGGCAGCTGACCATCGCCCGTAAGGCCTATGCGATTTACGGTCAGGCGACCGGCCACCCGGCAGCGCTGAACATCGGCGACTGCTTTGCTTACGCGCTGGCCAGAACCGCTAACCTGCCGCTCCTTTTCAAAGGTTCGGATTTCGTCCATACGGATATAGAGCCCGCAATAAAGCCGTCCTGAGAGAGCCTTCATCCATGACAGCCCCGCAGCAGACGCTTACCAAAGCCCGTATCCTGCTTATCATCGGGGGCGGCATCGCAGCCTATAAATGCCTCGACCTGATCCGCCGCCTGCGCGAACGCGGGGCGAGCGTGCGCTGTGTGATGACGAAAGCCGCACAGGAATTCATCACGCCGCTCTCGGTCGGCGCGCTTTCCGCAGACCATGTGTTCACCGAGTTGTTCGACCGGCAGGACGAGCATGATGTCGGGCACATCCGCCTGTCGCGTGAGGCTGACCTTCTGGTCGTTGCGCCGGGCACGGCCGACCTGATGGCGAAGCTTGCCAATGGCCATGCCAACGACCTCGCGTCCACGGTTCTCATAGCAACCGACAAGCCGGTTCTCATCGCACCCGCCATGAACCCGCGCATGTGGGAGCATCCGGCAACCCAGCGCAACCTTGCGACACTGAAGGAAGACGGCGTGAATTTCGTCGGCCCCAACCGGGGCGAGATGGCTGAAAGCGGTGAAGCCGGCGAGGGCCGCATGGCCGAGCCGATGGAGATCGTTGCTGCGGTTGAAGCGCTGATCGGCAATCACGAAAAGCCGCTCGCCGGGCGCAAGGTGATCGTCACCTCCGGCCCGACGCACGAAATCATCGATCCGGTGCGCTACATCGCCAACCGCTCTTCGGGCAAGCAGGGGCACGCCATCGCCGCCGCGCTCGCCCGGCTGGGCGCATCGGTGCACCTCGTTTCCGGACCGGTCTCCATTCCCGACCCGCACGGCGTGACGACCACCCATGTGGAAACGGCCCGCCAGATGCGCGAGGCCGTGGAGGCTTCGCTGCCGGCGGATGCGGGCGTGTTCGTTGCCGCTGTTGCCGACTGGCGGCCCGCCGTCGAAATCTCGGAAAAGATCAAGAAGAAGCCCGGCGAGGGCGCGCCCACGCTGGAGCTTACCGAAAACCCGGACATTCTGGCCGGCATCGGACATCACAAGAAACGCCCCGCGCTCGTGATCGGCTTTGCCGCCGAAACGCAGGACCTCTTCAAGAACGCCCGCACCAAGCTCAACAAGAAGGGCGCTGACTTCATCGTTGCCAATGATGTCTCGCATGACAGCGGCGTCGGCCCCGGCGGCGTGATGGGCGGCGACAGCAACAGCGTCGTCATCGTCGGCCATGAAGGGCATGACGAGTGGCCCGAAATGAGCAAGGAAGAGGTTGCGGAGCGACTGGCGCAACTCATCGCAGACCGTCTCGGACCCACTCAATGACATCAACGACACCGGTTCTGGAAACAGAACGCCTCACGCTGCGGGCGCACAACTTCAGCGATCTCGACGCTTTCGCGCGTCTCTGGTCGCTGCCCGAGGCGACGCGCTTTACCACGGGTCGCGCCCTGTCGCGCGAAGAAGCATGGCGGCGCATGGCCATGCACCGGGGCATGTGGGACCTGATGGGCTTTGGCTATTTCGCCGTCATCGAGAAGTCCACCGGCGCATTTCTCGGCGATGCGGGCGTGCAGGAATGCCGGCGCGAACTCTCGCCCTCGATCGAGGGAACGATGGAGGCCGGCTGGGTCTTCCTGCCGGAAGCGCACGGCAAGGGCTATGCGCGCGAAGCGATGGAAGCCGCGTTCAAATGGTGCGCCAGCGCACAGCCGGCCATGGACATAACCTGCATCATTGATGAGGAAAACACGCCTTCGCAGAAGCTCGCAGCGCGCCTCGGCTTTGCGGAACGCGCGCGCACGGACTTCAACGAACGGCCGGCAATCATCTACTGGCGCGGGTAAAATCCGGAAGCCTCATTCCCGCCGGAAGCATCATTCCCGAAAGACTGTTCACAATCTGTAGACAGCCCGTTTCCGTGAGCGCCGGTGCCATGCGGGGCTGCACTCTCTATGTTTGGCGCAAGATCGCCGTGCGTCCATCCGGACGCACAAAGGACGATCCAGGTTACTGACAGGGCATTGGAATGGCCCGAAAACCGGATTCCGTTTTTCGGTCCAAAGCTCTGGCAACAGATGGAGAGACGATCATGTCCATTCGTCCCGTGAGGCAGATTTCGCAGGCGCAGCCCACCATTGAGGGCGCAGGCGTTCGGCTGGACCGCGCTTTCGGTTTCACCGATCCGAAGCTGGCCGATCCCTTCCTGCTTCTCGACGATTTCCGCAATGAGCGACCGGAAGACTACCAGGCCGGCTTCCCCTGGCATCCGCATCGCGGCATCGAGACGATCACCTATGTGCTGGCCGGCAGCGTGGATCACGCCGACAGTCTGGGCAATGCCGGTTCGCTCGGCGCGGGAGACGTGCAGTGGATGACGGCGGGCAGCGGCATTCTCCATCAGGAAATGCCGCATGGCGACAAGACCGGGCGCATGCATGGATTCCAGCTCTGGGCCAACCTGCCTTCGAG
The DNA here is from genome assembly GCF_050877045.1 of Nitratireductor sp. PBL-C9. Lineage (NCBI taxonomy): Bacteria > Pseudomonadati > Pseudomonadota > Alphaproteobacteria > Hyphomicrobiales > Phyllobacteriaceae > Nitratireductor > Nitratireductor sp. PBL-C9. Next base: position 91,595 of record NZ_JBPAXW010000006.1, read on the forward strand.
CGAGAAGATGACCACGCCGCGCTATCAGGATGTGAAAGCCGGTGAAATTCCCGAAGTGATCGACGATGACGGCACGCGGGTGCGTGTGGTGGTCGGCGAGTTCTGGGGCAAGCGCGGACCGGTCGACGGCATTGCCGCCGATCCGCAATATCTCGATGTCTGGGTGCCGCCGGGCAAGCGCAAGGTGCTGCCGGTCGACACCTATCGCAGCGCGTTTGCCTATATCTTCGAAGGCTCCGGCACGTTCCGCGATGCGTCGCGCCCGTTCGGTGTTCTGGTGGAGAAGGAAGTCGCCGGCGAGGAAGTGCATCTGCGCGACATGAGCGGCGACCGCACGCTTGTGGTGTTCGACACGGGCGATGAAGTTGTCGTTCAGGCCGGCGAACGCGGCATCCGCTTCCTTCTTGTGTCCGGCAAGCCTATCCAGGAGCCGGTAGCCTGGCACGGACCCATCGTGATGAACACGCGCCAGGAACTCATGCAGGCCTTCAACGAGCTGAATGCCGGCACTTTCATCCGCGAAGGCGCGAAGTCCTGACGAAACCCGCGATGAGGCGGCGCAATACGCGCCGCCTCATCCGGCCTCATAAATCTGGATGAGGTTGCCGCAGCCATCCTCGAAGAGCGCGATGGTCGGTTGCCCCTCTGCCTGTGTTGGCTCCACACGAAATGTCACGCCTTTTCCTGTGAGGCGCGCATGTTCCGCATGCACATCGTCCGAGGCGAAGGTGACGGCGGGCAGCCCCGCGTCGCGCAGAGCCTTTTGATAGGCGCGCGCAAAATCATATCCCATTGGTTCGAGAAGAAGCTCCGTTCCGCCCTCCGTACCGGGCGAAACGACGGTCAGCCAGCGCGCCTTGCCAACCGGGAAATCCTGTTTCTTCGTGAAACCCAGCACCTGCGTGTAGAAGGCCTCGGCCTTGTCCTGATCATCGACCAGAACGCTCATCAGCGCGATTTTCAGCATGGCTTCCTCCTGAATGCGGGCTACCAGGCACCGGATTTGTGATCGACCAGATGGATGATCTGGGCCGGGCTCGATATCCAGAAACCGTCGAAGTTTTCGCCCAGTGGTTCGATAGCGTCGCAGCGGGCGATGCCCTCCGCCGCCATGAGTTCCGCCGCCGCCTTCGTGTCGTCCGTGACGATCTCCAGCCAGAGCTCGGCCTGGCTCATGCCGGGCGTCTGGTCGAGCCAAAGCTGGTTGGCCCCGAAGCGGAAGCCGATGGCCGGGAGAAGCTCTTCGATCTGCTCCATGCCAAGCACATCGCGGTAAAACCGGACGGTCTCTTCATATTGATGCACAGGCACCTTCATGGCGATGTTGCGCCCGCCGGCCAGATGCGGCCTTGGCGCAGCCTCACCGGGGCCAACGCCTTCCATGCACCGGTCGAGGTGATCGAGGATCAGCGGCCAGAGCGCTTCGTGTTTCGCCGCGCTCTCCTGACTGGGAAACCCTTTATGCACGAGCTTCAGGCGGCTGCCGCGGCTGCGCTTCGAGAACTCCATGGTCACGATGGTCTCCGCCCCTTCGGTGCCGCTTGATCCGGTGACCCAGCTCATCTCGATCAGCCTGCCCGGCTCAAGCCTGAGGAAACGCCCGTAACAGGGCCTGCGTTCGGCGGGCTTATCCTCATCAAAACCATGCACTGTTTCAAAGAAGAAGGGAGATCCGACGCGCGGCTCCATATGCACCGAGGCGCGGGACGCGAACCAGTGGTCGAGCTGCTCGGTCCAGGCGCGATAGAGCGTGTCGGGATCCGCACTCATCGACCGGGACAATGCGCATTCATGGGGACGGCCGGAAACATCCGGCATGACGGCAATGTTCATGACGTTTCTTCCTTCTCTCGTCGTTGGACGAACAGTGATTTATGTCTGCGAGAAGCGCTGTTCGTATTCGGCTTCCAGCGCCGTGATGCGCGCCCAGAAGGGCGGCACGGGCCTGCCCGAAAGAACCGCGTCGAGCACCGCCAGATGCGCATGCCAGCCGCCGGACACGTTAGCCATCTCGCCACGACCGCCAAGGCGGCTATGCGTGACCACCAGAAGAACCCTGTCGCCTTCCGGGAACAGCTCGAAACGCACTTCGCTTCCTTCACCTTCACCCGGCCAGGTCATGGCGAGAACGCGCGGCGGATCCCATTCGAGTATCCGGCCTTCGGACACGAAGCCATTCTCGTTCATCTCGCGATATTGGTCAGGCGGCGTTTCGTCGGTGAAGTCGGCGTGACGGAACACGAGCTGCGCGGCCCCGCCGACGCGCTCTTCCATTGCGCCGCCGGCAAGCCACTGGCAGCGCTTGTCGGCCTCGGTCAGATAAGACCAGATGCGCTCGGCCGGGCCGGGCAAAAGGCGTTCGAAACGCACCACATTCGGCGCTTCGACAACGCCATAGGCATCCATATCGGCATGTTTCATCGTCTCTCTCCCATTGAGGAAACAGCGTCGGCGCGCGCTCAGCCCTTTTCTGCTGGCGGTTTCTGCCGATCCTCGGCTTCCAGAATGTTCTGAAGCGCATCGAGCCGGTCGCTCCAGAAGCGCTCATAGTAGCGGAACCAGGCCTGTGCTTCGGCGAGGCGCGCAGCCTCCAGCCGGCAATAATGGGTGCGCCCTTCGACATGCCGGCTCACAAGGCCGGCTGCCTCCAGCACCTTCACATGTTTGGATGCGCCGGCAAGCGACATGTCGAACGGCTCCGCCAGTTGCGACACGCTGTGCTTTCCGGCTGAAAGCCTGTGCAGCATGGCCCGCCGGGTCGGGTCCGACAGGGCATGGAAAACGGCATCCAGATGGGGCGACTGATATTCAACCATATGGTTTAGATATCAGTCGCCAGCCCAATGGTCAACCGAATGGTTTAACTTTATGGAAAGAGACCGGGATCAGTCCTTGGCGGTGCAGGAAACCGGGTCTGCGTCCTCGCCCTTCATCAGGTCATAGAGGTCCGCATTGTCGCCCTTGGTCCACCAGATGTAGGGGCCGCCTGCGTATTTTGCGCCGGAAGCCGCGAGCACATTGCTCATCACGACGGGGTTGCCATCGACGGTGACGACGGCGAGCGAATTGCCGTCGGCGTTGTAATAGGTGGCGTCGATGTCGCCGTCCGGGCAGGCATAGGTCACTGCGGTGGTTTCCACGCTCTCCACATCGGGCAGATCGATCTCCAGCGTCGCGGCAAAGGCGGACGACCCCAGTGCAAGCGTGGAAACGAGCGCAAGAATGGAACGGCGCATGATGAAACTCCTGAATCATTATCAAACCAGATCATCACACCGTGGCAGCGTGTCGAATTAAAGACAATGGCCGCAGATACTTGCTGAAAAAGATACTTGCCGGAAAAGAAAAACCCCGGAAGCAACAGCGCTTCCGGGGCCGATATTCTTGATACCTGTCCTGCGAAGGGATCAGCCGGTCGGCTGTTTGGTCTTGCGCAGATAGGGCAGGATTGTCTCGAACGAACCAAAACGCTTTTCGGCTTCTTCGTTGGAAACGGCCGGCGTGATGATCACATCCTCGCCATTCTGCCAGTTGGCGGGCGTCGCCACCTGATGCCTGGCGGTGAGCTGGATGGAATCGATGGCGCGCAGGATCTCCGCGAAATTGCGGCCCGTCGTCATCGGGTAGGTCAGCACCAGCTTGATCTTCTTGTCGGGACCGACAACGTAGACCGAGCGAACGGTCTGGTTGTCCGCAGCCGTGCGACCGTCGGAGCTGTCGCCCGCGTCAGCCGGCAGCATGCCATAGAGCTTGGCGACCTTCAGGTCGCTGTCGCCGATCATCGGATACTCGACAGCCTGACCGGTGGCCTTCTTGATGTCTTCCTTCCAGCGCACATGGTCCTCGACCGGATCGACGGAGATGCCGATGATCTTGGTGTTGCGCTTCTTGAACTCATCCTCGAGGCCAGCCATCGTGCCGAGTTCGGTCGTGCAGACGGGCGTGAAATCCTTTGGGTGGCTGAAGAGCACGGCCCAGCCGTCGCCGACCCAGTCATGGAAATTGATTGTGCCGTGGGTGGTCTCGGCGCTGAAATCCGGCGCCGCGTCATTGATGCGAAGGCTCATCGTTCTCTCCTCCTGAGGTGAGATAAAGCGTTGGGTGTTCCTGCCGCAGCAGGATAGCAACCCAAACACAGGTTGATGAACCTCATCTAGGTGTAAATTGACGCAGTTGCTTGGAATCTCATTCCCAAAATGAGCACGAGCGGGAAATTTACATCCCCCACTCGTGTTGCCCGGCGAATTCCTTCGCTCAGGCGGCCTTTCGGGTCTGGTAATCCTTCACGGCGGTGAAGCGCACGGCCTTCCAGCGGTCGGCCTCGTAGTTCAGACCGAATTCATGCGGCGCGAGGAAAACCGGATCGTCGTCGAGATCACGCGCAATGTCGCCGCGATGGCTGGCAATGAAACGGTCCACTTCGCCCGCCTCGTCGGAGGTGATCCAGCGGCAAACGCTGAAGCGCGCCATCTCGAAATCCACCGGCAGCGAATACTCGATCTTCAGACGCTCTTTCAGAACGTCGAGCTGAAGCGCGCCGACGACGCCGACAATGGCGGGCGAGCCATCTTCGGGCGTGAAGAGCTGCACGACGCCCTCTTCGGCCATCTGCTGCAGGGCTTCCTTCAGCTTCTTGGCCTTCATGGCGTCGCCAAGGCGCACGCGGCGCAGGATTTCCGGCGCGAAATTGGGCACGCCGCGGAACAGAAGCTCCTCGCCCTCGGTCAGCGTGTCGCCGATGCGCAGCGTGCCGTGGTTGGGAATGCCCACCACGTCGCCGGCGAACGCCTCGTCAGCGGTGATGCGGCTCTTGGCGAAGAAGAACTGCGGCGCTGACAGGCTGATCGGCTTGCCGGTGCGCACCAGCTTGGCCTTCATGCCGCGCTGCAGCCTGCCCGAGCACACGCGCACAAACGCGATGCGGTCGCGGTGGTTGGGGTCCATGTTGGCCTGGATCTTGAAGACGAAGGAGGTCATTTTCTCCTCATTCGCCTCGACCTTGCGCGCATCCGCTTCCTGTGCGCGCGGTTCGGGACCGAATGCGCCAAGCGCCTCGATCAGGTCGCGCACACCGAAATTGCGCAGCGCCGAGCCGAAATAGACCGGCGTGAGGTGCCCTTCGCGGAACGCCTGCATGTCGAAGGGACGGCAGGCTTCCTTGCCCAGCATCATCTCCTCGACCAGCATTTCGCGCTCATGCTCCGGCAGAAGACCGGCCACGGCGTCGGAATCGGGCCCATCGACGGCGATCGGTTCCACATCGTCATCCGAGCGGCGCATCGTGTCGTTGGCGAGATTGTAGGTGCCGACAAAGCTCTTGCCCCGGCCGATGGGCCAGGTGACGGGTGCGGTGTCCAGCGCCAGCTTCTGCTCGATCTCGTCAAGGATTTCGAACGGATCGCGGCTTTCGCGGTCGAGCTTGTTGACGAAGGTGACGATCGGGATGTCGCGCAGGCGGCACACTTCGAACAGCTTCAGCGTGCGCGGCTCGATGCCCTTGGCCGCATCGATCACCATGATGGCGCTGTCGACCGCTGTCAGCGTGCGATAGGTGTCGTCGGCGAAGTCTTCGTGGCCCGGCGTATCGAGCAGGTTGAAAACGTGGTCGCCATACTCGAACGTCATCACCGATGTGACGACGGAAATGCCGCGCTCGCGCTCGATGTTCATCCAGTCCGAACGGGTCTGGACGCGGTTCTTCTTCGCTTTCACCTCACCGGCGAGCTGGATCGCGCCGCCGAACAGAAGCAGCTTCTCGGTCAGCGTGGTCTTACCGGCGTCCGGGTGCGAAATGATTGCGAAGGTGCGGCGGCGGGCCACCGCATCGGCGATTTTGTCGGTCATCTGTATCTGGTTTTCCTGAAGCCCGGGGCTTTTAACAAGCGGCGCTGCGCCTGTCGAACGGAAAGTGGTCGCAGGCAAAAGCCACATAGCGGTGAAGAGATGGCTCTGGCTGACGGCCAGCTGTTGAATTCGCCGGCGAAACGGGCCAGACGGAATGAGTCGTGATCGTCGTCCCCCGGATTGCAGCGCACAGGATAAGCACCATGTCCAACACCGTTTCCTCCATGCCCGTCATCGGCCCCACCGTCGGCATCGTTCGTCTGCCGCACAGCGAGGGGCTGCCGCTGCCCGCCTATGAGAGCGAGGCCGCAGCGGGAATGGATCTGCGCGCCGCAGTGCCGGAAGACCGCCGCATCGTTCTCCTGCCCGGTCGCCGCGCGCTGGTGCCCACCGGCTTCGTGCTGGAACTGCCCGAGGGTTTCGAAGGACAGGTGCGCCCGCGCTCCGGCCTCGCGCTGAAGCACGGCATCACCTGCCTGAACGCGCCCGGCACCATCGACGCCGACTATCGCGGCGAGGTTCAGGTGCTGCTGATCAACCATGGCGAGGATGATTTCGCCATCACCCGCGGCCTGCGCATCGCCCAGCTGGTGATTGCGCCGGTCAGCCAGGCGCGGCTTGAAGAACGCACCCATGTGGGCGGCACCGCCCGTGGCGCAGGCGGTTTCGGCTCCACCGGCGTCGCCTGACTATGGGGCAGCCGCTGGGGCTGCCGCAACGACACTATACTTTGGTATAAGACCTCAGGCCGTTATTGCGGCGGCTTGGGGCTTGCGCCGCTTTTTCCCTCCGATTATCGGCTTTGACAGGCCGTTTTTCCCTTTGCCTGCCGCTTTCCGGTTGGCAAGGGCGTGCGGTTGTCTACAGTCACGCATGGCGCAGGCCGCCATGCCTGCCGAACTGTTAAACAGCGGAGGAGACAAGATGTTATCAGCAAGCAGGAAGTATCTCGCAGCCGGCGCGGTTGCGCTTTCGCTGGGCCTCGCGCCCGCAGGCGCCATGGCCCAGGAATTCATCAACGTGCTGACCGGCGGCACTTCGGGCGTCTACTATCCGCTCGGCTCCCAGCTTTCCAAGATCTACGGCGAAAAGATCGACGGCGTGCGCACGCAGGTGCAGTCGACCAAGGCTTCGGTCGAAAACCTGAACCTGCTGCAGCAGGGCCGTGGCGAGATCGCCTTCGCGCTCGGCGATTCCGTGAAGTCGGCCTGGGAAGGCGACGCGGAAGCCGGCTTCAACCAGAAGCTCGACAAGCTGCGCGCCATCGCCGCGATCTACCCCAACTACATCCAGATCGTTGCTTCGCAGGAATCCGGCATCAAGGAATTCGGTGACCTGAAGGGCAAGGGCCTTTCCGTCGGCGCACCGAAGTCCGGCACCGAGCTCAACGCCCAGCGCATCTTCGGCGCGATGGACATGAGCTATGACGATCTCGGCAAGACCGAGTATCTGCCGTTCGGCGAATCCGTCGAGCTGATCAAGAACCGCCAGCTCGACGCCACGCTGCAGTCGGCCGGTCTGGGCGTTGCATCCATCAAGGATCTGGCGCTGTCGCTGCCGGTGACCCTCGTGTCGGTGCCCAACAGCGTTGCCGAAACGCTGGGCGCGCCGTTCATCGCGGCAACCATTCCCGCCGGCACCTATGAGGGCCAGAGCGAGGATGTGCCGACGCTGGCCATCACCAACATTCTCGTATCGCATTCGGATGTCTCCGACGAGGTTGCTTACGAGATGACCAAGCAGCTCTTCGAGAACCTCGACGACATGGTGGCCGCTCATGCCGCCGCCAAGGCGATCTCCGCCGAGAATGGCCCCAAGGGCCTGCCGCTGCCGCTGCACCCCGGCGCAGAGCGCTACTACAAGGAAAAGGGCCTGCTCTAGGCTAGTGAGGCGAGGCCCCGTCCAGCGACGGGGCCTTCCTGTCACGCTCCGGCGCGGGGTGTGACAGGAAGGCCCGAATGCCGAGCCCTCGCGCCGCTGCGGTGCCCCCTGCGGCGCCCCCTGTGGCGCCCGAGCGGACAACGAGCGGACAATCGGCAAGGCCCGAACAAGAGCATGGGGAAGCGGAGCGCCCAATGAGCAAGAGTGAAACCGGCCAGACGACAGGCGCGGACCAGGCAGACCTGCACGATCACGCCCATGGCGAGTTCGGCACCGACCGCATCGGGCGGTTCCTTTTCTGGATCGCGGTGATCTTCTCGCTCTACCAGATCGCCACCGCCGCCCATGTGCTGAACCTGCCGAGCCAGGTGGTGCGTGCGTTCCATGTGGGCTTTCTGACGCTGCTGGTCTTTCCGCTGGTGGTCCAGGCCCGCGGCAGCGCGCCGGCCATCAAGGCGCTGGCCTGGGGACTGGCGCTCGCCGGCGTGGCCGTGGCGCTCTATCAGTATGTCGAATACAAGCCGCTGCTCCTGCGGGCCGGCGATCCGTTACCCATCGACATCGTGTTCGGCGTCATTGCGTTGGTCACGGTGTTCGCCGCCGCCTATGTGCTGATGGGCCCGGCCCTGCCGATCATCTCCGGCGCGTTTCTCGCCTACTGCCTGTTCGGGCAATACCTGCCCTCACCATTGAACCATCGCGGCTATGATTTCAGCCAGGTCATCGACCACATGGCCTATGGCACGGAAGGCATTTACGGCATCCCGATCTACGTGTCGGCCACCTACATCTTCCTGTTCATCCTGTTCGGCTCGTTCCTCGAACGCGCCGGCATGATCAAGCTCTTCACCGATGTGTCGCTCGGCCTCGTGGGCCATGCGCGCGGCGGCGCGGCCAAGGTGTCGGTCATCTCGTCCGGCCTGATGGGCACGATCTCCGGCTCGGGCGTCGCCAATGTGGTGACCACCGGCCAGTTCACCATCCCGCTGATGAAGCGCTTCGGCTACCGCGCGGCCTTTGCCGGTGGCGTCGAATCCACCGCCTCCATGGGCGGGCAGATCATGCCGCCGGTGATGGGCGCCGTGGCCTTCATCATGGCCGAGACGCTGGGCATCGAATATTACGAGGTGGTCAAGGCGGCGATCATTCCCGCCGTGCTCTACTTCGCCTCCGCCTTCTGGATGGTGCATCTGGAAGCCGGCAAATATGGCCTGCATGGCCTGCCGCGCTCGGAGCTGCCTTCTCCCCGCAAGGCGCTGCGCAAGGGCTGGTATCTCATTCTGCCGCTGGCCGTGCTCGTCTACCTCCTCTTCTCCGGCTATACGCCGCTCTTCGCCGGCACGATCGGGCTGTCGCTGACGGTTCTGCTGATCCTCGGCGGCTCGGTGGCGCTCGGTCTTCCCGGCCAGGTGCTGCGGGTCATCTTCTGGGTCGGTCTCGGCCTCGTTGCGGCAAGCTTCTTCAGCTACGGCATAACGGCGATCCTGATCGCCGCCCTTGTGCTGATCGTCGCGAACCTGTTCGTCGATGGCGGGCGCAAGACGCTGGCCGTCTGCCGCGACTCGCTTGCCGAGGGCGCGAAGACAGCGCTGCCGGTGGGCGTGGCCTGTGCCGTGGTCGGCATCATCATCGGAACCATGACCCTGACCGGCGTCGCCAACACGTTCGGCCAGTTCATCGTCTCGGTGGGTGAGAAGAGCCTGTTCCTCTCGCTCGTGCTCACCATGATCACCTGCATCATTCTGGGCATGGGCATTCCGACCATCCCCAACTACATCATCACCTCGTCGATTGCCGGCCCGGCGCTTCTGGCGCTCGGCGTGCCGCTGATCGTCAGCCACATGTTCGTGTTCTATTTCGGCATTCTGGCCGATCTGACGCCACCTGTTGCGCTTGCCTGTTTCGCCGCCGGCCCCATTGCCAAGGAAAACGGCCTCAAGATTTCCATGGAAGCGATCAAGGTGGCCGCCGCCGGCTTCGTGATACCCTTCATGGCGGTCTACACACCGGCGCTGATGCTTCAGGATGGCGGTCCGCTGGCCGAGGCCTGGGGCTATTATCCGGCGGTCGCCTACATCGTCTTCAAGGCGCTGCTGGCGATCGCGCTGTGGGGGGCTGCGGTGATCGGCTTCCTGCGCTCGAAACTCGCCATCTGGGAGCGCGTCCTTGCAGCGGTCGCGGCCTTCACCCTGATCGCGGCTCTTCCTGTTACCGATGAACTCGGCTTCGCGCTTGCGGCCCTGTTCCTCGGTCAGCACTGGTATCGCACCCGCATGGCGCACGCGCCTCAGGAAAAGCGGGCCGGCGAATGAGCATATGCGTTCTGGCAGGCGGAAAGGCGCTGACCCTCGGGGCGGCGCTTTTCACCCTGTCATGGACGCATTCGGTCGAGAAGATCCGCTGGGAAGAAGACTGGCGGGCAGGCCCTGCCGGGCTCGAACTTGTCGAGGCGCGCGTTCAGGGATCGGGCGCGGGCATGGAACCGCCGCCCGAAGCGCGCTTTGAAAATGGCTGGTGGACCTACCGCCCGACCCTGCCGCCACAGAGCGAACTTGCCCTTGCGGCGTCGGGCGCAACAGGCTCCGGCTGGCAATTGTGCACGGCAGATGAATGCCACGAACTGGGCGCGGCAGCCGGAAAGCCGGTGATCGTCAGATATTGTGAGTGAGCGCTGCCGTCAGGCTGCCGTGGCCGAACCGCTGCCACGCTTCTGGCAGGCAGGGCCGGGACCGCGCATATAGTGGCGCTCCGGATGGTAGCGCGGCGCGATGAACTCACGAAGGGCGGCAATACAACGTACAAAAAGTGCCATGGGTCTCGTCCAACCGGTGGCGGCTCCTCCAAAACCGCCTGTTACAACTGTCTCAAGCTTTACATTCACAAGGTGAACGCTCTGTGAATGCCGGTCGGATTTCGCCCCGGTTTGTGCCCGTTTGAAGGCAGAAAACGGCTGCGCGTTCAGCGAGTTTTACGGTGTGGCCGCCGCGCCACAGTTCTGCGCGGCGCGGCGGCGCTTCAGTCTCAGTTTTCGCCCAGATAGGCAACGATGATGTCGAGTGCGGCCTGAAGGTCGTTGCGGTCGATCATCTCGGTCACGGTGTGGATGTAGCGTGTGCCCACCACGATGCCCACGGCGCGCGCACCGGCGGCGGCCTGCTGGGCTGCCGCGCCATCCTGGCCGCCACGGGCCAGAATGGTGCGCTGGTAGGGGATCGCCTTCTTCTTGGCGAGCTGTTCGACTTCACGCACCAGCGCCTGATCGGCAATGAAGGACGAGTCCTTCACGTGCAGGCCAAAGCCCTGCCCCTGCTTTGTCACCGCTTCATGCTCGCCAATGCCCGGCGTGTCGCAGGCAAGCGTGGTGTCAATGCCGAGACCGATATCCGGCTTGACCGCATAGGCCGCCGTGCGCGCGCCGCGCAGGCCAACCTCTTCCTGCGCCGTGAAGGCCACATGGATCTCGCAATCATGCTTCGTGCCGGCTTCCTCCAGCGCGCGGATCACCTCGATGCCAAGCCAGCAGGCGACGCGGTTGTCGAGCGCCTTGGAGACGAACTTGTCACCCATTTCGAGGAAAGGCTCGTCCATCACCACGAAGTCGCCGACCTGCACCAGATCGCGCGCCTTTTCGCCAAGCCCCATGTCGACGATGAAATCGCCCGGCTCCGGCACCTTCTTGCGCTCTTCCGCACTCTGAATGTGGATCGGCTTGCCGGCGGGGTTCATCACGCCCTTGTAGTCGCCGCTCTCGGTGCAGATCAGCACACGGCGGGAAAACAGGTTGCGCGGATCAAAGCCGCCAACCGGATCGAGATGCAGGAAGCCCTTCTCGGTCACATGGGTCACAAGAAAGGCGATCTCGTCCATGTGGCACAGAAGCATGATCTTGAGCGGATCGCCCTTGGTCTTCTTGCGCGGCTTGCGCACGCACAGGAGCGAGCCCATCGGATCGGTCCGCACTTCGTCGAACAGTCCCTCGATCTCTTTTTCGATGAGCGCGCGGACGCGCGTTTCATGGCCCGGCGCGCCCGGCGTTTCGCAGAGCCTGCGCAGCAGTTCGGTGTTCATCATTGTCCCCGGCAGAGCTTTGTTGGAATCATTGGTGAGGGGCGACCATGGCGCAAAGCCGCGCGGAAGGAAACGGCCACGCCTGCGTTTCGCGCTGGCTCAGGCCTCCCGCAGCAGCTTGTCGAAACCCGTGCGCCCGGGTGGTGTGAAGCGGATGATGCGGCTTTCCTTTTTCCGCCGCACCCAGTTCAGCGCGATGAAGCGGTCGAGCATGCCCGCGCCGAGACTGCCTGCCAGATGCGAACGCCGCACGCTCCAGTCCAGACAGGAGCGACACATCGGCCGCCGCTTCCTGCGCATCGCCTCAATGTCGAGCCCGAAATCGCAGAAGAAGCCAGCGCCCTTTTCCGTCAGGCTCACATCCTCTCCATCGATGGTCAGAAAACCACGCCCGGCAAAGGCATCGAACATGGCGACGCCCGCCTCGCCCGCCAGATGGTCGTAGCAGATGCGCGCTTCGCGCATGGCCGTGTCGCGCGGACCGGGCAACACTTTTCGCGGCCCCAGCGCCGCCGCGACCCCCATGATGGATTCCAGCATGCCCGCCACCTGATGATCGGACAGCGCGTAATAGCGATGACGGCCCTGCCGCGCCATGCGCAGCAGTCCGCCCTCGGTCAGCCTGGAAAGATGGGCGCTCGCCGTCGGCAGGGTGACGCCGGCCTCGACCGCCAGTTCGCTGGCCGTCAAAGCCGTGCCGCCCATCAGCGCAGCCAGCATGTTGGCGCGCGCCGGATCTCCGACGAGGCTGGCAATCTGGGCGAGGTCCGTTCCTGCTTTCATAGTTCGATGCTAATCAAAGTGTGCATGTGCAGCAAGCGCTATTCTCTCCTTGTCGAACCAGGGAGAAAGCGATGCGCCCCTATGGAAAACCATTGACGCCACCTTCGATGGGGGACGCACGCCGCCCCCTGTCGATCACCGTCATGCTGCAGTGTTTCGCAGCGCGCCTTGCGCTGGCCTCGGAACGCTATCGGCAGAGGCGCACGCTAACAGACCTAACCGACGAACAGTTGCGCGATGTGGGCCTGACCCGCCGCGACGTGCAGCGCGAATGCGCAAAACCCTTCTGGGACATCTGACACAGAAAACCCGAAAATGCTTCGATACCGACCGAAGCATGTCGGCAGGAGACAACCACCCCCATGACCATCACTTGCTTCATCCGCTACGAGATCGATCCCTTCAAGCGAGACGCCTTCGAGGAGTATTCCCGCAACTGGGGTCAGGCGATCCCGCGCGCAGGCGTGGACCTGATCGGCTATTTCGCACCACATGAGGGCTCCACGACCACCGCCTATGGCGTTTACAATCTGGACAGTCTCGCAGCTTACGAAGAGTACCGGGCGAGGCTTGCTGCAAGCCCCGAAGGCCGCGCGAATTATGAATTCGCAAAGCGCGAACGTTTCATCCTGAAGGAGGACCGCATGTTTCTGAAACTTGCCTCCGCTCCCCATGCGAAATGGGTGCAGCCATGATCGCGGTGATCTTCGAAGTGGAGCCGGCGGCAGGAAAGCGCGATGCCTATCTCGGCATAGCCGCAGACTTACGCCCGATGCTCGACGGCGTGGATGGCTTCATTTCCATCGAACGGTTCCAGAGCCTCAATGACGGGAACCGGGTGCTCTCGCTCTCGTTCTGGCGCGATGAGGAAGCGGTGAAAGCCTGGCGCAACACCGAGGAACACAGGCAGGCGCAGCGCGCCGGGCGGAACGGCATATTTGCCGGCTACCGGTTACGCATCGCCCATGTCCTGCGCGATTACGGAATGACGGAACGGGCCGAAGCACCCGCCGACAGCCGCGCCATGCATGACGCGGCCCGTCGGTCGGTTTAGCCCGGTCAGGCGTTGCCTATGAGCATGCCTGCGGCAAACACCAGCGCGCCACCGAGCACCACCTGGAAGGTGGCGCGGCTCCACGGGGTTTCCATGTAGCGGTTCTGGATCCAGGCGATTGCCCAAAGCTCGACGAACACGATGATGAAGGCGATGATCGTCGCGGTCCAGAAATGCGGGATCAGATAGGGCAGCGCGTGGCCGAGACCGCCCACCGTGGTCATGATGCCGGTGGTGATGCCGCGCTTGATCGGCGAGCCGCGACCCGAGATCACGCCATCGTCCGACGCCACTTCGGTGAAGCCCATGGAGATGCCTGCGCCGATGGAGGCGGCGAGACCGACCAGGAAGGTCTGCCAGGTGTCGCCGGTGGCGAAGGCGGCGGCGAAGATGGGTGCCAGCGTGGAGACGGAGCCGTCCATCAGGCCGGCAAGGCCCGGCTGGACATAGGTCAGAACGAACTGTTTGTGCTCTGTCTGGTCTTCCTCGGCGCGCTCGTCTGCGCCCAGATGTTTTTCCGAAAGCCGGTGCGCCAGCGATTCATGCGCCTTTTCTGCAGCGGCAAGGTCGCCAAGCAGCTTGCGGATGCCCGCATCCTCCGTGCGCTTGGCCGCTTCCACATAGAAGCGGTGCGCCTGGTCTTCCATCTGCTCTGCCTGCGCACGCACCTTCTCCAGTCCCAGCGGACGCACCAGCCAGTCGGGTTTGCGCTCGTAATAGCCGCGCACATGCTCACGACGGATCAGCGGAATGCGCTCGCCGAACCGTGCGCGGTGCGCCTCGATCAGCGCGGCGCGATGTCCGTCCTCTTCCTTCGCCATTTCCTCGAACACGGCGGCAGAATGCGGAAAGTCCTCGCGCAGACCGTCCGCATAGGCGCGGTAGATGCGCGCATCATCTTCTTCCGACGAGATGGCGAGAGCGAGAATTTCCTGTTCAGTCAGCGATGAGAAGGAGCGGCGGGAGGAACCTAAGAAGCGAGAGAGCATTGTCCGGGCAATCCATTGTTTAGAATTATTCTAATTTAAGAACCAAGTGCGCCCGCGTCAACGCTCATGGCTTATTCAGTCATAACCATTCGCTTGGCCCAGAGCATCGGACCGAAAAGTGGAAACCGGTTTTCGGGTGAAGCCGATGTCCCAAGAAACATCCAGATCAATCCAGCGTCCGGCGGAAGCGCAACAGCGCAAACCCGGCATAGATGAAGATGAACAGCACCAGAATGCCTGTCTCGAACGCGATGGCCGGCAGGTCAGCTCCCTTCAGCATCACGGCGCGGATCACGCGCAGAAAATGAGTGAGCGGGAAGATCTCGCCAAGCCACTGCGCCCACTCCGGCATGCCGCGAAACGGGAACATAAAACCGGAGAGAAGGAGCGATGGCAGGAAGAAGAAGAAGGTGAGCTGCATGGCCTGCATCTGCGTGCGCGCCACGGTGGAGATCGTGTAACCGAGCAGAACCAGCGACAGCACGAAGATCAGCACCGCCACCAGAAGCAGCCACAGGCTGCCCACGAAGGGCACGCCGAACAGCAGCTTCGCTGCCCCCAGAATGACGGCCACCTGCACGGCGCCCACGACGAGATAGGGCAGCACCTTGCCCAGCATGATCTCCAGCGGGCTGGCGGGCATGGCGAGCAGGTTTTCCATCGTGCCGCGTTCGCGCTCGCGCGTCAGCGCGATGGAGGTCATCATCACCATGGTCATCTGCAGGATGACGCCCAGAAGACCGGGCACGATGTTGTACTGCGAGAGCCCTTCGGGATTGTAGCGGCGGTGCACGATGACCTCGAGCCGGTCGGCGGGCTTTGCCTCGGAGGCGGGCACGCCACGCTCGCGCAGAAGCGCCTCGGCGGCGACCGTGCCCAACGTGGAAATGGCCCCGGAGGCAACCGATGGATCGGTGGCGTCGGCCTCGATGAGGATTTGCGGGCGCTGCCCCCGGTCGACCCGGCGCGCAAAGTCCGACGGGATGGTGACGACAAACACCACCTCACCGCTCGCCATCAGATGCTCGGCCTCTTCCGCGCTGCCCACCACATGGTCGAAGCGGTAATAGTCCGTATTCTCCAGCGCAGAGACCATGGCCCGGCTGTAGTGATCCTGGCTCAGCGAAACGAGCGCCGCCGGCAGGGCCTTCGGATCGCTGTTGATCGCATAGCCGAACAGCACGAGCTGCATGAGCGGAACGCCGAGCATCATCCCGAAGGTGATGCGGTCGCGCCGCATCTGGATGAACTCCTTGATGAGCAGCGCCATGAGACGGCCAAGGGAGAAGATGCGGTTCATTGCATGTTGTCCGTCGAATTGGCCATGAACTGGATGAAGACATCCTCAAGACTGGTCTCGCCGCGCGAAACGGTCACGCCGTCGCGCCCTTCAAGGTCGGCCAGCGCAGCCTTGAGCGCGGCTTCGTCCGAGCCCACCACGTGCAGGCTCGCGCCGAAGGGCGCAACCTGCTCGACGCCCGGCCGCTGCCGCAGCTCGGCGGCGAGCTGTTCGAGTTTCGGCCCGTCCACCAGATAGGTGACAAGCCCCGCATCCCGCACGACGTCCGCCACCGTTCCGGTGGCCAGAAGCGTGCCGTAGGAGATGTAGGAGATGCGGTGGCAGCGCTCGGCCTCGTCCATGTAGTGGGTCGAGACGAGAACGGTCAGACCGTCGGCGGCAAGCCGGTGGATCTCGTCCCAGAACTCGCGGCGCGCCTTGGGGTCGACACCCGCTGTCGGCTCATCGAGAAGCAGGAGCTTTGGCTGATGCATGATGCAGGCGGCCAGCGCCAGTCGCTGCTTCCAGCCGCCGGAAAGCGTTCCGGCAAGCTGGTTGCGGCGCGAGGTGAGGCCCAGATCCTCCAGCGTGCGATCCACATGCGCACCGACCGGCTTCAGATCGTAAAGCCGCGCGACGAAGGCCAGGTTCTCGGCAATGGTGAGGTCTTCATAGAAGGAGAAGCGCTGCGTCATGTAGCCGACCTCGCGCTTGATCCTGAGCCCCTCGCTCCGCAGATCGTAGCCGAGCACCGTGCCCTCTCCCTCATCCGGGGTCAGAAGCCCGCACATGATGCGGATCGTCGTTGTCTTGCCCGAACCGTTCGGCCCGAGAAAGCCGACGATTTCCCCTCTGGCGACCTGCATGGTCACCTGGTTCACGACGGTCTTGTCGCCGAACCGCTTGACGAGACCGTGGACGTCGATGGCGTTCATTGCGCGTCTGCCTTGAGGCGCACATCGACGATCTGCCCCGGCTGAAGACTGCGGGCGTCCCCCTCCGGTCGCGCCTCAATGAGGTAGACGAGTTTCTGCCGCGTCTCGAGCGAATAGATCACCGGCGGCGTGAACTCCGGCTCGGGCGAGATATAGGAAATGCGTGCGGTCAGCCCCGGTGCGCAGCCATCGCAATTGACCGCCAGCAACGCGTCCGGCTGCACGCTGGAGAACGCGGCTTCCGGCACATAGACCTTGAGCTTCACCTCGCCATCCGGCAACAGCGAAACCACCGGCGCGGAGGGGCCGGCCACATCTCCGGCATTGCGGATCACATCATCGATGCGGCCGGCGGCTGGGGCCTTGATGGCGCGTTCGGAAAGACGCCATTGCGCCTGCTCCAGCGCCGCTTCCATCTGATCGCGGCGCTTGGCCGCGGCCTTGATCGCCTCGGCGCGGGCTGGCAGGCGGGCAACGGCCAGATTGGCCTCGGCCTGGCCTATGCGCGTGTCCGCCAGCTCCTTGGCCGTCTTCGCCTTGTCGAGCTCGGCCTGCGCGGCAATGCCCCGGCGAAACAAGTCCTGCGTGCGCGAGAGCACGCGCCCGGCTTCCGCCGCCTCGGCATTGGCGGACGAAAGCGCAGCTTCCAGGACGGCGATCTCTTCCGGGCGCTTCGCCTCCTGAAGGTCGGCGAGATGCGCCTCCGCTTCGGCCAGCCCCGCCTCGGCCTGACGCACGGCGATCCGCGCATCCGTCTCATCCATCATGGCGACGGTCGCGCCCGCCTCAACGATTGCGCCGCGCCGCACGGGCACCGCGCTCAGCTGACCAACCTCGGTGGGCGCAAGCAACACATAATCGCCTTCCACATAGCCGACGGCCAGCGGGGCCTCGCCACTGCAGCCAGACAGGAAACCTGCCAGAAGAGGAATTGCGCAAAGCATGCTCATGACTTTGTGTCCTTGTCGCGCGTCTGCGCGGTCAGAATGGCTTCCAGATTGCTGCTGGCGATGGCTGTGATGGCTGCGGCCTCACGGCTGCCGATATCGCTCCACCCCATGCGCCGCTGCACAGCCTCGCTGGCGATGCGGAAATAGACGAGCTGCCCGATCAGCGTGAAAACGGTGAGCTTGGTCTCGTCACTCTCCGCCGGCCGGCCGGTGGCTGCTTCCCACACCTGGCAGAGGCGTGTGTGCACCGGCGCGAAAACACCGTCATAGATGCGGTCGAGCGCAACGGTGGGATGGGCCAGTTCCCGAAGAACGAATTTGACGATCAGGCCCGCTTCGGGCCGCGCAGCGATGAAGCCCGTCATGGTTTCGAGAACCCGCATCAGGATGGCGCGCGCTGCGGCCGGATCGAGCTGCCCCGTCGCCTCGGACGGCACATCGAGAGCGCTGCCCGCGATGCCGCCGACCAGCTCGACGATGTGATCCGCACAGGCCGCGCGCAGCCCCTCCTTGCCGCCGAAATGGTAGGAGATCGACCCGATATTGGCCCCGGCCGCACTCGCGATCTCCCGCGTCGTTGTGCCGTCATAGCCCTTCTCGCCAAACAGCTTCAGCCCGGCCTGAATGAGCGAAAGCCGCGTGTGCTCTGCCGAAGAAAGACGCGCACCAGCGCCCGTTAAATCATGATTGCGCTGTTTCATGCATCAAATTTAATCAAACGATTGAATAAAGTCAATCGCTTGTCGCGAGCGTCGAAACACGGGTGCCAAAGCGCCAGCCCTGAACGACGCCACCGACAGATCGCTGCATGTCCGCTTCAATGCAAAAGGACGACCAAACATTTGACGGAGCATGGGAAGAACTGAGAACCGGATTCCACTTTTCGGTTTGATGCTCTAGGGTCTGCAACGTCGAATGGTTCGCCCCATGAGCGAACCGGATAATGCTGCTTGATTGGCGGACGGGAGCGCATGAGCGAACAATCCAGCACCCTGCTCGACCGGCTCGGCCGGTTTCTGGCGCGGCGACTGCAGAGCGAATCCTCAGGCTATCAGCCCTACACCCCGTCCGACCCGGAAACCCTGCACCGCACCCTGCAGCCCGGTGACATTCTTCTGATCGAGGGCAACCAGCGCATCTCGGCAGCGATCAAATATCTCACCCAGTCCACCTGGAGCCATGCCGCGCTCTATGTCGGCGACGCGCTGCCCGAGCCGGAAGACGGCTCCGAGCGGCCACGCCTCGTGGAGGTCATTCTCGGTGATGGCTGCATCGCCGTGCCGCTTTCAAAGTACAAGACCTACAACACCCGCATCTGCCGGGCGAGCGGCCTCACTCCGGATGACCGGAACGCCATCATTGACTTCATGGTCGGCAAGCTCGGGCTACGCTACGACATGCGTAACATCTTCGATCTGCTGCGCTATTTCATGCCCACGCCACCCGTTCCGGTGCGCTGGCGGCGACGCATGATCGCGCTCGGCTCGGGCGATCCCACCCGCGCCATCTGCTCCTCGCTCATCGCCCAAGCCTTTCAGGGCGTGCGCTACCCGATCCTGCCGGAAACGGTGAAAGCAAAGGGGCATGCCTCGGCGGAGTCGGCCTATTCACGGCGCGAGATCCTGCACATCCGCCACCACAGCCTGTTCACGCCACGCGATTTCGACCTTTCGCCCTACTTTGCCATCGTCAAGCCGACGCTCACTTTCGGCTTCGACTACAAGACGCTCAACTGGGCCGAACGCAAGGACGACCAGACGTCTGAAGAGAACGGAAACAGCTGATGGAGCTTCACGCAGCGCTGGCGCTTCTGTTCCTCTGCTTCACCGCCTACTCGCTGGTCTCGCGCAGGCTCGAAGCCTCGGTCCTTTCCGGCCCGATGCTTTTCACCGCGCTGGGCTACGGCTTCTTCGAGGCAGACAGCAACCTCACCGCCGCGCTCGGCAATTCCATTGTCGAGTTCCTCGCCACGGCAACGCTGGCGATCATCCTGTTTCGCGATGCGGCCAATATCCGAATTTCCGGCGTCATGGCGGAGCGCGCCACCGCGCTTCTGTCTGCGCGGCTTCTGTTCATCGGCATTCCGCTCACCATCCTTGCCGGCACGCTGGCCGGCATGGCGCTGTTCCCCACGCTCGGCCTGTTCGGCGCGCTGGTTCTGGCCATCGTTCTGACCCCCACCGATGCAGCACTGGCGCAGCCCGTTTTCGGCAATGACGGATTGCCGGAAGTGGAACGCGAGGCGCTCGATGTGGAGAGCGGGCTGAATGACGGGCTGTGCCTGCCGCTGCTTCTGATCGCACTTGCTCTTGCGGCCGACACAGGCAGCGGCCAGGGCATGGCGGGGCATGCGACCTTCTTCGTCAAGCAGGTGGTGTTCGGGCCGCTGGTCGGTCTGGCGGTCGGCTATCTGGGTGCGGTCGCCAGCGAGTTTGCGCTGCTGCGACGCCTTTCCAACCCGGCAGGGCGCACCCCGATCATGGTCACGCTGGCGGGGCTTGCCTATCTCGCGGCGGAGCTGACCGGTGGCAATGGCTTCCTCGCCGCCTTCTCGGCCGGCCTTGCCTTTGGCTGGCGCCTGCCCGCGCACACGGTCGCCGGCATGAGCAATTTCGCCATGACGGAAGGATCGATCCTCACCAATCTCACATTCCTCCTGTTCGGTGCGGCGCTGCTGCCGCAGGCCTTCGAGACACCGCTTCTGCCCGGTCTCATCTACGCAGCCCTCAGCCTCACCGTTATCCGCATGGTTCCCGTGCTACTCGCCATGCTGGGAACCGACACGACGCTGCGCGCGCGCCTCTTTGTCGGATGGTTCGGCCCGCGCGGGCTTGCCTCCGTGCTCTACCTCATCCTCGTCGTCGACCAGTCAGGTTTCGACGCCGCCAGCGCCATCACCGACATCGCGGTTTTCGCCATCCTTCTGTCGGTCGTGTTGCATGGCGCGAGCGCGCCCTTCGCCAAACGGGTGTTCTTCCCGAAAACCGACTGACGGCGTTCAACCCGCGCTCCGCAAGATGTGACCGGCCCGCGCCTCGCCGTAAGGCAGCACGGGGCCTATACTCCCCGCCATGCTGTCGCCGGGCTGCGGCCTGCAACCCGGCCAATCCGGGAGGTCAGAAAATGACTGGTTTTCACGTCATGGCCGGAACCGACAAGACACTCACATTGCCGGCCGTTCGAAAGATCACCACGTCGGATGTGATCGACGCGCTTGGACGCGGGCTCGACGACTTCTGGCAGAAGCCATCGCACTATGCGTTTCTCTGCCTCATCTATCCGCTGGTCGGTGTGGTTCTCATCTACTGGGCGTCGGGCGCAAATGCGCTGCCGCTCCTGTTCCCGCTCGTCTCGGGCTTTGCCCTGCTTGGCCCGTTCGCGGCACTCGGCCTCTATGAGATCAGCCGGCGGCGCGAAGCCGGGCTCGATACATCCTGGCGGCATGCATTCGACGTGCGCAGATCACCGGCCATCCCGTCCATTGTGGCGGTCGGCGCGATGCTCTTTGCGATGTTCATAGCGTGGCTTCTCGTCGCGCAGGGGCTTTACACGCGTCTGCTCGGTCCCGAACCGCCGGCATCGATGACGCAATTTCTCGAGACCCTGTTCACGACGGATGCAGGCTTCATGCTTCTGCTGCTTGGCAATGCCATCGGCTTCATCTTCGCCCTGGTGGTGCTGATCACCACGTCCATTGCGTTTCCGATGCTGCTTGATCGCGATTGCGGCGCCGTGGCCGCCATCATCACATCCGTGCGGGCGGCGAGCACCAATCCGGTGCCCATCGCACTCTGGGGCCTGCTCGTTGCAGGCGCACTGCTTGTGGGATCGCTGCCGCTCTTCGCGGGCCTTGCCGTGGTCATGCCGATCCTAGGCCACGCGACATGGCATCTCTATCGCAAACTGGTTGCGGAGTGAGAGACGCGCTTACGGGCAGGCGGTCTGCCCGTTGCCCCCGGACACCGTGGCGCAGAGATTGGCGGCCATCTTGTTGAGCGCGCCAACCAAAACCCTGCGCTCGTCCTCGGCCATATCAAGAAGCGCTTCGTCATAGACAGACGTGCTGATCTGCCGAATGCTGTCGCAGGCTTCACGCGCTTTCTGGGTGATGTGGATCATGCGCACGCGCCGGTCCATTCTGCCCGCGCGCCGCACCACCCAGCCATTCTCGGCCATGCGGTCGACCATGCGCGAAACGCTGATCGGCTCCACTTCCAGAAACTCGGCCAGCCGCGCCTGCGGCACGCCGTCTTCTTTCATCAACCGGAACAGAAGTCCCCACTGAGCGGATGAAAGTCCGTACTCGTTGCCCTTCTCCTGAAAGCGCCGGCGCATCAATCGCGCGACGTCATGGATCAGGAGGCCGAGTTTGTGTCTGTCTGGATCGCTCATCCCGAGCATATATGGTGGGCGCGCCGTCGGTACAATAAGAGGCCTCATTTTCCGAAAAGCGCACTCTGCCGCTGCATACGCTGCAATCTGCCAGCGCAATATGCTTGTCGAAAATGAGGCCGCCTGCTAGAGCCTGCGACATGACGAACACGCCACTTTCCCATATCCGCAACTTTTCCATCGTCGCGCATATCGACCATGGCAAGTCGACCCTTGCCGACCGGCTGATCCAGATGACGGGTTCGCTGGCCGATCGCGAGATGAAGGATCAGATCCTCGACTCGATGGACATCGAGCGTGAACGCGGCATCACCATCAAGGCCCAGACCGTGCGCCTCGAATATGATGCGCGAAACGGCGAGCACTATGTGCTGAACCTGATCGACACGCCCGGCCACGTGGACTTCGCCTATGAAGTCTCGCGTTCGCTTTCGGCGTGCGAGGGTTCGCTTCTCGTGGTCGACGCCAGCCAGGGCGTCGAAGCGCAGACGCTGGCCAATGTCTATCAGGCCATCGACAACGATCATGAGATCGTCACCGTTCTCAACAAAGTGGATCTGCCCGCAGCCGACACCGAGCGCGTGAAAGAGCAGATCGAAGAGGTGATCGGCCTCGACGCCTCCGACGCGATCCCGATTTCGGCGAAGACCGGCGTGGGCATCGACGATGTTCTGGAAGCCATCGTCACCCGCCTCCCCGCCCCCGAAGGCGGCGACCGGGAAGCCCCGCTCAAGGCGCTGCTGGTCGACAGCTGGTACGACGCCTATCTCGGCGTGATCGTGCTGGTGCGCGTGATCGACGGCAAGCTCAAGAAGGGCCAGACCATCCGCATGATGGGCACCGACGCCAAATATCCGGTGGACCGGGTTGGCGTGATGACCCCGAAGATGGTGATGGTGGACGAGCTTGGCCCCGGCGAGATCGGCTTTATCACGGCTTCGATCAAGGAAGTGGCCGACACCCGCGTCGGTGATACGATCACCGAAGACAAGCGCCAGACCACATCGCCCCTGCCGGGCTTCAAGCCGGCGCAGCCGGTGGTGTTCTGCGGCCTGTTCCCGGTCGATGCCGCAGACTTCGAAGACCTGCGCGCCGCCATGGGCAAGCTGCGCCTCAACGACGCTTCGTTCTCGTTCGAGATGGAAACCTCTGCGGCGCTCGGCTTCGGCTTCCGCTGCGGCTTCCTCGGCCTTCTGCATCTGGAGATCATTCAGGAGCGGCTTGAGCGCGAGTTCAATCTCGACCTGATCGCCACCGCGCCTTCCGTGGTCTACCGCATGAACCTCACCTCCGGTGACCAGGTGGAGCTGCACAACCCCGCCGACATGCCGGACATTGTGCGCATCGACACGATCGAGGAGCCGTGGATCAAGGCGACGATCCTGACGCCGGACGATTATCTCGGCCCGATCCTCAAACTCTGCCAGGATCGTCGCGGCATCCAGACCGACCTCTCCTATGTCGGCAAGCGCGCCATGGTGACCTACGAGCTGCCGCTCAACGAAGTCGTGTTCGACTTCTATGACCGGCTCAAATCCATCACCAAGGGCTATGCCAGCTTCGACTACCAGATCATCGGATATCGCGAAGGCGATCTGGTGAAGATGTCGGTTCTCGTCAATGAAGAGCCGGTCGACGCGCTCTCCATGCTGGTGCACCGGCAGGCTGCCGAAAAGCGCGGCCGCGCCATGTGTGAGAAGCTCAAGGAGCTGATCCCCCGCCACATGTTCAAGATCCCGATCCAGGCTGCCATTGGCGGCAAGGTGGTCGCGCGCGAAACCATTTCGGCCATGCGCAAGGACGTGACGGCGAAGTGTTACGGCGGCGACGTGACCCGCAAGCGCAAGCTGCTCGAGAAGCAGAAAGAGGGCAAGAAGCGCATGCGCCAGTTCGGCAAGGTGGAGATTCCGCAGGAAGCCTTCATCCAGGCGCTGAAGATGAGCGACTAGATCGCCGTGCGTCCATCAGGACGCTCGAAGGACGATCTACGGTCAGGCGGGAACGCCTGACACCAGAAATGCGATGAGACCCGCTGGCGAAAGCCTGCGGGTCTCACGCTTGATGCCACCTGTGCGGGCTGCCCCGCCACCCGTACCCGGCGGCATCGTCCGGGTGTTGGTGATCAGAGGGTGGCGCTTCAACGCGCCTTGAGCCGGAAGCCCCCGCCATTGCATTCCACGATCTGCTTGCCGGCCATCTGGTAGGCCGAGTCCCAGGAAACCTGCACCTGTTTCGGGCAGCCATTGTAGGACTTGTTGACCAGGTTCACGCTGCCCTGCGGCGTGTTGGCGGTGATCTTCACCAGCTTCAGCCCCTTGGCGCTGCTGATGGTACAGACCACGTGATTGGGAACCGAGCAGTTCATGGCGGGACCGGCCATCTGCGGGGCCAGTGCAAACTGGCCGGCGACGCCTGCCGTCGGCAGACCGGTTGCGGTGATCATGGCAAGCGATGCGGCGACCATGGCGAAGCGACGTGCGTTGAACGAATAGGACATTTTGTTTCTCCAGTAGCGTTTTTCAGAAGGGGCATTCGCGCCCCGGATCGCCGTGCGTCCATACGGACGCACAAGGACGACCTAAGCTCTTGATGGAGCAACGGAATTATCCGAAAACCGGTTTCCACTTTTCGGTCCGATGCTCCAGCATTCGTCAGTCGCTGCACGCTGGAGAAAGGTTCATAAAAAAAATCAGGCAGCACCCAAGGCCACTTCGCTATCGCCGTTCAAGCTCCGGGTTCCTGTGATAGCCCGGACCGATCGTGAGCGGCTTTTCCGGAACAACCGTATCGGCAATCTGGCTCGCATAGCTGTGCTCTTCCTGCCAGAGCAGGGTGGTCTTCGTACGATCATAGACCCGGATCTCGACGCGATAGGGCTTCTTCGCTTCAACCCCGCGAACGGGCGGAGTGCGCAATGCGTAGCGATCCGTCATCGTGCTCACGCGCTCGGAAACCACCAGCGGCGCACCACCCGCCGGATCCTCGAACGTCGCTTCGATGATCGACCCGCTGGCGAGCGGGCGCACCACCTGCGCCGTGAAACCGTAGAAGATTTCGGCCTCGCGATAGTTGAACATGAACCCGCCGCCGAGGATTTTCAGGTAGGGCGCGTCGGCAGGGTCCTCACGCGTGAACCAGCCCACCGCGAACAGCACCGCACACAGCGCCAGCGCCGCGATGATGATGTTCCTGAAGGAAAAGGCTCGCATCGCCAGCCTCCGTTCTGGCCCCGACTTGCCCCGACTGGCCGATCATCCCGCGAAACAGCGCGCGTGTCGACAAGTGCGATCCGGGCCGGCGACTGCTTCCTCGCAGCACAAAAGAAAAACGGCGCGGATCTCTCCGCGCCGTTTCAAAAGCGTTCTTCTCGCAATGCGGTCAGATGTCGAGATTGGCCACCGAAAGCGCATTGTCCTGAATAAACTCGCGGCGGGGCTCCACCTCGTCGCCCATCAGGCGCGAGAAGAGCGAATCCGCGTCGGTGGCGTCCGTCACCTTCACCTGAAGCAGCGAACGCGCATCCGGGTCGAGCGTCGTCTCCCAGAGCTGCTCGGCATTCATCTCGCCCAGCCCTTTGTAGCGCTGCATGGTGAGGCCCTTGCGCCCCGTGGCGAACACGGCGTCGAGCAACGCCATCGGCCCGCTGATGACCTCGGACTTGTCCTTGCGGCGCAGCATCGGAGACTTGGTGTAAATCTCCTGGAGGCGCTCGGTGTAGCGATCAATGGCGCGCGCATCAGCCGACGCAACAAGCGCCGAATCCAGCACCACCACTTCGCGCACGCCGCGCACGGTGCGCTCGAAAAGATATCCGCCAGCGCCCTCATTGGAGGGATTCACCCGGCCTTCCCAGCCGCGCTCGATGTCTTCGGAGATCATGTCCAGACGTTCGGCCACCTTCTGTGCGGCCTCGGCTGCCCTGCCCGGATCGGCCAGCACCGCCGCATTGAGCGCACCGGCAATGGCCGCCTGCTCGACAACGGAACGGCTGTAGCGTGTGTGCAGGCCATTGATGAGCTGGCGCACGCCGCGTGCATCGTCGATGACCTGCTTGAGGTCCTGCCCGCCACGCACTTCGCCATTGGACAGTTCGAGCGTTGCTTCCTCAAGACCGGAATTGATCAGGAACTCCTCGAACGCCGCTTCGTCCTTGATGTACTGGACGGACTTGCCACGCGTCACCTTGTAGAGCGGCGGCTGGGCGATGTAGAGGTTTCCACGCTCGATCAGCTCCGGCATCTGCCGGAAGAAGAAGGTCAGGAGCAGCGTGCGAATATGGGCGCCGTCGACGTCGGCGTCCGTCATGATGATGATCTTGTGATAGCGCAGCTTGTCGGCGTTGAACTCGTCCTTGCCGATGCCGGTGCCGAGCGCCGTGATCAGCGTGCCGATCATGTCGGACGACAGCATGCGGTCGAAGCGGGCGCGCTCCACATTGAGGATCTTGCCGCGCAGCGGCAGGATCGCCTGGTTCTTGCGCGACCGGCCGGATTTGGCCGAGCCGCCAGCGGAGTCACCCTCGACGATGAAGATTTCGGACTTCGCCGGATCGCGTTCCTGGCAATCGGCCAGCTTGCCCGGCAGCGAGGTGATGTCGAGCACGCCCTTGCGGCGCGTCAGCTCGCGCGCCTTGCGGGCTGCCTCACGCGCAGAGGCCGCTTCCACCACCTTGCCGATCAGCGTCTTGGCTTCCGTCGGATGCTCTTCGAACCATGTGCCAAGCGCCTCGTTGACGAGGCTTTCCACCACGGGGCGCACTTCCGAGGACACGAGCTTGTCCTTGGTCTGTGACGAGAACTTCGGGTCCGGCACCTTGACCGAGAGAACGGCCGTCAGGCCTTCACGGCAGTCATCGCCCGTGAGCGAGACCTTTTCCTTCTTGGTCAGGCCGGAACTGTCTGCATAGCCGGTCACCTGGCGCGTCAGCGCGCCACGGAAGCCGGCCATATGCGTGCCGCCATCGCGCTGCGGGATGTTGTTGGTGAAGCACAGCACGTTCTCGTGGTAGGAATCGTTCCACCACATCGCCACTTCCACCGTGATCCCGTCCTTCTCACCGCCAATGGCGATGGGGGCTTCGATCAGCGGCTTCTTGGCGCGGTCGAGATATTTCACGAACTCCACGATGCCGCCGTCGAACAGGAATTCCTGGCTCTTCTCGTCGGCATGACGCTTGTCCGTCAGCAGGATGCGCACACCGGAGTTCAGGAACGCGAGCTCGCGCAGGCGGTGCTCCAGCGTGTCGTAGTTGAACTCCGTCATGGTGAAGGTCTCGGGCGAAGGCATGAAGCTCACTTCCGTGCCCGTCTCACTGCCCGCATCGCCCGTAACGGCCAGCGGCGCATCGGCAACGCCATGCGAGAAGCTCATCTCGTGGATCTGGCCCTTGCGGCGGATCTTGAGCTTCAGCTTGGTGGAAAGCGCGTTCACCACGGACACGCCCACGCCGTGCAGACCGCCAGACACCTTGTAGGAGTTCTGGTCGAACTTACCGCCCGCGTGCAGCTGCGTCATAATGACCTCGGCCGCCGAGACCCCCTCTTCCGCATGCATGTCGGTGGGAATGCCGCGGCCATTGTCCGTGACGGTGACGAAGCCGTCAGCTGTGAGCGTCACGGTCACCAGCGTGGCGTGACCGGCAAGCGCCTCATCGATGGCGTTGTCGACCACCTCATAGACCATGTGATGCAGGCCGGAGCCGTCATCCGTGTCGCCGATATACATGCCGGGGCGCTTGCGAACAGCGTCCAGCCCCTTCAATACCTTGATGGATTCCGCGCCGTATTCGGCCTGTTCGCCTGGGAGAGTTTCGGGCGTGTCGCTCATCAAATTCTTTCACTCAGGAGCCCGGAGGGAACCCCCTGTAGGGCATGGGAAAAACGCGCTGCGAATCAGTCAGCGCTCACTGACCAAGATATAGGCGTTTCATGGCTTTTTTCCAAGTTTTCGGGCCATTTCGGGCTGGGGATGACGGCTTGCGCCGCGACATGTTCATCTTGTTGCGCCATCGCCCTTTGCCTTTGGCGCGAAACCGACTATGTAACCCCTGAGAAATCGGAGACCGAGGCAAATGGCAACGATCAGCCAGAACCCTAAGCTCATCACCATTTTTGGCGGCTCAGGCTTTGTCGGCCGTCATCTGGTGCAGGCGCTCACCAAGCGCGGGCATCGTGTGCGCGTTGCCTGCCGCAACCCCAATTCGGCGATCCACCTGCAGCCGCTTGGCAATGTGGGACAGGTGCAGGCCGTGCAGGCAAACCTGCGCAACCGCGCCTCCATCGACCGGGCCGTTGAAGGGGCAGACCATGTGATCAACCTGGTCGGCATCCTCTATGAATCCGGCCGTCAGTCCTTCGACGCCGTGCAGAATTTCGGCGCGCGCGCCGTCGCGGAGGCCGCCCGTGCAGCCGGCGCGAAGCTGACGCATGGCTCCGCCATCGGCGCCGACCTGAATTCCGACTCCGACTACGCCCGCACCAAGGCGCTGGGCGAGCAGGCGGTTCTGGAGACCGTGAAGGATGCGGTGATCATTCGCCCCTCCATCGTGTTCGGTCCGGAAGACGACTTCTTCAACCGCTTCGCCAATCTGGCGCGTTTCTCGCCCTTCCTGCCGCTCATCGGCGGTGGCGAGACGAAGTTCCAGCCTGTCTATGTGGGCGATGTGGCCGAAGCCTATGCCCGCTCCGTGGACGGCGATCTGGAAGGCGGCCAGATCTATGAGCTGGGCGGCCCGGAAGTGCTTTCGTTCCGCGAATGCCTCGAAGAGATGCTGGAAGCCACCTACCGCAAACGCTGGTTCGTTTCCCTGCCCTGGTTCGTGGCGCGCATTCAGGCCCGCATTCTCGGCCTTCTGCCCAAGCCGATGCTGACGCTCGATCAGGTGAAGCTTCTGAAGTCCGACAATGTCGTTTCCGAGGAGGCGAATGCCGCCGGCCGCACGCTCGACGGGCTCGGCATCCAGAAGCATTCGCTTGCAGCCATCCTGCCCACCTATCTGTGGCGTTATCGCCCGGCAGGCCAGTTCACCCGCAAGCAGTTCCTCTAGAGCATCGGTCATTCCGATGCTCCATCAGGGAAATGGATTGTCCTTTGTGCGCCCGAATGGGCGCACGGTGATCTAGGACCTGTTGTTGGGCGGCTGGGAGACATTTCTGCCTGACACGCTGGGAGCGCTCCCGGCGCTTCTCCTTGTCATCGCCAGCTTCTTCACTTCAGCGCTGACAGCCGCTTTCGGCGTCGGCGGCGGGGTGGCCATGCTGGCGCTGCTCGGCCTCTTCATTCCGGTCGCAGCACTCATCCCCGTGCATGGAGCCGTCCAGCTCGGCTCCAACACCGGGCGCGCCTGGCGCCAGCGCGCGCATATCCGCTTCTCCATCGCCGCACCGTTCATTCTCGGCAGCCTGATCGGCGCCGCCGTCGGGGCGTATTTCGTCGTGCAGCTGCCCGACGCGCTGCTGAAGCTCGTTCTGGGCGTGTTCGTCATCGCGGTTACCTGGACGAAGATCCCGGGTGCGGCCCGCCTCGGCCATGCCGGCCTTGCCGCCGGCAGCGCCGTTCTGGCGCTCGCAACCATGTTTGTCGGCGCGACGGGACCACTCCTGTCCGCCTTCTTCGCGCAGATCATTCCCGATGACCGCAAGGCGCTGGTCGCCACCCACGCCGCCGGCATGACCGTGCAGCACGCACTGAAGGTCATCGTGTTTGCCGTTGCGGGGTTCGCCTTCTGGCGCTGGCTGCCCTTCATTGCCCTGATGATCGCCTCGGGCTATCTTGGAACCCTCTATGGCAGCCGCCTTCTGGAGAGAATGCCGGAAGAGACGTTCCGGCGCTGGTTCAGGATCGGCCTGACCCTGCTCGCACTGGACCTCATCCGACGCGGCCTGATGGGGATGGTGTAAGGGGTTTTCCATTTGGCTGACCGGGTGGCGCCCCGGTGCCTTTCTCCGGTGAGGCTTGCGCCATACACCTCCCCACCTCGTCACCCCTCCCCCACCTCGTCACCCCTCCCCCACCTCGTCATCCTATGGCTTGACCATAGGATCCATGCCATTGCGACGCCCCGGCACCGGCGCGGAAAACGATGCACGATCTTCAGAGGCTGCGGTTCACCCCAAACGTTCCGGCATGCATCCTCGGATCAAGTCCGAGGATGACGAAGGAGCGGGGTGGGGCATCCGTCTTTGCCGTTACAGGTTTCACCTGCTGGCAGTCATAGGGGGACATGCTCAAACCCCACTCGGGCCACCTTAAGCAGATCGGGCAGATACCCATCCCCCACTTCGTCATCCTATGGCTTGACCATAGGATCCATGCCATTGCGACGCCCCCGGCACTGGCGCGGAAAACGATCCGCAATCTTCAGAGGCTGCGGTTCGTCCCAGACGTTCCGGCATGGATCCTCGGATCAAGTCCGAGGATGACGAAGGAGCGGAGGGAAGGAACAGCGGAGGGGAGGGGGAGCCGGGCGTGGATGTCGGGCTTCCCCCAACCGGACTAACGCGGCGGCGTGCCGTTATCGGCCAGAACCTCACCGATCAGGTAGAGCGAGCCGCAGATGAGAATGCGCGGCGGCGGCTCGGTGCCGTCGCGACCGGCATCAAGCGTGTCATGCAGGAGCTTCAGCGCATTGGCCACCGAGTGCACCGGCTCGGCGGAAAGCCCCGCCTCCATCGCCCGGGCAGCCAGTTCGGCATTCGGCACGCCGGCATCACTTGCCGCCACCGGAACCGTGTAGACATGGCGGGCCATGCCCTCGAAAGCGCGGAAATATGCCGTCTGATCCTTGGTGTTGATCATGCCGGCAATCAGGAAAAGCGGACGCGGCGAGCGATCCTCTTCAGACGCGAGCGCTTCGGCAATCGCCTCACCCGCGCCGGGATTGTGACCGCCATCAATCCAGATTTCTGAGCCCTCGGGGGCCAGATCTGCCAGCGGGCCGGCCTCGAGCCGCTGCAAACGGCCAGGCCACACAACGCGTTCCATGGCCGTTTCCGCCGCGCGCAGATCGACGGGGAAACCCGCTGCCTTGACCGCCGCGATGGCGGCGGCAGCGTTGGCGATCTGATGCCGTCCGCTGAGCCGGGGCAATGACATGTCAAACAGACCGTCATTGTCCTGATAGATCATGCGGCCATTCTCTTCGAAAGCGAGGAAGTCCTCGCCATAGACGGTCAGCGGACAGGTGAGCCGCTCAGCCGTATCGACGAGCACTTCGCGCGCGGCGTCGAAGGGCTGCTGTCCGACCACGACAGGACAGCCGCGTTTGATGATCCCGGCCTTCTCGGCCGCGATCAGCTCCACCCGGTCGCCCAGATAAGCCTCGTGATCAAGCGAAATCGGCATGATGAGGCTGGCCGCAGGGCGGGGAATGACATTGGTGGCGTCGAAACGCCCGCCCAGACCGACTTCGACAATGGCCACATCCGCCGGATGCTCGGAAAAGAGCACGAACATCACCGCCGTGAGGATTTCAAAGACGGTGATCGCCTCGCCGCCATTGGCCTCGGCGACCCGCGCCACGGCATCGGCCAGAACCGCGTCTTCGACAAGCCTGCCGCCGCCCTCTGCCCCGATCCGGTAACGCTCGTGCCAGTTGACCAGATGCGGCGAGGTGTGGACGTGAACCACCCGCCCCGACGCCTCCAGCACGGCGCGCGAAAAGGCCGTTGCCGAGCCCTTGCCATTGGTGCCCGCCACATGAATGACGGGCGGCATGTTGAGGTGCGGGTTGCCCAGCCGCTCGAGCAGGCGCGTGACGCGCTCGAGCGACAGGTCGAAGCCCTTGGGATGGAGCGAAAGCAGACGCTCGATTTCCCGCTCGGCAGAAAGAGTGGTCATTGCAGTCCTGTCCGAAGAAGGATGGGGTCTCGGCCGGCGACAGCCAGTCTGGCTCAGGCCTTGGGCTGCTCGGCTTCTGCCTCGGGCGCAGCGTCCGAAACGGCCTCGGCCTCTTCAACCACCACCTCTTCGACGATTTCCGGCTTGGCCTCGACCTTCTCCTTCAGGAGAATTTTAAGGAGCCGCGCAATGGTCTCACGCATTTCCAGACGCGAAACCACCATGTCGACCATGCCGTGGTCGCGCAGATATTCAGCCCGCTGGAAGCCTTCCGGCAGCTTCTCGCGAATGGTCTGCTCGATCACGCGGGGGCCGGCAAAGCCGATCAGCGCGCCCGGCTCTGCGATGTGAACATCGCCCAGCATGGCGTAGGACGCCGTCACGCCGCCGGTGGTCGGGTTGGTCAGCACGACGATGTAAGGCAGGCCCGCTTCCTTCAGCCGGTCCAGCGCAACCGTGGTGCGCGGAAGCTGCATCAGCGAAAGAATGCCTTCCTGCATGCGCGCGCCACCCGAAGCAGCATAAAGCACCAGCGGAAGCTTGCGCTCCACAGCCGTCTCGAAGGCGCGGACGATCGCTTCACCGGCAGCCATGCCGAGCGAGCCGCCCATGAAGGCGAAGTCCTGAACGGTTGCCACCAGCTCCAGACCTTCCACGCGGCCAACACCGCTCAGCACAGCGTCTTCCATGCTGGTCTTGGCCTTGGCGTCGCGCAGGCGGTCGGTGTAGCGGCGCTCATCGCGGAATTTCAGCGGGTCGATCACGACCTTCGGATTTTCCAGAACCGCGTATTCGCCATCGTCAAAGAAGGACTTCAACCGCTCGCGAGCGGAAATCTTCATGTGATGACCGGAGGAGGGAATGACCCAGAGATTGTCTTCCAGATCCTTGTGGAAGACCATTTCGCCACTCTCGGGATCCTTGATCCAGAGGTTCTCCGGCATTTCCCGACGACCGAGCATCGAGTTGATCTTCGGCCTCACATAGCTGGTGATCCAGTTCATTCCATTTGCCTTCTTTTCTTCTGGATACTGAGAATGCGCCGTCTATCGGGCAACAGCAAGGCGCGCTTCCCGCACGCCGTCCGCAAGCCCTTTGACGAGGGTCGCAACGGCCTCGGCGGGGTCTTCAATCCTGTTGCCATCGGCGTCGTAACACTGTGCGATGGTCGCCACGATGGCGCTGCCGACAACAACACCGTCCGCGACCTCGCCAATCGCCCGCGCCTGGCGCGCCGTCTTCACCCCGAACCCGACGCAGATCGGCAGGTCCGTGTGTTCCTTGATGCGCGAAACCGCAGCCGAAACATTGTTCGTGTCCGGCAGGGCCGAACCCGTCACACCCGTCATCGACACGTAATAGACGAAGCCCGACGTGTTCTCCAGCACCTTCGGCAGGCGCGCTTCGTCGGTCGTCGGCGTGGCAAGACGAATGAAGTTCAGCCCCGCTTTGATGGTCGGAACGCAAAGCTCCTGATCCATCTCCGGCGGCAGGTCGACGATGATCAGACCGTCAATGCCCGCTTCCTTCGCATCGGAGAGAAAGCGGTCCACACCATAGATGTAGATCGGGTTGTAATAGCCCATCATTACGATGGGTGTGTCGTCGTCGTCTTCCCGGAAATCCCGCGCCATCCGGAGCGTCCTGGAAAGCGTCTGCCCGCCTTTGAGCGCGCGCAGGCCGGCGGCCTGAATGGCCGGGCCATCGGCCATCGGGTCGGAGAAGGGCATGCCCAGCTCGATCACGTCGCTGCCCGCCGCAGGCAGCGCCTTCATGATCGACAGCGCGGTCTCATAGTCCGGGTCGCCGCCCATGAAATAGGTCACGAGCGCGGGACGGTTCTCTTCCTTCAGCCGCGCAAAGCGGCGGTCAATGCGGGTGGTCATGTCAGTCTCTGGTCCTCGTACATCCAGCGCGGCGCCCCCACGCCGTCTTGCATTCCTTGCGGTTGCAGCGGCCTCGGCGCTCGATCACGAACGCGGCAACACCATGCAAACAGATCATCCCTCAGCGTGTTCGCGGATATCGATGGTCACGGCGAAAGCATAGAACCCATCGCGCTCGATCCGGCTTTTAGCCTCATCGGGATCGAACGCGATGCGCGGTTCGCCGTCATCGGCCACATGGGTCAGGAAAGCAAGGTTCTGGCTTTCCCGGATCCCCTGCGGGTTTTCCCTATCGTCGTCCTGGCGGATGGCCACATAGTGGTGCCGGTTTTGCTTGGAGCGATAGATTTCGAACATGTTCAGATCTCCATGCCGAGCATCTTTCCAACGGTATGCACGTCCTTGTCTCCGCGACCGGAGAAATTGACGATCATGATCTGGTCCTTGCCCATGGTCGGCGCAAGCTTGATCGCATGGGCAATCGCGTGGGCCGATTCCAGCGCCGGGATGATGCCCTCAAGACGCGTCGTCATCTGGAACGCCTCGATCGCCTCATCGTCCAGAATGGGCGAATAGATCACACGACCGGA
Source organism: Nitratireductor sp. PBL-C9 (assembly GCF_050877045.1). Classification (NCBI taxonomy): domain Bacteria; kingdom Pseudomonadati; phylum Pseudomonadota; class Alphaproteobacteria; order Hyphomicrobiales; family Phyllobacteriaceae; genus Nitratireductor; species Nitratireductor sp. PBL-C9. The sequence continues at coordinate 126,083 of NZ_JBPAXW010000006.1, forward strand.
ATCCTTCAGCCAGCTGTGCTCCGGCCCGACACCGGGATAGTCCAGCCCCGCAGACACCGAATGCCCGTCGAGGATCTGCCCGTCATCGTTCTGCAACAGATAGGTGCGGTTGCCATGCAGCACGCCCGGACGGCCAGCCGTCATGGAAGCGCAGTGCTCGTCGCCCTCCAGCCCGTGTCCGCCGGCCTCGACGCCGTGGATCTCCACCTGGCGGTCATCGAGGAAGGGATGGAACAGGCCGATGGCGTTCGAACCGCCGCCCACCGCCGCCACGATGGCGTCGGGCAGCCGGCCTTCCAGTTCCTGGATCTGCTCGCGTGCTTCCGTGCCGATCACCGACTGAAGATCGCGCACCAGCTCGGGATAGGGATGCGGGCCTGCCGCCGTGCCGATCAGGTAATAGGTGTCTTCAACATTCGTCACCCAGTCGCGCAGCGCCTCGTTCATGGCGTCTTTCAGCGTGCCGTGCCCCGAAGAAACCGGCTTCACCTCGGCGCCCAGAAGATGCATGCGGAAGACATTCGGCTTCTGCCGCTCCACATCGGTCGCGCCCATATAGACCACGCAGGGCAGGCCGAAGCGGGCCGACACGGTGGCCGAGGCCACGCCATGCTGACCGGCCCCGGTCTCGGCGATGATGCGGGTCTTGCCCATGCGCTTGGCGAGCAGGATCTGGCCGAGGCAATTGTTGATCTTGTGCGAACCGGTGTGGTTCAGGTCTTCGCGCTTGAAGTAGATCTTCGCGCCGCCCAGATGCTCGGTCAGGCGTTCTGCGAAATAGAGCGGCGAGGGCCGGCCCGTATAGTGACGGCCGAGATATTCGAGCTCGGCCCGAAACGCCGGATCGTCCTTGGCCTCGTTCCAGTGTTTTTCCAGATCGAGGATCAGCGGCATCAGCGTTTCGGCAACGAACCGGCCGCCAAAGATGCCGAACATGCCGTCATCATCCGGGCCAATCCGGAAGGAATTGGGTTCTGCCGGTTTGTTCAAGGTGTTCTCCTCATGCCAGAACCGCATCGCCTTCACGCGCCGCCCGGACGGCGCGGAAGAAATTGCGTATCAGATCCGGATCTTTCTCACCGGGCGCACGTTCCACGCCTGACGAAATGTCAATTGCGCGGGGCGACGCGGCATTCAGCGCCGCGCCGATATTGGCCGCGTTCAGCCCACCGGAAAGCATGTAATCCACGCCATCGTCAAGGGCCGCAAGCAGCTCCCAGTCGAAGGATACACCATTGCCGCCGGGAAGGTCAGATCCCTTCGGCGGTTTGGCGTCGAACAGGAAACGGTCGGCGATGCCACGATAGGGCGCGATCTTCTCGAGATCGGCTGCCTCGCGGATCGCAAAAGCCTTCATCACCGGCAGCCCGTACCGTGCCTTCACCTCGGCCACGCGCTCCGGGCTCTCGGCCCCGTGGAGCTGCAGGATATCGGGCTTTGCCGCCGCGACAATGGCGTCGAGCGCCGCGTCATCGGCGTTGACCGTGACGGCCACCACATCCGCGCGACCGCGCGCAGCCTCACGCAGGCGACCGGCCTGATCCGGCTCCACATGGCGCGGGCTCTTTTCAAAGAAGATGAAGCCGATATGGCTCGCTCCGCCGTCCAGCGCGGCAGCCAGCGCTTCCTCGGTCTTCAGACCGCAGATCTTTACGTCGAGTGTCATGTCAGGGAAGTCGCACGAAAAGGCGGCGGAGTCGAGGCACAACGCGATTGAGCCAGCCGGCTGGAGGCGAGGATATGCGGGGCGTCAGGCGGCCAACCGGGGGGAGGTGGCGGCGCCGAGCGCCATCTCACAAGCGCACTCAGCCCAACACAACCGTCACTCAAAGCCGATGGCCTGCAATGCGGTTCCGTTGCGCTTGAGCCAGTCCTTGCAGCGATCCGTTTCCGGCGACAGCTCCTTGCAGAGCTTCCAGAAGCGGGGACCGTGGTTCATTTCGCGCAGATGCGCGACCTCGTGCGCGACCAGATAGTCGATCACCAGCGGCGGGGCCATCATGATGCGCCAGGAGAAGGAGAGAACGCCGTCGGAGGTGCAGGAACCCCAGCGGCTTTTGGTGTCGCGGAAGCGGATCGCGCGGGCGCGCTTGTCGATGGTGGCCGTATGCCGGGCGACCAACGCCTCGATATCGCGCTTGGCCTCGCGCTTCAGGAAATCGGCGACACGGCGGGGCAGGTGCTCCGGGTCGCCATAGACGACCAGCACCGGCGCGCCATCACGCGTGGCGACATGTGCGGCCCCGCGACGGCCGGTCTCATGCACGATCAGATGCGGCTCACCACGCACCGGGATCTTGATGCCCGCGCGCACCACAGGGCGCTCGGGCAGCTTTTTCAGCTTTTCCTCGAGCCAGCCCGTGTGGCGGTCCAGAAACGCCTCCACCTCACGCGACCGGGAGAGCCCCGGCGGCACGGTGATGCGAAGACCTCTCCCGCCCGGCTCAATGCGCAGGGTCAGGCGCTTGGCGCGCGCATTCTCAACGATGCGCAAAGGCAGCTCGCGCCCGGCCACCCGGTGCGTGCGTTCGGTCGGCGGTGCGGCGACCTTAAGCCCGATCATTTTGTTGAGAAATCCAAGCGCCATGGTGAAAGTTTAAGCGATTCGTGAGCGAAAATGCGCAAAGAAAACGGCACCTCAAAGAGATGCCGTTCCAGTCATATGCCTGCCGTTTTGGAAAATCAGTCCTCGTCGGTCACGTCCGGCACGGACTTGCCACGGCCTGATTTGCGGCCCTTGTTGCGCTCGTTCATAAAACGATCGAACTCGTCCTGATCCTTGGCGCGGCGCAGTTCGCGCATGTATTCGTCGAACTCGTCACGCGCCTCGTCGAGCTTGCGGCGCTCTTCAGCGAGCCGGTCGAGCTCCTTGTTGCGCCAGTCGTCAAAGGCAACGTTGCCGGTAAACGACTGGCTCCGCGAGGCGCGGCGGCAGCCGGCGAAGACTTCATCAGTCTTGCGGTTGACGTCCTTCTTGAACTCCCCGAGGCGATCACCCCACAGAATGTAAGCGAGCATGGCGAGGCCGAGCGGCCAGAAAACCATGAAACCCACCACCATCAGAGCAATCGTCGCTGGCGTCCAGGCAGGACGGATAAGTGCAGAATTTGTCATGATCACCCGTTCCTTTCCTTGAGCATGCAACCCCCGGGAAGTTGCATGAATTCGAGATGGGGGCTGTTTTTCAGGTTTCAAGGAAATGGTAAACGAGAAACAGTCAATCCTTTGTTTTTCCTATATTTATTTCCGCACTCACCGGCCAATTTCGACAATTGGCCTAAACCGGACGCTCGATCAAACCTTCCAGCGACCGCAAGATCAACGCGATATCCTGGGGTCTGGAAAGCCGGTGATCGCCATCGCCGATCAGCGAGATGGTGACATCGTCTGCCGGCAGATGCTCGGCCAGCCGCATGGCATGGGCGAAAGGCACATCGGGATCTGCCTTGCCCTGCAGGATATGCACCGGGCAATGGGTGTCGATGACGCCGTCGAGCACCAGGTTCTTCCTGCCGTCCTCGAAAAGCGCGCGGGTGTAAACATAGGGCTCGTCGGAATATTCGGACGGCTCTTCCATATAGCCCTTCTCTTCCAGATCCCGCCGGTTGGCGTCCGAAAGCTTCGGCTCGACCAGCACGCTGGTGAAATCGGGCGCGGGCGCAAGAAGAAGAAGGCCGGCCAGCCGGTCGCCCTCGCCCGCCCTGTTGAGCTCCTGCGCCATGCGCAGCGCGATCCATGCGCCCATGGACGAGCCGACGAGGATCTGCGGGCCTTCGGTCATGGCGCGAAACACGCCGAGGCTCTGCTCGAGCCAAAGGGATATGGTGCCATCGCGGAAGGCGCCGCCGGACTCGCCATGCCCCGAGTAATCATGCCGCAGGAAGGCGTGTCCCGCCTCGCCGGCCCACGCATCAAGCGCCTCGGCCTTGGTGCCCAGCATGTCGGACTTGTAGCCGCCCAGCCAGACAGCGCCCGGCGCTCTGCCGGTCCGGTGGCGATAGGCGATGTCCGTATCGCCGATCTTCAGGAAGCTGGGGGTGGCGTCCGTCATGGTTTGGCTCCTTATTTACCCGGATAAATTCTTTCAACCGCACCGTTTCCGGCATAATCAAAAGGTGCGACGTGATTCTTTTGACCTTATATGCTATTGACACTTCGCCTGCCGAGACGACATACGCCTCGGCTAAACAGTGCCGAAACCCAGTGATTTAACAATTCGAGGAGATCACGACCATTCGCAGACCATTCAAAGCGCCGCCTCAGAAAGTAGAAGGCCCGCGCGCAAACCGCGACATCCGGGTTCCCCAGATTCAGCTCATCGACGACGAAGGCAACAACCGCGGCGTGCTCGCCACGGAAGATGCCCTGCGTCTTGCAGAAGAGGCCGGACTTGACCTGGTTGAGGTGGCAGCGAACGCCAAGCCGCCTGTGTGCAAGATCACCGATCTCGGCAGGATGAAATATCAGACTCAGAAGAAGGCTGCCGAGGCGCGCAAGAAGCAGAAGACCATCGAGATCAAAGAGATCAAGATGCGTCCGAACATCGACTCTCATGATTATGAGGTGAAGATGAAGGCTGTGCGCCGTTTCTTCGAGGCTGGCGACAAGGTCAAGCTGACGCTCCGTTTCCGTGGCCGCGAAATGGCCCATATGGAACTCGGCATGAAGCTCCTCAACCGCGTCAAGGAAGAGGTCGAGCCGATTGCCAAGGTGGAAGCCGAGCCCAAGCTCGAAGGCCGCCAGATGATGATGGTTCTGGCGCCCCGCACCACGTAACAGGCCTGCGCCCGCAAGGGCCGGGGCCGTTTCGACGCGAAAAAGCCGGAACTTTGTCCGGCTCTTCCCCCATAAAATGCCGCATTCTCTCCCTAGCAAAACCATAAACATGGTTTGCTAGGGGGTTTTCGCGTGTCCATTCATCAGATTGCGCTTGGACAGTTCCAGCGCCTGCGCATCGCCAGTTTCTGGCTGATTGCCTCTCTGCTGTGCGGCTTCGTTCTCTTTTTCCATTCCGGCTGGGCGCATTACCAGCCACTCGGCATTGATGTTGAGGAGATCATCGAGATCGCCGGCCTCGGCCTGATCGGCATCGCCATCGTGGGCAGGCTCTGGTGCACGCTCTATATCGGCGGGCGCAAGGCGGCGGAGCTGGTGCAGGACGGCCCCTACTCGATCACACGCAATCCGCTCTATGTCTTTTCCACCATCGGCGCGATGGGTGTGGGCGCGCAGACCGGCAGCATCATCGCGGCGCTGATCTGCGGCGCTCTGGCCGCTTTCATTCTCAGCATCACCGCGCGTCGCGAAGAACACCACCTGCGCGACACCTTCGGCGACGCCTATGACGCCTACGCGGCGCGCGTGCCTTCATTCCTCCCGAACCCAAAGCTCTTTCACGATCCCAAGACGCTGACCATCCTGCCGGAGCGGCTTTACGGAACGCTGCGGGACGGCCTGATCTTCTTTCTGGCCATGCCGGCCTTCGAACTGGTCGAATATGTCCAGGATCTCGGGCTGCTGCCCACTCTGTTCCGTCTCTACTGATCCGGCCCCGCAACCCCGCCCCGCAACGCGGCCAAATCAGGAGTTGCGCAATCTTTCGCCCCCCGCTATAAGGCCGCGTTCCTGGACCGGCCGGCAGGGCATGCCGTGGCGGTCCTTAATGCTGAAAAGCACACGCAGGGAACCGAGCAGACGAAATGCGGCTCAGGCCGCCGCCGGATTTCCGGCGCTCCTTGCGGAGCCGTTTGCACCGACACACCGGCGTGAGCCAAGAACGGAGAAGCAAAATGCCCAAGATGAAGACGAAGTCTTCTGTCAAGAAGCGGTTCAAGGTAACCGCCACCGGCAAGGTGAAAGTCGCAGCTGCTGGCAAGCGCCACGGCATGATCAAGCGTTCCAACAAGTTCATCCGCGATGCCCGCGGCACGATGGTTCTTTCCGATCCCGATACGAAGATCGTGAAGAAGTTCATGCCCTACGGCCTGTAATCGCAGGAACCCGGAACACATTTAAGGAGATCATGTCATGGCACGCGTAAAGAGGGGCGTTACCGCCCACGCCAAGCACAAGAAGGTCATGAAAGCCGCCAAGGGTTTCTACGGCCGTCGCAAGAACACCATTCGCATCGCCAAGCAGGCGGTCGAAAAGTCGATGCAGTACGCCTACCGCGATCGCAAGGCTCGCAAGCGCAATTTCCGCGCTCTGTGGATCCAGCGCATCAACGCCGGCGCACGCGAACACGGCCTGACCTATGGCCGCTTCATCGACGGTCTGAACAAGGCCGGCATCGAGATCGATCGCAAGGTGCTGGCCGACATGGCCGTGCATGAGCCGCAGGCATTCGCCGCTCTGGTGAAGAAGTCCAAGGAAGCGCTCGTGTACCTCAAGGACACCACCCCGAATGCTTTTGAAAGCGCTGTCGCCTAAGGCCAGCGCTTCCCGAAGCAATCAGGTTTAGTTCGGGAAACCCGCGCTGGCAGGGCTGGCGCGGGTTTTTCTTTGTGATGAAGACCATGAACGACGAGACGAGACACGAGCAGGACGTTCTTTCGCCGGAAGCGACGGCGACACTGCTGCGCATGCTCATCACCGGTGAGCGCGAGCGCGTCTCCTCGGCCGTGCTCGACGGACAGACCGTCTGGATCAAGCGTTATGATGTGGAGCGGGTGCCGGTGGCCAAATGGCTGCACACGGCGCTGACGCCGCTGATGCCCTCCGCCTTTCTGCGCGCGTCACCTAAAACGAACAGGGCAAGCGCCATCGACCGTGAAGCGCGCAAGCTCGAAGCCTTCCGCGCCGCAGGGCTGCCAACGGCGAAACTGCTCTTCCGCAACGACAGGGTGCTCGTTCTGTCGAATGTGGCTCCCATCGCCCAGAACGAGCTGGCCATGCTGGCGCACCACGGCGAAGACGCGGCCCATGACAGGCTCCTCGTTGACGCGGCGCGGGCTCTGCACGACGCGCACAGGCGCGGGTTGTGTCACGGCCGTCCTCACCCGCGCGACATGTTCATCACCAGCGATGAACGCTGGGGCTTCGTCGACTTCGAGGAAGAACCCGAAGCCTCCATGCCGCTTGCCACGGCGCAGGCGCGTGACGTCTGGCTTCTGTTTCTGCAGATCTGCATGCAGGCGAAGCAGCCCGAAACGCCGCAGGCGGCGTTCGACGCCTATTTCGCCGCCCCGCCTTCCGGAGTGCGCGACGCACTGCGGCGGATCGTCCGATTTCTCTCGCCGCTCATCCCCTTTCTCGGCGCAATCGAGCACAGGGGGCTTGGCAGCGACGGCAAGCGCGTGTTGAAAGCGACACGGTTTCTCAAAACGGCTCTCGGCAACGCGGCGGCCAGCCCCGCCGAAATGAGCCAGCACGACATCAAACCCAAAAAGGGCTACGAGGCATGAGCGAACTCGAAGAACTGGAAAAGACCATCGCCGGGCAGATCGCCACGGCCGCCGACGAGCAGGAGATCGAGGCGGTGCGCGTTGCGACGCTCGGCAAAAAGGGCTCGGTCTCGCAGATGCTGAAGACGCTCGGCTCCATGTCGCCGGAAGAGCGGCAGGTGATGGGCCCGGCGATCAACGGTCTCAAGGCGCGCGTCACCGAAGCGCTGACCACAAGGCGCACCGAGCTGCGCGAAGCCGCCATCGATGCCCGGCTGGAGCGTGAGAAGGTCGATGTGACCCTGCCCGTACGCCGCCCGCCGGCCGAGCGCGGCCGCATCCACCCGATCAGCCAGGTGATCGACGAGATCACGGCCATCTTCGCCGATATGGGCTTCGCCATCGCCGAAGGTCCGGACATCGAGACCGACTATTACAACTTCACGGCGCTTAACTTCCCCGAAGGCCATCCGGCCCGCGAGATGCACGACACCTTCTTCTTCCCGCCGGATGAGAAGGGTGAGCGCAAGCTCCTGCGCACGCACACCTCGCCGGTTCAGATCCACACGATGGAAGCCCAGGAACCGCCGATCCGCATCGTCATTCCGGGCAAGACCTACCGTCAGGATTCGGATGCCACGCATTCGCCCATGTTCCACCAGCTCGAAGGGCTGGTGATCGACAAGACGGCCAATGTCGCCAACATGAAGTGGGTCCTGCAGGAATTCTGCAAATCCTTCTTCGAGGTGCCGCAGCTGAACATGCGCTTCCGCCCGTCCTTCTTCCCCTTCACCGAGCCGAGCCTGGAAGTGGACATCCAGTGCGACCGCTCGCAGCCGGGCGAAGTGCGCTTCGGCGAGGGCAATGACTGGATGGAGATCCTCGGCTGCGGCATGGTGCACCCCAATGTGCTGCGCGCCTGCGGTCTCGATCCGGACGAGTATCAGGGCTTTGCCTGGGGCATGGGCATCGACCGTATCGCCACGCTGAAATACGGCATGCCTGACCTGCGCGATTATTTCGACGCGGATGTGCGCTGGCTGGAGCATTACGGCTTCCGCCCGCTCGACCTGCCGACGCTTTTCGGCGGATTGAGCGCCTGATGAGTTTGTCTCAAGGCCATGGCGAGACGATCCGTTTCGCGTTCGGCGACAGCCCGGCGCTGGCAGATGAACTGCTGGAGCTGGTGCTTGCCGGACGCAAGACGGCGACCTGCGGGGCCTTGAGCGACTTCGAGGCCGGCGGCGAGCCAATGCCGCAGGTTGGGCGGCAGGATATCGTCCTTGACGGCAAGGGACGCCCTGCTGCCGTAATCGAGACGGTAGAGATCACCATTCGCGCCTTTAGCGAAGTGGACGAAGATTTTGCACGCGCCGAAGGCGAGGGAGACCTCTCGCTGACATGCTGGCGTGAGGGACATGAGGCCTATTTCCAGCGAAATGGCGGCTTCAGCCCCGATATGAAACTGGTTTGCGAGCGGTTCCGGCTGGTGAAAATCCTGGAACGGCAAGACCCGAAGGAATGATGCCATGAAATTCACGCTCTCCTGGCTCAAGGAGCACCTTGAGACCGACGCCACGCTCGACGAGATCGTCGAGAAGCTCACCATGATCGGCCTTGAGGTCGAAGAGGTGGACGACAAGGCGTCGCTGAAGCCGTTCGTGATCGCAAAGATTCTGACGGCCGAGCAGCATCCCGATGCCGACCGGCTGCGGGTTCTTTCCGTCGACACGGGTGACGGCAAGCCGGTTCAGGTGGTCTGCGGCGCGCCCAATGCGCGTGCGGGCCTTATCGGCGCGTTCGCGGCGCCCGGCGCTTATGTGCCCGGCATCGACGTGACGCTCTCCGTCGGCAAGATCCGCGGCGTGGAAAGCCACGGCATGATGTGCTCGGAACGCGAGCTGCAGATGTCGGACGAGCACAACGGCATCATCGACCTGCCCGAAGACGCCCCCGTCGGCACTTCATTCGCAAGCTGGGCGAACCTTGACGACCCGGTGATCGAGATCGGTCTGACGCCGAACCGTCCCGACTGCACCGGCGTGCATGGCATTGCCCGCGATCTGGCGGCTGCCGGCCTTGGCACGCTCAGGGATGCGCCCATTGCGCCGGTTGCCGGCAAGGGCGCGTGCCCTGTCGAGCTGACCATCGAAGCACCGGAGCTTTGCCCCGGCTTCGCGCTGCGTCTCGTGCGCGGTGTGAAGAACGGCCCCTCGCCCAAATGGATGCAGCAGCGTCTGACGGCGATTGGCCTGCGCCCGATCAACGCGCTGGTCGACATCACCAACTATGTGACCTTCGATCTTGGCCGCCCGCTCCACGTCTTCGACGCCGCCAAGGTGAAGGGCGACCTCACCGTGCGCCGGGCCAAAGAAGGCGAGACGGTTCTGGCGCTTGACGAGCGCACGTACAAACTCACCCCGGAGATGTGCGTCATCGCCGATGGCAATGGCGTCGAGTCGATTGCCGGCATCATGGGCGGCGAGCACTCGGGCTGTGATGAGAACACCACGGACGTGCTGATCGAATCCGCCCTCTGGGACGCGATGAACATCGCCCGCACCGGCCGCGATCTCGGCATCATCACCGATGCGCGCTACCGCTTCGAGCGCGGCGCGGACCCGGAGATGATGGAGCCCGGTCTTGAAGTCGCCACCCGGCTCGTTCTGGACCTGTGCGGCGGCGAGCCGAGCGAAAGCCGCGTGGTCGGCTATCAGGGCTACGAGCCGCGCAGCATCACCTTCCCGGTGAGCGAGGTGAAGCGCCTGACCGGTCTCGATGTGTCGAGTGCCGAGAGCAAGGACATTCTCCAGCGTCTCGGCTTCGCCTCCACGGGCGAGGGCGACGTGCTTGAGGTTTCCGTGCCGTCCTGGCGGCCGGACATCGACGGCAAGGCCGATCTGGTGGAAGAGGTGATGCGCATTCACGGCGTGAACGAGATCGCGCCCGAGCCCCTCTCCTCCCACGGCGCGGTCAACAGCCAGATCCTCACCGTCCTGCAGAACCGCACCCGCAATGCGCGGCGCGCTCTTGCCGTGCGCGGCATGATGGAAGCCGTGACCTGGACCTTCATCGATGAAGCGCAGGCGAAGCTCTTCGGTGGTGGCGATGCATCGCTCAAGCTCTCCAACCCGATTGCCGCAGCCATGTCGGACATGCGCCCCTCGCTGCTGCCGGGCCTGATCGCAGCCGCCCAGCGCAATGCAGCGCGCGGCTTTGCCGATGTGGCTCTGTTCGAGGTGTCGAGCACCTATGAGAATGACAGCTATGCTGGCCAGCGCCGGGTTGCCGGCGGCATCCGCCGCGGCACGGCAAAGATGGACGGCTCCGGGCGTCACTGGTCGGGCAACAGCGAAGCGGTCGGCGTGTTCGACGCCAAGGCCGATGCGCTGGCCGCTCTCGAGGCAGCGGGCGCACCTGTCGACAAGCTGCAGATCGTGGCCGGTGGTCCGGACTGGTATCACCCGGGCCGCTCCGGCACGATCCGTCTTGGACCCAAGATCGTGCTCGCCACGTTCGGTGAGATTCACCCGCGCACGCTGGAGGCGCTGGACGCCGAAGGACCGATCTGCGGTTTCGAGGTGTTCATCGACACGATCCCCGAGCCCAAGGCGAAGGCAACGCGCACCAAGCCGCGCCTGGAGCTTTCACCCTTCCAGCTCGTGCGCCGCGATTTCGCCTTTGTGGTCGACAAATCGGTCGAGGCGGCAACCATCGAGCGGGCAGCCGCGGCAGCCGACAAGAAGCTCGTGACCGCCGTGCGCGTGTTCGACATCTTCGAGGGCGCATCGCTCGGCGAAGACAAGAAGTCGGTCGCCATCGAAGTCTCGATCCAGCCGCGCGAAAAGACGCTGACGGACGAGGAACTCGAAGCCATCGCCGGCCGCATCGTGGCCAATGTCGGCAAGCAGACCGGCGGCACGCTGCGCGGTTAGATCACATATCAGCGGCGCCCTTTGGGGAGCCGCTTGGCTTCGCGGACGAGTGCAGAAATGTGCTCGTCCGCTTTCTTATGGCGTTCAATTTTGAGCTGTTCGGAATACCGTGTGTATTCGCTGCGCGCATGTTCTTTTGCAGCCTCCGCGCTAACGCTGCCACCTGAACGCAGAACGGTTCGTCCAAGTCCGACCAGCTGCGCCTCCAGAAGACGGGTCGCATCGTCCATCACCACCAGACGGCCAAGATCCGCCTGATCTTCGAATATGTCGAGGAGGATCGTGGTCAGGCGATTGAGTTCGCGGAGCTCCGCTTCGGCCAGATAGTTCTTGGAAACAGTCACATCCCGTTTTCGGATTGCGTCGCCGGGCCAGCTTTGCAAGCCCATATTCTCGAACTGGTGGTTGGCGCGCGCCTGCACCAGTTCTGATGGCGTCTGCGAAACGACGGCATAAATCAGCTTTGCCTGCGTCTGCTGAAAGAAGCTCTGCGCGCTTGCTGAACGCCCATCATAGTCCTGGCACAGGGCGCAGATTCGCTGCAGTTCCCGATAAACATTCGCTTCATCGGAACGAATGTCCCGGATGATCTCCCGCAGTTCCGCAATGCGATCCCGGTTGCTTTCCTGCTTCAGGCGCACGGCATCCACAACGAAGCCCTTGCGCGCGAACTGAACCAGAATCCCGGTGGCCCAGCGGCGGAACAGGGTGGCCTGCGCGGACGAGACCCGGTAGCCAACAGAGATGATCATATCGAGGCTGTAGAGTACGGCTGGACGTCCTCGAGTTGTTTGCATTTTTTGCAAAGAACTCTCTTCGTCCAACTCTCCTTCGGCAATCACATTCGTTACATGCCGGGATATGACGGAGACGTCACGTCCGAAAAGCCGGGCGATCTGCTCCTGCGTCATCCAGAGCGTTTCAGCTTCATAACGGATATCGAGCCGCAGCCCCTTTTCACCGTCGTAGATCAGAAAGCGATCTCCGGTTTCTCCATCTTCCACCAGGTGAACCGGCTCATCTGCAGGCATGGGTGTCTCCAAGACTGTTTGCGGAACATTAGCAGAACAAAAAGAGTCGGAAAACCTTATCGGTTTTCTTTCCCCGAACTATGTGATTGCCTGCGCCAAATTCAGGAGGAGAATCCATGTTCCGTTGGGGCGTTCTTTCGACGGCCAAGATCGGTCGCGAGCAGGTTATTCCGCAGATCCAGGATGCCGAAAACGGCGTGGTGACGGCGATTGCCAGCCGCGATGAGGCCAAAGCGCAGGCGCTGGCTGCGCGCTTCGGCATTCCGCACACCTTCTCGTCCTACGACGCGCTTCTCGCCTCGCCGGATGTGGACGGCGTCTACATCCCGCTGCCGACCTCCGATCATGTGGACTGGGCCATCAGGGCGGCCGACGCCGGCAAGCACGTGCTGGTCGAAAAGCCGCTGGCGCTCGATGCAAAGGACATTGCCCGCGTCATCGAGGCGCGCGACCGGAACAATGTCGTCGTCTCGGAAGCTTTCATGGTCACTTACCACCCGCAATGGCACAAGGTGCGTGACCTGATCGCCGAAGGCGCCATCGGCCGGCTGCGGCATGTACAGGGCGTGTTCTGCTATCACAATGTCGACCCCGACAACATGCGCAACAAGCCGGAGCTTGGCGGTGGCGGCCTGCCCGACATTGGCGTCTACCCCACGGTCACCACCCGCTTTGCAACCGGCAGCGAGCCGCAGCGCGTGCAGGCGATGGTGGAGCGCGACCCGAATTTCGGCACCGACATCTACGCCAGCGCCAAGGCCGATTTCGGCAACTTCGAACTGACCTTCTACGTCTCGACGCAGATGGCGCTCAGACAGTCGATGGTGTTCCATGGCGACAAGGGGTTCATTGAGGTCAACGCCCCCTTCAACACCCCGGACTATGGCGATACCCGCGTTACCGTGTTCAGCGCCGATCACAACAGCGCCAGCGTCCACCGTTTTCCCCGCGCCCGGCAGTACCGCCTGCAGGCGGAAGCCATCGCGCGGGCGGCGCGGGGCGAAGAGGCGGCGATCTTCACGCTCGAGGATTCGGTGAAGAACCAGAAACTCATAGACGCCATCTATCGCGCCGCCACCCATGATGGCTGGGAGACAGTCTAGCAGAAGCCGCTGCCGCAGGGTGCGGCGGCACTTTCAGACTCCGTCGGCGGACCGGGGCGACAGGAAGATGTGTCGCCCGATCTGGCCATGCCTGTGCATCTGTTTAGCCCATCTGGGGCTGACATAATTGGCATAGTAATGCGTGGCGTCGACGGCCAGATAGTTGGTTTTGTCGACCAGCGTGTAATTGTTGCATTCAGGTGCGCAGGAGTATCGGGCCTTGGCGATCCTGAATGCGAGCTGCCAGGCTTCGGCATCTTTCGGCACCAGTGAAATGCCTGTGCAGGCGAATGAAAACTGGCAGCGATTGCGCCAGCGCGCATTTTGAAAGACCACGCCACAAATGCTGGGCGGATATGCAGGCGACCTGCTTCTGTTGAAGATCACCATCGCGACGGCCTTCTGCCCGCTCACCGTTTCTCCCCGCGCCTCGTAATAGATGGCGGTGGCCAGACAGGTGCGCTCCGCAAGGCGATTGATTGCCACAAGGGCGTCCTCCACGGCGGCGGGCTTCTGCGCCGCCCTGAGCGCCATGGCGACCGGCAGCCTGATCGGTGCTCTCTTCGCGCCAGCCTTCTTTTCTTCGTTCTCCCAGATACAGCCTGCCTGGAGCAGGAACGACACAACGAGCCCCCAGAACACGAATCTTCGGACCATTATTTTCCCGGATGTCAGTTTGATCGGCGGTTATCGCCTGAGCCAAATCCCCCCTCGGCGACCCGCTCTCACATCAGCGGCAGCCGATCAAATTGACTTTTCCTCAAAGTCCGAAGCGTTCCGTTTCATCATCAACGCCGCGCGGGGCAAGCGTCAGAGCGCCGGTCGCGGCCTCCGAACCCCGCTTTCGAAGCCAAATCGGGGCAAATCCCGCCTTGCGCTTGAAAAATCCCATTCTTATATACGCCACGAAGCCGTTTGGCGCGTTTCGTCCTGAGGCGCTGCTGCGGCAATTTCGTGTGAACAGGGGCTGTCATCTGGAACGCCGGTATGGGTCCTGACAGTCTGCTTTGCGGAGAGAAGATATGGCAAAAGTAATCGGTATCGACCTCGGAACGACCAATTCCTGCGTCGCCGTCATGGATGGCAAGGACGCGAAGGTTATTGAGAACGCGGAAGGTGCACGCACCACCCCGTCCATCGTGGCATTCACGGATTCGGGCGAGCGTCTCGTCGGCCAGCCGGCCAAGCGTCAGGCTGTCACCAACCCGGAAAACACGCTTTTCGCGATCAAGCGCCTGATCGGCCGTCGCTTCTCCGACCCCACGGTCGAGAAGGACAAGAAGCTGGTCCCCTACAAGATCGTCAAGGCTGACAATGGCGATGCATGGGTTGAAGCCCATGGCGAGACCTATTCGCCTTCGCAGATCTCGGCGATGACCCTTCAGAAGATGAAGGAAACGGCTGAGTCCTATCTCGGCGAGAAGGTCGAGCAGGCCGTCATCACCGTGCCCGCATACTTCAACGACGCCCAGCGTCAGGCCACCAAGGACGCCGGCAAGATCGCCGGTCTTGAAGTCCTGCGCATCATCAACGAGCCGACTGCAGCAGCGCTTGCCTATGGTCTCGACAAGAAAGACGGCAAGACCATCGCCGTTTACGACCTTGGCGGCGGCACGTTCGACGTTTCGATCCTCGAGATCGGTGACGGCGTGTTCGAGGTGAAGTCCACCAATGGCGACACCTTCCTCGGCGGTGAAGACTTCGACATGCGTCTGGTCGAGTACCTGGCGGCTGAGTTCAAGAAAGAGCAGGGCATCGACCTGCAGCAGGACAAGCTTGCCCTGCAGCGCCTGAAGGAAGCTGCCGAGAAGGCCAAGATCGAGCTGTCGTCCGCTTCGCAGACCGAAATCAACCTGCCCTTCATCACGGCCGACCAGTCGGGTCCGAAGCACCTGACCATGAAGCTGACCCGCGCCAAGTTCGAGAGCCTCGTCGAGGATCTCGTGAAGCGCACTGTCGAGCCCTGTAAGGCCGCTCTGAAGGATGCCGGCCTCAACGCTGGCGAGATCGACGAAGTGGTTCTGGTCGGCGGCATGACCCGCATGCCGAAGGTTCAGGAGACCGTGAAGGCCTTCTTCGGCAAGGACCCGCACAAGGGTGTGAACCCGGACGAAGTGGTCGCCATGGGCGCCGCCATTCAGGCCGGTGTTCTGCAGGGTGACGTGAAGGACGTTCTGCTGCTCGACGTGACCCCGCTTTCGCTGGGCATCGAGACGCTCGGTGGCGTGTTCACGCGCCTGATCGACCGCAACACGACGATCCCGACCAAGAAGAGCCAGGTCTTCTCGACCGCCGAGGACAATCAGAATGCCGTGACCATCAACGTGTTCCAGGGTGAACGCGAAATGGCTGCGGACAACAAGAGCCTTGGCCGCTTCGACCTGACCGGTCTTCCGCCCGCACCGCGCGGCGTGCCGCAGATCGAGGTCACGTTCGACATCGACGCCAACGGCATCGTGAACGTGTCCGCGAAGGACAAGGGCACCGGCAAGGAGCAGGCGATCCGCATTCAGGCTTCCGGCGGTCTCAGCGACGATGAGATCGACAACATGGTGAAGGACGCCGAGTCCAACGCCGAGGCCGACAAGAAGCGCCGCGAGGCGGTCGAAGCCAAGAACCAGGCCGAGGCCCTCATCCACTCCACGGAGAAGTCGCTTGGCGAATATGGCGACAAGGTCTCCGAGGAAGAGAAGAAGGCCATCGAAGACGCACTCGCCGACCTGAAGACGGCCGTCGAGGGCGACGACGCCGAGGACATCAAGGCGAAGACCAACACCCTCGCCGAAGCTTCCATGAAGCTTGGTCAGGCCATGTACGAGGCCAGCCAGACCGAAGCTGCCGAGGCAGACGCAGCGGCTGACGCCAAGGCTTCCGGCGACGATGTCGTTGACGCCGATTTCGAAGAGATCGACGAAGACGACAAGAAGTCGGCCTGATCGTCAGGCAGTGAATCTGAAAAGCCCGGGGTTTTCGCCCCGGGCTTTTTTTCATGCCTTTTAAAGAATCCCCCCGATAAGATTGCCGGCAAACTGGAGCGTGGGACCGAAAATCGGCATCCGGTTTTTGGGTTATTCCGATGCTCGATCAATAACTTGGATCGCCCTTTATGCGTCCGAACGGACACAGGGCGCTCGAGAATATCTGTTGGATTGGCCGGGGGGCTCATGATCCGCTATCGACTTTATGAGATCTGGCGCTTTGCGGCAGCGCTTCTGATCATGCTTTACCACTTCGGCCACTTCGCGCCCGGCGAAGGGCTTCAGGTGAAAAACGAGCTGGAAGCGCTGCGGCCACTGCTCGACATGTTTTTCATCATATCCGGCTTTCTCATCTTCTCGCGCTATGGCGATCAGGTGCGCGATGCCCGGAGCTACGGCGTCTATCTATACAAGCGGCTGATACGCCTCTACCCGCTTCATCTGGCGACGCTGTCCTACTTCGTCTTTATCGGCCTTCTGGTTTCGCTCGGCGTTCTCCGCACCGGTGGCGAAGCCGCCCTTTTTGACTGGAGCGCCCTTCCCGCCAACCTGCTGCTGATCCAGGCCTGGGGCGTGGAAGACCATCTCACCTTCAATTTCGTCTCCTGGTCTCTCTCGGCGGAGTGGTTTGCCTATCTTCTCCTGCCCGTCATCATCATGGCCTATCGCCGTGGCGGGCTCACGGGCCTGTTCGGCCTCCTGTTCGCCTGCTACGCCATTCTGGAAGTAATGGTGCGCACGGGCGTCATGCCCTTCGAGAGCTGGGTTCAGGCAGACACATGGGGCGCTTACCGCACCTTTGCCGATTTCGTGCTGGGCGCGCTTCTTGCCGTGCTCGTGAGGCGCTCCGCGCTGACCGTGTCGGCCCGCTGGCCTGCCTGGGTCGCAATCCTGCTCGCCTGCACCTCCATGGCGCTCCGGCTCGACATCTATGTGACGCTTCTGCTCCTGGCGGTTGCCGTGTTTCTGGCTGGCGTCGTGGAGCGCAACAATCCCGATGGCTACACCTATCCCGCCTTCCTGCGCCCGGCGGCGGCCGTTTCCTTCGGCGTCTATCTGTGGCACCCGGTAACGGAGAGCATTTTCTTCTCCTTCATCTGGGGGCACTATATCCAGTCGCCCTCGGTCGCTCTGTTTTTCGCCTATACGGGCGCGGTGATGCTTCTGACGATTTTCGTCGCCATGGCGTCGTTCCGCTTCTTCGAAAACGTGCTTTCTGGATATCTGCTGAATGCTGCCGGCCTCGGCCGGCAGAAGCCGCGCACGAACGTGGCTGCAGCCTGACGGGGTTCCGGATGCCTGCGCGCATGGCGTGTGATGCCCCGTGCCGCTGGCAATCTGCCGCAAACTATGGCATTCGCTGTCGCGAATACCTAAATAACGGGCACTGATCGGGGGAACAGTGTTCGCTCCAAACAGATTATGCGGGACTCTCATTGATGAAGGCAGATTTTTACGAGACGCTCAGCGTGTCGAGAAACGCCGACGAGAAGGAACTTAAAAGCGCCTTTCGCAAACTCGCCATGCGGTACCATCCGGACCGCAACCCTGGCGATGGCGAGGCGGAAGAGAAGTTCAAGGAAGTCAACGAAGCCTACGAAACGCTGCGTGATCCGCAGAAGCGTGCGGCTTACGATCAGTTCGGCCATGCCGCTTTTGAAAATGGCGGCATGGGTGGACGCGGTGGCTTCGGCGGCGGTGGCGGCGGTTTCGCCGATATCTTCGAAGACATTTTCGGCGACATGATGGGCGGCGGGCGTCGCCGTGGCGGTCGCCAGCATGGCGCAGACCTGCGCTTCAACATGGAAATCACGCTGGAAGAGGCGTTCGCCGGCAAGACCGGGCAGATCCGCGTGCCAACCGCCGTGGCCTGTGACGACTGCGCCGGCACCGGCGCAAAGCCCGGCACGTCTCCGACCCAGTGTCAGATGTGCCATGGCTCGGGCCGTGTGCGCGCGGCACAGGGCTTCTTCTCCGTCGAACGCACCTGCCCGCAGTGTCAGGGGCGTGGCGAAACCATTTCCGACCCCTGCCAGAAGTGCTCCGGACAGGGCCGCGTGGCCGAAGAGCGCTCGCTCTCGGTCAACATCCCGGCCGGCATCGAAGACGGCACGCGCATTCGCCTTGCCGGCGAGGGCGAGGCCGGTCTGCGCGGCGGACCGCCCGGCGACCTCTACATCTTCCTGTCGGTCAAACCACACGAGTTTTTCCAGCGCGACGGCGCCGACCTTTACTGCAAGGTGCCCATCTCGATGACCACGGCAGCACTCGGCGGCTCTTTCGAGGTCACCACGCTGGATGGAACGCAGGCCCGTGTCAAAGTGCCCGAAGGGACCCAGAACGGCCGCCAGTTCCGCCTCAGCGGCAAGGGCATGCCCGTGCTGCGACAGACCAAGGTTGGCGATCTTTACATTCAGGTGGCCGTAGAAACGCCGCAAAACCTCACGAAAAAACAGCGTGAGCTTCTTGAAGAGTTCGAGAAAATTTCTTCAAAGGAAAATAGCCCGCAGTCGGCAGGCTTCTTTTCACGTATGAAGGACTTCTTCGAATCCTTCGGAGAATAGCCGCACGGTGCAATTGGACTGCATTGGGCTATTGGACTGGATCGGGCTGTTCGGCCCGATCTGCGGAATGGCGGGATACTTCCCGCAACAAAAATGATTTTATAACGGGGTTTTGAAGGAGGATGGCGGTACGATGAGCAAAGGGCAAGGTGTGCGCAAAGCGATCGCAGACCGTTTTGGGGAAGAACTGCGCTTCTTTCGCGGCTGGATTGACCAGCCCAAGGCTGTCGGCGCCATCATGCCCACAAGCAGTGTCACCGCCCGGCGGATGGCATCGGTCATCGACACCAAATCCGGGTTACCGGTTCTCGAGGCAGGCCCCGGAACCGGCGTCATCACCAAGGCGATCCTCGCCCATGGCGTCGACCCGCAGAACCTTTACGCCGTTGAGTACTCCCCGGATTTCGTGACCCATCTGCGCGAGACCTATCCGGGCGTGAACGTGATCGAGGGCAACGCCTTCGATATCCGCAACACGCTGGAAAAGGCGCTGGGCGACAAGACACCCAAACTGTTCGACAGCGTGGTGTCCGGCGTTCCGCTGCTCAACTTCCCCGTTGAAGAGCGCGTTGCCTATATGGATTCCCTTCTCGACCTCATTCCCGAGGGACGTCCGGTGGTGCAGCTCACCTACGGCCCCAAATCCCCGATCCCGGCGGGCCAGGGCAATTACACGGTCGAGCATTTCGATTTCGTGCTGCGCAACATCCCCCCGACACAGCTCTGGGTCTATCGCCGGGGAAAGCACTAGATCGAGCCCCGGATTGAACGGGCCGGTGAACCACCAGCAAAAACGTCTTCAGGAGCCGCTTGTCGGCTCCTTTTCACATCTGCCGCCGGTGGCGGTCTTCCACACGCATATTCCATTGATTGAAAAGTTCATTGCTTATACGGCTCTTCGCAAACAGAGGAGCATTCGCCGATGACCCCCAAAATCCTTGTCTTTGCAGGATCGATCCGCACGGGCGCCTATAGCGGCCAGACCGCCGACGCAGCCATGAAGGAACTCGCGCAGCAGGGTGCGGAGGTCACGCGCATATCGCTGGTGGATTATCCGCTGCCGATCATGGACGAGGATCTGGAGCGGGAGAAAGGCATTCCCGAGAATGTGTACCGGCTCGGCCGGCTGATCGCCGCGCATGACGCAGTGCTGATCGCCAGCCCCGAATACAACGCTTCCATTCCGCCTCTGCTCAAGAACACGATCGACTGGGTAAGCCGCCTCTCCAAGGACAATGGCAAGCCCCTGCGCCCCTGGGCCGGCAAGCCCATCGCGCTCTGCTCTTCTTCCGACGGCAATTTCGCCGGCATTCGCGGGCTCTATCACCTGCGCGCCGTGCTGATGAACTGCAAGGCCGACATCATCACCCCTCAATGCTCCGTTGCCCGCGCACAGGATGCCTTCGACACCGATGGCAGCTTCAGGGACGAGCGCACACGGGGCATGATGGAAGCCGTCTGTCGCGGACTGATCGAACGTGCCAAACTGACCTCAACCCGTGTGGGAGCCTGACCATGACCAACGATATTCGCGACCGCCTGATCGTGGGCCTCGATGTACCGACCCTGACCGAGGCGGACCGCGTGGTCGCCGCGCTGGGCGACACGGTGTCCTTCTACAAGATCGGGCATCAGCTCGCCTTTGCCGGCGGCCTGAGCTTCGCGCGTGAGCTGGCCGGCTCCGGCAAGAAGATCTTCCTCGACATGAAACTGCTCGACATCGACAACACGGTGGCCAAGGGCGTCGAGAACATCGCGCGGATGGGCATGACCATGCTCACCATCCACGCCTACCCCAAGGCGATGCGCGCTGCGGTCAAGGCAGCCGAAGGCTCCGGCCTGACCCTGCTCGGCGTGACCGTTCTCACCTCCATGGACGATGCCGACCTGAACGATGCGGGCTATGCGCTCACCGCCCGTGAACTGGTTGCAAAGCGCGTTGCCCAGGCCCGCGAGGCCGGCATGGGCGGCATTGTCTGCGCCCCGACCGAGGTGGAGGAAATGCACGGCGTGGCCGGCCCTGACATGGCGCTGGTGACGCCCGGCATCCGGCCGGCCGGCAGCGACCATGGCGACCAGAAACGCGTCATGACGCCAGGCGACGCCATCCGCGCCGGCAGCACGCATCTGGTGGTTGCGCGCCCCATCGTGGCGGCACAAGATCCAAAGGCTGCGGCAGAAGCCATTCTCAACGAGATGGCGGCAGCCTGACAGAACAGGCAGGAACCAAGCAAGGGAGGAGGAACCATGCCCAACGAGCCCAAGGAGCCCAAGGGATACTGGATTGCCCATGTCGATGTGCGCGACCCCGAGCGCTACAAGGACTATGTGGCCACGGCCAAACCGGCCTTCGAAAAGTTCGGCGCGCGCTTTCTGGCGCGCGGCGGCGAATGGGAAGGACTGGAAGGCACCGGACGCGGACGCAATGTGGTGATCGAGTTTCCCTCGCTGCAGGCCGCACATGATTGCTACAACTCGCCCGAATACCAAGCGGCGAAAGCCATCCGCAACACGGTGGCCGATGCCGACATGGTGCTTGTCGAGGGCGCGGAATAATCCCCGAAACCGCGAGGACAGGCCCACGGCAACCGCAGTTCAGGACTATGTGATCCGCCCTTACCGGCCGGCCGATGCGCAGCAGCTACCGGCCGTTGAGGTGCGCGCTGCGCAGCTTTTTACCGAACACGGGCACGCGGATCTCGCCGCCACACCGGCGATGGAAGCAGACGCCTTTGACAGGCTCGCCGCGCAGCGCCGCACATTCGTGGCGGTTCATGTGGCAGACGGCCCGGTGGGCTTTGTCATCACCAGCCCCATCGACGCATTTCTCCATGTCGAAGAGCTCTCCGTTGCGCCCGAGCACGGACGCCGCGGGCTTGGCGGGCGGCTGCTTCGGACCGTGATCGGTGAGAGCCGGGCGCTCGGCCTCGAAGGTGTGTCGCTCAGCACGTTTCGCGACGTGCCCTTCAACGCGCCATTCTACGAACGTCACGGCTTTGCCGAATGGCCTCTGAATGCAGCGCCCGAAGCACTGAAAGAGCGCTTTCTGATCGAAATCCCGCCCGATGTTTCGCCGGAAAGCCGCCTTCTCATGCTGCGCCGCAACAGCAACGCTTGACGTGCAGTCTTATTTTCTCTTTTAGAATCATATACTTGATAAAACGCCCGCTCTCCGAGAAATCGGAAACGCGCGCTTCTATTGCAACGCAGCAAAAGTCGTTTACTCTGATTGGCATGCAAACGACCAAGGCTTCGCCGTCACATATCCACTTCCCCTGGCGGCCTGGCCATAGCGAAGGTCCTCCCAGGAAACCTAGCAATGTATTATCAGCTTTATGAATTCAACCACGCCGCGCTGCAGCCGGCGCGGGCCTATGCCGACGCCGTTCGGCTTTTTTACAGCAACCCCATGAACCCGGTCGCCAAGACCTATTTCGGACGCAGCGTCGCCGCCGCTGCCGAGGTCTTCGAGCGCAGCACACGCCGCTACACCAAGCCTGAATTCGGCTTGAAGGAAACCAGCGTCAACGGCGTGAAAGTGGCCGTCAACGAGCAGATCGTCTGGTCGCGCCCGTTCTGTGACGTCATCCGCTTCAAGCGTGACCTGCCCGAAGGCGCGCATGCCGGCCCGAAGATCCTGATGGTCGCGCCCATGTCCGGCCACTACGCCACGCTGCTGCGCGGCACGGTGGAGACCATGCTGCCCTATGCCGATGTCTACATCACCGACTGGTCGGACGCGCGCATGGTGCCGCTGGCCGACGGTTCTTTCGATCTCGACGACTATATCGACTATCTGATCGACATCTTCGAGCAGATGGGTCCAGACACGCATGTGATGGCCGTGTGCCAGCCCTCGGTGCCGGTGCTTGCCGCCATCGCCATCATGGAGGCGCGCGGCGCAAAGACCGTGCCCGCCAGCATGACCCTGATGGGCGGCCCCATCGACACCCGCAAGAACCCGACCGCCGTGAACGAGCTGGCCGAGGAGAAGGACATTTCGTGGTTCCGCGACAATGTCATCATGCCGGTTCCGTGGCCCAATCCGGGCTTCATGCGTCAGGTCTATCCGGGCTTCCTGCAGCTTTCCGGCTTCATGAGCATGAACCTTGATCGCCACATCACGGCGCACAAGGACTTCTTCATGCATCTGGTGAAGAACGATGGCGATTCCGCGGAGAAGCACCGCGACTTCTATGACGAATATCTGGCGGTGATGGACCTGACGGCCGAGTTCTACCTGCAGACCGTGGAGACCGTGTTCATCCGGCACGACCTGCCGCGCGGCCAGATGCGCCATCGCGGCGAACTGGTCGACCCTTCCGCCATCAAGCGCGTGGCGCTTCTGACGGTGGAAGGCGAGAATGACGATATTTCCGGCGTCGGCCAGACGAAGGCCGCGCATGATCTGTGCGTCAACATTCCCGACGACATGCGTCATCACTACATGCAGCCCGCCGTTGGCCATTACGGCGTCTTCAACGGCTCGCGTTTCCGCTCCGAAATCGCGCCGCGCATTCTCGACTTTATGCGCAGCAACCCGGCCGGCGGATTGAAGACCGCAAAGCCGGCAGCAGCCGAAGCCGCACCGGCGAAACCACGCGCCGGGACGGCGAAAAAGCCGGCCGCCCGCAGCCGCAAGCCGTCCACAGGCTCCACCGGCGCGTCCTGATCTACCGGTCATCACAATTATCGCCCGACGCTGAAAAGCTTCAGTGTCGGGCGCAGATCATCCCCTGCGGCAATGGCATTTGCGCAACAGGAAGCGCCAAAGCCGGTGGCCAGAAGCACCGCTGGTAACCATAGCTGGTAAGATTGCCGCTCTGCTGATTGACACCGACACCCCATCATCCTTAACGTTTCGTTAACGATTGAAACGAGCGGGGAGCGCCATGATGGCTGCTTTGCGGGGGGGATTCCGCAGTGGGGTTCTTGCGAGCCTTTTTCTGGCAGGGGGCATGATTGCACCGGCCGGAGCGATGAATCTGATGGAAACCGGCGGACTGACCTCTCAGCCCATCGGTCATTACGAGTTCTGCAAGGCCAACCCGGTCGAATGCTCGATCCGCATGCGCGATCAGGGGCCGGTGCATATGACCAAAACGCTCTGGAAAACCCTGACCGAGATCAACACCGCGGTGAACAACGCCATCGAGCCGATGAACGACATCGACATCTATGGCCAGGAAGAAGTGTGGACCTACCCTTCCACCGGCGTTGGCGACTGCGAGGACTATGTGCTCGAGAAGCGCCGCGCGCTGAAACGGGCCGGCATTTCGCTCTCCAACCTTCTGATCACCGTGGTGCGCAAGCCCAATGGCGAAGGCCATGCGGTCTTGACCGTGCGCACGGATCGCGGGGACTTCGTTCTCGACAACCTCAACAACAGCGTGAAGCTGTGGAGCGCCACCGGCTATAGCTATCTGAAGCGTCAGGCCAGCACGCATACCGGCCGTTGGGTGAGCCTGCGCGAAAGCAACAACCCGGTTGTCGGCGCAGTGAGCGAATAGCCGCACCGGCGCACTCCAAACTTCGTCACAATTGATGGACTAAGGTCTTTCCCGACCAGCAGATCGGGAGACCTCAATGAATGTATTGCGCGCACAATCCGGCCGGCGGTTTCTCCGCCTCGTGGCAGCAGCCCTGATGGCCACCGCCTTTCAAACCGGCGCCTTTGCACAAACGCCCCTCATCACCGCTGCCGAAAGTGGCGACATCGCTGCGCTGGAGAGCGCGCTTCAAAACGGCGCTGCCGTCGATGAGCGTGACGCGCGCAAGAGAACGGCCCTCATGGCCGCCGTGCAGGCAAACCAGGGGGAGGCCGCGCGCCTTCTGATCGAGGCGGGTGCTGACGTCAATGCGAAGGACGGAATCGAGGACAGCCCCTATCTGCTGGCTGGCGCACGCGGCTATCAGGATATTCTGCGCCTGACGCTCGACAACGGCGCAGACCTTGAAAGCACCAACCGCTTCGGTGGAACAGCGCTCATCCCGGCAGCCGACCGCGGCCATGTGGAGACCGTACGCACGCTGATCGAGGCCGGGGTTGATCTCGACCATGTGAACAAGCTGGGCTGGACGGCGCTGCTGGAAGCCGTGATCCTGGGCGATGGCGGGCCGAACCATACGGCTATTGTGAAACTGCTGGTCGACGCCGGCGCAGACACCGACATTGCCGACCGCGAAGGCGTGACCCCATTGCAGCACGCAAAACGCAGCGGCTACACGGAGATGATCGAAATTCTGGAAGGCGCAGGGGCAAAATGAGCGATACGAAACGTTTTCTGGACGAAGCCATCGCGCTTGCCTTCGATAATGTCGATGAGGGTGGCCGGCCATTCGGCGCCGTGGTGGTGAAGGACGGCGCGGTGGTTGCGCGCGGTGTCAATCGTATGGCGGTGGACTGCGATCCCACCGCCCATGCCGAGCTGCTTGCACTGCGCGCCGCCGGCAAAGCGCTGGGCGCGCCCCATCTCGACGGTTGCGCGGTCTATGCCAGCGGCCAGCCCTGCCCCATGTGCTTCGCCGCCATGCGCATGTGCGGTATCGACCGGGTCTTCTTCGCCTATTCCAATGACGAGGCCGAACCCTATGGCCTGTCGACAGCCTCCATCGCCGCCGAGCTTGCCCGCCCCGTCGATGAGCAGGAAGGCATTGAAGCAGCGCACATCCCGCAGGCGCAGGGCGCGCGCGGGCATCTCTACGAAACATGGCTCCAGAGAAACGGGCTCCAGAGAAACGGGCTCCAGAGAAACAGCCTGAAGAGATACGACGGGGCCTGACCACGCCTCCCCGCGCTCCCGGGATCGCGACTGGTGCGTTCGCGCCGGTTCCGGCCACCGGGCCTTGAGACATTGAAGCGATTGTGGTCCGCAGGAAGCTCCAGCCTGTTCTCAGATTCGGAGTGCCCATGCCCCAGACATCCCTTGCCGATCCCTCCGGTTCCCTGGTCGAGCGACTCGACCTCGCGCCCCATGCCTCCGGCCCGCTTGATGGGCTGACCTTCACCGTGAAGGACAATATCGACCTGGCAGGGCTTAAGACCTCCTATGGCAGCCCGGCATGGCGGGACGCCCATGCGGCCCCGGTTCACAACGCGCTGTGTGTCGACCAGGTGCTTGCCGCAGGAGCGCGCTGCGTCGGAAAGGTGGTGGCTGACGAGTTCACCTACAGCCTCGACGGCGAGAGCCATTTCTTCGGAACGCCGCGCAACGGCAATGCGCCGGAGCGCATTCCCGGCGGCTCCTCCAGCGGTTCGGCCTCGTCCGTTTCCAATGGGCTCGCAGACTTTTCGCTCGGCACGGATTCGGGCGGCTCGATCCGCGTCCCGGCAAGCCTGTGCGGTCTGTGGGGCCTGCGCCCCTCGCTGCACCGGGTTTCGGAGGCCGGCGTCCTGCCCTTCATGCCGAGCGTCAGCACGGTGGGCGTGGTGGCAAACAGCCTTGCAACGCTCGACAGCGCCGCGCGCGTGCTCCTGCGCAGCGGCAAGGCCAAGCAGCAGAAGCTGGAGCGTATCATCGTCCTGACGGACGCGGTGGAGATCGCCGACGCGGCCGTGCAGCAGCAGGTGAAGGCCGCGCTGAAGGCGATTGCCGCGAAAACCGGCATCGCGCCGGAGCCCATGCGCTTTGCGGAACTGATCGGCGCAGTTGCGCCCCTGAGCGACTGCAATCTGAAGGCGCTGCGCGACCTGCAGACGGCGGAGTTCCAGAGCACGGTTGCGAACTGGATCGAGACCGAGAAGCCGGAACTCGGCTTCACCTTCTCCATGGCCTACGGCAATGTGACCGCCTTCGACCGGATCGCCGCGCTCGAAAGCATCAAACATTGCGAATGGCTCTTCCAGGCGATCAACGCAGCCCTCACCCCCGGCACGGTGGTCTGCTTTCCCACGACGCCGGTGATCGCGCCGCTGAAGGGCTCCCTGACGACAATGGAAGCGGTGATCGATTTCTACGACCGGACCATGACCCTCACCGCATTCTCCGGCGTGGCGCGGCTTCCCGAGATCTCGGCCCCGATCATGACGGTCGATGACTGTCCGGTGGGGCTTTCCTTTGCTGGCGCGCATTATCAGGATGAATTCCTGCTCGATGCGGTGAGGCAGATGGCCGGCTGACACACAGCACAGCCCCGACATTGACAAATCCATAACTACAGGGTTATTCATTAAACAATAACCCTGTAGTTATGTGTAACGATGCAGCCGACCCGCGATACCCTCTTCCGAACATTGGCCGACCCCACACGCCGCACCATCTTCGAGCGGCTGTGCCGCGATGGCGATCTGACGGTCACCGCCCTCACCGCCGGGGCCGGGGTATCGCAGCCCGCCGTTTCCAAGCATCTTGGCGTGTTGAAGCGCGCCGGGCTGGTGCATGACCGGCAAAGCGGCCGACAGACTTTTTACAGCGCCGACCCGGTTGCGCTGGCCCCGCTCCTCGACTGGACGCGTGAGATGGCCGGCTTCTGGGAGAACCGGTTCGATGATCTGGAAGATCTTCTCGACAGGATGGATCAATGAACGACGCAACAGCCGAAACGCTCTGTGTGGTGGTGGAGCGCGCGCTTTCGCATCCGCCGGAAAAGGTCTGGCGGGCGCTCACCCAGCCGCACCTGATCGCCGAATGGCTGATGAAGAACGATTTCGCACCCCGCGTCGGACACCGCTTCAGCCTGACCGCAGACTGGGGTGGCGTTGACTGCGTGGTGGAAGAGGCCGAACCGTACCGAACGCTTTCCTACGCCTGGGACACAAAGGATCTGCGCAGCACTGTCACATGGACGCTGACGCCGACGGCGGGCGGCACATTGCTGCGCATGGAGCAGGAGGGCTTTCTGCCAGAACAGAAGCCCTACCATCGCGGCGCAAGCGCTGCATGGCCGCGCTTCATCGCGGAGCTCGAAAGGGTTCTTGAACGCCTCGACTGAGCATCGAAAGCAGACACGCACAAGAAAGAACAATCGGAGATCGCCCCATGAGCGCAACCGACACCGGCAAAACCCCGTCAGAACAGATCGATGCACGCATTGCGGAACTGAATGACTGGCGCGGCGAAACCCTCGCCCACCTTCGGCAACTGGTCCAGGAGGCCCTGCCGCAAGTGACGGAAGAATGGAAATGGCGTGGCGTTCCCGTCTGGTATCAGGACGGCATGCTGTGCACCGGAGAGACCTACAAGAAGGCCGTGAAAATGACCTTCGCCAAAGGCGCGAAGCTGGACGACCCGTCCGGCCTTTTCAACGCCAGCCTCGAAGGCAACACCCGCCGCGCCATCGACTTTCACGAAGGCGATGCGATTGATGAAGACGCGCTCAAGGCCCTTCTGAAGGCCGCAGCCGAACTGAATGCATCGACAGGCCACAAGAAGCACGCCGGCTAACCGCCTTGCCCTCCCTTGGGACCCCGGGGCACACACACCCACACCCGCGATGCACCGCCAGTCAAGACAATTACCCGGCAAACCACCGGCCACCACGCGCCTCCGCACCGCCTCATCGAACACCGGACAGGCAAACGAAACGGCAGAGCGTCACGCCGCCTCTGCGCGCACCGTGCCGGCCACGCGATAGGAGATTGCCTCGGCCAGATGGGTTCGCGTCACATCGCCGGCGCCATCCAGATCGGCCAGCGTGCGCGCGACCTTGAGAACCCGGTGATACGCGCGCGCGGAAAAGCCGAGCTTCTCGCTGGCCTCCCGAATGAGCGCCGTGCATGGCGCATCAAGCGTCACCACATCCTCGATCATTGCGGCCGAGCAGGAGGCATTGGTCGTCCACGCAGGCAGGCCCAGCGCCGTATATCGCTCCTGTTGCATGGCGCGTGCCCAGCTGACGCGCTCCGCAACCACCGCACTGGGCTCCGAACGCCCGCCCCCGCCGATAAGATCGCTCGCGGAGACGGCGGGAACATCGACCCGAAGATCGATACGGTCGAGCAGCGGCCCCGAAATGCGCGCCTGATAATCAGTCTGGCAGCGCGGGCCGCGCCGGCAGCGATGCCCCGGCTCCCCGGCCATGCCGCAACGGCACGGGTTCATGGCCGCAACAAGCTGAATACGCGCCGGATAGCTGACCCGGTGATTTGCGCGCGCGATCACGCATTCGGCGGTTTCCAGCGGCTGGCGCAGCGAATCCAGAACCTGCGGTGAAAACTCCGGCAACTCGTCCAGAAACAGAACCCCGTGATGCGCCAGCGAAGCCTCGCCGGGACGCGCCTTCAATCCGCCGCCCACGATGGCCGCCATTGAGGCCGAGTGATGCGGCGCGCGAAACGGACGCTGATCAGTGAGTTTGCCCTCCGCCAGTTCCCCGGCAATGGAAGCGATCATGGAGACTTCCAGCAATTCGCGCGGAGACAGGGGCGGCAGAATGGATGGCAGGCGCTGCGCCAGCATCGACTTGCCTGCCCCGGGCGGACCATTCATCAGAAGATTGTGCCCGCCAGCGGCTGCCACCTCCAGAACCCGCTTGGCCCCCTCCTGCCCTTTGATGTCGGCAAGATCCGGCAATCTGACCGGCGGCGGCCCGAGAGCCGGCTCCGGGCGGCTCATCACCTGGCTACCCTTGAAATGATTGGCGAGCGCGATGAGGCTGCGCGGCGCGAGAATGTCGAGATCCGCGCTGGCCCACGCGGCCTCCGCGCCGCAGGCATGCGGGCAGATCAGGCCGCGCCCCATCGCATTCGCCCCGATGGCCGCCGGCAGAACACCGTTCACCGCCGCCACCGTGCCATCGAGAGAAAGTTCTCCAAGCACGACATAGCCAGCTAATGAATCGCCGGGAATCGCGCCGAGAGCGGCCATGAGACCCAGCGCAATCGGCAAATCGTAATGGCTGCCCTCTTTGGGCAGGTCCGCAGGTGCGAGGTTGATCGTCACCTTCTTGGGCGGCATGGAAAGGCCCGACGCATGAAGCGCCGCCTGCACCCGCTCCCGGCTTTCCGCGACGGCCTTGTCGGCCAGCCCGACGATCTGCATCCCCATCTTGCCGGGAGCCACCATCACCTGCACCTCGACAGGCACAGCCTCCACGCCCTGAAATGCCACAGTGCTCACATGCGAAACCATGTGCTCTCCCCCTGCGCACGCCCGGCATTGCAGCCAGAACACGAGTTCCAATCCCCTTGCAACCGCATTGAAGCAGCTTCAGGCGATCAGATCAAGAACATTGAGAGAACAACCTAGCGCAAAGGTTGTCGGCAGGTTGCAGAGAGTTGTGCCGGGAGAACAGATCGGGGCGAGCGCAAACGCGGCCCGCCCCTTAAACCTTCTGCATGATGCAGCGCTCAGACTGCGGCGCAGCGCGCCTCGACGGCATCCCAGAACAGTGCGGCAATATCCGCGCCGCCGAATTTCTTGACCTCGCGGAGGCCCGTCGGAGAGGTCACATTGATCTCCGTCAGCCAGTCGCCGATGACATCGATACCAACCAGCGTGAAACCGCGCTCGCGCAGCGACGGCCCGATGCGCTCGCAGATCTCGCGCTCGCGATCCGTCAGTTCCGCATGTTCGGCGCGACCGCCCACATGCATGTTGGAGCGCGAATCGTGCTCGGCCGGCACACGGTTGATGGCGCCAACCGGCTCACCCTCAATGAGGATGATGCGCTTGTCGCCGCCACGCACCTCTTTCAGGTAGCGCTGCACGATGAAGGGCTCGCGGAACGCTTCCATGAACATTTCCAGAAGCGAGGCCAGATTGCGGTCTCCCTCCTTGAGGTGGAAGATACCGGCGCCGCCATTGCCGTAGAGCGGCTTGACGATGATGTCGCCATGCTTCCTGCGGAAATCATCGACCTCGCGCGGATCGCGGGTGATCAGCGTTTCCGGCATCAGGTCGGCGAATTCCGTCACGAAGATCTTTTCCGGGCTGTTGCGCACCCAGGCCGGATCATTGACCACGAGCGTCTTCGGGTGAATGCGCTCCAGAATATGCGTCGTGGTGATGTAATTCATGTCGAAGGGCGGATCCTGGCGCAGAAGCACCACATCCAGCTCCGAAAGGTCCGTGCGCTGCGGCTCGCCGAGCGTGAAGTGGTTGCCCTCCTCATCGCGCACCTCAAGCGTCTCGGCCCAGGCGATGACCTTGCCATCGGCCATGGAGAGACGATCCGGCGTGTAGTGCCAGAGCGCATGGCCCCGCCTCTGCGCTTCCAGAGCGAGCGCGAAGCTGGTGTCGCCGGCAATCGAAATGGTGGAGATATGGTCCATCTGGACCGCGACTTTCAGGGACATGGAAAGAGCTCCGGAGGGGACTGTTGTGCGGCAGATGACGGCCCGCGCATGCTTCTGTCAAGCTGTGGATGCCGCACAGACGTCACGCCGCGCCGTCGATGAACAAAAGACTGTTCACGATAACGTTATATTGGATACGATTCATAAACACTTTGCGTCCACTGTTCGGCGCATCGAGAACAAGATCGCCCGCATAACGGAGTTTCGATGCAGCCGGCGCCCGCACAAGCACGGACGATAACGGCGGACCAGTCCGACTTTGCCTTCACCGATGCGTTGACGGGCCTCGGAAACATGCGCCGATTCTTCGACAAGATCGACCGGCTGATCGAGGAACGCGCGGACGACCCCGCTCCTTTCGCCATCGGCGTACTGGATCTCGATGGCTTCAAGCCGATCAACGACCTTTTTGGCCGCGCCGCGGGCGATGAAATCCTGCAGCAGGTGGCCATGCGGCTGCGCGCCGCGATGGATACGCACTCCACGGTCACCCGCATCGGCGCAGACGAATTCGCCTTTCTGTTTCCACTGGTCTTCAGCGAGGAGGCCGCCCGCGAGAAGACACGGCTTCTGATCGAAATTCTCTCTGCCCCCTATGATGTCGGCCACCGCACCGCGCGGCTTTCGGCGTCTGCCGGCTGCTCCCTCTATTATTCCGAGGAAGAGACAGGCGAGGTTCTGCTCAACAAGGCGGAAACCGCGCTCTATCAGGCCAAGCGCACGGGGCGCGGCGCAGTCGTGGTCTACACCCGCGAGATGGAAGAGGCCGCCAAGCGCGTAACCCATATCGAGCAGGCCCTGCGCCGGGCGGTCGCCGCCGGCGAGGTGGAGCCGCATTTCCAGCCGATCGTCGATCTGGAAACCCGCCGCACGGTGGGCTTCGAGACGCTGGCGCGCTGGACCGACCGGGATCTGGGACCGGTTTCGCCGGGCATCTTCATTCCCATCGCCGAAGAACGCGGCATCATCGGCCCGTTATCGCAGCTGGTGCTGCGCAAGGCCACGGAAGCCGCACGCGACTGGCCGGAGGATCTGTTCCTCTCGTTCAACCTGTCGCCGTCTCAACTGGTCGATCACAATACCGGCCTGCAGATTCTCTCCATTCTCGAACAGACGGGCTTCGATCCGCGCCGGCTGGAGATCGAGATCACCGAAACGGGCCTGATGAACGACCCGGCATCCGCACAGCGCATCGTTGAGGATCTGCGGCGGGTTGGCATTCGCGTTTCGCTGGATGATTTCGGCACCGGACAGTCGAGCCTTGGCCGGCTGCGCGAGTTCCATTTCGACAAGCTCAAGATCGACCGCGCCTTCGTCGCCTCGATCCTGGAAGACCGGCCGTCCGAACACATCATCCGCGCCATTCTCGCCATGTGCGAGGGGCTTGGCATGGAGGTGGTTGCCGAAGGCATCGAAGCCGAGGCACAGGCCGAGCGCCTCACGCAGTTTGGCTGCGCGGGCGGGCAGGGCTATCTCTTCGGGCGTCCCTGCAATGCCGACGCCACGCTTGGCTATCTCCACCATACGGGCGAACAGAAAACACTGCAGCGCGCGAGCAGCTAACCCGCCTTCCGGCTCGCTTGCCAGCTTGGGGCCTGACCCTAGCGCTTTTCCAGACAGACCCTGGTGTGGCCGGCGCGAATGAAGCCGAGCTTCGCTGCAGCAGCCTTTGACAGATCGAGAATGCGGCCACGCGCAAAGGGGCCGCGATCATTGATCCGCACGACCACGCTGCGGCCATTGCGCTCGTTGGTTACACGCAGTTTCGTGCCGAAGGGCAGGGTGCGGTGCGCTGCGGTCATCGCAGCCGGGTTCATCCGCTCGCCTGAAGCCGTCTTCGACGTAAGCGCGTACCATGACGCGCTGCCGCACTGTGCTGACGCCGGTGCGGACAACACCGCAACGAACAAAG
This sequence comes from Nitratireductor sp. PBL-C9, assembly GCF_050877045.1. Classification (NCBI taxonomy): domain Bacteria; kingdom Pseudomonadati; phylum Pseudomonadota; class Alphaproteobacteria; order Hyphomicrobiales; family Phyllobacteriaceae; genus Nitratireductor; species Nitratireductor sp. PBL-C9. The sequence continues at coordinate 159,223 of NZ_JBPAXW010000006.1, forward strand.
CGGCTGCCGGCGCGATCATCGCGCCGCGGGAAAGTCGCCTATGCATTATCAGTTTCCTGGAGTTGACGTAGCGGCCGCATAGCGGCGAAATGAGGCGACGTAGCGGCAGCTGCCGCCACGGCATGAAATTGCGACGCAGGATGGGCCGTTCTCGGGCTTTTCTGCTTCGCCTATGCCCTTGAGGGAGGCTTCCTTGACCGACACGCCGCGCACTCTTCGCTCCACCCGCAGGCTTGTCGGCCTTACAGGGCTTGCCGGCCTGCTCCTGGCTTCCACGCCGCTTGCAGCACAGGAAACCGGTCCAGGGGCAGACGCCGTGCAGAAGATCGCGCTCGACGCCTTCGACGCCATGAAGCTCAACGCGCTTCTTCTGGAGGTGCGGATTGATGGCGAGCCGCTCATCACGCTTGCCCATGGCGAAGCGATGCCGGGCGTGCCGCTCACCACGGACGGGCACTTTCGCAATGGCGCGGTTGCGCTCACCTATGTTGCGGCAGTGGCGCTGCGGCTTGCGGAGGAGGGGCGCTTCGACCTCGACCGCCCCATTGCAGAATGGATGCCCGACCTGCCCGCCGCCGACACGGCGACGCCCCGCATGCTGCTTAACATGACGGCGGGCTACCCCGATCACGTGGCGAGTGAGAAAGGATTTCTCGAACCCTTCTATGCCGATCCTTTTCGACAGTGGACCCCGGAAGAGCTGATCGATGTCAGCCTGTCCACCCCCCGTCGCTTTGCGCCCGGAGAGAACTGGGACTATTCCCATTCAGGCTATGTCATCCTCGGGCGCGTGATGGAGGCGGCCACGGGCGAAAAGCTCGCCGCACTGATGCAGCGCTACGTTCTCGATCCGCTCAATCTCTCGCAGACGCAGGGTCATGACACGCCGTCTGTCCCGGAACCGGTGGTGCACTCCTACACCGCCGAGCGCGGCGTCTGGGAGGACGCCACCCACTGGAATCCTTCCTGGACACTGGCGCAGGGCTCGGTTCAAACGACGGGCATTTCCGACATGGCCCGCAGCTTCGACACGATCACCGGCATCGACGGGTTCCTGCAGCCGCAATCCCGCAAGGCCATGATCGAGCCGCGCCTGATCGGCTTTGGAAGTCCGCTTGAGGGCTGCCCCAACTGCCACACGCTGGACAGCGCCTTCAGCTACGGCCTTGGCGCGATGCTGCGCGGGGACTGGGTCATGCAGACGCCATCCTTTGCCGGCAATGCATCGGCTGTCGCCACGCTGCCGCAGGGCCATTCACCCGAAGGCCGCGTGACCATTGCCGTTGCCGTGACCTACAGGGAAGAGGCGTTCGATGACTGGCAGGGCAATGTGCCCAACCGCGCCACTGACATTGTTCAGAAAATTGCTGAGGAGCTGGTCCCCGATAACCCGCCCGGACCGCGCCCGAAGCGCTGATACGCAGGCAGCAGCAAGCGCTGCTGACAAAACCGGATTCATTTGTCGGGAAGGGGATGGTGCCCAGGAGAGGACTCGAACCTCCACGCCTCGCGGCACACGGACCTGAACCGTGCGCGTCTACCAATTCCGCCACCTGGGCAGGTGTGCGATGCCGATGTAGGGGGCAAACCCTTCCGTGTCAACGCGGATTTTGATGTTTGTAAAGAAAATGACATGGGGCGTTCCGCCGCATGGGTTTGCGGGGGGCCCAAAACGTGAAAAGGGCGCCCGAAGGCGCCCTGAAACAGATCAATCCTCGAGAACTTCCTTCGAGGCCACCGTCGAATCAGCGTTGAGCTTGTAGACGATGGGAACGCCGGTCGCGATTTCCACCTTCAGGATCTCTTCGCCGGAGAGGCCGTCGAGCGCCATCACCAGCGCGCGCAGCGAATTGCCATGCGCTGCCACCAGAACCGTCTCGCCACGCAGCACATGCGGCAGGATCTCGTGCAGGAAATAGGGCCACACGCGCGCGCCCGTGTCCTTCAGGCTTTCGCCGCCGGGAGGAGGGGTGTCGTAGGAACGGCGCCAGACATGCACCTGCTCCTCACCCCATTTCGCGCGGGCGTCGTCCTTGTTAAGACCCGACAGATCGCCATAGTCGCGCTCGTTGAGCGCCTGATCGCGAATGGTCTCCAGCCCCTCCATCCCCAGCTCGCTGAGGATGTGGTCATTGGTGACCTGTGCGCGCGACAGAACGGAGGTGTAGGCGATGTCCGGCTTGAAGCCGCGCGCCTTCAGCCGGCGGCCGGCGTCCTTCGCCTCTTCATGCCCCTTTTCGGTCAGGCCCGGGTCGCGCCAGCCGGTGAACAGGTTCTTCAGGTTCCATTCGCTCTGGCCGTGACGAACGAGAATAAGGGTACCGGACATGATGGGTTCCTTGTTGCTTCGTAATGGAAGATTCAGTTGAGCCCGAGAACGTCGAGCATGGAATAGAGGCCGGGCTTGCGGCCATGCGCCCAGAGGGCGGCCTTGGCCGCGCCATGGGCGAAGATGCCGCGATCTTCAGCCTGATGCGAAAGGGTGATGCGTTCGCCGGTCCCGGCGAGAATGACGGAGTGCTCGCCAACGACGGAACCGCCGCGCAGCGTGGCAAAGCCGATCGTGCCTTCCTCGCGCGGCCCGGTCTGGCCGTCGCGCACGCGCACGCTCTTTTCCGCCAGCGCGATCTCGCGGCCCCGCGCCGCCGCCTCGCCGAGCAGAAGCGCCGTGCCGGAAGGCGCGTCCACCTTGTGCCGGTGGTGCATCTCCAGAACCTCGATATCGAAATCCGAAGCCTCCAGCGCGCGGGCGGCTTTCTCGACCAGAACCGCAAGCAGGTTCACACCGAGGCTCATATTGCCCGACTTCACGATGGTGGCGTGGTGCGACGCTGCCTTGATCTTCGCTTCGTGCTCCGGCTCGAAACCGGTCGTGCCAATCACATGAACGATATGGGCCTGCGCTGCATAGCCGGCAAATTCAACGCTGGAATCCGGCGAGGTGAAGTCCAGAACGCCATCGGCCTTGGCGAAGGCCGCCAGCGGATCGTCGCTGATCGGCACATTGATGATGCCGAGGCCGGCCAGCTCACCGGCGTCCCTGCCGAGGAAAGACGAGCCGGGGCGCTCGACAGCGGCTGCGACGCGCACCCCATCCATGGCGTGAACGGTGCGGATCAGCGTCTGGCCCATGCGGCCTGCCGCTCCCACGATCACCAGCCCCATATCCGTCATGCTAGTTCTCCTGCGGCGCAGCCGCGCCATTGTCTGCTGTCGTGTTGGCGAGAAGATCCTCGCTCTTCTGGCTTTGCATGCGATGGAAGCGTGCATAGATGCCGTGCGGTTGGCGCACAAGGCTCTCATGCGTGCCCTCTTCCACCAGCTGCCCTTCCTCAAGCACCACGATGCGGTCGGAATTGACCACGGTGGAAAGCCGGTGCGCGATCACAAGTGTCGTGCGGGTTTCCATGATGTCTTCCAGCGCCTGCTGCACACGCGCTTCAGACTCATTGTCGAGCGCGGAGGTCGCCTCGTCGAGAAGCAGGATCGGCGCGTCGCGCACGATGGCGCGGGCAATCGAGATGCGCTGGCGCTGGCCACCGGAAAGGTTTGCGCCATTCTCGCCCACCAGCGTGTCATAGCCCTGAACCTGCTGGCGGATGAAATCGTCGGCGAAGGCCAGCTTTGCCGCTTCTTCCACCTCTGCGTCCGTCGCATCGGGACGGCCATAGCGGATGTTGTCGCGGATCGTGCCCTCGAACAGATAGGGCTGCTGCGAAACATAGGCGATGGCGCTGCGCAGCGAGCTCTTGGTAACGGTGGAGATGTCCTGCCCGTCGATCTCGATGCTGCCGCCATCCAGATCGTAGAAGCGCTGCAACAGGGCGAAGAGGGTCGACTTGCCCGCACCCGACGGGCCGACAATGGCCGTGGTCTCGCCCGCCTTCGCGACAAAGCTGATGCCATGCAGCACCGGCAGATCGTCGCCATAGGAGAACGCCACCTTGTCGAAGGTGACCGTGCCCTTTTCCACCGCGAGCGTGCCGGCCCCCGGCGCATCGCGCTGCTGCGGCTCGGTGTCGAGGATCTCGTAGATCATGCGCGCATTGACCAGCGCGCGCTCGAGATTGACCTGCACGCGCGCCAGCTTGCGCACCGGATCATAGGCCAGAAGCAAGGCGGTGATGAAGGCAAACACGGAGCCCGGCGGCTGCGCGCTGACGGAAGCCCTCCAGGCCGCGTAACCGATCACGCCGGCAATCGCCAGGCCGGCCAGAAGCTCGGTGATCGGCCCGAGGCGTTCGGAAACGCGGGCGATCTTGTTGGAGCGGTCCTCGGCATAGGCGATCAGCCCGGACATCTTGTCCGAGAGCTGCTGCTCCATGGTGAAAGCCTTGATGATGGCGATGCCCTGCACCGATTCCTGCATTGCGCCCAGCAGGCGGGAGTTCACATCCACCGCCTCGCGCGTGACGCGGCGCAGGCGGCGCATCAGATAGTTCACCGAATAGATGAGCGGCGGACCGATCACCAGCGCGATGACCGAGAGCAGGGGATCCTGCATCACCATCACCGCCACAAGCGCGATCAGCGTGACCATGTCGCGCGCGATGGAGGCCACCGTCATGTTGAGCAGATCGCGGATGCCCGTCACGTTCTGGCTGATCTGGGCGGCGAGCTGGCCGGAGCGGGTGGTCGTGAAATAGTCGATGCCAAGCCGCATCAGATGGTCGAACATGCGCTGCTGATAGCGTGCAACGATGTTGTTGCCGATCTTGGCGAGCATGACCGACTGGCCGTAGGTCGCGAAGCCGCGGATCGCAAAGGCAGCGACGATTGCGCCACAGATCCAGCCGACCAGCTCCCAGCGCTGTCGATAGAACACCTCATCGATGATGTCGCGCATGATCCAGGCGCTGAAGGCCGTGGTGCCGGCAATGGCCAGCATGCAGGCAATCGCGATCAGGTAATGTCCGATGTAATCGCGGCCGTTCTCCGCGAAAATGCGGCGAATGACGGGAAGGACCTCACCGACATCCGTCTTGTTTTTTCCAAGCTTCAAAACGTCCGTTCCTGTTCAACCGGGCTTTCGATCGTCCTTTGTGCGTCCAAACGGACACACGGCGATCCAAAGCGTGGGAGCATTTTCAGGCGTCCATACGGGCGCTTGGCGCTCCAGTGCAGCTTTGCCAACAGGCTATGCCCGTTCGCTCTCGCTCATGCAACGGTGAATCCGGTCGAGGGCGGCGTCTTTTCAGTCTGCTTTCCAGCGCCGGCCCTGGGTTTCGACCCCGAAACGCACCGGTGTGCGGGCATAGGCGGCAAGGCCCACAAGTGCTGCCATCGGGTGCGTGATCACATAGACGGGGATCTCTTTCACCAGTGCGCTATGGGGCGCCTTGTCCTCAAAGGCCCTGCGGAAATTGCCGTTCTTGAGCGTCGGTACGATCTTCTGGGCGATGCCGCCGCTCAGATAAACCCCTCCCCGCGCCATGAAGATCAGCGCCATGTCGCCGGCAAGGCGGCCAAGATAGGTGACGAAGAGATCGAGCGTTTCAACGGCGACCGGGTCCGATCCATCGAGCCCCGCGCTGCTGATCTCGGCCGGCGTTTCATGAACGGGCTGCTTGCCATCGGCGGCGCTAATCGCCCGGTAAAGGTTGACCATGCCGCGCCCGCAAAGGATCTGCTCGGCTGCGACACGTCCCTCGATGCGCTCCAGATGCGGGAAGATCTCGAGATCGCGCTCGCTGCGCGGCCCCAGATCCACATGCCCGCCTTCGCCCGGCACCGGAAACCAGGTGTGCTGCGCATGAACCAGCCCGGCCATGCCAAGGCCCGTTCCCGGCCCCAGAACAACGCGGCTGCCCGTCGGGTCCGCCTCGCCCGGGCACACCATTTCCAGATGCTCGTCGTCGAGCGCCACAACGGCCAGCGCCTGCGCCTCGAAATCATTGATGACGATGATGTCGCCCAGCCCCATCTTCTCCATCATCTGGCGGGGGCGCACGACCCAGTCGCAATTGGTGAGATCAATCTCGTCACCATCGACGGGTCCGGCCACGGCCAGAACGGCAGACTGTGGTAAAATGGAGGTGCGGTCGAGGATGGCGCTCTGGATCGCCTCATCGATGGTTTCATAATCCGCGGTCTGCACCACCGGAAAGGTTTTCGGCTCGGCGTTGGAATCCACCAGAATGGCAAACCGTGCATTGGTGCCGCCGATATCGCCGATCAGGATGGGAAATCGAAGCGCAGTATCGTTTTCGTTCTTGAAATGCATGACATAGACTCAGGTTTCAGGCGCGGCCGAACGCGGCGCGCCTGTCAGTCTTTGCCCCATTCTCGATGACGCGCCGATGAATGTTTCCGGCGACGGGACGTTGCGCTGACGGCGCTAGCTCTGCTCCCCGCATGGTTCCCGGACCCGCCGTGCGGCGCACCCAGCATGCTTATGGTCATGGAACCGCCAATCGCGTTGCCCCACAACCCTTTTATTGCCAGCGCATCGCAGAACAGACGCAGATATGCCGCTCTGAAACACGCCTTTAGAGCGCAATTAAATCGGTTGAAGACAGAAGGCAAGCGCGCCGACGCCAAAAAACCGGCGCGCCTGGTCCTGTCCGGCGCTGATAATCTACTGGAATGCCGGCCTGTTGCTCGGGCGCGGCACGCTGGCCGACGGCATGGCCGAGAGGATACTGGCCGGGCTTTCTGCCTGATAGCCGAGCACGGGCAGTTCAGCCGTCGCCGCCTGCGGAACGCCGCCGGCGCCCGTCACGGTCACGGCAACCTCGGATACCGGGTCGGGTGCGGCAAGCACGGCGCGACAGGCCGAGGGCAGGGCGGCCATGGTCATGACATCGCGCGCCTTCGGCTTGGCAGGTCCCTTGGCCGGCTTCCACGGCTCGTCGGTGAACCACCAGGCCAGCGTGTCATCACACCCCTCACTGCGTGGTGGCGGATTCTGCGGCTCGCAGCCCGGCGACCCGGCGGGACAGCCGATGCGAACGTGGAAATGATAGTGATGGCCCCAGAAGGGGCGAACCTTGTTCAGCCACGAACGGTCGCCACGCACCGTGTCGCACAGCTTCTTCTTGATGCCGGGATGCACCAGAAGGCGCTCGACTTCCGGATAGCTCGCCGCGCGGCGCAACACGGCCTCATGTCCCTTCGTCCACTTCTTGTCGTCAACGTAGAGCGAGCCCTTCTTGAGCATGGAGATGGCGCTGATGCGCTCACGGTCCGCCACCGTCATCCGCTTCGCCGGCATTTCGGTGAACCAGATATCGGCGTCGAGCCCGAGCTGATGCGAGGCATGGCCGGTGAGCATGGGGCCGCCCCGCGGCTGCGAGATGTCGCCAACGAGCAGACCACGCCAGCCATCCTGCGCCGCCTCGCGCGAGAGCTTTTCCAGCACCGAGATCATGACCGGGTGCCCCCAGCGGCGGTTGCGCGAAAGGCGCATGGCCTGCCAGTTCGGCCCGTCGGGCGCAATGGCCACGCCGCCTGCGAAACAACCCTTTGAGTAAAACCCGTGCACGGCGGGGCGGGTGGCGGCGGGAAGTGTTTTCGCGCCGAAAAGCTGCTTGGCCAGCGGCTCGGCCTCAGCCGATGCAAGCGTGGCGGAAAAGCCCAGAAAGGCCGTGGCCGCCAGTTTCAGAATCCGTTGGAATCGCATCGTTTCCTCGTTTTCGACCCGCCCGTGCGATCATCAAAGCATAGCACAGCTTGTGATTCGCTTACGGTCGCGGTTTACGAATTTTCCGTCCGCCAGTTCCCGTCGGCCCACATGGCCTCGAGCGCCGCGCGATAATCGGGATGGCGCATCCGGTAGCCGGTGGCTTTCAGCCGCGCATTGCTCACCCGCTTGCACTCGCCATAGAAGGACCGCCCCATGGGGCTGAGATCAGCATCTTCGAAGGCGATGTCCGGCGGCGTTTCCTGCCCCATCAGCACGGAAGCATGGGCCACCACATCCTGCGGCGGCGAGGGGGCGTCATCCGTGACGTTGAAAATTCCGGTCTCGAACCGGCGGGCGAGATGCGCCGTGGCCCCGGCAATATCGTCCACATGGATGCGGTTGAAGACCTGGCCCGGCTTGACAATCCGCCGCGCCTTGCCCGCCTCCAGATTGCGAAAGGCGTTGCGGCCCGGCCCGTAAATGCCCGACAGCCTGATGATCGCCACCGGCAGCCCCGTTTCCGCCCCGAGCTGCGCCCATTCCGCTTCGGCAACCAGCCGTTGTTTCGAGCGTTCGGAGACGGGATCGCATTTGGCCGTTTCATCCACCCAGGCGCCATCGTGATCGCCATAGACGCCGACCGTCGACAGATAGCCGATCCATTTCAGCGCCGGCATGGCCCTGGAAATCGTCTCACGCGCGACCGCAAGCACCGGGTCACCCGACGCGTCGGGCGCAATGCTGACGATGAGATGCGTGGTTTCGGCCAGCGCCTTTTCCAGATCCGGCGAAAGCGCGGCCCCGCCCTGAAAAACATGTGGCGCGATGCCTGCCTCTTTCAGGCGTTCGGCATTCTCCGCGCTGCGCGTGGTGCCGGCAATGGACGCCGCTTCACCGGCAAGCTCGCGCGCAATCGCGCGGCCGGAATAACCCGCGCCGAAGATGAAGAAGCTCTTGGTCATGATCGCCCATCCCATTCGGCTTGCACGTCTGCATCGTTTTCCCGCGGACGCAGCTGCGTTTCAAGTAAAGCAAATGCCTTATTGTCCATAAGCCGCGACAGCGCCCACACGGCTGCGCCGCGCACAAGCGGCGCTTCGTCTTCCGCCAGACGCCTGCAATGGTCGATCAGGCCGGCTTCGCCGGAATTGCCCGCCGCGATCAGCACATTGCGGATGAAGCGGTTGCGCCCGATGCGCTTGACCGGCGAACCGGAAAAGAAGGCGCGGAACCCCGCATCGTCCAGTTCGAGAAGCCCGGAAAGCGGCGGCTCCTTCAGATCCTCGCGCGCCTGAAGCTTCGCCTCGGCCGCATCCTGCGCGAACTTGTTCCACGGGCATGCGGCAAGGCAATCGTCGCAGCCATAGATGCGGTTGCCCATGGGAATGCGGAACTCGCGCGGGATCGGTCCCTTGTTCTCGATGGTGAGATAGGAAATGCAGCGCCGCGCATCGATCTGGTAAGGCGCGGGAAACGCCTTTGTCGGGCAGATGTCGAGACAGGCGCGGCACGAGCCGCAATGGTCGCGCTCCGGCGCATCGGCAGGCAGGGACGCGGTGGTGAAGATCGAGCCGAGAAACAGCCAGGAGCCAAATTCGCGGCTCACCAGATTGGTGTGTTTACCCTGCCAGCCAAGCCCCGCCTCGCGGGCGAGTGGCTTTTCCATCACCGGCGCGGTGTCGACAAACACCTTCACATCCTCGCCGGTTCGCGCAGCCAGTTTGCCGGCAAGCTGTTTCAGCCGCCCCTTGATGACGTCATGATAATCGCGATTGCGCGCATAGACCGAGATCGCCGCCCGGTCCCGGCGCTTGAGGATTTCGAGCGGGTTTTCATCCGGCCCGTAATTCATCCCCAGCATGATGACCGAGCGCACCTCCGGCCACAGGCCCTGCGGATGGGCGCGGCGGTCCGCCGTCTCCTCCATCCACTGCATGCTGCCGTGGCGGCCTTCTTTCAGGAAATGCCCAAGCTCGGCCGCACGCGACGGTGCAGCCTCGGCAGACGCCACCGCGACGGCGTCAAAGCCCAGCGCATGCGCCTCTTTCTCGACGAACGCGCGAAGCCGGTCGGCCTGCGCGCCGGACATCAAAAGTCCAGATCCGCGTAGTGGGAAACGGGGGAGAGCCCGCGCACGCGGTCAGCAAGAATGGAACGGAAGCAGGGGCGCGACTTCATGCGCGAATACCAGTCGCGCGCGGCCGGATATTCCTGCCAGTCGACCTCGCCCAGATAATCCAGCACCGAAAGCGTGGATGCAGCGGCCAGATCGGCATAGGAGAGCCGCTTGCCGGCCATCCAGTCGCGCGTCCCGGCGAGCCAGTTGGTGTATTTGAGGTGCTGGCGCACATTGGCGCGGGCCGCGCGAATGGCCGCCGAATCCGGCGAGCCGCCGCCTTCCGCGCTGGACATCTGCGGCTTCAGCGCCCGCTCCCGCACCAGATGGCGGGTCACATCGGCATCGGCCTTGATCAGATACCAGTCCACCAGACGGCGGATCTCTGCCCTCTGGACCGGATCTTCGGCCATCAGCCGCTTGTCGCGCTTGAGCGCGCCACGGGTTTCGTCCAGATATTCGGCGATCACGGTCGGGCCGACAATCGGATGATCCCCCTCGGCAAGAAGCACGGGGATCGTGCCGGCCGGATTGAGCGTCAGAAACTCCTCGCGACGAATCCAGGGGCGTTCCTCGATCAAGGCGAGTTCCTCGCCATATTCGCCAAAGGAAAGCCGCACGAAGCGGCAGGAAGCATAGAGTGGATGATGAAACAGCGTCAGCATTTGTCGGCTTCTAAAGGAAGGCTCTGGCCATTTCATGGCCGTGGCGGTAATCCTTCGATTACCTGATTCTGCGATTTGGTCCTCTCAGCTATAGGGGGAGACTGGCAGACTGACAAGCAAGCCCTGATTGAGGAACGGACATGACGGATCAGACCATCGTGGGGGCCCTTCTCCTTGGCATCCTCGAAGGACTGACGGAGTTCATACCCGTCTCGTCGACCGGCCATATCCTTCTGGCCGGCCATTTCCTCGGCTTCGAATCCACCGGCAAGGCCTTTGAGGTCCTGATCCAGCTCGGCGCGATCCTGGCGATCCTCAGCGTCTATGCTGGACGTCTGTGGAAAATGCTTGTCGACCTGCCGCGCGATCCCGCAACACAGCGTTTCGTGATCGGCATACTCCTCGCCTTCCTGCCTGCGGCGGTGATCGGCGTTCTCGCCTACAAGATCATCAAGACCGTGCTCTTCGAAACGCCTCTGCTGATCTGCGTCATGCTCATTCTCGGCGGTTTCGTGCTGCTCTGGGTCGACCGCTGGGCGACCAAGCCGCGCTATAGCGACATCACGAAATTTCCCATGCCCATGTATCTCGGCATCGGCCTGTTCCAGTGCCTGTCGATGATCCCCGGCACCTCGCGCTCCGGCGCGACAATTGTCGGTGGCCTTCTCATGGGGGCGGACAAGCGCTCGGCAGCCGAGTTCTCCTTCTTCCTCGCCATGCCGACCATGACCGGCGCTTTCGCCTACGACCTCTACAAAAACTACGACCAGCTCACCGCCGCCGATGTGCAAATCATCGCCATCGGCTTCATCGCCGCCTTCTTCGCAGCGCTTCTGGTGGTGCGCTGGCTGCTCGGCTACGTGTCGCGGCGCGGCTATGCGCTGTTCGGCTGGTGGCGTCTCATCGTCGGCACCGCCGGCCTGATCGGCCTGCTCGTCTGGGGCTGACAGGGCAGGGGCTGAAGCGCGGAAACCAGTTTTCGAGTTGTCCCGGCTCGATATTGTGGCAGCGGCGTTGTGCGTGGTTCGACAAGCTCACCATGAGGGATGCAGGGCATTGCATAAAAGCCTGCTTCGGTGGCGCGGCTAACGGGTTTTACAGCCCTCGACCTCCCTCATGGTGAGCTTGTCGAACCACGCAGCACATCAATGCAATGGGGCGGCACATCTTCACAAACGAACGCTGACCCAGCCAACAAAAAACCCGGCGCAAGGCCGGGTTTTTCATGTCTCGAATATCGTCGTGATTAGCCGGCTGCGCCGCTGATCCAGGACGAAAGAGCCGTCTTCGGTGCAGCGCCGACCTTCATGTCAGCCACTTCACCGCCCTTGAACATGATGAGCGTGGGGATGGAGCGCACGCCATACTGAGCGGCGAGCTCCGGGTTCTCATCAATGTTGACCTTGGCGATCTTCACCTTGCCGCCGAGCTCGGCAGCGATCTCGTCGAGAGCCGGCGCGATCATCTTGCAGGGGCCGCACCACTCGGCCCAGAAGTCGACAACCACGGGCTCGGAAGCCTGCAGAACGTCGGCCTGGAAATTGTTCTTGTCCGCCTTCACGGTGGCCATGGGGATTCTCCTTATCGGCAAAACGTGTTGTACAACATGTGGGGGTGGCGCTTCGCTGCGTCAAGCGCTCTTGTGTCACGCCGGGGCAAGACGTTCAAGCGCAGCCGCCAGCTCCTCCTCCGGAACAGGCAGCAGAACCGGCGCTTCCGTGAAGAGCAGCGCAGCCTCGATCCGGCGACCCGGATAGAGCGGTTTGAGAAGCTCCGCATAAAGCGCCAGCTGCGCCACATAAGCGCCGGGCGCTTCGGCCAGCGTCTCCGGCGTGGGGCGGTTCGTCTTGTAATCGACGATCAGCACCGCTTCGTCGGTGACCGCAAGGCGGTCGATCTTGCCGGAAACGGCATGACGGCGCTCGCCGAGCGTCAATTCGCCCATCACGGAAATCTCTGCCCGCGAGCCGGACGCGAAAATCGCACTGAAACGCGCATCCTCGAGAATGGCCTGAACAGACCGCCAGACGCTCTCCCGCTCCTGCGCGGTCCAGCCACTGCCGACACGGTCGAGATAGCGCTGCGCGGCGGCCTCGCGCGCATCCTCCCGGCAGTCGGGCAGCAATTGCAGAAGCCTGTGCACGGCAATACCGCGCTGGATCGCAAAGCCCGGCTTACGCTCTCCGTCGAGCACCGGCGACCGCGGCGAAGGCACGGGCTCGTAATCGGCCTCGATCAACGCCCCCGCCCGCGATGGCGAAAGCGGACGCGGCAGGTCTGTCGGCATTGGCGGCGGCGTCAGCAGAGTTTCCGGCAGCGCTGTTTCAGGCGCGGCTTCGGCCACTGGCGCTGCCTCTTCCTCGACCGGTGGCGCTTCGCTCACACGGTAGCGATAGACCGGTGCACAGGCGGCGGGACGGTCCAGCTCCACCGCGACCTCCGCACCTGAAAGCGCCTGCCGCACCGTGTTCTGCCAGGTCAGGTCCTGCGGTTCGCGCGCACCGTGATACCCGCACACGATCAGCCGGTCCTCGGCCCGCGTCATGCCCACATAGAGAAGCCGGCGGTATTCTTCCTCCGCCTTGACCTTTGCATTCGCCTCGAAGCCTGCCGCCACCGAATTGGAGACATCCTTGCCGGCGCGCCAGAGGAAGCCCTTGCCCTGCCAGCCCTCGCCACGCGGCGCAAATGGCATCAGCTTTGGCAGATGCTGGGCGACGAAGGGCGCGCTGCCCGGATCGACGAGAAACACCACCGGCGCTTCCAGCCCCTTGGCGGCATGCACCGTCATGATGCGCAGCTCGTCGCGCGTCTGATCCATCTCGCGCTTGATCTCCGGGGCCTGCCCGTCAAGCGCCGAGAGCAGCGCCTCAAGACCGTTGAGCCCCGCCCGCTCGCCGGCCAGCGCAAATGACAGGAACTCATCGAGAATGTCGTTCGCCTCGTGGCCGAGCCGCGCGACGAACAGCCGGCGTGCGCCTTCCCGGTCCCCGCTGCCCGAAAGCAGCCCGGCATAGAATTCAAAGGCCGGCTTGAACGCCGCCTCGTTCTGCCAGCGTTGCAGCATATCGACCATGCCGGCCACCGCCGGGTCCGACAGCGCCTGCGCCCGCATGGCGTCGAACAGCGGCACCGCCCGGCCACGGTTCCAGGCAAGCCGGAACAGGCGCTCCTCATCCATGCCGAACAGCGGGCTTTTCAGCACCGCAGCCAGCGAGAGATCGTCATGCGGCTGCAGCAGAAAACGGCCAAGCGCGATCAGGTCCTGCACGGCAATATGCGCCGTCAGCCGCAGGCGGTCTGCACCGGCCACATCGATGTGGCGGTTCTTGAGGCTGCGCGACAGTGCATGCACGAAGCGGTCGCGCTTGCGCACCAGAACCAGCACATCGCCCGCCGTCAGGCGTTTGCCCGTGCCTTCAATGATCTCGCCATTCCGGATCCAGTCCTCGACTGTCTGGGCAATGGTTTCAGCCAGTCGCACCGCCGGAGCCGACGCGTGGTCGATGGCTTCCGTCCAGTCGTCCGGCTCCTCCACCACTTCCGGCGCGATGGGCGACCACACTTCCACATAGCCGGGCTGGCCCGCGCGCACCGCAAGATGCTCGATCGGCTCGGGATCATGGGTCAGCCCCTGCGCCGCCTCTTCCCTTGAGAACACCAGGTCGGCCGCTTTCAGAACATCCTCGGTTGAGCGGAAGGAATAGCGCAGGCGCAGGCGCTCGAAACGGCGCTCCGCCGCCCGCACCTTCTTTTCGAAGGCCCGTCCGCTTTCGCCGAATGCCGCCGGCTCCGCCCCCTGGAAGGAGTAGATCGACTGTTTCTCGTCGCCCACCGCAAAGATGGTGCGCTGCAATCCCTCGCGCGCACTTTCGCCGGCAAAAAACTCTTCGGCGAGAAGCCGCACGATCTGCCATTGCTCGGGGCTCGTATCCTGCGCCTCGTCGATCAGAACGTGGTCGATGCCCTTGTCGAGCTTGTACTGCACCCACGGTCCAGCATCGGCGCGCGCCAGAAGCCGGATCGTGCGCGTGATAAGATCGTTGAAATCGAGAAAACCGCGTGCCCGCTTCAGCCGTTCGTAGCGCGCGATCATGCCGTCGGCGATCACCAGTGCCGAACGGGTGGCCTCCAGCATGCGGAACAACGCCACGCGGTCGACTGCAGTGCGGATCACCTCCGCCGCTTCGACATAGCGCTCCACGATATCGGGCAGGGCGGCGCGCAGCGCCTTCTTGAACGTGCTCTCGCCATAAACGCCGCCATCGGCCTTGAGAAAACCCTTCCGCAGATGCTCCAGCCGGCGCAGCGGGTCGCGCTCCTCGAAGGCCAGCGTCGCCTCTGGCACGATGCCCTTCAGCACCGTCTTGGCGTCCACCGCCTCCGCCTCGGCCACAAGCGCGCGAAACGCGCTGGCGTCGAAACCGGGAAGCGGCCAGATGGAAGCGGCAATCGCCTCGGCGTCTTCACCCGGCGCAAAACCGAATTCCTCGAACAGCGCGCTGTAGGGAACCGGGTCGTTGGCAATCTCGTCGATGAAGGCGCGCAGCCCGTCGCGACGGGAGACGATTTCCGACAGGAGATCCTGAAGACCGCTTTCGCCACCGCGCTCCAGCACTTCGGCGAAGGCGTCCGACAGCACCGCGTCTTCGCCGGCGGCGCCCGACAGAAGATCGCGCCGCGCCTCGGCCAGCAGCGCCTCTTCCATCTGCGAATCCAGAAGCTCGAAATGGCCGGCAATGTTCGCCTCGAGCGGGAATTGATGCAGGATCGCCTCGCAGAAGGCGTGGATCGTCTGGATCTTCAGCCCGCCCGGCGTTTCCAGCGCACGGGCGAAAAGCCGCCGCGCGCGGGCGAGCGTTTCCCGGCCTGGCCTGCCGCCCTCAAGCTTGGCAATGACCTCCGACAGCGCATCGTCGGACATCAGGCTCCAGCCCGCGAGATCGCGAAACACGCGGTTGGCCATGTTGGCCGCGGCGGCGCGCGTATAGGTCAGGCAGAGGATTTTCGACGGATCGGCCCCCTGCAGCAGAAGGCGGATCACGCGCTGGGCGAGCACATGGGTCTTGCCCGACCCGGCATTGGCCGACACCCAGGCGGAGTTGGCCGGATCGGCGGCCAGCGCCTGCGCCCGGATCGTGTCTTCGGGGATGAAGGGCAGCTTCTTCATTCGCCCTCTCCGCCATCGCCCGTATCGCCACCGGCCGACCATTCGAGCACACGCGCCAGATGATCGTAGTCGCCGCCCACATCGCCTTCGCGGAATGGCAGGACGCGCGAACGGTAGCCGGTCTCGGCCTTGTGGTAATGCGCGAGAAGCTGCGACAGCCGCTCCCACGCTTCCTCGGCCATGCCGGGCGCTGTCTTGTCGCTGTTCTTGATCTTGAGAATGGACTCGGAAAACACCTCGCCATTCGCCTTGAGCCGCACATAGGCAAGTTCGTTCGGCTGCGCAGCCCCCACATCGGCAAACGCGCCGCGCTGAAGAAGTGCGGCCTCAAGCGCCAGCTGCGGGGAAATGAGCGTATGCGCCTGACGCCGCGAGGGCGTCGCGCCCGTCTTGTAATCGAGAATGTCGGCGCTGCCATCGTCACGAATGTCGATGCGGTCGGCGCGGCCTGAAAGGGTAAGGCCGAGCTTCGCCACCTCGATGGCCGATGCGCGGATTTCCGCATGACGCCTGGCGATGCCCTCCGCGCGCCCGCGCTCCCATTCGATGACGGCCTCGGCCGTGCGCTCGAAACGCGGCCACCAGACGGTCGCCACATCCTGCGGCAGTCCTGCCTCGGCAAAGAGCCGTCGCCCGATGGCGGTCAGACTTCCGAGCGCCTCATGCCCGGACGGATCGTCCACCTCCTTGACGAAGTGCTCCAGAATGTCGTGGAAGAGATTGCCGCGCTCGGCAGCCCCCGGATCGCGGATCAGAGGGTCGAGGGCAACCAGCTCCAGAATGCGCTTCGCATAGACCGCATAGGGGTCGCGCCGCAGCGTCTCGATCTCCGTGACCGAGAAGCGCGTCGGCCGCGCTTCCACTGCCGGGGCCGGTTCGGGTCGCGGAGCGAAATCTTCATCCGGTCTGTCGTCCAGAAGGCGCGCCCAGCCGATCAGCCTGCGGCCCCGCACGCGCATCGCCTCGGTCGCTTCTTTGCCGGCAAATGCAGTGATCCGCTGCAGCCAGCGCGAAGCGACGGCGGGGGCATCGCCGGCGCGCGCGGCGCGGGTCAGCACCACATTCTCCGATCCCATCGCCATCATGAAGTCATGCGCCGCCTGACCGATACGCCGCTCCGGCGGCTCCAGCGAAAGCTCGGCCTTCATCAGCCGCGACATGAAGCGGTCGGAGGAGGGGATGCTTGGCCAGGTGCCCTCGTTCATGCCGCCCAGCACCAGCGTGTCGACACTGAGAAGCCGCGCCTCAAGCGCGCCCCAGATCGCCACGCGCTTGTCTGCGCCCATGGTCGGCTTCACCACTTCGGTGGCAATCAGCGCGGCAAAGACCGGCGGCCATTCGCTGGCGTCGAAGGGCAGCGTCGTGTCGGAGCCGACCAGTCCGCGCAGGAAGGCGGCCATGGCCTGCCCCCGCTCGCCCTCATAGTAATTGGTGAGGCTGCCATCCTCGGAGCGCCCAAGCGCCTCCAGCACCTCCACGGTAAAGCGCGCCATGTCCGGCACGCCGACACCGCGCACGCCGCGCATTTCGACCAGCGGCGTAAGCGCCGCGCGCAGCGCCTCCAGCACGGCGCGTGCTTCGGCAAGGGCTGCATCGTTGACGCGCACGAACCAGAAGGGCTTGCGCGTGCTGCTCTCGATGCCCGCCCAGCGCGTCTCGAACAGCGTGTCGAGCGTTGCGATATCGGGCCTTCCTGTGCCACCGCGCAGCGCCACCAGTTCAATGGTCTCCGCCGCCCGTCGCACTCTGGCGCGTTTCAGTCCGAGCCGCAGGAGCGGATGTTTGAGCAGGGCCACCATGGCGATGGGTTCGCCGGGACGAAACACCGTTTCCAGAAGGAGCCGCGCCAGCGTCGCCGGCGGACTGTCGGCCAGTGGCGTGCCGCCGGAATCGTCCGCCTCGATGCCGAAGCGCCGCAGCTCCACGGCCACCCGCCGCGCCAGCCCGCGATCCGGCGTCACCAGCGCTGCCGTGGCCCTGTCGCTGGTCAGCGCGAGGCGCAGCGCAACGGCAATCGAAAGCGCCTCGTCGCGCTCGTTGGCCGTTTCCACCAGCGTGACGCCGGCCAGCGCACCGCCTTCCGTCGCATCGTCCGCCAGCGCCCGGTTTTCAAGCCAGGCATCGGTGGTTTCCGCCGGGCGCAGCGTTTCGCTCACCAGCGCGCGCCGCAGCGCAAGCGCCGGCGAGGGCGCGCCGATCTCCACCACATCCGCCCGCTCCATGCCCATTGCGGCAAGCAGCTTCTTCAAGCCCGCTTGCGGGTGCCCGAAGGCGGATGGCTCGGCTGCATCGCCCACCGCGTCCCAGGCGCGCGCATCAAGCCGCTTGTCCAGCCCCGGCAACACCACCGCGCCATTGTCGAGCCCGGCAATTGTCGCCAGAAGCCGCGCCGTCGCGGGAATGGTGCCGGTCGAGCCTGCCGCGATAACCGGGCCTCTGTGGGCCTGCGTCCTGAGCCGCGCCGTCTCGGCGGCCAGCATGGCGTTCCGATGCGCCGCCGGGTTGGAGCGGTCAAGCGCGTCAAGCAGGTTGGGCCAGTGCGCCGTGACGATCTGCAGGAATTCGAGCGTCACCTGCCACCAGTGCGCCAGCGCGTCGGGCGCAAGACCGGCAAGCTTCGTCCAGTCCGCTTCCTCGGTTTCGATCTCGTCCATCAGCGCGGCCAGATCCCGCGCGAGCCAGATGGAGTCCGACGCCGAGGCCGGCACCACCACGCCTTCCTCGAAGAGCGCGGCCACATGGCCGGGCAGGCGCGCCTTCCACGCCTGCACCATCGGCGCCAGAAGCAGGATGCGGTCCAGCGCCTCGATGGGCGGCGCAAGATCGAGTGCGGAAGCACCCTCCGTGTCGAACAGCGCCGCCTCCTCGTCGAACTCACCCAGCGGGCGAATGACAGGCAGGATGGCCGACTGGCCGCTCAGCTTTTCAAGCAGCACATCGCGCAGCGCGCGGGCGGCGCGGCGGGTCGGCAGATAGATCGTGACATCCGCCAGCGCCAGCGGATCGCCATCATGACGAAAACCGGGAACAAGCCGCCCGTCGAGCAGCGCTTCTGCAAGCGTCTCCAGGAAGTGGACGCCGGGGGGAATGGAATAGACGCGCGGCGGATGCTTAGCCGGCATCGCACTGCTCACCGTGCGCGGCCACCACCGCTTCGGCGGGCGCGATCGCATCCGGCGTGCCGACGGTGATCCACGCGCCGTCCATCTTCATACCGAACAGCCGGCCTTTGCGCTCCGCTGCATCAAAATAGGTGTTCAGTGACTGCGGCTCATCGCCGGCCCCGTCGAAGATACGCGGATTGAGCACAATCGCCCCCGCATAGATGACGCCGCCCGCCACGCCCCGGTCGCGGGCAAGGCGGCCATCCGCATCCATTCGGTAATCGGTCGAGCCGGAATGACCCGTCGCCTGTTCGGTATCCGCAACCATGAGGAGAATATCCATGGTCGCGTCGTCCCAGGCAAGGGCCAGCCGCTCCAGATTGGATGTGTCACCCTCGAGCCAGAACGTGTCGGCGTTGAGAATGAAGAATGGCGCATCGCCCAGATGCGGCAGCGCGCGGATGACGCCGCCAGCCGAATCCATGAGCCGGTCGCGCTCATCGGAGATGATGACATGCGGCGTAACGCGGTCAGCCAGATGCGCCTCCATCTGGTCGGCCAGATAATGCACATTCACCACCGCCGTGCCGACGCCGGCATGCTCCAGCATGTCCAGCGCACGGTCGATCAGCGTGCGGCCTGCGACCTGGACCAGCGGCTTGGGCAGCGTGTCGGTGATGGGCCGCATGCGCTTTCCCAGCCCCGCCGCCAGCACCATCGCCGTATCAGGCATATTGTCGGGTCTCGCCCCGCTCATTCTTCATCTCCGCCGAGGAAACCCGCCTCTTCGTAGAAGCCGCGCAGCTCATCCAGCGCGGGGTGGCGCATCGCCCGGCGCAGATAGGTGCGGATGCGCGGCAGATGCTTGATGTAGAACGGCTTGTGATCGCGCTGCTCGAGCCGCACGAAGGTGCCAAGCAGTTTCGAATTGCGCTGCGTTCCGCAAATCGCATAGGCCTCGTCGAACGCCGCGCGGTCAAATGGTCCCTGCTCGGCGCGGGCGGCGCAATAGGCCTCCACCACGGCGCGCTCCAGCTCTTCCGGCATCGTCACGCGCGCATCGAGCGCCAGCGAGGCAACGTCATAGGCCGCCGGTCCGCACACAGCGTCCTGCAGGTCGATCAGCCCCAGCCGGTCAAACCCTTCGCGCTCGCCGCGCCAGATCAGGTTGGGCGAATGGAAATCGCGCAGCACCAGGTTCTTTTCAAAATCTTCAAGGCGCGCGAAAAGCCGGTCCCAGCATTCCATATAGCCCGCGCGTTCTTCATCGCTTGCCGGACGGCCCGCCATGAACGGCATGTACCAGTCGGTGAGCAGGCTCACCTCGATGCCGAGCGCCTCGCGGTCATAGGGCGGCAGTTCATGCACATGCCCTTCTTCCACCGGCATCTCGGTCGGCCAGGCGTCGCGGTGCAGTGCTGCCAGCAGGCGCGCCGCCTCCACATAACGCTCGGCCACCGGCTCGCCCTCGGGCGAAAGAAACGGCGTCACGCCCAGATGCTCGGTCAGAAGCAGCCCGGTTTCCAGATCCTGCGCATAGACCTCATAGGCCGCGAACCCACGCGCGCGAATGGTGTTCGCCATCGCCACGGATGCCGCGACCGACTGCGCCAGATGCGCGATCCGGCTATAGGGCCGCCCGCATGCCAGAAGCGGCTCGTCGCGCCGTTCCGGCGCATTCATCAGGATGCGTCGCGCGCCAAGCCGCGTGGTCACGGTCTCATAGGCGCGCAGCGAGGCGTCACCCAGAAGAAACGCGCGATGCGCCCGCTTTTCACCGGCCTTGTTCAGAAAATCGCGAATGGCGAAGCTGCGCTCCAGCCGAAGCATGGCGTCGTCCGGTCCGCTGATCACCGCCAGCCGGCCTTCGCCCTCGTCATGCAGTTCGAGCCGGATCGCATCCTTAAGCGCGTCACCGGCGCGCTCCGGCCATTCGACCAGCGCAACGCCGTCTTCCGCCGCTTCGAACAGGCCGAGTTCTTCCAGCTCGTCCGGCTCGCCCAGCCGGTAGAGATCGAAATGATGCACGGGAATGCGCGCATCATAGCTCTGCACCAGCGTGAAGGTCGGGCTCGGCACATCCATGTCCGGGTCTTCGGCCAGCGCGCGAACGATGGAACGGGCCAGCGTCGTCTTGCCGGCGCCGAGATCCCCCTTCAGGGCAAGCACATCGCCGGCGCGCAGCGCCACGGCGATGTCTTCGCCGAACAGCGTCGTTGCGTCTTCATCCGGCAGGAAGCGTTCCAGAACGCGCGCGGTCATAGGGTGTGGCTACTCTGCGGCGACCCGCGCCTGTGTCGGCGCGGAGGGGAAACGGCAGGTTACCGTGGTTCCACGCCCTTCGCCCGTGTCGATGTGAACAGAGCCGCCATGCAGCTCGACGAAACTCTTGACGATGGAGAGACCCAGCCCCGCGCCGCGACGGCGACCGCCATTCACATGCGGCTCGAAGCGCCGGAAGATCGTCTCCAGCACGTCGGGCGCCATGCCCGGACCGTCATCATGCACGCTGAATTCGACCGCGTCGTCATACTGCCGCGCCACAAGCCGGATAATGCTGTGCTCCGGCGCATAATTGGCCGCGTTGGAGAGCAGGTTGAACAGCACCTGCCGCACCCGGTTCTCATCCGCATGGAAGACCAGCGCCGCATCGTCCATCTGCACGTCGAGGCGGATCTGGTGCTCGCGCAGCCGCTCGGAGATGAGCCCGGCCGCAGCCTCGACCATGTCGCCAACCCGCACTTCGCCGATCTCCAGCTCCATGATGCCGGCATCGACCGTGGCAAGATCGAGAATGTCGTTCACCACTGTGAGAAGCACCGAAGACGACGAACCGATATGGTCCACATATTCGCGCTGCCTCTGGTTCAGCGATCCGGTGTCCTGAATGTTCAGAAGCTCGGTGAAACCGATGATGTTGGTCAGCGGCGAGCGCAGCTCGTAGGAGACGTGCTGAACGAAATCGTTCTTCAGCTTGTCCGCCTTCTGCAGCGCGTCGTTCTTTTCCTTCAGCGCACGTTCCACGTTCACGCTGTCGGTCATGTCGACAAACGTGATCATCACCTGCCCGTTGGGCAGCGGGATCGTCGCGTGGCTCAGCACCGAGCCATTGCTTAATTCCACCTGTCCGTGCTGGCTGCGGCGCTCGTCATCGAAACCGGTGACCGAGGCAACGAAGCTGCGCCAGGGGCTTTCCTTCGCCAGCGGGTCGCAGACCGTGCGGATATCGGCGATGTGCGCACCCGAAGCGATCAGCGTATCGGGCAGGCTCCAGAGCCGCTGGAAGGCCGGGTTGGAAAGGCGCAGGCGACCATCGGGGCCGAACACGGCCACACCTTCGGTCAGATTGTCGAGCGTTTCGCCCTGCACCCGCATGGCCGCATTGTAGCGGCTTTCCAGGTCGAACTTTTCCGTCAGGTTTTCGAAAACCCAGGTCACGCCGCCCTTGGGCTGCGGATTGGCGATGACACGGATCGTGCGCCCGTCGGGCAGATGCCACCAGTGTTCTTCCGGCTTCATGCTGCGATAGGCGGAAAGAAGCTCCTGCTTCCAGCGACGCCATTCGGGCTGCTCGGCAAGCGTGCCTTCGCTGCGCAGACGGTCGAGCAGAAGCGCATTGTCCGGCGCGCTCTCCAGGAAGGGCGTGTCCAGATCCCAGAGCTTCTGGAACGACTGGTTGAAGAAGCGCAGCTTCTGGTTCTCGTCAAAAATGGCGACAGCCGTGGTGAGCTGATCGAGCGTGTCGGAATGACTCTGCACCGTGCTTTCGAACTCACGGCGGATCGTCTCCACCTCGCTGACATCGCTGGCGATGCCGGCCGAACCATGCGCACCCGCATAGTCGGTGATCGCAAACACCCGGCGCTCGCCGCGCACAACGGCGGAGAGCGACTGCCTGAACACCTCATTGGCCTCGCGGTGGCGGCTGGTGATCTCTTCACGCGCCGACATGGGCAGGAATTCAAGCTGCTCGCGCAGCACCGCATCACCGCTCGGCGCGTCGACAGCACCGGTGAACGCGCGGTTCACCCAGGCAAGCTGGCCTGCCTTGTCACGCAGCCAGAACGGCATGTCGAGGGAATCGAGCAGTCCCAGAACGGTCCTGCGCTCGGAGAGCAGGTTCTCCTGCTCCACCTGCATCCGCGCATGTTCTTCGCGCACGCCGGCAAGCGAAATGAAACGCAGCACGGTGTGCTGCGCCGACTTGCGTCCCTGCGCCTCAAGCAGCGTGCCCGAGCGCGTCTCGATGGTCAGATCGAAGTTCTCGCCTTCATCGCGCAGGTTCGCCAGCGCCCGGTCCAGCGCAGACGCCGCGCGCGGCATCATCCAGCGGCCGAATGCCAGAAACGCCGAACGCTCATCCGGCGCGCCGCAGCCCGGCGGCAGATCGCCGACGATGGCCGGCTTGTCCGCTCCGCCGCCCCACACGACAGCGCGTTGATCCTTGAGATTGAGAAGGGCTTCCGAACGCCCCAGTGCGCCGCTCAGTTCAGCGACACGGGCGCGAAGCTCCAGATTTTCAGCAGCGATGCGCGCGCGTTGGCGGATCAGCCAGATGGCCGACAGAAACGCCGCGCCCATGATGCCGGCGAACACCGCGACTTCAATGACATCGGAAGCAGCAAAGGACACGCCTGGCGCAACCTGCGCGCTCGTCTGCGCGGCCGCCGTGAATGGCATGACCACGCTCGTCGTCAGCGTCAGAAACCGCATCAATCCCCGTGTGATGCCTGTTTTGCGCTGTCGGCCCCTAGGGCCCATAGATCCGCCGTTCAGCGGGTCCAGCCCCGGCATGTCTTGATCCTTCTTCGCCGCATGGTGTGGCAAGACCGCCCCTTCCTTTCGCCAGGCCCACAGCCCGGAAGGTCAGCCGCCTCGCGAATCACAGCACTGTACCGCGTGAGCGAATCGTCGTGAAGAAGGACGGGCGACAAAAATAATCCCGGACCAAAAGTCAATGGTCCGGGATCAATATGTTGTGCTTTGGTTAACGCCGCTTAATAGCGGTAGTGCTCCGGCTTGAAGGGACCCTGCGGCGTCACACCGATGTAATCGGCCTGCTCATCCGACAGCGTGGTCAGCGAAGCGCCAAGCTTGTCGAGGTGCAGACGGGCAACCTTCTCGTCGAGATGCTTGGGCAGAACGTAGACTTCGTTCTTGTACTCCTCGCCGCGCACGAAGAGCTCGATCTGCGCCAGCACCTGGTTGGTGAAGGATGCCGACATCACGAAGCTCGGGTGCCCCGTCGCATTGCCGAGGTTCAACAGACGGCCTTCCGACAGCAGGATCATCCGCTTGTCATCCGGGAAGGTGATCATGTCGACCTGCGGCTTGATGTTCGTCCATTTGAGATTGCGCAGTGCTGCGATCTGAATCTCATTGTCGAAATGGCCGATATTGCCGACGATCGCCATGTCCTTCAGCTTGCGCATGTGATCGAGGGTGATGACGTCCTTGTTGCCGGTCGTGGTGATCACGATGTCGGCGGTCGACGCGGCTTCGTCCAGCGTGACCACCTCGAAGCCGTCCATGGCGGCCTGCAGCGCGCAGATCGGGTCGACTTCCGTCACCTTCACGCGTGCGCCGGCGCCCGAAAGCGACTGCGCGGAGCCTTTGCCCACGTCACCATAGCCGCAGACCACGGCCACCTTGCCGGCCATCATCACGTCGGTTGCGCGGCGAATGCCGTCGACCAGCGATTCCTTGCAGCCATACTTGTTGTCGAACTTCGACTTGGTCACGGAATCGTTGACGTTGATTGCCGGGAAGGGGAGGAGGCCCTTCTTCTGCAGCTGGTAGAGACGGTTCACACCGGTGGTCGTCTCTTCGGTCACGCCCTTGATGGCTTCCTTCTGGCGCGTAAAGAAGCCCGGCGTTGCCGCCATGCGCTTCTTGATCTGCGCGAACAGAACTTCCTCTTCCTCGCTGCCCGGGTTGGACAGAACGTCCTCGCCGGCCTCGGCGCGCGCGCCGATGAGGATGTACATGGTGGCGTCGCCGCCATCATCGAGGATCATGTTGGAGGGCTCGCCATCCGTCCACTGGAAGATCTGGTCCGTGTAGGTCCAGTACTCTTCAAGCGTCTCGCCCTTGATGGCGAAGACCGGCGTGCCGCCTTCGGCGATGGCCGCAGCGGCGTGATCCTGGGTCGAGAAGATGTTGCACGATGCCCAGCGCACATCCGCGCCAAGCGCCTTCAGCGTCTCGATCAGAACAGCGGTCTGGATCGTCATGTGCAGCGAGCCGGAGATGCGCGCGCCCTTCAGCGGCTTTTCCTTGCCGAACTCTTCGCGGCAGGCCATCAGGCCCGGCATTTCCGTTTCGGCGATCTCGATTTCCTTGCGGCCCCAGTCGGCCAGCGAAATGTCGGCGACCACATAGTCCTTGTCAGCGCTCATTGGCGTACTCTCCGATTGTGATGAATCCGGGCGCCACAGGCGAACGGCCGGGCGCGAATGCTGGCTTTTGACTACCAGAACAATGCGGCGCTCACAATGGATATAAAGAAATCTTTATTCGTGCATGTCGACTGATAAGGCCCGGTCTCAGCATTCCTCGCCGAAACGGTCGGCGATCAGAGCCTCGAGCGCATCGAGCAGCGCTTCGGCTTCGGGACCACTGGCGCTGACCCGGATGCTGCAGCCGGGGCTGGCCGCCAGCATCATCAGGCCCATGATCGAGGTTCCGCCGACGGTGATCCCGTCCTTCTCGACCTCGACATCGGCATCGTGGGCTTCCACCGTCTGCACGAACTTGGCGGAAGCGCGCGCATGCAGACCACGCTGATTGACGATGGTGAACTCGCGCCTGAGTTCCTCGGCGGCCGGTGCGCGAACCGGCATGTCGTTCGTCTGCGGCTCGCTCATTTTCCGCTCAGGACCTGGCTTGCGACATTGATGTATTTCCGCCCTGCGGTCTGCGCCTCTTCAAGCGCCTGCGCCATGTCGTCATTGGCGCGTGCGGAGGAAAGCTTGATCAGCATGGGAAGGTTCATGCCGGCAATCACCTCCACGCGGCCAGCATCCATGACCGAGATGGCCAGGTTCGACGGCGTTCCACCGAACATGTCGGTGAGGATGATCACGCCCGAGCCCGTATCGGCCCGCGCCACGGCGTCTACGATATCGCGCCGCCGCTGCTCCATATCGTCTTCAGCGCCGATGGAGACTGTTTCAAGGTTTTCCTGATGACCCACCACATGCTCAACGGCGTGGCGGAATTCTTCGGCCAATTGGCCATGCGTCACCAATACGAGCCCAATCATCGGCACATCATCCGATTTCCTGGTTTGGCTTTCAAGGCTGCGCTCGAGGCTGTCACGCGTTCACTCCATCCAGCTGACTTTGCGGGCCTGCCCGCATATCCGGTTATTCTCATTTAGGCCTCGGTCCGCGATGGTCGACCCCTGAAGGCCCATCTCTGAAGACCAGACCCCAGACTGCCTCACGACAAGAGCGCTATCTTGTCAACGCACAGGCCGTTGACAAGCCCAAAACTGCGGCGAGTCGCCTAAATAAAGTTCAAACGGTGACTTGAGAGGGGCCAAAAGGCGGCAATTGAAGGGTTGCCGCGATGGCGTGAACGGCCCTTCGTGCCTGTCGTTGCGGCAATTCCACGCACGGAAGCGCGATGCCTTCATGGACCATTTGCTGCCCTTCGGAAAATCGCGGCGCGTCCTGTTCATCGACAAGACGCACCACGAGATCCATCACGGCGGCCGGCATGTGCGCAAGCTTTGCAGGCCCGAGCCCGCGCGCTTCCGCCAGCCCGGCAATGGGTGCGGGCGTGCGCACGATCAGCCGGCCATTGCGGGCGGAGAGAAAAACCTGATCGTCTGAAATGAAGCATGCAAACAGCCCCGCCGCCTTGAAAAAGGAGAGGGCCTCGAAGGCCAGCATGGTCTTGCCGCTGCCCGACGCGCCTTCGATCAGTATGCCGTGACCGGCGACGACGATGGCGGTGGCGTGGCGGTTGTGCATGGCGGATCAGGTCTCCGCAGGCAGCGCGACGATGAACCGTGCGCCCTGAATGTCGCCGGGCTTCCCGCCCGCAATGTTTTCCGCCGTCAGCGTGCCGCCATGTGCTTCCACGATCTGCCGGCTGATGGAAAGACCGAGGCCGGAATTCTGGCCGAACGCCTCACCCGCCGGACGATCCGTGTAGAACCGCTCGAAGATGCGGTCGATGTTCTCGACGCGAATGCCCGGCCCGTTGTCCTCCACGGACAGGATGATGCGCTTGCCAACGCGCGCCAGACGCACATCGATCCGCCCCGTCTTTTCCGGCACGAAGGAACGGGCGTTCTCGATCAGATTGGTGATGACCTGCCCAAGCCGCAGATCGTGGCCCTGAATGTAATAGGTCGCGTCCGCGCCATCCCGCTCTTCGGTGGCGAAGGTGATCTCCACCGGCTTCTTGCTGGACCCTGCTTCGCGGATCGCACTCACCAGATCACCCACAAACTGTTTCAGCTCCAGGCGGCTCGCATCTTCGCGCGAGAGTTCCGCATCGAGCCGCGACGCATCCGAAATGTCGCTGATCAGCCGGTCGAGGCGGCGCACATCGTGCTGAATGATCTCCAGAAGACGTTCGCGCGACCGCTCATCCTTGGCGAGCGGCAGCGTTTCCACCGCGCTGCCGAGCGACGTCAGCGGGTTTTTCAGCTCATGCGCCACATCGGCGGCAAAGCTCTCAATGGCGTCAATGCGCGCATAAAGCGCCTTGGTCATGTCGCGCAATGCCGCGGAAAGATTGCCAATCTCATCCTGACGATGTGAGAAATCCGGGATTTCCTCGCGCGACCGCGCGCCCCGGCGCACCCGCACCGCAGCTGCCGAAAGCCGGCGCAGCGGATTGGCGATGGTCGAGGCCAGCAGCAGCGACAGGATGGCCGTCACCAGCGCGGCAACGGCAAACACGCGCAGGATCGCCTTGCGCTCGGCTGCAACGATCTTGTCGATATCACCGCCCTGCGTCGACAGGAGAAGCACGCCGAGAACCGCCCGGAACCGCTGAACCGGCACGGCGACGGAAACGATCTGCTCGCCCTGTTCGCTGATCCGCACCACATAATTGGTGGTGCCCGTCAGCGCCTTCATCACCTCCGGATAGGCAACGCCGCTGCCGCCGGGCTGCTCGCGATAGACCGGCAGGTCACGGCGACGGAAAATCTCGCGCAGCCGCTGCCAGATGCTTTCGAACACGCCCGAGGGCTCGTCATCCACCGGCGGCAGTTCATAGCGCAGCACCTGGCCAAGATATTGGGAATCGAGCAGCAGGTTCGCATCCGGGTCGTAAATGCGCGCGCGGGTGCGGGTCTGCGGAATGAGCCTTCGCAGGAGAGGGGCCACCCGCTCCGGATTGATCGGGAAGTCGAGGCTTTCCAGCTGATCGGCGCGCAGGGGCAGGCTCTGTCCGGCCTGTAGCTCAAGCAGCTTGTCGGGATCGACGAGGATCGAGTCCGTTTCCACCTCGGCGGAGCTTGCAATGGCGCCGGCGATGATCTCGCCCTGCGTCATCAGGCTTTCCACGCGCGCGCTGATCAGTTCCTCGCGGAACTCGTTCAGATAAAGAACGCCGACGACCAGAACGCCGAGGCCCGCCAGGTTGAGAAACAGAATGCGCCGGGTGAGACTGGAGAAGACGTAATGCCCGAAAAGACGGCGCAACGGCACGGCGAGCCGGCCAAGAAAGGCCGGGCCCGTCGGTCGCGCAGCCCTTGAAGGCCGCTGCTCCGTCTTTTCCGTCTTTACACTCATCGCCACTGTCTTGTCCGGGCGCACGCCACGCAGCCGAATTGATTTTCGGCCTAGATCTCGCGGAAGCGGTAGCCCACGCCATAGAGCGTTTCGATCATGTCGAACTCGCCGTCAACTGCCTTGAACTTCTTGCGAAGCCGCTTGATGTGGCTGTCGATCGTGCGGTCATCCACATAGACCTGCTCGTCATAGGCGGAATCCATCAGCGCATCGCGGCTTTTCACGACGCCCGGCCGCTGCGCCAGCGAATGCAGGATCAGGAATTCCGTCACGGTCAGCGTCACCGGCTGCCCCTTCCAGGTGCAGGTGTGGCGCTCCTGGTCCATGACCAGCTGGCCACGCTCCAGCGATTCCGACTGTTTGCCGGGCGTCTTGGCCGCCGTTTCCCGCGTGCTGGCGCGGCGCAGGACAGCGCGCACCCGCTCCACCAGAAGACGTTGCGAAAACGGTTTGCGCACGAAATCGTCGGCCCCCATCTTCAGGCCGAAGAGTTCATCGATCTCATCGTCCTTGGAGGTAAGGAAGATCACCGGCACGTCGCTCTTCTGGCGCAGGCGCCGCAGAAGCTCCATGCCGTCCATGCGCGGCATCTTGATGTCGAGGATCGCAAGGTTTGGCGGACGCGCACCCAGACCCTCAAGCGCCGAAACGCCATCGGTGTAGGTCTCCACACGGTATCCCTCGGACTCCAGCGCTATGGAGACGGATGTGAGAATGTTGCGATCGTCATCGACAAGCGCGATTGTTGCCATGTCTAGCGGCTCCCTCATGGGCATATCGTCCCTATCTGCATCAATCGGCTGCGCAGATGCAGGACAAATTGGGTACAAAATGTGGCATATAAAGAAGTCTGTGTCACACCGACACGGCCATGCGCCATCACTGTCCCCTTCGGAACTGTGCATATATCGGTCGAATCACGTACTTTTTAAACGATTTAAACGATTTTAAAATCTTTAAATCGATTAATGGTTTGAAATCCCTCGATTATTTGTGTTTTCAGCTTGGATCGCCTGCGGAGACAGGCATCTCAAGGGATTTTTGGTGGTTACGATGAACGAAACCGGCACGCGCAACCCGGCTTGCGGGATTGAGAGCAATGGTCTGAAAACGACGGGAAACGTCTATTACAACTTTCAGGCCGCTGCCCTCTATGAGGAAGCGCTGCGTCGCGGTGAGGCACGGCTTTCCGCCGATGGCGCGCTCGTTGCCGAGACCGGCCAGCACACCGGCCGTTCCGCCAAGGACAAGTTCGTCGTGCGTACCGCCGACACTGAAGACGCCGTTTGGTGGGACAACAACAAGCCCATCTCGCCGGAGCATTTCGAAGCGCTCTATGCCGATTTCGTTAAGCAGGCAGCCGACCGCGACCTGTTCGTGCAGGATCTCGTCGGCGGCGCCGATCCGGAAAACAGCCTGCCGGTGCGCGTTGTTACGGAATATGCATGGCATTCCATGTTTATCCGTAACCTGCTCCTGCGTCCGGAAGTCGAGGCGCTCGACGCTTTCGTTCCGCAGATGACGATCATCGACCTGCCGTCCTTCCGCGCCGATCCCGAGCGCCATGGCTGCCGCACCGAGACGGTCATCGCCGTGGATCTGACCCGCAACATCGTTCTGATCGGCGGCACCTCCTATGCCGGCGAGATGAAGAAGTCGGTCTTCACCGCGCTCAACTACATCCTGCCCGCCAAGGGCGTGATGCCGATGCACTGCTCGGCCAATGTCGGCCCCGATGGCGACGCCGCCGTCTTCTTCGGCCTGTCGGGCACCGGCAAGACCACGCTTTCGGCTGACCCGTCGCGCACGCTGATCGGCGACGACGAGCATGGCTGGGGCGAGACCGGTCTCTTCAACTTCGAGGGCGGCTGCTACGCCAAGACGATCCGTCTGTCGGAAGAGGCCGAGCCGGAAATCTTCGCCACCACCCGCCGTTTCGGCACGGTGCTGGAGAACGTTGTCCTCGATGACCAGCGCCGCCCCGACTTCGACGATGGCAGCCTGACCGAGAACACGCGCTGCGCCTATCCGCTGCACTTCATCCCGAATGCCAGCGAAACGGGCCGCAGCGGCCATCCCAACAACATCATCATGCTGACGGCGGATGCCTTCGGCGTGCTGCCGCCCATTGCCAAGCTGACCCCGGCGCAGGCCATGTACCACTTCCTGTCCGGTTACACCGCAAAGGTGGCCGGCACGGAAAAGGGCGTTACCGAACCGGAAGCAACCTTCTCCACCTGCTTCGGCGCTCCCTTCATGCCGCGCCATCCTTCGGAATACGGCAATCTGCTGCGCGATCTGATCGCCCGTCACGGTGTGGATTGCTGGCTGGTCAATACCGGCTGGACCGGCGGTGCCTACGGCGTCGGCAACCGCATGCCCATCAAGGTCACGCGCGCCCTGCTCAATGCAGCGCTCAGCGGCAAGCTGAACGATGCCGAGTTCCGCACCGATCCGCATTTCGGCTTCGCCGTACCGGTCGACGTTCCGGGCATCGATTCCAGCCTGCTCGACCCCCGCTCGACCTGGGCCGACAAGGCAGCCTATGACGCGCAGGCCCGTCGCCTGGTTGGGATGTTCATCGACAATTTCGAGAAATTCGAAACCCATGTCGACGCCAGCGTGCGCGAGGCCGCACCGCATCCGGCGGAAGCCGCCGAGTAACGCGCAGACTTGCATCCCAGGACCTGAACGCGCATTTTCAGGGCCCGGCCATTTGGTCGGGCCCTTTGTTTTGATGCAAGAAAACACAACCGGACTGGCGCAATGGCCGAGGGCGACCTCAACATCAGAAATGGCGTGACCGTCTTCGAGGACGAATTGCAGGAACAGTTCATCCGTTCCTCCGGTCCTGGCGGTCAGAACGTCAACAAGGTGGCGACCGCCGTTCAGCTGCGCTTCAACGCGAGGAACGCGCGCGGCCTGCCGCAGCGCATTCGCGAGAAGGTTCTGGAACTGGCGGGAAGCCGCGCCACGAAGGAAGGCGAGATCGTCATCGAGGCCGGACGCTACCGCACCCAGGAGATGAACCGCGCCGATGCGCGCGACCGGCTGACCGAACTTCTGACCCGCGCCGCCGAGCCACCGCCACGGCCGCGCAAGAAGACAAAGCCCACACGCTCCGCCATCGAACGCCGCCTGAAAGCCAAGGCTGGCCGCTCCTCCATCAAGAAGATGCGTGGCAAGGTTAGCCACGACTAGGGTCAGGACCTGTCAATTTGGCTGCAATGGCGTTCGATAGACCAAGAGATGCCAGGAAAAGCCCGCAGAGCGGGGTCTTCCCCCCGGTCAAGGGGTTTGACGCGGCAGGTCGCCGGTCTATCGAGCGTCCTACGGATCGGCCGACCATTGCGGCCAAATTGACAGGTCCTGACCCTGGAGGTTGCTGAAGATTCCGGGGCAAAATCGCCGCTTATTACCATTCAGTGTTTTACAGTTGAAATCTACAACCGTTACACGTCAAATATCCGCCAACTCAAACTGGAGACGTATCCATGGGCATTTTCGATTTCGTCAAATCCGTCGGCAAGAAGCTCGGCGTGGTGGACGAGGAGCCGCCGGCAGCAGACGAACTGAAGAAGGAACTCGATTCCCATAGCCTCGGCACCGACAAGGTCGAAGTGGTCGTGGAAGGGGACAAGGTCGTTCTGAAGGGCGAGGTCGCAGACCAGTCGGCCTTCGAAAAGGCCGTCGTGGCCGTGGGCAACACGCTCGGCATTTCCAAGGTGGAAGCCGGCGAGCTCAAGGTTGCTGCCGCCGAAGCCAAGGCGCCGGTCTTCTACACGGTCCAGAAGGGCGACAATCTCTGGAAGATCGCCGAAGCCAATTACGGCAAGGGCAAAGGTGCGAAATACACCATGATCTTCGAGGCCAACAAGCCGATGCTTGATGACCCGGACAAGATCTACCCCGGCCAGGTTCTGCGCATTCCCGATCTCGCCGAGGCATAAGCGCCCCCGGCACGATCTGACAGGAACGGCGGCTTTCGGGTCGCCGTTTTCTTTTGTGTGGGTGTAAGTTTCCCGGGTGAGATCGCACGGTTACATGCCGTATCCGATCATGTGGCAACGGCGTTGTGCGTGGTTCGACAAGCTCACCATGAGGGTGGAAATACGCCTGCAAAACCCATCTGCGATGTTGCAGAATCAGACCTTTCTGCAAGGCCGCTGCATCCCTCATGGTGAGCTTGTCGAACCACGCACTACATCAATGCAGCGGCTCACCATGCACCGTGCTCGAGATGTAAGGAGACTGAATTGCCAACCCTCACCGAAGGCGTGCGCCATCTGCCGGGTTATCTCGACCGCACCGCCCAGGAAGCGCTTGTTGAAGACATTCGCGCCGTGGTGCGCGAGGCACCGCTTTTCGTCCCGGTCATGCCGCGAACCGGCAGGGAAATGAGCGTGCGCATGACCAATTGCGGCCCGCTTGGCTGGGTCACCGACCGGGAGCGCGGCTATCGCTATCAGGAAACGCACCCCGTGACCGGAAAACCATGGCCGCCGATACCCGCGCGACTGCTCGCCCTGTGGGAGGAGGTGGCGGATTTCCCGGCTCCGCCGGAGGCCTGCCTCGTCAATCACTATGCTGAAACCGCGAAAATGGGCCTGCATCAGGATCGTGACGAACAGGAATTCGCCGCGCCCGTGGTGTCGGTTTCACTCGGTGATGCATGCCTCTTTCGCGTCGGCGGCGCAAAGCGCGGCGACAAGACCGTTTCGGTCAAGCTGCAAAGCGGCGATGTGGTGGTGCTGGGCGGGGCAGGGCGGCTCGCCTTTCACGGCGTCGACCGCATTTACCCCGGCACCTCGACGCTGCTCAGCGCGCCGGGGCGCATCAACCTGACCCTGCGCCGCGTCACAGCTTCCTGAGCGCCACTTCGTCCGTCAGGTGATCCGCACCCTTGCGCAGGATCAGATCGGCGCGCGGCCGCGTCGGCAGAATGTTCTCGCGCAGGTTCTTCAGGTTGATCGTCTCCCAGAGCTGCTCGGCGATGGCCAGCGCGGCGCTCGGCTTGAGCGCCGCATAGCGGTGGAAGAAGGATTCCGGGTTCTGGAAGGCCGTTTCGCGCAGCCGCATGAAGCGATCCACATACCATTGATGGATCAGGTCTTCCGGCGCATCGATATAGATCGAGAAGTCGAAGAAGTCCGAAACCACCGGGATTGCGGTGCCATCCTGCGGCAAATCGCGGGTCTGCAGAACGTTGATGCCCTCGAAGATCAGGATGTCCGGGCGGTCGATGGTGCGGAACTCGCCGGGCAGGATGTCATAGGTGAGGTGCGAATAGAGCGGCGCCGGAACATTCGGCACACCGGCCTTGATCGCCGAGAGAAAGCGCAGAACCGCGC
The DNA here is from genome assembly GCF_050877045.1 of Nitratireductor sp. PBL-C9. NCBI lineage: Bacteria > Pseudomonadati > Pseudomonadota > Alphaproteobacteria > Hyphomicrobiales > Phyllobacteriaceae > Nitratireductor > Nitratireductor sp. PBL-C9. The sequence continues at coordinate 193,011 of NZ_JBPAXW010000006.1, forward strand.
CAACATCGTAGCTTTCGGGAAAGCCCTTGCGCTCCATCAGGTTCTCGCGTCGCAGGACCTCGTTGGGATAGAGAAACCCGTCCGTTGTCACCAGGTCGACCTTCGGGCTCGACGGCCAGCGGGTCAGAAGCTCCTGGAGAACGCGCGCCGTGGTCGATTTTCCAACGGCCACCGAGCCGGCAATGCCGATGATGAAGGGGGATTTGACCACGTCTTCGGAGTTGAAGAAGACCTGCCGCTGGCGAAACAGAAGCTGGGTGGCCTCCACATGCGCCGAAAGGAGCCGCGACATGGACAGGTAGATCCGCCGCACCTCTTCCAGATCGACCGGATCGTTCAGCGAGCGCAGGCGCTGCACCTCGTCCTCGGTCAGCGTCAACGGCGTGTCGGCGCGGAACTTCGCCCACTTCTCGGCGGTGAAAATGCGATAGGGGGAGTAGTTCTCCCCAGAGACAAGCTGGTCCATGAAGTCCGCGGCCCCCTTCCTTGCCGCCATGGTTGTCTTATCGGTGTCGCCATCCATCATGCGATGGATGATGCCACCCAGGGCGGAAACGATCTATCCCTTTCGGGATGCCTTTTCCTCAATTCCGGTGCGCGCGGTGCGGCGCTCCAGTTCCGCCATCACCTCATCAACCGAAACGCCCTCCAGCGCCAGCACGACGAGCCAATGATAAAGGAGATCGGCGCTTTCGGAAATCAGGTCTTCGCGATCATGCGAAACGGCGGCGATCACCGCTTCCACGGCTTCTTCGCCAAGCTTCTGCGCAGCCTTCGGCGTGCCCTTGGCAAACAGCTTTGCGGTCCACGAGTTGTCATCGCCCGAACGCGCGCGCTCGGCGATGATGGCTTCCAGACGGGTGAGGTCGAACTGGCTCATGCCTGCTCCGGGGTCTGCGCGGGATCGAGCCGCATGGGAATGCCGGCAGCCGCCATATGCGCCTTGGCCTCGCCGATCGTGTAAGTGCCGAAATGGAAGATCGACGCGGCCAGAACGGCGGTCGCATGTCCGTCGCGAACGCCTTCCACCAGATGATCCAGCGTGCCCACGCCACCCGATGCAATGACCGGCGCGCGCACGGCGTCGGCCACGGCGCGGGTCAGCGGAATGTTGTAGCCCGCCTTGGTGCCGTCGCGATCCATCGAGGTGAGCAGGATTTCCCCCGCGCCGAGATCCACCACCTTGCGGGCGAACTCGACGGCGTCGATGCCCGTTTCCCTGCGTCCGCCATGGGTGAAGATTTCCCAGCGCAGCGGCTCGCCTTCGCCGGAAACTTGTTTGGCGTCGATGGCAACGACAATGCACTGATTGCCGAACTTGTCGGCGGCGCGCGCCACCAGTTCGGGATCGTTCACCGCCGCCGTGTTGATCGACACCTTGTCCGCGCCGGCAAGCAGCAGCTTGCGGATGTCGGAAACCTCGCGCACACCACCGCCCACGGTGAGCGGCATGAAGCACTGCTCGGCCGTGCGCGCCACCACGTCGAAGATCGTTTCGCGGTTGTCGCTGGAAGCGGTGATGTCGAGGAAGCAGAGCTCGTCAGCGCCGGCGGCGTCATAGGCCTTTGCGGCTTCCACCGGGTCGCCGGCGTCGATCAGGTCGACGAAGTTGACACCCTTGACGACGCGGCCGTCCTTCACATCGAGACAGGGGATGACGCGGGCTTTGAGTGTCATGCGAGGTTCGCCTTCTTGCGGGCCCGGATCACGGCGATCATCAACGCCACTGTCCAGGCGATTAGCGCGGCCATGCCGAAGGGCAGGCTTATCAGCCCCAGCCAGCCCATCACGAACATGGAATATAGCATGTCGCCCCGGTCTTCACCGGCGATCATGCAGGGATTGCTGTAGCCCTCGTGAACCGTGCAGCCATAAGTGCTGGCAAGGATGCTGGAGGCGACAACCGAAAGAACGGGCAGCGCCGCCAGAACGAGGATCACCACCAGAAGAACGATGAAGGTTCTCTTGGTTCCCCGGCTCAGGCGACCGTCAGCGCTCACGCAGCCTCTCCCTTAAGCACCTTCAGCGCCTCGGCGGGATCGATGCGGCCGTCATAGAGCGCGCGACCGGAGATCGCGCCTTCCAGCTTCGCCGCATCGGGCATGGTCATGCGCACTATGTCGGCAATGGAGGCAAGACCGCCCGAAGCGATCACGGGAATGGAAACGGCGTCGGCCAGTTCAATGGTCGATTCCCAGTTGATGCCGGTCAGAACGCCGTCACGGTCGATGTCCGTGTAGATGATGGCGGCCACGCCGGCACCCTCGAAGCGGCGCGCAAGCTCGATTGCCGAAAGATCCGATGTCTCCGCCCAGCCTTCCACCGCAACCTTGCCGCCGCGCGCATCGATGCCGACGGCAACCTTGCCCGGAAACGCCTTGCAGGCCTCGATCACCAGAGCCGGATCGCGCACCGCAACCGTGCCGAGGATCACCCGCGACAGGCCCTTGTCGAGCCACGCCTCGATATGCTCCAGCGTGCGGATGCCGCCGCCCAGCTGCACCGGGTTCTTCGTCGCCTTGAGGATCGCCTCGACCGCATCGCCATTCACGCTTGCGCCGGCGAATGCGCCATTCAGATCGACCACATGCAGCCACTCGAAACCCTGTTCCTCAAAGGAGCGGGCCTGCGCGGCGGGATCGGTGTTGTAGACCGTCGCCTCGTCCATGTCGCCCAGCTTGAGCCGCACGCACTGGCCGTCTTTCAGGTCGATGGCGGGAAAAAGTATCATGTGTCAGACGCCCTCGATAATGCTGAGCTTCGCCGTTGAATAATCCCGCCTGATGCCCAGCGCGTGCTGGTATTCCGGCGAGTTGTAGCAGGCAAGCGCCTGCTCATAGGAGCTGAATTCGATGATCACCTGCCGGTCGCCGGCAGGGCCTTCGGGCGCGGTATGCTGCCCGCCACGGGCGAGAAATTTCGCACCGTATTTCTCAAAAGCCTTCGCATTGGCTTCGATATACTTCTTGTACCCTTCCGGATCGGCGATATCGACCATCGCGATCCAGTAGCCTTTTTTGGTCGAAACCGTCATCAGGGCCTCCAGCGCAGGAAGTTTGCGATCAGGGCCAGGCCAAGCGCCTGGCTCTTTTCAGGGTGGAACTGCGTGCCCACCAGATTGTCCCGCGCAACGGCCGCCGTGATCGTCCCGCCATAGTCGGTGGTGGCCAGAATCTCGGCCTCATTGCGCGCCGCGAAATGATAGGAATGCACGAAATAGGCGTGCAAACCGTCCTCTCCGGTGGGGATTCCATCGAACAGGGGATGCGAATGTTTCACGTGAATCGTGTTCCATCCGATCTGCGGAATCTTCAATTCCGGGTCGGACGGGGTCATTTCCACCACGTCTCCGGCGATCCAGCCGAGCCCCTCGGTCACCGTCTTTTCAAGCCCGCGCTCGCTCATCAGCTGCATGCCGACACAGATGCCGAGGAACGGACGACCCTTTTCGAGCGCCACATCCGTGATCGCCTCGACCATGCCGGGCACCGCGCTAAGTCCCTGCCGGCAATCGGCATAAGCGCCCACGCCGGGAAGCACGATCCGGTCTGCGGCGCGCACCGCATCCGCATCCGCCGTAACTGAAATCTCGGCCCCGATGCCGCTTTCGCGCGCGGCGCGCTCGAAGGCTTTCGCGGCCGAGCGCAGATTGCCCGAGCCGTAATCGATAATCGCAACCTTCATGGTCAGCGCGCTCCAGGATAGGAAAAGAGACCGAGCGCCGGCTCGCTGCCACGGCCGAAGCCCTTGGCCGGTGCGGGTCTGTCGGTGAGGGCAGGGGATGGCGTTTCCTGCCGCGCTTCATCGTCGGCAAACACCAGTTCCGCCATGAAACGGGTTTCCGCCTCGTCGCGGTTGTCGGCGTCGACAACGCCCCATTCATGCCAGCCGCGCCGCTTCAGCATGGAGACCCGCAGATTGCGCGCCTCCAGCCCGAAGAACAGCGACAGGCAGAGCGAGGCCACCGTTGCCGCAACCGACCAGCCCTCCAGCGCACCAAGCGCGCCGAGCAGCAGCGCGGCGGCAACCGCAGCAAGCGCTTCCAGCCACATGCGATGCCACAGGAACCAGAGGAACGGCGCAATGAACGCCAGGATCGCAAAGCCGTCGCGCACCAGAACCGCCTGTTCCGGATTGCGTTCGGGCGGCTCCATCACAACATAGCTTGCCATCGGCTTATCCCTTCAGGCTGCCCTTGGTGGAGGGGACTGCATCAAGCTGGCGCGGATCGGCTTCGCAGGCCGTACGCAGCACCCGCGCCACCGCCTTGAAGCAGGTCTCGGCAATGTGGTGGCTGTTTGCGCCGTAATGATTGGTCACATGCAGTGTGATGCCGGCATTCTGGGAAAGGGCCTGGAAGAACTCGCGCACCAGTTCGGTGTCGAACGTGCCGATCTTCTGCGTCGGAAACTCAACATCCCAGACGAGGAAGGGGCGGCCCGAAACATCGATCGCCGCGCGCGTCAGGCATTCGTCCATGGCGAGATCGAGCGAGGCGTAACGCGTGATGCCGCGCCGGTCGCCCAGCGCCTCCGAGATGGCCTTGCCGAGCGCGATGCCGCAATCCTCGACCGTGTGGTGATCGTCGATGTGCAGATCGCCATCGGCCTTCACCGTCATGTCGATCAGCGAATGGCGGGAAAGCTGCTCCAGCATATGGTCGAAAAAGCCCACGCCGGTAGCCATGTCGTAACGGCCTTCGCCATCGATTTCGACCCGAACGGCAATGGCCGTTTCATTGGTCTTGCGGCTGATTTCGGCGGTGCGCGTTGTGCTGGAAGCCATGGTCTGTCCCTTTGCGCTGCATGAAGGCCAGCCTTCTAGCAGCATGTTCCGCCAAAGACCAGAACCGTTGCCGCCCAGACGGTACGCCAAGACCGGCAGATCCTGATTTCAAACTCCGCCCGCAATACCCATCATCGCCACATCTGCAAAGTGCTCAACACCCCGCCAGGCACCCTCGTGGTTCGCCTTTCAGCAAGCTCAAGAGGCTCACCATGAGGATTGATGTGACGGATGGTGACGCGACGTAGCGATGTGCTGCCATGTTCACCCCCATATTCAAACCCTCAAGGGACCCGCCGCACAACGCAACAACAGCCCTCATCCTGAGCCTGTCGAAGGGCGAGGGCGCCTGGCACCGACATGGCAATTCCATCTGCGCGTTTGCATTCCACAATGATCAACTTACATATTCGATCTGACGGCGCCGTGCCTCTTCGGGCGGCGCGAAAAGGAGTGTGCGATGAGCGAAGATAAATCCATGCACGCCACGACAATCGTCACTGTGCGCAAGGGCGACAAAGTGGTGATTGCCGGTGACGGGCAGGTCAGCCTGGGCAACACCGTGATGAAGGGCAATGCGCGCAAGGTGCGGCGCATCGGCAAGGGCAATGTGATCGCCGGCTTCGCCGGGGCCACCGCCGACGCCTTCACCCTTCTGGAGCGGCTGGAAGCCAAGCTGGAGCAGTATCCCGAGCAGTTGATGCGCGCCTGCGTCGAGCTTGCCAAGGACTGGCGGACCGACCGCTATCTGCGCCGGCTCGAAGCGATGATGCTCGTGGCCGACAAGAGCGTCACCCTGGCGCTTACCGGCAATGGCGATGTGCTGGAGCCCGAGCAGGGCATCATGGCCATCGGCTCCGGTGGCAATTATGCGCTTGCTGCCGCGCGTGCGCTCGCCGACACCGACAAGGACGCCGAGGAAATCGCCCGCAAGGCGATGGAGATCGCCGCGTCCATCTGCATCTACACCAATGACAATGTGGTGGTGGAAACCCTTGACGCCGAATGAGGCAGACCGGGTTGCCCTTTCTCCGGTAACCGCGGATCATTTTCCAGTGCTCCTCGACTGGCTCCGCCAGCCGCACATACGCGAATGGTGGGGCGAGCCCGAAATCGAGCTGGGCCAGATCCGCGACATGATCGAGGGACGCGACACGACGCGCCCCTTTGTGATCGAACTGGAAGGGCGGCCTGTCGGCTACATTCAGTACTGGTTTCTGGCGGACAATCGCGACGGGATTGATCAGTGGGTGGACGACCTTCCGGCGGATACCGTCGGCGTCGACCTGATCATCGGCGCGAAAGACCTGCTCTCGAAAGGGATCGGCAGCACCGCAGTGAAGCTGATGGTGCGCCACCTTCTGGAAACGGGACGCAGAAACATCATCATCGATCCGGACCCCAAGAACACGCGTGCGGTCCGCGCCTATGAAAAGGCCGGCTTCCAGCCGGTGCCTCATCTGGCCGGACGCACAGGGGACTACCTGATCATGCAATACGACACGAACAACGAGACGGACACATGACCACATTTTCCCCGCGCGAGATCGTCTCCGAACTCGACCGCTACATCATCGGCCAGAATGACGCCAAGCGCGCCGTGGCGATTGCGCTGCGCAACCGCTGGCGTCGCCAGCAGCTCGAGCCGGAGCTGCGCGAGGAGGTGATGCCGAAGAACATCCTCATGATCGGACCCACCGGCGTCGGCAAGACCGAGATCTCGCGTCGCCTGGCAAAGCTCGCCGGCGCGCCCTTCATCAAGGTCGAGGCCACCAAGTTCACCGAGGTCGGCTATGTCGGCCGCGATGTGGAGCAGATCATCCGCGATCTGGTGGAGGTCTCCATCGGTCTCGTGCGTGAAAAGATGCGCGAGAACGTGAAGGCCCGCGCCCACATGAACGCCGAAGAGCGCGTTCTTGAAGCGCTGGTCGGGAAGACCGCCAGCCCCGCCACCAAGGACAGTTTCCGCCAGAAGCTGCGCAATGGCGAGCTGGACGACAAGGAAATCGAGGTGGAAGTCTCCGATTCCGGCGGCGGCATGCCCGGTTTTGAAATGCCCGGCATGCCTGGCGCGAATATCGGCGTTCTGAACATCAACGACATGCTCCAGAAGGCCATGGGCGGCAAGCCGACCAAGCTGCGCAAGACGACCGTGAAGGAGTCCTACGAACTTCTGATCGCCGACGAGTCCGACAAGCTTCTCGATGAGGAAGAAGTCACCCAGCGGGCCCTGGAATCGGCGCAGAATGACGGTATCGTTTTCCTCGACGAAATCGACAAGATCGCCAACCGTGAGAACGGTGCGGGCGCCGGCGTTTCGCGCGAAGGCGTGCAGCGCGACCTGCTTCCACTCGTGGAAGGCACGACGGTTGCGACCAAATACGGTCCGGTCAAAACCGACCACATCCTGTTCATCGCCTCCGGCGCGTTCCACGTCTCCAAGCCTTCGGATCTTCTGCCGGAGCTTCAGGGCCGTCTGCCGATCCGCGTCGAGCTGCGCGCGCTGGAAAAAGACGATTTCCGCCGCATCCTGACGGAAACCGAGGCGAGCCTCATCAAGCAGTATGCGGCGCTGATGGAAACCGAAGGCGTTTCGCTGAACTTCACCGACGACGCCATCGACCGTCTGGCGGCCATTGCCGTCGATCTGAACGCCAGCGTCGAGAACATCGGCGCACGCCGGCTGCAGACGGTGATGGAACGCGTGCTCGACGAGATCTCGTTCAACGCCCCGGATCGTTCGGGAACCGAGCTTTCCATCGACGCGGCCTATGTCGACAAGAATGTCGGCGACCTCGCCAAAAACACGGACCTGTCACGCTTCATCCTCTGAAGCCCCCGCACAGTTCCGAAATCTGCCCATTCCCCGTCCCATGCCCCGCCGGTTCAGAACCGGCGGGGCATGGCGCATAAGAGGGGCGCATAAGAGGCCCGCATATAAGCAAGTGTGACATCTCTGCCGCGGTCGGGGCGTGATGATTGTCGGGCCGCGAATGCCTCTCGACTTGGTCGGTAGCTTTGCCTAATTTGCCGATAATCCAAAAAAGTCAGAACCACGCAGGGGGCGCAAGCAGCGCGACATGGCACCACGGGCACGACTGGTTATAGGCATTTGCCTCGGCTTCTTCTGCGTCGGAACACTTCCCGTTTCCGCGGCCAAACTCGTTCCCGAAGGAAACCGGAACGCCAAACAGCCCCCGGTGCCCGGTGTTTCGGCCAAGCGCACGAAGTCGGCCCAGACCACCTATGAAGCCAAATATGGCAAGGTCTACCAGCTTCTGAAAACCGATGGCGGGCTTGTTTCCAAGATCCGCTCCATTTCATCCCGATACAACATCGATCCCGTTCACATGGTCGGCGCCATCGTCGGTGAGCACACCTACAATGTGGACGCCTATGACCGCCTCCAGACCTATTATGTGAAGGCGGTCTCTTATCTGAAAAGCGATTTCTCCTTCTCCTATGGCGGTGAGACAGTCGGCCAGTTCGTGGAACGGCCCGAATTCGCCGACTGCGAAAAGGAAAAGGGCAGCTACGACATCTGGTCGTGCCGCGAAGCCGTCTGGGACAAATCGTTCCGCGGCAAATCCGTCGACGGCAAGAAATGGCCGAACGACCGGTTCGGGGCCGTGTTCTTCCAGCCCTTCTATGCAGGCCAGACCTTCGGCATCGGTCAGCTCAATCCGCTGACCGCCCTCAAGATGACCGACACGGTGAACAGGGTTTCCGGCTTCCGCCAGATCAGCCACACCAATCCGCAGGAAGTCTACCAGACGATCATGGACCCGGATAAATCGCTCGCCTATGTGGCCGCGACGGTGAAGAAGTCCATCGCCGCCTACAGGCAGATTGCCGATTTCGACATTTCGAAGAACCCCGGCATCACCGCCACGCTCTACAATCTCGGAAACCCGGAAGCACGCGCCGCGCGTCTGGCAGCGGAAAACCGCGTCCGCCGGGCCAAAGGCCAGCGGGTCAAGCTTCCGGAAGAGAACTATTATGGCTGGCTGGTGAACGAGAAGCTGGATGAGCTGAAGGCGCTTTTCCAGGATTCCTGAACCATCAGGTTCTTATGTCCCGTCCGTCGCCCGGTCGCCGGTGACGGCTTTCAACTGCTTCAGAAGCACCTTGATCTCGCCATCCTTCAGAGAAGCGATATGCGCCGCCAGAAGGTTTGCGAGTTCCGTTGCACAGGGCGAAAGATGCGCCGTGTCCACCACGACGCGCGGGTGTGAAAGCTCGGCGATCCGCTGCAGCTCGTCCGCCTCATCCCAGATCACGTTGAAAAAACCGATGATCTTCTGAACCATCGCCCAGTTGGGCGGGCTGGCGCGACCGTGCTCCAGAGAAGAAAGATAGGCCGCGCTGACGCCGATGGCCGCCGCCATTTCCTTCTGGCTCACCCCGCGCTCACGCCGCAGCTCGCGGATTTTCTCGCCAAGCGGGGTCACATGCCGCTCCTGTGCCTGCGCTTCAGGCGGATATAGAACGCGCCGCCGCCGCCATGACGCCGGCTTGCCTCGTCGATCCCGCTCACCAGGCCGGAGAAGGGCGGTGTTGCAAGCCAGCGCGGCAGGGCGCGGCGCAGCACGCCATCACTGCCGAACGATGCGCCCTTGCCGGTAATCACCAGAACATGGCGCATGCCCTCCGCATGGGCGCGGTTCAGGAAGGAGAGAAGCAGGCTGTGCGCTTCCGACTGGGTCAGCCCGTGAAGGTCCACGCGCCCCTCCAGAACAAGCCGGCCACGGGCAATCTTGGTATGGGTGGGCTTGTCGATGGGCCGGGTCGGATGCGCCTTGACCGGAGCGGGCGAAGCCTTGCCGGAACTGCTGGATGTCGCAGCAGGCCGCGATGTGTCCTGCGCCACCAGACGCGAAAGCTCGGCCATCGTGTCGTCATCGGGTTCTGCCGTTTCTTCAAGAAACTTGCCCTTGAGCGGCTCCGTGGTCCGCGCCACGCGGTTCCACAGAATGCGGTCTTCCATACTCAGGCGTTTCGGCGTGTGGCTGGTCATTGCTCAGCCTTCCACAAGCGCTCTGGGAACCAGCGCATAAAAATCCGCTCTGTGGCGGATCACACCGGCGATCTCGCCCGCCGCAGAACCGCTGCCGATGAAGAGATCGGCCCGCGCCTGTCCGGTGATCGCCGAGCCCGTATCCTGCGCGATCATCAGGCGGCGGAATGGCCCGCCATCGACCACATCGAGTTCCGGCGCATTGATGAAGAACGGGGTCCCGAATGTGTGCAACAGCCGGTCGACGGCGATCGAGCGCCCCGGCGTGAGCTGCACCTTGGCGGCGGCCACGGGACCAAGTTCCGGCGCTCCCGCATCGGTTTCGCGGAAAAAGATGAAAGAGCGGTTTTGCCGGAGAATTTCGTCAATTCGCTCCGGATTTTCCGAAAACCAGGCCCGAATGCTCTGCATTGTGACCGTTTCCGGAGAAAGCGCGCCGCACTCGATGAGCACCTTTCCGGCGCCCGTAAAATAGTGACCCGACTTCGCGGCGTAGGTGACGCGCATGACGGATCCATCCTCAAACCGCAGCCTTGCCGCACCCTGAACATGGATGAAATAGGCATCGACCCTGTTGTCGAGCCAGACGAGTTCCAGACCACGCCCTTCCAGCGCGCCACGGTCAATTGCGCCGCGGTCGTGATACTCCACAAGGCCGCTGTCCGTTTTCCGGGCAAACGCAAAATAGGGATCAAGCCCGGCCGGGCGGTTCTCGTCATCCACATCCACCAGATCGTCGGGACGCCGGTAGAGCGGCACGCAAAAGCGCTCGGTCCTTTCGCGCGAGGCCTCAACCTCCGGCTCGTAATAGCCGGTCACAAAACCGGAACCGCCGTCTTCAGCGCGGATATGGCAGGGAATGAAATGTTCTTCGAAGAATGCCCGGGCCGACGCTTCATCGGCGTCGGGCATGGCCAGTGCCGCTTTATGAGCGGGAGCGAAAGCAGAAAGCGCGATGCCCAGCGCGCCCGTGCGATAGGGCTTTACGGCAACGCGCTTGGCGGAACGGGCAAATGCACGAAAGGCGGAAAGAACCTTGTCTTCCCGCCAGCCTGGCATGTCGCTGAACGAAACCCTCTCAAGGGATGGCGAAAGCGCCGCAGACTGTGCGGCCATGCACGACGCTCCGCCCGGCAAGGATCAATCCTCGGCTTCGGTGGCGACGAGCTTCCAGTTGGGGTCGCGGGAACGGCTGTCGCGCGCGAAGGTCCACACATCCTTGACTTCGGCCACGGTCTCGGGATCGCCGTCGATCACCTCGCCGGACCCGTCACGGGTGGCGGAGATGAGCTCGCTGACGATGCGCAGCGTCACATGGGCTTCCGTACCCTTCATCTCGGCGGCGACGATATCCATGCTGTCGATGCCGACAAACGAGGATTCGATCTTCTCGTTGCGCTTCTCACGCTCGTCGATTGCAGCGACGAAACCTTCATAAACCTCGCGCGAAAGCAGGTTCTTGAGGGTCCGGCGGTCGCCATCGGCATAGGCCATGACGATCATCTCATAGGCCATCTTCGCGCCTTCGACGAAGCTCTTGGGCGCGAACGAGGCGTCAGCGTCGCGAATGGCGCGCATGCCCTTGTTCAGTTCGCTGCCCGGCTTGGCGGCCTTGTCGATATCGGCATAGGTCAGGTCGGGTTCCGGAGCGCCCTTGCGGCGCGGCAGGGAGACCACGTTTTCGCCGTCGCCGGACTTTTCTTCGCTGGAAGACCTGCGCCCTGCGGTGTAGGGATCAAAAGGCGGACGTTCGTTGCCCGTACGCCGGCCGAGCACATTGCGCAGCTGAAAGAAGATCACCACAGCGGCAATCAGAAAGAAAATCGTGCCGAAATCGAAGAATTCCATAACGTCCAGCCAAACGAGCCACTGTGTTCCGCAGCACCTGCCGGCTCAGGCCAGGTGCAGAGGCGACGGCACCCCGTCCTTACCGGAAATCATATAGAACGCAGACCGCCATCATTCAAATTTTCGGTCAGAATACCTATGTTTTCCCCACTGGCCAGCATGGAACGGTCAGAATCCGCTTAAACAGGCAACAAGGCTAACAAGTTCGTGCGATTTTCGATTGTTCCCTTCCTCCTTCTCGCCATCCCGTTGGGCGAGATCGCCATGTTCGTCGTTGTCGGCAGCCAGATCGGCGTGTTCCCCACGCTGGCGCTGGTTCTGATAACAGCCGTGACAGGCTCCATCCTTCTGAGAATTCAGGGGTTTGGGGTCGTTCGCCGCATTCAGGAAACGATGAATGAGGGCGGCGTGCCCGGCCGCGATCTCGTGCATGGCATGATGATCATGGTGGCTGGCGTGCTTCTTCTCACGCCCGGTTTCATCACCGATACGCTCGGTTTCCTCCTGTTCATTCCGGCAATCCGCGACATCGGCTGGAAATTCCTGCGCAGCCGCATCGTCGTCATGGGCGGGGCGGCAGGCGCCGGCGCACAGCGCCAAAACCCCTATCGACGCGACACCGGGCCGCAGACAATTGATCTTTCGGCAGACGATTACAGCGACGAACCGAACGATAAATCGCCCTGGCGCGGACCCGATCGCGACTAAAGCGGACCGTCCCGCGACCCCGCCGCGCCTTGTCATGCGCCAAAGCCCATGCTAGCGAGCAAACAATTATTTTCGGGGAGCCGCGCGGCTGCCAACCACGCTTGAGGAAGAACACGCATGGCCAAGAAACCAGAAGAAAACACTGCAGGCGCGAACGAAGCGGCAAAGGCCGGCAACGGCGCACAGCCCGCACTGAACGTTCTGACCCAGTATGTGAAGGATCTTTCCTTCGAAAGCCCGGGTGCTCCGCAGTCTCTGCGCGGTCGTTCGGAAGCTCCGGCAATCAACATCAACGTCAATGTCAACGCCAACCCGCTTGGCGAGACCGACTATGACGTCGTGCTGACGCTCAACGCCAAGGCAGAAGCCGAAGGCAAGGTGCTGTTCAACGTAGAGCTGGTTTATGGCGGTGTCTTCCGCGTTGCCGGTTTCCCGCAGGAGCACATGCTGCCGGTTCTCTTCATCGAGTGCCCGCGTCTTCTCTTCCCGTTCGCACGTCAGGTCATCGCCGACGCAACCCGCGCCGGTGGCTTCCCGCCGCTGATGATCGACCCGATCGACTTTGCCCGCATGTTCCAGCAGCGCGTTGCCGAGGAACAGGCAAAGGGCCAGGTTCAGGTTTCCTGATCCAGCCAGATTCTCTGAGTTTTTTTCGGGGTGGCGCTTTCGGGCGCCGCCCCGAATCACTTCTGGCGCATCATTTCTGGCGCAGGATTCTTCGATTTTCAGAGAAAGCCGGGATTTTCCGGAAAACTGCCCGACTTCAGGCGCGCAGATTGTGCCAGAGCGATTTTTCGCCGAGCTTTTCGACCAGCGCCTCATGAGCGGCGCGCTCTTCCTCGCTGATGCGCGGGGGAAGGGGAGTCGGTCGCGCCGAGAGGGTGACCGAAGCGGCCAGCGCGCTTTCGCCCGCATTGTCGCCACCGCCTGAAATCTCCAGACCAAGAGCGGCCTGCTTGCCGCCGATCAGCTCGATATAGACTTCGGCGAGAAGTTCGGCGTCGAGGAGAGCGCCGTGCTTGGTGCGGCGGCTGTTGTCGATGCCATAGCGACGGCACAGCGCATCGAGCGAATTCGGCCCCATCGGGTGTTTGCGCCGGGCGATGGCCAGCGTATCGACCACAAGCGAGGGCTCCACCGGGGGAACGCCCAGCCGGTCGAATTCGGCATTGATGAAGCCGATATCGAAGTTCGCATTGTGAGCGACCAGCTTTGCGCCGTCGATGAATTCCAGAAATTCTTGCAGAACCGCGCCAAACGCCGGCTTGTCGGCGAGATCGGCATCGGAAATTCCGTGAACCGCCTGCGCCTCCGGGTGAACCGAACGGCCCTGCGCATTGATGTAATGATGCAGGAAACGCCCCGTGGGAAAACGATTGTCCAGCTCGACACAGCCGATCTCGATCACCCGATCCAGATTGTTGTCGAGACCCGTGGTTTCCGTATCGAAAACGATTTCGCGCATTCATTCGCTCCAGAGCGCCAGTTCGTGAGCAACATGCGCACCCGATGCGGGTGACGCAAGCATGGCCTTATGGGGATGGTGTTTCGGCTGGGGAAAGTGCTGCGATCACCGATTTCACGGCATCGCGCGCCGCTTCCATCCCATTGCCCGTGTCGATGATGAAGTCGGCGCGCGCGCGCTTTTCCGCATCCGGCACCTGACGGGCAAGGATCGCGGCGAACTTTTCTTCCGTCATGCCGGGGCGTGACAGAACCCGGGTGCGCTGCTCTTCAGCCGGCGCGGTGACGACAACAATTCGATCAACACGATCCTCACCGCCCGTTTCGAACAGGAGCGGAATGTCGAGCACGACGATTGGCGTTCCCTTTTGCCTGTTTTCGGCAACGAACGCGTCTGCATCCTGACGCACCAGTGGATGGATGATCTCTTCCAGCGCCTTGAAGGCTTCGGGTTTCCCCAAAACGGCCCTGGCCAGTCGTTCACGATCCACCGCGCCGTCAACAACGGTTCCGGGGAAACGCGCCTCGATGAGCGGGGCAGCAGCACCCGCATAGAGCCTGTGAACCGCTGCATCGGAATCGTGCACCGGCACGCCTTCTTCCACAAACATGCGGCCGGTTGTGGATTTCCCCATGCCGATGGAGCCGGTGAGGCCGAGAATGACTGTCACACCTGTTCTCCATCGGACAGAACATGCGTGCGCAGGGCCCCGGTGACCTCTGGCCGCACGCCGAACCAGCGCTCGAAACCGGGAACGGCCTGATGCAGCAGCATGCCCAGCCCGTCGACCGGCGTGAGCCCGCGCGCCTCGGCGGCGGCAAGCAGGTCCGTCTTGAGCGGCGCATAGACAATGTCGCTGACGACCGCGCCTTCAGGCATTGGATCGAGCGAAATCTCCAGCGGCGGTTTCCCGGTCATGCCGAGCGCGCTCGTGTTCACCAGAAGATGCGCATCGGACAGAAGTGCCGGAAGCGCGTCCCAGCCATGGGCGCTGACGCCCGTTCCGAAACGCTGCGCCAGCTCCTCGGCCCGCTCAATGGTGCGATTGACCACGCGAATCTTGCGGTAGCCGGCCTTCTGGATGGCGTGGATGATGGCGCGCGCCGCACCGCCTGCACCCAGCACCACGGCGGTCTCGCCAGACGTCCAGCCGGGAGCAATGGCGCTCAGATTTGCAGAAAAACCATAGGCGTCCGTGTTTCCGCCGATGAGTTTTCCACCCTCGAACCACAGCGTGTTGACGGCGCCGATCATCTCGGCCGCCTCGTCGCGCTGATCGACACCCTGAAAGGCTGCTTCTTTGTGGGGCAGGGTGACGTTGCCACCGGCATATACGGAAGATGACAGGCCAGCGAGAAACGCCGGGAAATCGAGCGGTGCGACATCCAGCTTTTCATAGCTGCCGGCGATGCCGTGCTTATGAAGCCAGTAGCCATGAATGAGCGGCGAGCGGGAATGCGCGATGGGATGCCCGCAAACGAAGGCGTGAATATCAGCCATCGATCGCCCCCAGCGTGCGCAGCTCGGCCAGAAGCGGCAGGAGCGGCAGGCCGACAATCGTGAAGGTGTCGCCTTCAATCTTTTCGAAAAGCTGAATGCCTTCACCTTCGATCTGATAAGCGCCCACGCTGTGCAGGGCGTTTTCACCCACACTGGAAAGATGACGCCCGATGAAAGCGGGATCGAGATCGCGCATGGTGAGGCGCGCAATGCCCACATGCCGCCAGATCACCTCGCCATCGCGCGCAATGACGACGGCGCTGTTGAGCTGATGGGTGCGGCCCGAAAGTTTCAGAAGATGCCGGCGCGCGCCTTCCATGTCTGCTGGCTTGTGGAAGACTTCATCACCGAGCGACAGGGTCTGGTCCGCACCGATGACAAGCGCGCCGGGGGAGCGCTCGGAAACGTCCACGGCCTTGGCTTCGGCAAGCACCTGGGCGACGGTTTCAGGATCCGCGCCGCTTCCCTCCAGCGTGTTTTCCACAGCGCGCTCGTCGATCTCGGACCGTTCGACGCGAAACGTGACGCCGGCATCGCGCAGCATTTTCTGACGAAAGGCGCTTCCCGACGCCAGGATGATGGCGGGCTTGTCTGTCATGGTGTCACCCTCTGTTTTCTCGTGACTTCGCATACAATGCGAGAATGGCGGCTGCCGTTTCTTCAATGGACCGGCGCGAAACGTCGATCACCGGCCAGCCATGCCGGCTGCAAAGCTGGCGCGCATAGGCAATCTCGCGCGAGATTGTTGCGCGATCCGTATAGGGATTGAAGGCTGTTTCATCCACAGAGCCCAGAATGCGGTTCTGGCGGATCTGTGAAATGCGCTCGGCGGAAGCAACGAGGCCGACGATCAGCGGCCGCCTGGCCTCCGCCAGCGCTTCGGGAAGCTTCATGTCCAGAACGATGGGAACATTGGCTGTCTTCACACCGCGGTTCGCCAGATAGATGCTGGTGGGCGTCTTGGATGTGCGGGAGATACCCACAAGCACAACGTCCGCATCTTCAATGTTCAGCGGAAGCTGCCCGTCATCATGCTCCATGGTGAAATTGAGCGCTTCGATGCGGTGGAAATACTGCGCATCCAGCACATGCTGCGCGCCCATGCGCCGTCCGGCGGGTGTTCCCAGATAGGACTGGAAAACCATCAGCACCGGTTCGAGCACGGAAACGCAGGGCAGGCCGAGCGCGGCACAGCTTTCATCCACCTGCCGGGCGAGTTTCTGATCCACCACTGTGTAGAGAACAATGCCCGGCTCGCGCTCCACTTCATCGAGCACGCGGGCCAGCTGCTTCTCATTTCGAATCAGCGGGTAGATGTGCTCGATCGCCCGCGCATCCTTGTATTGCGCGGCTGCGGCGCGTCCAGCGGCCAGAAGAGTCTCTCCGGTCGCATCAGAAATCATGTGAAGATGGAAGAAGCGCTGCGGCTGTTGCACGGTTTTCTGCCCCGCCATGTGGATGATTGTTGATAACGCGGGCTCAAAAAAATGGCGAGGCCGCGCCTCTGGATAAGTCCATAGAGTCTTCCACAGATCAGCCCGGTGTGAATTGTGATCCGCCCATGTGGAGAACAATCGACAATCCCCGAACCTTCCTTCATTGTCCACCACACGCGGAAAAACGAAATTGGCTCAGCCTATTGAATCTGCGTGCTGAATCCGCATTATCCCCGTTCTTCTGAAGATGTGCATTGCCATGGGGCGCGGCAATAAGACCGAAGGGGCGATGCGCGAAACCGTGGACAGATTTGAATCCACATTACAAACAGAGTCTAAGAATCAGAAGAATCTTCAGATCTGTAATTATCTTTTGAATCCTGACTGTGGAGCATCCTGATGGGGCAGCGAAAAATCCTCGACGTGCTTAGAGGCGAGACGGTGTTTCCGCCTCCCGTATGGATGATGCGCCAGGCAGGGCGATATCTGCCGGAATACCGGGAAACCCGGAAACACGCCGGTGGGTTTCTGGATCTCTGCTACAATCCCGATCTGGCCGTGGAAGTGACCCTACAGCCGATCCGGCGTTTCAACTTCGACGCTTCGATCCTGTTTTCCGACATTCTCGTCGTGCCTCATGCCCTCGGACGCGATCTACGCTTCGAGGAAGGGCGCGGTCCGCTCCTGACGCCAATCGACGCCGGCGGCATCGCCAGGCTGGAAACCGACGGTTTTCATGATCATCTGGCGCCGGTCTACGAGACGGTGCGGCGGCTTCGGAAAGAACTTCCAGACGAAACGACGCTGCTCGGCTTCTGTGGCGCGCCGTGGACTGTGGCGACTTACATGATCGCCGGGCATGGAACGCCGGACCAGGCGCCGGCCCGCATGTTCGCTCTGGAACAGCCGGAGGCCTTTTCCGCGCTGATCGACTGTCTTGCGGACTGTTCGGCCGAATATCTGATCCGCCAGATCGATGCGGGCGCGGATGCGGTTCAGATCTTTGATTCCTGGGCCGGTGTTCTCGATGAGCTCTCTTTCGAGCGCTGGTGCGTGAAGCCGATGGCCCGGATCGTGGCGAAAGTGCGCGAAAAGCACCCCGATGTGCCGATCATCGGCTTTCCCAAGGGCGCGGGCGCGCATTATGCGGGTTATCGCCGGGAGACGGGCGTGACGGCGCTGGGCCTCGACTGGACCGTTCCACTGGGCACAGCGCGCCGTCTGCAGGCCGAGGGAGCCGTTCAGGGCAATCTGGACCCCCTGAGGCTGATTGCGGGCGGAGAGGCGCTCCACGAGGGCGTGGCGGCCATTCTGGACGCCCTGAGACATGGACCCTTCATCTTCAACCTCGGCCACGGCATCACGCCCAAGACGCCGGTTGAGCATGTGGAAGCCATGCTGAAGCAGATCAGGGAGGCCGAGTGATGGCTGCGAGTGACACGGGCGGCAAGAAAGCTGCGGGCAGGGCCTTCACGGCGCTGGCGATTTTCATCGGCCTGACGGCGCTTTTGTTTTTCTACAATCCGTCCGGTTTCTATCTCTGGGCGAAGGCCATCCATGTGATCGCCGTGATTGCCTGGATGGCAGGCATGCTCTACCTGCCGCGGCTGTTCGTCTATCACGCGGATGCCGAGCCGCGTTCGGAGAAATCCGAGACCTTCAAGGTGATGGAGCAGCGTCTGTTACGGCTGATCATCAACCCGGCCATGATTGTGACCTGGGTTTTCGGCCTGTGGCTGGCCTGGGACGGTTTCGGCTTTTCGGGCGGCTGGCTGCACGCAAAGATCGCGCTTGTTATCGCCATGTCGGGCGTGCACGGCTATTTCTCGGCCTCCGTTCGCCGCTTTGCGGCCGATCAGAACACCAAGCCCGCCCGTCATTGGCGTATAATGAACGAAGCGCCGACGCTTCTGATGATCGTTATTGTCGTGCTTGTTATCGTCAAACCCTTCTGATACGGGTTTGACAGACTGCCTTTGATGCGGAACCGGCGATGCCGTCTTGCCCTTTGAACAAGACGGCGCTAAGAGTCGGTTCCTTCCTTTTTGTCCGGTTCCACGCACATCTTCCGTTCCGAGTGAAACCGGCTGGCTTCAAATACGCCTACCCCCATCTTTTTGTTTGCCTTTCCAGAGTCCGCACATGCAGGAAATGAAACTCCAAGAGCTGAAAAGCAAATCGCCGACCGATCTCATTGCGTTCGCAGAATCGCTTGAGGTCGAGAACGCCAGCATCATGCGCAAGCAGGAGCTGATGTTCGCGATTTTGAAGAAGCTCTCCACGCAGGATATCGAGATCATCGGCGAAGGCGTCGTGGAAGTGTTGCAGGATGGCTTCGGCTTCCTCCGCTCCGCAACCGCCAACTATCTGCCGGGTCCGGACGATATCTACATCTCTCCCTCCCAGATCCGCCGCTTCTCGCTGAAGACGGGCGATACGGTCGAGGGTCCGATCCGCAGCCCCAAGGAAGGCGAACGCTATTTCGCCCTTCTCAAGGTCAACACGATCAATTTTGAGGATCCGGAGAAGATCCGCCACAAGATCCACTTCGATAACCTGACACCGCTCTATCCCGATGAGCGGCTGAACATGGAAATCGAGGATCCGACGAAGAAAGACCTGTCGGCGCGCGTGATCGACCTGGTGGCGCCGCTCGGCAAGGGCCAGCGTGGCCTGATCGTCGCGCCGCCGCGCACGGGTAAGACGGTTCTCCTTCAGAACATCGCCCATTCGATCACCTCGAATCACCCGGAATGCTTCCTGATCGTTCTTCTGATTGACGAACGTCCGGAAGAAGTGACCGACATGCAGCGCTCGGTGAATGGCGAGGTCATCTCCTCGACCTTCGACGAGCCGGCCTCGCGCCACGTGCAGGTTGCCGAAATGGTCATCGAGAAGGCGAAGCGTCTGGTCGAGCATGGCCGCGACGTGGTCATTCTGCTCGATTCGATCACCCGTCTTGGCCGCGCCTACAACACGGTCGTGCCGTCTTCCGGCAAGGTTCTGACCGGTGGTGTGGACGCCAACGCCCTGCAGCGCCCCAAGCGCTTCTTCGGTGCGGCGCGCAACATCGAAGAGGGCGGCTCGCTGACGATCATCGCCACGGCGCTCATCGATACGGGCAGCCGGATGGACGAAGTGATCTTCGAAGAGTTCAAGGGCACGGGCAACTCGGAAATCGTTCTGGACCGCAAGGTTGCCGACAAGCGCATCTTCCCGGCGATCGACATTCTCAAGTCCGGTACGCGTAAGGAAGACCTCCTTATCGCGCGTCAGGATCTCCAGAAGATCTTCGTTCTGCGCCGGATCCTCGCCCCGATGGGCACTACGGACGCGATTGAGTTCCTTAACGACAAGCTCAAGCAGACCAAGACCAATTCGGAATTCTTCGATTCGATGAACACCTGATGGTAGTTTGACGAAATCTGCCGTTCTGGCAGCAATGAAAAGGCGGCGTCACCGGAAACCGTGACGCCGCCTTAATCTTTTGTTCAGCATAAAATCCTGCTCAGTGCCTTCTGCGCAACGCCTCTTCCAGTGCATTGGCGGTGTCGAATGGGGGCAGGCAGGTCTGGCCGACGCAGAGATAGGCCGCTTTCCGTTTCGGATCGACGGTGACACCGCCGGGCAGTTCCACCGCTTCTTTCTCTCCAGAGAGAACGATGTCGAAACGGCGTGGATCCAGATGTCGATTCGCTACCGGAACAAAAACCTGTTCCGCATCCGGTTCGACCATGACCAGCTTCATGGGTTCTTCCGCCAGAGCCGCAGCATAGACAGTGCCCGCCTGGCCGTAGGTCTGGCTCGCAGCGCGCCCGAGAGCCTTTTCAACGACATGGGCCAGATGGGCGCCGAGAGCGCCGTTGTGGAGCACGGAGAGGGCAAGGAGCGCTTCTATGCACTGGCTGGTGGCCGACGGGATGGCCTCATCCACATCGCCGCGAATGCGCATGGGTACGTCTCCGGCGTCTGAAGCGGTCAGAAAATAGCCTGTCGCATCAGCATCCGCGTGCCATTCATCCAACACGGTGCGCCAGGCATCTGCCTGTGCGAGCAGTGTTGCATCGCCTGTCGCCTGATAAAGCGCCGCTGCAGCGGAAATCATGCAGGCATAATCGCTGGTGAGCCCGGGAAAGACCCGGTTCCCGGCGCGGATGCTGTGGGGCAGGCGGCCGTGATCCATCGATTCGCATACGAAACGAAAAGCCGTTTGCGCAGCTTCAATCCAGTCCCGGCGCCCAAGGGTGCGACCGGCTTCGGCGAGAGCTGTGATCGTGAGGCCGTTCCAGTCGACCAGAATCTTGTCGTCACGCCCCGGTTGGGGACGGGTGTTGCGGGCTTCAAGCAGTCTGTCGAGCATGTCGCGCAGCGCGGTTTCGGTCTCACGCCCCTGAGACTCCGGCGTCGAACGACGATGCAGGATGGGCGCGCCCTTCCAGCCTTCCGGTTGAGCGAGCGAGAAGACTTCCAGAAAGCGATTTGCGTCCGCACCCAGGATGGAATTGAGCTCTTCTTGCGTCCAGAGATAGGTTTGCCCCTCAACGCCTTCAGTATCCGCGTCCAGACTGGATATGAACGCGCCATTCACGTCCCGCATCTCGCGGAGCAGCCAGCCGACGGTTTCCTCGATTCGATACCGAAACAATTCATTTTGCGTTTCGCCATACGCCCAGCACAGCATGCGGAGGAGCTGTGCGTTGTCGTAGAGCATTTTCTCGAAATGCGGGACGATCCACTGATCGTCAGTCGCATAACGCGCGAGGCCACCGCCTACATGATCGTAAATGCCGCCCGAAAGCATGGATTTGAGGCTGAACAGAACCGCTTCTTTAGAAGAAACATCGCCGGATTGAAGCGCCTGAAGCCAGAGTATGCGCATGAACGGGACATTGGGGAATTTTGGGGCACCGCGAAGGCCGCCCAGTTCCATGTCGATCATGCGCAGAATTTTCGGCGCAAGATCATCCAGCAGCGCAGAAGGGGAGGCGGAGTGACTGGAAGCGGGTGAGAGCCGACTCTCGACATGCGATTTCAACGCCGTAGCACTCTTGAGGAGATCGGCGCGCTTGTTCTGCCAGGCGGCATTGACCGCCTCGAGCACCTGGAGGAAGCCAGCCCGGCCATACCGCTGCTCAGGCGGGAAATAGGTGCCGCCCCAGAACGGGTTGCCATCCGGGTCGAGAAACATGGTCAGCGGCCAGCCGCCTTGCTCGCCGGTCGCAGACAGGGCCGCCATATAGATCTGATCGATCTCCGGCCGCTCTTCCCGATCCACCTTGATATTGACGAAGTGCCGGTTCATGGCCTCCGCAACTTTTGGATTCTCGAATGACTCATGAGCCATCACGTGACACCAATGGCACGCGGCGTATCCAACGGAGAGAAGAATTGGACGGTCCGTCTCCCGGGCTTCCTGCAGTGCTTCCGCAGACCAGGGGCGCCAATGGACCGGATTATCCTTGTGCTGCAAGAGATAGGGGCTGGTTTCGTTGGAAAGCAGATTTTTTGCTGGCAGAGCCATCAGGATTCCTTGCACATCGGATCGTTATGGAAAATATCTACCGGCACGGTAGGGCGCTTTGGACGTAAGGGCAATTCAGATGCGGGCAACGATATTCGCACTTTCCAGCGGTGGACTGCCATCGGGGGTCGCCGTGGTGCGCCTTTCCGGCGAAGGCACCCGTCAGGCCCTTGAGCAAATGGCGGGCGCCTTGCCTGTAGCGCGACAGGCTGCGTTGCGCGGGCTCCACAATCGTGACGGCGTGCTTCTCGATCGGGGGCTTGTTCTCTTCTTTCCGGGTCCGCACAGTTTCACAGGTGAGGATTGTGCGGAGCTGCATCTGCATGGTGGCCGCGCCGTGGTTCAGGCAGTGCTTGACGCGCTGGCCGGCTTTGCAGGGTTTCGTCTGGCAGAAGCCGGAGAGTTTACCCGACGCGCCTTCTTGAACGGAAAATTCGACCTCACGGAAGCAGAAGCGCTCTCCGACCTGATTGCCGCAGAAACAGAAGCGCAGCGCCGCTTTGCGCTGGCCAATTCGGAGACACGGCACCGCGCACTCTACGATGGCTGGCGCAGGACACTTATTCAGGCCCGCGCCATGATCGAGGCGGAGCTGGATTTCTCGGATGAGGAAGACGTTCCGGGTTCGGTTGCGGAGCAGGTCTGGAATGATGTCACTGCGCTGCACCGATCCTTGAGGGCGCATGCCGCCGGATATCGGAATGCCGAGATCATCAGAGAGGGATACCGCGTCGTGATTCTCGGTGCGCCCAATGCCGGAAAATCCAGCCTTCTCAATGCGCTTGCCCAACGCGATATCGCCATCGTGACGGATGAGCCAGGAACCACGCGCGATGCGCTGGAGACCGCACTCGACATTGACGGTGCGAAAGTGATCCTGACGGATACGGCTGGCATTCGGGAGAACCCCGGCCGCGTTGAAGCACTCGGGATCGAACGCGCGATCAGCAGAGCGAAAGACGCGGATCTGATCCTTGTTCTCGAAGACATGTCTGCTGAAGACACTGTGGAAGCACCGGCCGATGCACCTTCTCTACGGGTCGGAAACAAGGCTGATCTTCCGGCCAAAGATCGAAATCAGCGGGACTACGACATTGAGATCTCGGTCAAATCCGGTGAAGGGATCGATGCTCTTCTGGCAGAACTACGTCAGCGGGTGGGGGATGCGACCCGGAATGCGACAGAGATCCTGCCTTTCAGACAGCGTCACGTACAGCTGATCGAAGAAGCCGCACGTCATGCTCAGACAGCAATTGCGTCCGAGGACACACCACTCGAACTGCGCGCGGAAGAGCTGCGACTTTCTGCAGATGCGCTGGGACGCATCTCTGGAAGCATTGATGTCGAGGACCTCCTCGACACAATTTTCTCGCAGTTCTGTATTGGCAAATGACTCACGTGAAACATGCACGATAAATCGTGACTCACGTGAAACAGTGTTGATTGATTTAGCGATGACTCACGTGAAACACGGGATAGGAGATTGAACAGTCTTGACTCATTGTTTCACGTGAAACCCATCCAACTCAAATCTCTTGACTGATGGGTTGGAAAAGGACATGTCATCCAACGTCCCAATGCCAATGTCCTTAAATCCAGCCAGCTTTCTTCTCTGGTCGAGACGTTTGCGCAGCGCAGATGGATATGAATATGACGAACGAAACCTTTGATGTGATTGTGATCGGTGGCGGGCACGCCGGCGCTGAAGCGGCATCCGCCTCTGCGCGCAGCGGTGCAAAGACCGCGCTGGTTACACTTCGCTTCGACACCATCGGCGCGATGTCCTGCAACCCGGCAATCGGTGGGCTTGGCAAGGGGCACCTTGTTCGGGAAGTCGATGCGCTGGACGGCATTATGGGACGTGCGGCAGACGCCGCTGGCATTCAGTTTCGTTTACTCAATCGCCGCAAGGGTCCGGCAGTTCGCGGCCCGCGTACACAGGCAGATCGCAAGCTCTATCGGTCTGCTGTGCAGGAGGCGATCCGTTCTCAAGAGCATCTCGAAGTGATCGAAGGCGAGGCGCTGGAACTGGTCATTGATGCGGGGCGGGTCACGGGTGTCGTTGTGTCCGGAGAGCGTCATCTCAACTGTGGCTCTGTCGTGTTGACCACTGGCACGTTTCTACGCGGCCTCATCCACATCGGTGAAAAGACGATACCGGCCGGGCGCATGAATGAGCAGGCCGCCGAGCGTCTTTCGCTTTCCATGGAAGCAGCTGGCTTCCGGCTTGGGCGATTGAAGACGGGGACCCCGCCCAGGCTGGACGGTCGTACGATTGACTGGGCATCGCTCGACATGCAGCCAGCGGACGACGATCCGACGCCATTCTCCCTGCTGACAGACGGGATTGTGAATCGGCAGATAGAGTGCGGCATCACGCGAACGACACCGGAAACCCATCAGGTAATCCGGGACAATCTGCATCGCTCGGCCATGTACTCCGGCGCGATTGACGGAATCGGACCGCGCTATTGTCCGTCCATTGAAGACAAGATCGTCAAGTTTGGCGACAGGGAAGGGCATCAGATATTCCTGGAGCCGGAAGGTCTCGATGACCACACGGTTTATCCGAACGGTATTTCGACTTCGCTGCCTGAAGATGCGCAGGTCGCGCTTCTCAAGACCATTCCCGGCTTGGCTGAGACCGTGGTGCTTCAGCCGGGATATGCGATTGAATATGACCATGTGGATCCGCGAGATCTCGAACCGACACTTGAGGCCCGGCGGGTGAAGGGGCTGTTCCTGGCGGGACAGATCAACGGCACGACCGGTTATGAAGAGGCTGCAGCTCAAGGCATTCTTGCCGGCATCAATGCAGCGCGGTCGGCGTCCGGCACCGGCATGATCACCCTCGGCCGGGCGGATGCCTATATCGGCGTGATGATCGACGATCTGGTGACGCGCGGTGTGAGTGAACCCTATCGCATGTTCACCTCGCGCGCGGAATATCGCCTGTCGCTGCGGGCAGACAATGCGGATATGCGCCTGACGCCTCTGGCCATGGAACTGGGCATTGCGTCGTGGGAGAGACGGAAGCGCTTCAGCGAGATGCAGACGGCGCTGGACGATGCGCGAGCGCTGATCAAGAGCCGTGACCTGAGCCCCAATGAAGCCGAGCGTCATGGCATAGCGCTGAACAAGGACGGTGTCCGGCGCTCCGCCTACGATCTCTTGTCCTATCCAAATATCGATATGAGCCGACTTACTACCATCTGGAATGACTTCTCCTCTATCCCTCCGAAGCTCGCGGAGCTCGTCGAGACGGAGGCGCGATACGCCGTCTATCTCGAACGGCAGGGAAGTGACGCCGCGATGCTGCGGCGAGAAGAAGCACGGCTCATACCGGATGATATGACGTTCGATACGATTGTGGGATTGTCCAATGAGCTCAAGCAGAAGCTTGCGGCCCGGCGGCCGCGGAGCATTGCAGACGCCCAGCGGATCGATGGGATGACACCGGCAGCTCTGGCACTGATCATCGCCACGCTGCGCCAGTTTGAGACCGAGCGGGGCGCTGCATAATGGCGACATCGCGTTTCGATCAGCTTGTGGAAATCGCTGGTCCAGTTTCACGTGAAACATTTGATCGTCTGGTTGCGTTTGAGGAAGTTTTCCGACGCTGGTCGAGACGAATCAATCTGGCCGCCCCTTCGACTCTGGAGACCTTGTGGGAGCGCCATATCCTGGATAGCGCGCAGCTTCTGCGGCTCGCACCGGATGCCCGGAAATGGCTCGATGTCGGGTCGGGCGGCGGTTTTCCCGGCGCGGTAATGGCAATCCTTCTTGCTGAAAAGCCGGGCGCTGAAGTCCATCTGGTTGAAAGCAACCGCAAGAAAGCAGCCTTTCTTGTCTCGTCGCTCAACGAGGTCGGGGTTCGGCCAAAGGTTCATGCAAAGCGAATCGAGGATTGCTACAGCCTCATCGAGGCCCCGGAGATCGTTACGGCACGGGCTTTGGCTCCGCTTTCGCTGCTTCTCGAGCTGACAGAGCCCTGGTTGAGCCAAGGTGCGCGTGCGCTCTTTCACAAAGGCCGGGATTACCGGAGGGAAGTGGAAGAAAGCGGTAACGCGTGGCGGTTCGATCTGGTAGAACACAAAGACAAGGTCGATGCGGCAGCCATCATTCTCGAAGTGAAGAATCCTGTTCGGCTTTAGCCGGGATCGTCGCGGAACCTTTCAGTCGAGTCTATTCGAGGTAGCAGCAGCGATGAATAGCGGTACGCGAATCATCACAGTCGCAAACCAGAAGGGCGGGGTTGGCAAGACAACCACAGCCATCAATCTGGCAACCGCGCTTGCCGCGATTGGCGAAAACGTTCTGGTCGTCGATCTTGATCCGCAGGGCAATGCCAGCACCGGGCTGGGCATTGACCGTCAGAAGCGTCTCGTTTCGTCCTATGATGTGTTGACCGGTGGGGCAGGCATCATGGAAGCGGCTATGGAAACCGCTGTTCCCGGTCTCTCGATCGTGGCTTCGACGCTCGATCTTCTGGGCATCGAAATGGAAATCTCGAGCGCGCCTGACCGTGTTCTGAAACTGCGTAACGCATTGAATCAGGACGGAATTCCTTATTCCTACGTTCTGGTGGATTGCCCGCCATCCCTGAACCTTCTGACGCTGAATGCAATGGCGGCAGCCGATTCCATTCTGGTTCCGCTGCAATGCGAGTTCTTCGCGCTCGAGGGTCTGAGCCAGCTTCTTGAGACGGTTGAGCAGGTGCGTGCCTCGATCAATCCGCATCTGGGCATTCAGGGCATTGTCCTGACGATGTTTGACCAGCGCAACAATCTCGCCAACCAGGTGGTGGCGGATGTGCGGGCGCATATGGGCGAGACCGTCTACGACACGGTCATTCCGCGCAATGTGCGTGTTTCCGAGGCGCCGTCCTATGGGAAGCCTGCGTTGCTCTACGATCTGAAATGCAGCGGTAGCCAGGCTTATCTACAGCTGGCTTCTGAAGTGATCCGTCGTGAACGGCGGTTGCAGGCTGCCTGAGTTCGATTTCATCGGGCGGGCGGTTAAACGAGTTTTGTGGCTGATGGTGTTTTGACATGAACGAAGATCCTTCACGCAAGCGTCTGGGGCGCGGTCTGGCCGCTCTGATCGGGGAGATGGACAAGCCGGATACCGAGCAGAAGGAAGCGGTGCGCGCGGATCGCTCCGTGCCAATCGAGTTCATTTCGCCAAACCCGCGCAACCCCCGCCGGCTCTTTGCCGAGGGTGATCTGGGTGATCTCGCCCAGTCGATCCGTGAGCATGGCATCGTGCAGCCTGTGGTGGTTCGTTCCGGCGATGCGCCGGGCCGGTTTGAGATCATTGCGGGTGAACGCCGCTGGCGCGCCGCACAGCGGGCAGGTCTGACCGAGGTTCCGGTCATCCTGCGCGAGGTGGATGACAAGGCCGCGCTAGAGCTGGCCATCATCGAGAACGTGCAGCGCGCGGACCTGAACGCGATCGAAGAGGCGCGTGGCTATCAGCAGCTGATCGATGAGCACAGCTATACGCAGGCGGATCTCGGCCAGGTGATCGGCAAGAGCCGCAGCCATGTGGCGAACACGCTTCGTCTGCTCAAACTGCCGGAAGCCGTGGCGGATCTCATTGTCGATGGATCGCTGTCCGCTGGCCATGCGCGTACGCTGGTAACGGCGCAGGACCCGGTTGCGCTTGCTCTGCGTATCATTGAGGACGGGCTTTCCGTCCGCCAGGCAGAGGCTCTGGCCGCAGCGCCGGCGGAGGAAGGCAAGGCCGAGCGTGAGCCGAAGAAGGAAAAGGACGCGGACACGCTGGCCCTCCAGAAGCTTCTGAGCGATCAGACAGGGCTCAAGGTCGTGATCAATCACAAGCAGCGTGGCGGCGAAATGCGGATTGCCTATCGCTCGCTGGAACAGCTCGACGAGCTTTGCCGTCTCCTGAAGCAGTAGCCAAGGGCCTGTTTGCAGAACTGGATTGCCGTGCGTCCATGAGGACGCAGGAGGGCTGATCCGCGCTATTGGTGAGCATCGGCATGACCCGAGACCGGGGTTCGGTTGCCGGTCTTCTGCTCTGGAAATACCAATGATTTGAGTGATATGCGGCCGGTTAGCGCCGACCGCGCGCGCCTTCGACCGTGAGGGCGAGAAGGGCCTGTCGCGCCAGAGGAACGGCAAGGGTTGGCTTTTGCCGTGTGCGCAGGATGGCTGCCTGCAGGCGGTCGGCGGCGTTCTTCAATGCGGTGCTGTTCCAGCGGCCAAGCGCTGTCTCCACCGTCTTGCGACGCGAGAAGAAGACCGGCGGTCTTGCGCCGGCAACGGCGGAACTGGCCGAGACGCCCTGGCTGTCCATTGCCTGACGCATGATCTGCAGGGCGTGCACCTGCCGCAATGTGGCGGAGAGCACGAGGAAGGGCGGGTTTCCAGCGGCAACAAAGCGCCGGAAGGCGCTGTCGAACGCCTGAAAGCGCCCGGAAATGATCGCATCAACCGCTTCATCCGTACTCAGTCCGGCCACGTCGCCGATGAGTGAGCGTATGTCTTCCGGCGTGACTTCCGTTGCACCCTTGCAGTAAAGCGCAAGCTTCTCCAGTTCACCACGGGTGGCGAGCCGGTCTCCGCCGAGATTGGCTTTGAGGAGCTGGCGCGCTTCAAGCGAGATTTTCAGCCCCGCCGCGCCGAGCGCTTCATCAATGACGGCGTCGACGCCGCGCCCATCGTCTGCATAGCAGGGAAGGGCCATTGCACTTGCGCCGCGTTCGGCAGCCGAGCGCAGGGACGAGCCTTTTTTAAGGTCGCCGGCCTCGATCAGGATGGTGCAATCGGTCGGGGGATTGCTGTTCAGCGCGGTGACGTCGGCCACAAATGCCTTGTGATTGCCTGCGCCCCTCACCCAGATCAGGCGTTGATCGGAGAACATGGGAACCGTCTGCGCCTCATCGGCAAGCCGGCCCGGCTGCTGCTCCACTTCGCTGGCTTCAAGGCGCACGACGGTGAAGGGATCGTCCAGCGGCAATCCCGTTCCGGTCGCATAACGCTTCGCCCGTTCGCTGACCAGGCCACGATCGGGCCCGTAGATCAGGACGATACGGTAGGTCTGCTCGGGGCGAGCAAGCCAGCGGTCGACTTCATGCGCTTTCTTCTGTGCCATGTCGGCTGAATATCACAGCAAGGCCGGCCGGGCACCCAGAGAAAGTTGAAAGACGCAGATTGCTCACCGTCCAGTTTGTGTGTGCCGCGCGGAGAAGCCTGGCAGTGCTGGTTGAAGAGATAACCGACGGAGAATTCCAGTATGGGTGGCGTGTCGCGAACCGGATCTGCGAAGGGGCAGGGCGTGTTTCCCGACCCAATTCAGATGCATGTTTCATGTGAAACCATGCTCGGCTGAAGCAGGCTTCTCCGAAGAGGCTGATTTCGGGCCTTGATCGTCTTTCTGACTGCGAATCAGCTTTGAAGATGCGTGTCATCACATGCATTTGTGCTTTTGATGCAGGACGCTCGCCCATTTCAAGGGTTTCTTCGGCCTCAAGATATTTGCAAATGCATTCTTTTTGGTCTAGGTCAGAAGAGAGCACAGGGAGGATGTCTGTGCTCTTACATATCTCTGGGAGGAGAAACATGAGCAAGTCCGTCATTGGTGAGCTTGCGAGCCAATTGCTTTCCGGCGAGGTGGAGGTCGTTGACCTGGCCGCCGTACTTGGCCCGAAAACCCCGCTTCTGAAGCTTCCGCCAGAGCTTGCGGTCGATACGCCCAAAATCGAGATCCACAAGATCTCGGCCTATGATGACAATGGCCCCTGGTGGGCATGGAACTGGCTGAAACTCGGCGAGCATTCGGGCACGCATTTTGATGCACCGACCCACTGGATCACCGGGCGGGATCATCCCAATGCAACAACGGACACGATTGAACCGCAGAATTTTGTTGCGCCGGTCAATGTCATCGACTGTTCCGCCGAGGCCGCGGAGAACAATGATTTCCTGCTGACGGTGGATCACATCAAGGCATGGGAAGCCGAGCACGGCGACATTCGCCCCGGTGAGTGGGTGGTGCTGCGCAGCGACTGGTACAAGCGCAACGGCTCGGAAGAGGCGTTTCTCAATGCGGACGAGACTGGCCCGCATTCGCCGGGCCCGACTGCAGAAGCCATCGAATATCTTCTTGAGAAGGGGATTGTTGGCTGGGGCAGCGAGACCATCGGAACCGATGCCGGGCAGGCCGGTGGCATGGAGCCGCCATTTCCCGCGCACAATCTGCTTCACAAGGCAAACCGCTATGGGCTGGCCAGCCTTGCCAATCTCGACAGGCTTCCGCCCAAGGGGGCGATCCTGATCGCCGCGCCGCTCAAGATCGAGCGGGGCACCGGCAGCCCGTGCCGTGTTCTGGCGCTGGTCTCCAGGAACTGAACCGGAGCTTCCAATGGCCGGACCCGAAACACTCATCCATGGCAGCGGCCCTGCGGGGCTCGAAGTGGCCGTCCATCCGTGCCGCGCCTCGGTGTCGCGCCGCCGTTCTACGGCGCGCTGCCATGTGACGGGTGATAAGGCTGGAAAGCCGAAGGGTCCGACCAACGGGGAATGGACAGACGCGCAGCGCGAGGCCTATGCAGGCCGCGTTGAAGCAATTTCGAACCGGCATATCGGCAGTTCATCAAACACGATCATCGACTACGGCGCATCTGTGCTGGCACATCTCAAAGCGATGGGCTCCTTTGCAGTCCGTTCTCCGTCCTCTCGGTGGCGGGGGCTTCTCGGGCCTGATCGTGATCGGCGGATATCCATTGGCGGGTCCACCCGGCAGGGCGCGGGGCTGAGCGGCAAACCGGCTGGCGGTTCGGAGCATCTGTTGGCGGAGAAGCTCTGATGGACGAACGGCAGGACGGCAAGACCCCGAGGATCGCAACGCTGGGCCAGATGGGGCTTCAGCACTTTGCGCCCTATTTGATGAACCGGATCATGGGGCGATACAACGCGACGCTGCGCCATGATTTACGGGAGCAGGGGCTGACCGTTCCGCAGGCGCGCGCACTGGCGGTTCTGATGGTTGGCGACGGGATGTCGATCAACGAATTGTCGGTCTACACCGTCATCGAACAGTCGACCATGAGCCGGACGCTCGACGCGCTTGAAACGCAGGGGCTGGTGCGGCGCGAAGCCTGTCAGGATGACAGCCGCACGCGACACATCTTTCTGACCGACAAGGGGCGTGAGGAGTTCAACCGTGCATGGCCGGCCATGCATGACGCCTTTGCCGAGATGTTCAACGACATCGAGGAGGCGGAGTATTCCGCCTTCATCGCCACGCTTCAGAAAATACTGGGCAACATCCGACAACACGATTTCTAGCAGATTGCGCTTGAGGGCGATCAGCCCCGGCGCATGAGACGGGAGAATGCACCATGGCAGAACGTTCGTTCGTGAAGGAGGTTCAGAAGCTTCGCCTCGGGGCCGGTGAGACCTTTCACGGCGAGGGCATTCTGGCCATCACCAAGGCGCTCCTGCAGTGTGGCGTGGGTTATGTCGGTGGCTATCAGGGCGCGCCGATCAGCCATTTGATGGACGTGCTTGCCGACGCGCAGGACATTCTGGGCGAGCTTGGCGTGCATTTCGAGGCAAGTGCCTCCGAGGCGACGGCGACCGCCATGCTGGCGGCTTCGGTTCACTATCCCATTCGCGGTGCATGCACCTTTAAATCGTCGGTCGGCCTGAACGTCGCCTCCGATGCGCTTGCCAACCTCGCCTCCGGCGGCGTGACGGGCGGTGCGCTGATCATCGTCGGTGAGGACTATGGCGAAGGCTCCTCGATCATGCAGGAGCGCAGCCATCCCTTCGCCATGAAAAGCCAGGTCTGGCTGCTCGACCCGCGGCCCAACCTGCCGTCCATCGTGAAGGCGGTGGAAGACGGGTTCGAGCTTTCCGAGGCGTCCAACACACCGGTCATGCTGATGGTGCGCATCCGCAGCTGCCATGTGACCGGCAGTTTCGAGACCAAGGAAAACAAACGGCCCGGGATGACCGTGGCCGACGCGCTGGAGAACCCGCGCCGCGACACCAACCGCATCGTGCTGCCGCCGGCCTCCTTCCTGCATGAGAAGGAGAAGGTGGAAAAGCGCATGCCGGCGGCGGTCGATTTCATCCGCTCGCGCAGGATCAACGAGTTCTTCGGTCCCGACCGGGGCAAGGCCGGGATCATCCTGCAGGGCGGCATGTACAACAGCGTCATCCGCGCGCTGCAGCGCATCGGTCTTGCCGATGTCTACGGCGAAACGGATGTGCCGCTCTATGTACTTAATGCGGTTTATCCGCTGATCGACGATGAAGTGATCGACTTCTGCGCCGACAAGGATTCGATCCTGATCGTGGAGGAGGGGCAGCCCAACTATCTCGAGCAGGCGATTGCCTCGCTGATGCACAAGAAGGGGCTCGACACGCGCATCCTCGGCAAGGACATTCTGCCGATGGCCGGCGAATACACCGGGCAGGTGATGCTGGACGGCATCAGCGCCTATCTGCGCGCCAACGCGCCGGAGCTGCTGGCCGCGCAGGTGCTGGCGCCCAATGCGTCGGGCGAGAACACGCTGGCGGCGGATCTCGCCAAGGTGGTGCCGGGGCGTCCGCCGGGCTTCTGCACCGGCTGCCCGGAACGGCCGATCTTCGCCGCGACGAAGCTGATCGAAAAGGAACTCGGACCGCACCACATCTCGTCGGATATCGGCTGCCATCTGTTTTCGATCATGCCGCCCTTCGAGCTGGGGGCGACGACCATGGGCTATGGTCTCGGTCCGGCCTCCGCCTCGGCCTTCAATTCGCCTGACGCCAAGCGCCGCTCCATCTCCTTCGTGGGCGATGGTGGCTTCTGGCACAACGGTCTGACCTCCTCCATTGGCAATGCCGTGTTCAACCAGAATGACGGCGTGATCGTTGTGGTGGACAATTTCTATTCGGCGGCCACGGGCGGGCAGGACGTGCTTTCCTCGCGCGCCGACAATCCCACCAAGTCGACCCAGCATCCGATCACCGATGCCGTGAAGGGCATGGGCGTGAAATGGGTTCGGCATATCGATCGCACCTATGACGTGACCAAGGTGCGCGCCGCGCTGCGCGAGGCGCTGACGACGGAGGAGAAGGGACCGAAGGTTATCGTCGCGTCGTCCGAATGCATGCTCAACAGGCAGCGTCGCGAAAAGCCGCAGACCGCCAAGGCGATCTCCGGCGGCGAGCGGGTGGTGAAGCCGCGCTTCGGCGTGGACGAGGATGTGTGTACCGGCGATCACGCCTGCATGCGGCTGTCGGGCTGTCCGTCGCTCTCGGTCAAGAAGCTGGATGACCCGCTGCGAGATGATCCGGTGGCGTCCATTGACCACACCTGTGTCGGTTGCGGCAATTGCGGCGAGGTGGCCGACGCGGCGGTGCTGTGTCCCTCCTTCTACCGCGCCGATGTGGTGCACAATCCCGGCTCGTGGGACCGGTTTGCCGACAGGCTGCGTCGCCGCGTGACGGGCTTCCTGCAAACACGCCGTGAGAAGCGGCGTCTGACATTCGGAGAGGCTTGAGACCCATGGCCAAACGGATGAAAGCAAACGAAGACCAGAAGATCATCAAGCTCGCCATTCTCGCCGTTGGCGGGCAGGGCGGCGGTGTGCTGACCAATTGGATCACCGATGTTGCCGAGCGCAACGGATATCTCGCCCAGGCAACCTCCGTTGCCGGCGTGGCCCAGCGCACCGGCGCGACGATCTACTATGTCGAGATGTGTCCCGACACCGGCCGCCGTCCGGTCTTTTCGCTGGCTCCGGCGCAGGGCGACATCGACATCCTGATTGCCGCCGAGCTGATGGAGGCGGGCCGTGCTGTGATGCGCGGTTTCGTGACGCCCGACCGCACGACGCTGATCGCCTCGGCGCACCGCATCGCTGCCGTGTCGGAGAAGATCGAGCCGGGTGACGGCCGCGCAGACTCGCCCACCGTTCACAAAAATGCGCGTGAGGCGGCCAGCCGCTACATCTGCTTCGACATGGAAAAGGTGGCGGTCGAGACTGGGTCGGTGATCTCGTCGAGCCTGTTCGGCGCGCTGGCCGGTTCCGGCGCATTGCCGTTTGCGCGCGAGAGCTATGAAGAGACCATCGAGGCTTCCGGACGCGGTGTGAAGGCCAGCCTCGCAGCTTTCGGCAAGGCGTTCGAGCGCACGGTTGCCGGTGAAGATGCTTCTGCGTCTGTTCAGGATGCGCCGCCGGCCGGGCAGGGGATCGCCGTTGCCGGGCCGGAGCGGCTGGTTGTCGCGTGGAACGCGCTGGCAGTGCGCGCCGATGCCTATCCCGAACCGATGAGGGCGATGGCGCTCGCCGGGCTGCGCAAGGTGGTCGACTATCAGGATCTCGCCTATGGCGCTGAGTATCTGGACAGGCTCGATCAGGCGCTGGCGCTGGACAGTGCCGGGAAGGACCACGCGCTGGGCGAGGCCGCTGCAAAGCATGTGGCGAACGCCATGTGCTATGACGACATTTTGCGCGTGGCGGATCTGAAGACGCGCACGGCGCGGGCTGAGCGCATCCGAAAGGAAATGAAGGTCGGCGAGGCCAATGTGCTGCAGGTGACCGAGTTCTTCCATCCGCGCGTCGAAGAGTTCTGCGGCACGCTGCCCACGGGGCTGGGGCGTTTCATCGAAAACCGGCCGGGTCTTTCGAAATGGGTCGACCGTCGCATCAATCGCGGCCGGCGCATCCGCACCGACAGCCTGTTCGGCTTCGGGGCGCTGTGGGTGATTGGAACGCTGCGGCCCTGGCGTCGGTCGCTCCTGCGCCATCAGGTCGAGAAGGAGCATCTGGACCGCTGGTATGCGCTGGCGCTTGATACGGCGCGACGTGATTATGGGCTGGCGGTGGAGATTCTCAACTGCCGCAGGCTCATCAAGGGCTATAGCGACACGCATGTGCGCGGGCATTCCAAGTTCGACCGGGTTCTGTCCGGATTGACGCTTCTGGAGGGCCGTGAGGACGCGGCCGACTGGCTGCGCCGGCTGCGTGAAGCGGCGCTCAAGGACGAAAAGGGCGAGATGCTGGATGGCGCGCTGAAAACGGTGGCGACGCTGGAAGCGGCCTGAGGATTGCGCGGGAATGAGTATCGGGAGGCCATGCCGGTGACGGTGTGGCCTCTCTCATTTGCGGGGTCTGGCCTTGCCCGCGCCGTCATTCCTGATATTAGTCGCCTCGACCCTGGAGGCTCCGAAGTGCGGAGCCGGCCGGCCATGCCGAACTTCTCTTACCGGGAAAGACCATGACGAAACTCAAAGACGTTAAAAAGGTCGTGCTTGCCTATTCGGGCGGTCTCGACACCTCGATCATCCTCAAATGGCTCCAGACCGAACTGGGCGCCGAAGTGGTGACCTTCACCGCCGATCTCGGCCAGGGCGACGAGCTGGAGCCGGCGCGCAGAAAAGCCGAGATGATGGGGATCAAGGAGATCTACATCGAGGATCTCCGCGAGGAGTTCGTGCGCGACTTCGTGTTCCCGATGTTCCGCGCCAATGCGGTCTATGAAGGCATCTACCTGCTGGGCACCTCCATTGCCCGCCCGCTGATCTCCAAGCGGCTGGTCGAGATCGCTGCCGAGACCGGCGCTGACGCCGTTGCGCATGGCGCGACCGGCAAGGGCAACGATCAGGTGCGCTTCGAGCTTTCGGCCTATGCGCTGAACCCCGACATCAAGGTGATCGCGCCGTGGCGTGACTGGACCTACAAGTCCCGCACCGACCTGCTCGAGTTCGCCCAGGCGCACCAGATCCCGGTGCCGAAGGACAAGCAGGGCGAGGCTCCGTTCTCCGTTGACGCGAACCTTCTGCACTCCTCCTCCGAGGGCAAGGTGCTTGAAGATCCGTGGGTCGAGCCGCCGGAATATGTTCACCAGCGCAGCGTTTCGCCGATGGATGCGCCGGACGAGCCGACCGAGATCACCATCTCCTTCAAGGCGGGCGACGCCGTTGCCATCAATGGCGAGGCAATGTCGCCGGCAACGCTGCTGCAGGCGCTGAACGATCTGGGCCGCGACAATGGCATTGGCCGCATCGATCTGGTCGAGAACCGCTTCGTTGGCATGAAGTCGCGCGGCGTTTATGAAACGCCGGGCGGCACGATCCTGCTTGCCGCGCACCGCGCGATGGAGTCGCTGACGCTTGATCGTGGCGCTGCCCACCTCAAGGACGAGCTGATGCCGCGTTATGCAGAGCTCATCTACAACGGTCTCTGGTTCTCGCCGGAGCGCGAGATGCTGCAGGCGGCCATCGACAAGAGCCAGGAAGACGTGGAAGGCGAAGTGCGCCTGAAGCTCTACAAGGGCAATGTCATCGTGACCGGCCGCAAGTCCGACAAGTCGCTCTATTCCGATGCGCTGGTGACCTTCGAGGACGACCAGGGCGCATACGACCAGAAGGACGCTGCAGGCTTCATCAAGCTCAACGCACTGCGCCTGCGCACGCTGGCAGCCCGCAAGCGCGGCAGCTGATCAGCCGGGCGCAACGCCTGATAAAGAAAAAGCCGGCAGTGATGCCGGCTTTTTTTGTGCGCTGAGCTGGGAGACTGATTTGGGCGCCTGCCGGCCCTTCGCTATGGCTTCGGGCGTTCGTCGCTCAAAAAGCCAAATCATTGGCTTTTTGTCCGCTACGCGGAACGCTTCTCACCCATCGATTTCCTTGGCCATGATGGCGATGGCCTGCTGGTAGACGCTTGCTGCGTTCCAGCCCTGAATGGCGCGGAAGTTCGGCTGTCCCGGCTGGTAGCCGGCGCCGCGCTGCCAGCCATGGGCGCGCAGGAAGTTTGCGGTCGAGGCGAGGGCGTCGGCCTGCGAACGGATCATGTCGACCCGGCCGTTTCCGTCACCGTCCACGCCGTATTTCAGCGCGTTGCCGGGAAGGAACTGTGTCTGGCCGATCTCGCCATGGGCAGCGCCTTTGGCATTGGGATCGAGCATGCCGCGATCCACCATGGTGAGCGCGCCATAGAGATGGCCGGTGAAGAACTCCGAACGGCGGCAGTCATAGGCGAGCGTGGCCACGGCAGAGACGATGTTCTGATTGCCGAGGAAGCCGCCAAAGCCGGTTTCCATGCCCCAGATGGCGATCAGCGGGCCGGCGGGTACGCCGTAACGCTGCTCGATATTGGCGAAGAGACGCGCATATTTCTTCTTCATGCCCTTGCCACGGGAAACGATGGCGTTCGAGCCGCGCTTCTGCATGAAGGATTTGAGGGTGAGCTTGAAGCTCTTCTGACCGCGGTCGGCGGCGATGGTCTTGGTGGCGTAACGCGTGTTTGCCAGTGCGTTCAGGCCGCGCTGCCCGATACCACGGGAGGCTGCTTCGCGGCTGAACTGAGCCTTCCAGTTCTCGAAGCCGCCGGCATTGTTTCCGCATTGAGCAGCGGAGGCATGTCCCGCCGTGAGAAGTGAGGCACAAAACGAAGCGGCCAGCAGAGCCGCTCTTCCCGCGAAAGCCATATCGCTCTCCTTAAAATTAAAGATGGCTATATAAAGTGATGTTGCCAGCGATTACACAACGCTGCACCGGCCGCAACCGCCAGTTTCTATAGCATGGCGGTCATTACCGAACCCTTTCCGGCGGAATTACGGCAGATCTGCGCGATTGCACAAGTTTTCAATTCATTGTTTAGTTGGCTAATTAACCAGCAGGAGAGAACCGATGAATGGCAAGTTTGCAAATTCCGCAGTGATTGCATTTTCGCTCTTTGGTTTGTCCGCAAGTCTGATGACTGGGGCGCAGGCTGAAGGTGGAACCAAACTGGACCTTTTGAAGACCGGGGTGCTTCCGCTGCCTGTTGACACTGCCCAGGCGGAGCTGAGCCAGACGGTGCTGAAAGACGTGCCGGACCTCTTCAAGGACCCGGCTTCCATGACGGAAGAGCTTGGCATGCAAGCCGCTACGGTGACATCCAGTCTCGAGAAGCAGTGGGGTCCCTGCCAGTATCTGCCGGGGCCTCTCGGATCATTCTGCACCCGGCTCTTCGCGCCACCCGGCGCGGTCTACTAAACCGGGTTTTGTGGCTCTGGACCTTGTTCAGCACTTGCAGGCCGTCATCGCGACGGCCTGCTTCATGTCTGCGCACATATCCGACGACGACATGGTTGCACTGCGTCGAAAGACGGAAGTGTCCGCGCCAGCGTCTGGGTGACTGGGATGGAGGAGGAAAGACAATGTTTCTGAAAGCTGCCGCCAGTATCGCGCTACTGCTTGTACTTCATGGCGGTTTCACCGTCACAATGCTTCCCCCGGATGACGGGAGGCGGATTGCATCAATGCAGCAACAGACAGGCCAGATGCCGTTGGGGTTGCCTTTCCATATGCCAAAGGGGGATCGGGAGCTGTTTGCTCGACAGCGTGCAGATGTTTCACTTGAAGAGGCCTATCGTCATTGTGAGTGGCTGATGCCTCAATTGTTCGGATGGTGCGAACGACGGATCGCCAAGATGAAGAAGCGGGCTGTCAAGTCCCTGATACGCAGATCAACCGGCGTACTGGATGTCCTGCGCCGGAGCACTGTCCGTCAGGCGATATACGCCGCTATATAAAGATGCATCCGCTCCCGGTAAAATAATATATGAAAAACAAAGTGATGCATGCTCTCGCATGATTTCGGGAGCGGCGAAATCGGTTCATTTCAGCGCATTAGGCGCGCGCATTGAACCTTCCTGGTCCGCCCTGTCCAATAACGACGTTGCCTTCACCATATAAGTAACATTTAGCTGGCTAATTGTTATGAAGGAGAAGATCAATGATACGGATAGCTCCCTTCCTGGGCGTCTTCGCAGTTGCATTCATCTGGATGTCCGCAGGTTCCGGCGTCGCGCAGACCAAGGCGCGAAAGCATCACGACGAGGAGGCGCATCCCCTGATAAAGGAAATGGCTCCGCAGAAAATAGCGGACGTCACCAAAGAGATGGACGGGAAGTCCCTCTCTCCCGGTGGCGTTGACCTCATCGTTCAGTCACGCTCGCTTACAGAAGGCCTCGAGTTCGAGCGCAAGGAGCCCCTGGATGACACGTTCATGTGTCAGTGGCTTTTGGGAACCTTCAACAAGAGATGTCGCAGATCGAGTGTGATGCCGTTCTTCTGAGGCGCGGCTGTCTTGGCGCTCGTCACAAATGACAACGCACTCAGGCCACTGCACTGGTGGCCTGCTTCATTAAACGGGCAATCATGAACGTTCGCCAGATAAAGTGATGAACGCTGCAGAGTTCATCTGCCCGGGAAGATAAGTACAGTATTTCAGTAGGTTGCACGCACGCTCATTGATTTCGCTGTCCAAGTGCCAGCGCAAATTGCGGAACTTCTCATCGTCATTGCCGTTTGCAGCCCCAGTCGAAACGGATTGGAGACAAGCCATGACGAAACTGCTTCTCAAGAGTGCAACCGCAGCGGCAGCGCTGTTCGCCGTTGTGGGCATCGCCAACGCGGAGATGCTTGCAAGGGCGACAGCGGATCTGAACATCAGGTCCGGGCCCGGCCCGCACTATCCGGTTGTTGGCGTGATCGGCGTCAATGAGGACGCTTCCATCAATGGATGCAGGGAAGGCAGCAAATGGTGCGCTGTTTCCCATGCCGGCATCAATGGCTGGGCGTATTCGGACTATCTGACCGCGCCCTTCGGTGGCGGCGATGACTATGTGGTCGTAACGGAACGTCCGGCCGATGCGCTGCCGCCCGTATCCTACGAGGTCACCTCAAGCGTCGAGGCGGAAGTTGTGCGCGGCGAACTGATTGGCCGCAAGACGGCGCTCGGAACGATCGAGCCGATCTCTGCGCCTCCGGTGGAGGTCAGAACCTATGTGGAGACCAATACCGTCGAGCCGGTCTATCTGGACGGTGAGGTGGTGGTCGGCGCGGCTCTGCCGGAAACCGTCGAGGTGCGGGAAATCCCCGACTATGACTACCGGTATGTCTATGTAAATGAGCAACCGGTTCTGGTGGAGCCCGAAACACGTCGTATCGTCTACGTGCTCCGCTAAGAGAGCCTCACAATCGTAGAAGCGTCAGACGCGGCGACAGTTCAAGGCCGGTCTGGACCCGTTCCAGGATGATCATGAGGAGCCGCGATGGACAGTGTCCGTCGCGGCTTTTTTTTGCGTCATGTTGAAAACAGATGCGCTTGAGGATAGATAATCCATATTATATAATTAGTCGACTAATAATAAGGGGAATTTCAAATGTTTACGTATGAGCCGAAATCAAATGTGGGCGCGATGTTTGCCCTGACGGCGCTTGCCTATGCGGTATTTGCATTTGACGGGGCTGCGGCCGCCGAGCAGCAGGGAGATGCGGGGCCTGCCATCATTGAGCCTGTAGGCGAAGAGGTTGTGCCTCGGAAACACGAAAGTGTGGCGAGCTTTTGCGAAGGCGTTCATTCGGCGCGCATATCGCCATGTATCGAGCCTGAACGCGGCAGCGCTGCCGGAGTGCGCAGGACGGTATCCAAGGCTGTTGTGTGGACGTTGGCGCGGGTTTCGCGGTCTTTCTGCCGGCATCATGCAAGCCGGCTAATGGACATGTGCGTGGCTGGCTCTGATCAGCACATCACGGCGATGCGCTAGCGTACGGCGCCAGAGGGCGGGAACCGGAGGCCTCAAGTGAGAACAGAGCAGACAGGTTTTGCAGTGACGGCGGCTGTCTGGCTGCTGGTCACGGGCGGCATCATCGTTGGTGTTGTATCCCCGGTTTGGGCAGGTCGGCACTTCCATGGTGGTGTGCGGATTGCAGCCAGCGAGAGCAGCTACATGGTGCCGACAGCGTGCCAGGATCAGGGTACAGATTGTCCGCCGGGTACGGCCACGCAAACCAATGCTGAAGACTTCAGCCTTCGCACGGCATCGACATGGGGTCTCATGTGGGTGGTCACGCGTGTTTATCCCAGCGTGTGCCAGGAGGTCCCCACCCGTATGCTGGGTGTGTGCAGCAAGGATGTGCGCGAGGCGGAGATGGACCGGCGTGGCCTGTCCGCCGCTCAGAGGCGGCGGCTGTGACCGGCTTTCTGTCGCCCGCATGAAATTGCGGGCGGCGCTGCGTTCCTGACACGCGCACTTCTTGACTCTTGGCGCGTTTTCCTGTCTACAGGCTTGGAATTTCCGCGACGAGTGACAACTCCGAGCAGCCGACCAGGGCGCCTTTCAGCGGAAAGTGACGATCCTGGAGGTCAACACCCGGCAGCGCGATGCGCCCCCGGGTGCTTTTCGGCTTTGCTTGGCGTTTGAAGCCCGGGCGCGGATGCATTACCTCTCGCAGCACAAGCAATCGATGCGAGAAATGAGGAACGCGGATGTTTGAATCGCTTCAGGAACGCCTTGGTTCCATCCTGAACGGCCTGACCGGTCGCGGTGCGCTGTCGGAGGCGGATGTCGCTGCCGCGCTGCGCGAGGTCCGTCGTGCGCTGATCGAGGCCGATGTGGCGCTCGACGTGGTGCGTTCCTTCACTGACCGCGTGCGCGAAAAGGCTGTCGGCGCCGAAGTCCTCAAATCGATCAAGCCCGGCCAGATGGTCGTCAAGATCGTCCATGACGAGCTTATCGAGATGCTCGGCACGGAAGGCGAGACGATTGATCTCAACGCGCCGGCGCCCGTTGTCATCATGATGGTCGGTCTGCAGGGCTCTGGTAAGACCACCACGACCGGCAAGATCGCCAAGCGCCTGACCGAGAAGCAGGGCAAGAAGGTGCTGATGGCGTCGCTGGATACGCGCCGCCCCGCCGCCCAGGAACAGCTCAAGCAGATCGGCGAGCAGACCGGTGTTGCAACGCTGCCGATCATTGCCGGCCAGACGCCGGTCGAGATCGCCAAGCGCGCCACGCAGGCGGCTCGTCTCGGCGGCCACGATGTGGTGATCCTCGATACGGCAGGCCGTACGCATATCGACGAGCCGCTGATGGTCGAGATGTCGGACATCAAGAGCGCGTCGAACCCGCACGAGATCCTGCTCGTGGCCGACTCGCTCACCGGTCAGGACGCCGTCAATCTCGCCAACAACTTCAACGACCGCGTCGGCATTACCGGCCTCGTTCTGACCCGTATGGACGGTGACGGGCGTGGCGGTGCGGCGCTCTCCATGCGCGCTGTCACCGGCAAGCCGATCAAGCTGATCGGCGTTGGCGAAAAGATGGACGCGCTCGAGGAGTTCTATCCCAAGCGCATCGCCGACCGCATTCTGGGCATGGGCGATATCGTTTCGCTGGTCGAGAAGGCTGCCGAAACCATCGATGCGAAAAAAGCCGCGGCGATGGCCAAGAAGATGCAGGCCGGCAAGTTCGACCTGAACGACCTCGCCGATCAGCTGCGCCAGATGCAGAACATGGGTGGCATGGGCGGCATCATGGGCATGATGCCGGGCATGGGCAAGATGAAGGACCAGATGGCTGCCGCCGGCCTCGACGACAAGATGTTCGGTCGCCAGATCGCCATCATCCAGTCGATGACGCCGAAGGAGCGCGCCAATCCGGACCTGCTCAAGCACAGCCGCAAGAAGCGCATCGCGGCGGGTTCCGGTACGGACTCGGCGCAGATCAACAAGCTCCTGAAGATGCACCGCCAGATGGGCGACATGATGAAGGCCATGGGCGGCAAGGGCCGCAAGGGCGGCATGATGCGCGGCCTCATGGGCGGAATGGCGCAGAAGATGGGCCTTGGCGGGATGCCGGGTGGCCTTGGGGGCGGCATGGGGGGCGGCATGCCGGATCTTTCCAAGATGGACCCGAAGCAGCTCGAGGCACTGCAGAAGCAGGCCGAGGCCGCAGGGCTCGGCGGTGCTGGCGGGCTTCCCAAGGGTGGTTTGCCCAAGGGCCTTCCGGGAATGCCGGGTGGTGGTTTGCCGGGTCTGCCCGGCGGGCTGCCCGGTCTGCCGAAGAAAAAGTAGGGGGACGGGATGAGCGGCAATACGGATGCAGCGATGGCGAAGCTTCTTGAGCTTCGTGCTTCCATCGACAACATTGATGCGGCGCTGGTGCACATGCTGGCGGAGCGTTTCCGCTGCACGAAGGCCGTTGGGCATCTCAAGGCCGTTCACGATCTGCCGCCGGCTGATCCTGCGCGCGAGGAGCGCCAGATTGCGCGCCTGCGCCGTCTTGCCGACGATG
Organism: Nitratireductor sp. PBL-C9; assembly: GCF_050877045.1. Lineage (NCBI taxonomy): Bacteria > Pseudomonadati > Pseudomonadota > Alphaproteobacteria > Hyphomicrobiales > Phyllobacteriaceae > Nitratireductor > Nitratireductor sp. PBL-C9. The sequence continues at coordinate 236,380 of NZ_JBPAXW010000006.1, forward strand.
CAAATCTTGACCCGGATTTCGCCGAGAAGTTCCTGAACTTCATCATTCACGAGGTGATCCGTCACCACGAGGCCATTGCCGAACAGCACGGCAATGGCGCGGCCAGGAACGGGGACGCCTGAAGATGACGCCGGTTCTCGAAAGCGAGCGCCTCATTCTGCGCGGCTGGCAGCGGGAAGACTTTCCCGCTTATGCAGCCTTTAGCGCGGATGCGAAGCGCACGCTTCATACCGGCGGACCGAAGGACGCCTTCCAGGCATGGACCGCTTTCTCGTCCATGGTCGGCGCATGGGCGCTCAATGGCTACGGCATGTTCGCCGTGCAGCCGAAAGACGCCGATGCCGTTGCTGGTTTCGTTGGTCTCTGGCATCCGCCGGCGATTGATGAGCCGGAGCTTGCCTGGAGCCTCTATGAGGGCTTCGAGGGCAAGGGTTATGCGGTGGAGGCAGCACGCCGTGTGCAGGTCTGGGCAGCCGAAGACCTGAAATTGCCGCCGCTTATGAGCTTCGTCCATCCGGACAATCTGGCCTCACAGGCCGTTGCAAGGAGACTGGGCGCTGAACCCATGTCTCCGACTGAACTGCGCGGTGAACCGCGCCTGAGATTCCGGCACGCCCTGCCGGCTTGAACGCCATTATCGAAAGGAACATCCCATGGCACTGAAAATTCGTCTGGCCCGTGCGGGCTCCAAGAAGCGCCCTTACTACCACGTCGTCATCGCCGACGTGCGCAGCCCGCGCGACGGCCGCTTCATCGAGAAGGTCGGCTCCTGGAACCCGATGCTGGCCAAGGACGGCGAGCGCGTTGTCCTGAACGAAGAGCGCATCAAGTACTGGATCGAGAACGGCGCACTGCCGACCGACCGTGTTCTGCGCTTCCTCGACCAGGCTGGCATTGCAAAGCGCGACGAGCGCAGCAACCCGAAGAAGGGTCTGCCGGGCAAGAAGGCGCAGGAGCGCATCGACGCTGCCAAGCAGGCTGAGGAAGAGGCAAAGGCTGCTGCAGCTGAAGCCGCTGCTGCTGCCGAGGCTCCGGCTGAAGAGGCTGCAAGCGAGTAAGCTTTGCATCCTTTGGGCTCTTGCAGCCCGGGAATTGAGAATGGCGGGTCGAGAGGCCCGCCATTTTTGTTTGGGGTGTGGTGTGACGCTATCCGTGATGGCGCTCGCCCCTCACCCTTACCCTCTCCCCGCTCGCGGGGAGAGGGAGGCATCCACGTTGCGGCCATCTTCCTTCTCCCCGTATACGGGGAGAAGGTGCCGGCAGGCGGATGAGGGGCGAGCGCCGGCCTCAACGAATAACCACGGCGCAAAAGAAAAAGCGGACCCAAAGGCCCGCTTTTCTCGTTCTTCCATCAAAGAACCCGCCTGAGATCAGGCAGCTTCCTTCTTCGGCTGGATCAGGCCGCGCGCCACAAGAAGCTCGGCGATCTGCACCGTGTTGAGGGCAGCGCCCTTGCGCAGATTGTCGGCGACGACCCACAGAGCCAGACCATTGTCGACCGTCGGGTCTTCACGCAGGCGGCTGATATAGGTGGCGTCTTCGCCGGCGCTCTCGTAAGGCGTCACGTAGCCGCCGTCCTCGCGCTTGTCGATGACCTGGCAGCCCGGCGCTTCGCGCAGGATCTCGCGCGCCTCGTCGGCCGTGATCGGCTTCTCGAACTCCAGGTTCACGGCTTCCGCATGACCGATGAACACGGGCACGCGCACGCAGGTGGCCGTGAGCTTGATCTTCGGGTCGAGCATCTTCTTGGTCTCGGCGACCATCTTCCACTCTTCCTTGGTAAAGCCGTCTTCCATGAAGACGTCGATATGGGGAATGCAGTTGAAGGCGATGCGTTTGGTGAACTTGTTGGTCGAGATCGGATCGGCGACGAAAACGGCGCGCGTCTGCTCGAACAGCTCGTCCATGCCTTCCTTGCCCGCGCCGGAAACCGACTGGTAGGTGGAGACGACCACGCGCTTGATCGTCGCTGCCTCATGCAGCGGCTTCAGCGCGACCACGAGCTGCGCCGTGGAGCAGTTCGGATTGGCGATGATGTTCTTCTTGGTGAAACCCTCGATCGCTTCGGGGTTCACTTCAGGAACGATCAGCGGCACGTCCTGGTCGTAGCGCCAGGCCGACGAATTGTCGATCACGACGCAGCCCTGCTTTCCGATCTTCGGAGAATACTCCTTGGAGATCGAACCGCCGGCCGACATCAGGCAGATATCGGTGTCGGAAAAGTCGTAGGACTCGAGTGCCTTAACCTTCAGCGTCTTGTCGCCGTAGGAAACCTCGGTGCCGACCGAACGGCGTGAAGCAAGCGGGACAATCTCGTCTGCCGGGAAGCCGCGCTCTTCGAGGATATTGAGCATTTCGCGACCGACATTCCCCGTGGCGCCGGCGACAGCTATCTTGAAACCCATGTGGTTTTTAACTCCTGTCTCTCTCCGCTTGGCTTTGATTTGAAGGCCTGCAGCCAGCAGGCACCTTCTCCCCGGCTAGGCCCGGGGAGAGAACGAGCAGCCGAGGCGTCAGACCGTTTTGGTCGTCGTTTTGGCTGTCGTTTTGGTAAAGCAGAGACCGACGCTGCCGTTCCCGGCTGCGTTCAAAAAACTTTGTGCAAATGGCGCTTCGTGATGCGCGCGCATGGCAAAGGGGTCTCCGTTTCCGGGCGTTGTTTTACGCTGAATCGGTCGCAAGTCAACGCAATAGCGTAAATGAACGGGCCTGAGCGGCCCGTTCGGCATTTTGTGGCCCGGCCTTCATGGGGCCATGACGGGCACAGACGATCAGGCGAGCGCCTTGTACTTGGCGACAATGGCGTCGCCCATGGCGGTGGTGCCGACTTCGGTCATGCCTTCAGACATGAGGTCACGGGTGCGCAGGCCGTCTTCCAGAACCGCAGCGATGGCCTTCTCCAGACGGTCCGCCTCTTCAACCATGTTGAAGGAGTAGCGCAGGCACATGGCGAAGGAAGCGATCATGGCGATCGGGTTTGCGATGCCCTGGCCGGCGATGTCCGGTGCGGAACCGTGCACGGGCTCGTAAAGCGCCTTGCGCGAGCCGGTCTTCTCGTCCGGCGCGCCAAGCGAAGCCGAAGGCAGCATGCCAAGCGAACCGGTGAGCATGGCGGCAACGTCAGACAGCATGTCGCCGAACAGATTGTCGGTGACGATGATGTCGAACTGCTTGGGCCAGCGCACGAGCTGCATGCCGCCGGCGTCGGCCAGCATGTGCGTCAGCTCGACGTCGGAATACTTCGCCTTGTGCGTGTTGGCGACGACCTCTTTCCAGAGCACGCCAGACTTCATGACGTTGTGCTTTTCCATGGAGCAGACCTTGTTGCTCCGGGTGCGCGCCAGCTCGAAAGCGACGCCGGAAATGCGCTCGATCTCGTAGGTGTCGTAAACCTGGGTGTCGATGCCGCGCTTCTGGCCATTGCCCAGATCGATGATCTCCTTGGGCTCGCCGAAATAAACGCCGCCGGTCAGCTCGCGCAGGATGAGGATGTCGAGGCCCTCGACAACTTCAGGCTTGAGGGAGGACGTGGCGGCCAGCGCCGGGTAGCAGATGGCCGGACGCAGATTGGCGAACAGCTCCATCTCCTTGCGCAGGCGCAGGAGACCGGCTTCCGGACGAACCTCGTAGGGAACGCCGTCCCACTTGGGACCGCCGACCGCGCCGAACAGAACGGCGTCCGCCCCCATGGCCTTGTCCATGTCGGCATCGGAGATCGACTGGCCGCACGCGTCATAGGCGCAGCCGCCCACGAGGCCTTCCTCGGTCTCGAAACCGGCATTGAAGTCGGCGTTCATCATGTCGATGAGCTTTTTGACCTCGGCCATTGCCTCTGGGCCGATGCCGTCGCCGGGGAGAAGAAGGAGTTTGCGCGTTGCCATGGAATGCCTCTCGAACTGGTAATTCGAGGGACTTGCTAATCCGCTCTGCCGGATTGCGCAAGGCTGCTGCCGTACGAAGCGGTACGGTTGCGCTTGAGGGCGGTCACCTCGATCTCGATTTTCATCTCCGGTTCGTTCAGCTCGCAGACAATCATCGTCGCTGCGGGTCGAATATCGCCGAAGGCTTCTCCGAGGATCGGAAAGACACGGGACACATAAGAGCGGCTGGTCACGTAATAATGCGCGCGCACCACATCGGCGAGCTCGAAGCCGCCCTCGGTCAGCGCTGCGCGAATGGTGGAAAGGCAGTTGCGTGTCTGCTCTTCCACACTGTCGGGCATGGCCATGCTTGCATAGTCATAGCCCGTGGTGCCGGAAACGAAGCACCAGTCTCCGTCAACGACCGCGCGGCTGTAGCCTGCGGTCTTTTCGAAGGGAGACCCCGTGGAGATGAGGCGGCGCTGGCCGCCTCTATCATCCCGGCTTACGCCCACGGATGGCTTTCCGTGTACTTGTTCTCGAAGGTCTCGATGGCCGGAGCCTTCTCCATGGTGAGGCCGATGTCGTCGAGGCCGTTCAGCAGGCAGTGCCGCTTGAAGGCGTCGATCTCGAACTTCACCACGCCGCCGTCGGGGCCGTGGATTTCCTGCGTTTCCAGGTCGACCGTCAGCGTTGCGTTGGAACCGCGCTGGGCGTCGTCCATCAGCATGTCCAGCTCTTCCTGGCTCACCTTGATGGGCAGGATGCCGTTCTTGAAGCAGTTGCTGTAGAAGATGTCGGCGAAGCTGGTGGAAATCACGCAGCGAATGCCGAAATCGAGCAGCGCCCACGGGGCATGCTCACGGCTCGAGCCGCAGCCGAAATTGTCGCCGGCAACGAGAATGCTGGCATTCCGGTAGGCAGGCTTGTTGAGCACGAAGTCCGGGTTCTCGGAACCATCTTCGTTGAAGCGCATTTCGGCGAAAAGTCCGGCGCCGAGACCGGTGCGCTTGATCGTCTTCAGATAATCCTTGGGGATGATCATGTCGGTGTCGACATTGACGATCGGCATGGGCGCGGCGACGCCCGTCAGCTTGGTGAACTTGTCCATAAATCCTGGTCCGTTGTCTGAGCGGCCATTTTATCTGCCGCACCTCCATACACAAGCCGGCTCCGCAAAGCAAAGCTCTCTTGCTTCGGATGCGGTACTGGGCCATGAAACGGGCATGCAGCACCATCCCGCACGCCTTCGCCGTTCCGTTCTCTACGCGCCCGCCAGCAATGAAAAGGCGCTGCTCAAAAGCACGTCTCTGGCCTGCGATGTGGTGATCTACGATCTCGAAGACGCGGTGGGGCCGGAGGAAAAACTGGCGGCGCGCGAGCGGCTGCGGGACTTCCTGAACGGCGGCGACCGGCCGCGCTGTGAGATCGTCGTGCGCATCAATGCGCTTTCGAGCATCTGGGGCACGGAGGACTTTCTGGCAGCCCGCGCCATGCGGCCTGACGCCATTCTTCTGCCCAAGGTCGACCGGCCACGCGACATTCTCGATGTGGACGCGATGCTGGACGAGACCGATGCGCCGCGCAGCCTGAAGCTCTGGGCGATGATCGAGACGCCGCGCGGCGTTCTCAATCTCGGGCCCATCGCAGAGCTCGGGCGCGATCCGGCAGCGCGTCTCTCCTGCCTTGTTGCCGGAACGAACGACCTGGCTAAGGAAACCGGCATCGAGCTGACCGCTGACCGGCGCTACCTGTCGCCCTTCCTGTTCCAGCTTGTCATGGCCGCGCGGGCCGGTGGCCTGTCGGTGCTTGATGGCGTCTCCAATGATTTCCGCGATCTGGAGGCGTTCGAGGCGAGCTGCCTTGAGGCGCGCTCCATGGGGTTCGATGGCAAGACGCTCATTCATCCCGCGCAGATCGGGCCGGCCAATGCGGTTTTCGCGCCCTCTTCCGAGGCGATCGCCGAAGCCGAGGCCATTGTCACGGCCTTTGCTGATCCGAAGAACGCCGGGCGCGGCGTGATTTCGCTCAATGGACGCATGGTGGAGCGCCTGCATCTGCAAATGGCGCAGACATTGCTGGCGCGCGCCGATGCGATCAGAGAGAAAGACAAAAGGGAGACGGCCCCATGAGGCTCTATCGTTTTTTGACCGGTCCGGACGATTCCAGCTTCTGCCACAAGGTGACGGCGGCGCTCAACAAGGGGTGGGTCCTGCAGGGCTCGCCCACCTATGCCTATGACGCGGAGACCAAAACGATGCGCTGCGGTCAGGCGGTCTGCAAGGAAATCGACGGTCTCGAATACACGCCGGACATGAAGCTCGGGGACTATTGATCCACGCGATCTGCGGCTGGTGTGGTCAGGCCACGGATTCTTCGATGCGCGCCATATCGTCGTCGGAAAGGCCGAAATGGTGGCCCACTTCGTGGATGAGGACGTGGTTGATGATGTCGCCCAGCGTCTCTTCGTTCTCGGCCCAGTAATCAAGGATCGCGCGTCGATAAAGCGTGATGCGGTTGGGACCTTCCCCCGTGGCCGGGTTCCAGCGTTCGGCGATGCCGCGCCCCTCAAACAGGCCAAGCAGATCGAACGGCGTTTCCAGCGCCAGATCGTCCATGATCTCTTCCGTCGGAAACTCAGCGACCTGAATGATGATCTCACCGGTCAGCTTGCGGAACTCTTCCGGGAAGTTCGCATAGGATTCTAGCGCCAGAAGCTCCATTTCCTGGAGTGACGGCGAAAGCTGGCTTTCCCATGCGCGTGTTTGATAAATGCGTGCCATTCCTTGTCCTTTGAGGCGCCATATAGCGGTTTCTGCGTCCGCTTACGAGGGCGAAAAGCGCCATGCTGTCGAGCAACGGATGGCTGAAATCAAAATTTGGCCGAAGTCTCACGCCCTGATAAAGAGCAAATGGGGCAGTGAACAGCCCCGTTATCTATTGCGAAAGCGAGATTGGAATGTTTTTGCGAACGGTTGTGGGCGGCGTTCTTGCGCTGCCATTTCTCATGGCGGGGTCGGCGTTTGCTTTCGGTCCCGCGACAATGCCCGAAATGGGCTCGGCTGAACGGAACTCCGGGCATGTCATTCTTGCCCAGGCTGGCGATCCGCGCGTTGGCGCTCTGGAAGAGCAGCTTCGGCAGCTCAATGGGCGCGTGGAAGAGCTGAACTTCCAGATTCTGCAGATGCAGGATCAAATGCGCCGCATGCAGCAGGACAATGAGTTCCGCTTCCAGGAGCTGGAAAAGAACGGTGGCTCGGGTGCTGCGCCGGCTGGCGGAATGCCCGATCAGCGAACCGAGCAGGCCCCCCTGCCCGGTGGCGCCGCTGACGGTACACAGAGCGCGTCGCGGGACGCGCCAACCGTCGGCGCGCCGCCACGGTCGCTCGGCAGCGTGCGGTTCGACCAGAATGGCAACATCATCGGTGGCGAGGTCGGCGAGCCTGTTGATCTGACCCAGGCGGGCGAAATCGGCCAGCTTGGCCCCATTGGCCAGAACGGCGCCGGTCAAAACGGTGTCGGTCAAAACGGTCTTGGCCAAAACGATCAGGTGGCGGCGCTGCCTTCGGCCGACAATCCCGACGAGCTTTACAGAAACTCCTACGAATTCATCCTGTCCGGCGACTACAAGACGGCGGAAGCCGGTTTCCGCCAGCACATCGAGCGCTTCCCGGGCGATGCGCGCACCTCCGACGCTCATTTCTGGCTTGGTGAATCCCTGCTCGGTCAGGATCGCTACCGCGATGCCGCAGAAATCTTTCTGCGCGCCAGCCGCGACTACCCCAGTGCGGACAAGGCCCCCGACATGCTCTTGAAGCTCGGTATCTCGCTGGCAGCGATGAACCAGCGCGATGTGGCCTGTGTTACCTACAATGAAATCGGCCAGAAATACCCCGACATTTCCAGCGCGCTGCGTGAGCGTGTCAAACAGGAAAAGGCCCTTGCGGGTTGCTGAACCCGGTGGTTCTTCCTGATCCCGGAGCGCTTTTCGGCGATTACGCATTTGCCAAACAGAGCAGCGTGATTGCGGCAGTTTCCGGCGGCGGCGATTCTCTCGCCCTTCTCTTTCTTCTCAAGGATTTTCTCGACACGCAGGCTGATGCGCCGGCTTTGACAGCCGTGACGGTCGATCATGCCCTGCGGCCGGAATCGGCAGATGAGGCGCGCTTTGTCGCTGCCCTGTGCCGGAGCCACGGCATTGCGCACAAAACAATGCTCTGGCGCGGCGAAAAGCCGGCGACGGGCGTTTCGGCTTCTGCCCGCACGGCGCGGCTCGATCTTTTGGCGCAGGCCGCCCGTGATGCGGGCGCTGGCCTGATTTTCACCGGTCACACGCAGGACGATCAGGCCGAGACCGTTTCGATGCGCGCCGACCGTGGCGCGGGGCGCGGCGGCGCCGGCATTGCGCCCGCCACGCTTCACGATGGTTCAGTCTGGTTTGCCCGCCCCCTTCTGGGGCTTCACCGTGCGGTGCTGCGCGACTATCTCGCTTCGCGCGACCTGCGCTGGATCGACGATCCGACCAATGACAATCCGGCTTATGAGCGTGTGCGTGTGCGCAAGGCGCTTGATGCGGAAACCGCCCGAAAACTGGTTCACGAGGCGGCGGATGCGGCGGCCGAGCGCATGGCGCTGGGCGCGCGGGCGGCGCGTCTGATCGATGCGCATTGGCGCTGCGTTGCGCCGGGGCTTTATCGCGCCGAAACCGCGTTTCTGGACGCGGATGATGAACCGGCGCTGCTCTACGCGCTGCGCGTTCTGGCGGCGATGGCCGGTGGCGCTGCGCAATTGCCGGCGATCGAGCCCTCCGGACGCGTCCTGCTGCGGTTGCGTGACGGTTTTTGCGCCACATTGTCGCGGGCGGTCTTAGACCTTCGTTCAAGTGGTCTTTATCTGCATCGCGAGCGGCGCAATCTGCCGGCCATGGACCGTGCGGCCCAGCCGCTCCTGTGGGATGGGCGCTACCGTCTTGGCGCGGATGCCGGGGTGATGATCGCGCCGTTTGGCGTTCTGGCGCGCGACTGCCTGCCGGAAACGGCGTCTGTGACCCCTCAGGACGTTCTATTTGCTGCGCAATTTGCCGAACCGGCGTTCTGGGAGGGGGAAACCTGCCTGGGCCCCGCGCGAAACCGCATGAAGGATGGCGGTCTGCGGGTTCCCGCCCCATGGGCGCATCTTCTTCCCTCCTTCGATATGGTGCTGGCGCAGGCGCTGATCCGGCTGACCGGTGCCAAAACTGTTATCGCGTCGCCATCAGCGGACCACATTCAGCGAAGAGGCTTAACCTAAAGGCGAGCTGATGCCGTGGCTTGGCTTGGCAAGAAAGCACTGGCTCCCTATGTTATTTCAGACCATGAAAAACGGACGATCGCCGGCAACCGGCGAGTTTGCGGGACTTATATGAATCCGAATTACAGAAACTTTGCGCTCTGGGCGATCATCGCCGTCTTGCTGATTGCGCTCTTCAACCTGTTCCAGGCGCCGCAGCAGCGCGGCGCGACGCGCGACATCGCGTATTCGCAGTTTCTTGAGGAGCTTTCTTCGGGCAGCGTCGAGTCGGTGACGATCACCGGCGAGCGGATTACCGGCACCTATACCGGCAATGGCACGACCTTCCAGACCTATTCTCCCGGCGATCCGTCGCTGGTGCAGCGTCTGGAGGATCGCGGCGTCACGATCAACGCCCGGCCTGAAACCGACAGCTCCAACTCCTTCCTTGGCTACCTGATCTCGTGGCTGCCGATGATCCTGATTCTCGGCGTGTGGATTTTCTTCATGCGCCAGATGCAGTCGGGCTCCGGTCGCGCCATGGGGTTTGGCAAGTCCAAGGCCAAGCTGCTTACCGAGGCGCATGGCCGCGTGACCTTCCAGGACGTGGCCGGTGTCGACGAAGCCAAGGAGGATCTCGAGGAGATCGTTGAATTCCTGCGCGATCCGCAGAAGTTCCAGCGGCTGGGCGGCAAGATCCCGCGCGGCGTGCTGCTCGTTGGCCCTCCCGGTACCGGTAAAACGCTTCTGGCCCGCTCCGTGGCCGGTGAAGCGAATGTGCCCTTCTTCACGATTTCCGGTTCTGACTTCGTTGAAATGTTCGTTGGTGTCGGCGCTTCCCGCGTGCGCGACATGTTCGAGCAGGCCAAGAAGAACGCGCCCTGCATCATCTTCATCGACGAAATCGATGCGGTTGGCCGTCATCGCGGCGCCGGTCTCGGCGGCGGCAATGACGAGCGCGAGCAGACGCTGAACCAGCTTCTGGTCGAGATGGACGGCTTCGAGGCCAATGAAGGCATCATCCTGATCGCCGCGACCAACCGTCCGGACGTTCTCGACCCCGCGCTTCTGCGTCCCGGCCGTTTCGACCGTCAGGTCGTGGTGCCGAACCCGGATGTGGCCGGCCGCGAGAAGATCCTGAAAGTGCATGTGCGCAACGTGCCGATGGCGCCGAATGTCGACCTCAAGGTCGTCGCGCGTGGCACGCCGGGTTTCTCCGGTGCGGACCTCGCCAACCTCGTCAACGAGGCTGCCCTCATGGCGGCGCGCCGCAACAAGCGTCTCGTCACCATGCAGGAATTCGAGGACGCGAAGGACAAGGTCATGATGGGTGCCGAGCGCCGCTCGCACGCCATGACCCAGGAAGAGAAGGAACTGACCGCCTATCACGAGGCCGGCCACGCCATGGTCGCGCTCCACGTGCCGAAGGCAGATCCGCTCCACAAGGCGACCATCATTCCGCGCGGCCGTGCACTGGGCATGGTCATGCAGCTTCCCGAGGGCGACCGCTACTCGATGAGCTACAAGTGGATGGTGTCGCGTCTCGCCATCATGATGGGGGGCCGCGTTGCCGAAGAACTGAAGTTCGGCAAGGAGAACATCACCTCCGGCGCGTCTTCCGACATTGAGCAGGCCACCAAGCTTGCCCGCGCCATGGTGACCCAGTGGGGCTTCTCGGACGAGCTCGGCCAGGTGGCTTACGGCGAGAACCAGGAAGAGGTCTTCCTCGGCCATTCCGTTGCACGCCAGCAGAACATGTCGCAGGAAACGCAGCAGAAGATCGATAGCGAAGTTCGCCGTCTGATCGATGAGGCCTATGCGACGGCGCGTGAGATCCTGACCACGAAGAACGATGGCTGGATCGCCATTGCCGAAGGCCTGCTCGAATATGAGACCCTGTCGGGTGATGAGATCAAGGCGCTGCTGCGTGGTGAGAAGCCCTCGCGCGATGCCGGTGACGACACGCCCCCTTCCCGCGGCTCCGCCGTGCCGAAAACCGGTACGCGCTCCCAGGGCCAGAAGAAGGATGGCGACGAACCGGAAGGCGGTATGGAACCTCAGCCGCAGGGCTAGGCAGATCTCAAAACGCCAATTGCCGTAACAAATGAAAACGCCGTGAACTCAGTTTCACGGCGTTTTTGGTTTCTTGATAATGTTACCAAAATCGCGCAAAAGGCGAAATCACGAGTATTTATGTGCCTTTTAACGTGTTGTTAATCATAATTCGCAAGCAGACGTTTATTGGCAAAGCGTTACACTGGCTCACAGAATTTGATGCGAACGAGTGTTGCTCCTGTGGCAAAAAGTGAGTGAGGGACGCCGCTTTGACACGCAAACCAGACAAAGTGCGCCGTAGGGGCAGTAAGGAAAAAATGGCAAAGAAGTATTTTGGCACGGACGGTATCCGTGGGCGCGCCAACCGTTTTCCGATGACCGGCGAGATTGCCATGAAGGTGGGCATGGCGGCTGGCCTGGCATTCAAGAATGGCAGCCACCGTCATCGCGTCGTTCTTGGCAAGGATACGCGACTTTCCGGCTACATGATCGAGAACGCGCTGGTGTCCGGTTTCTGCGCGGCGGGAATGGACGTTTTCCTGCTCGGCCCGATACCGACGCCGGCTGTCGCCATGCTCGTGCGCTCGCTGCGCGCCGATATCGGCGTGATGATCTCCGCATCGCACAATCCCTATTACGATAACGGCATCAAGCTGTTCGGCCCGGACGGCTACAAGCTCTCGGACAAGATCGAGGGCCGCATCGAGGCCATGCTCGACAAGGAAGTCGAGCTGGCGCTGGCCGATAATGGCGCGCTGGGCCGCGCGACGCGCGTCGATGGCGTGCATGACCGCTATATCGAGTTCGCCAAACGGACGCTGCCGCGCTCCATGTCGCTTTCGGGTCTGCGCATTGTTCTCGACTGCGCCAATGGCGCTGCCTACAAGGTGGCGCCCGCAGTTCTCTGGGAGCTTGGCGCAGAGGTTATCGCGATCAATGACGAGCCGAATGGCGTCAACATCAACGATGATTGCGGTTCCACCCATCCGCTGGGGCTCGCCAAGAAGGTGCACGAAGTGCGCGCCGATATCGGCATCGCGCTTGATGGTGACGCCGACCGCGTTGTGATCGTCGATGAGAACGGCACGGTGATCGATGGCGACCAGATCATGGCGCTGATCGCGCAGTTCTGGCACAAGGCCGGCAAGCTCCAGGGCGGCGGTGTTGTTGCGACGATCATGTCCAATCTCGGTCTCGAGCGCTTCATGCACGACCTGAAGCTCGACCTTCACCGCGTGAAGGTGGGCGACCGTTATGTGGTCGAGCGCATGCGCGCCGACGGTCTGAACATCGGCGGCGAGCAGTCGGGCCATGTGGTCCTGTCCGACTTCACGACCACGGGTGACGGGCTGGTGGCCGCCCTGCAGGTTCTGGCCTGCATCAAGCGCGAGGATCGCCCGGCCAGTGAAGTGTGCAAACAGTTCGAGCCGGTGCCGCAGCTGCTCAAGAATGTGCGCATCAGCGGCGGCAAGCCGCTGGAGGCTGCGCCGGTCAAATCGGCCATCGCCGACGCAGAGGCCCGCCTGGGCGACAAGGGCCGTCTCGTGATCCGTCCCTCCGGCACCGAACCGCTGATCCGCGTGATGGCCGAGGCCGATGATCCCGCACTCGTGGAAAGCGTGGTCGATGACGTGATTGGCGCGATCGCGGATTCGAAGAGCGCCGCCTGAGCCAGGCCCTGACGGGCACTGTCGAAAAAGCATTCTGAAAAGCCGGCATTCGTGCCGGCTTTTTGTATTTTGGCTTTGATTTTGCCCCTTTGCGCGTCAGGCGTGTATTCGCGTCGTGGTTAAGGCTTAAGGTTAAGTCGTATTTAACTTTTTTGGTCAAATACTCCCGTCGAGTTGCAATTTGCCGGTGTGCCCAGGGGGGCGCGGCAACGCCAAGGATGGGAACATATGTTGAAGTCTACGAAGGTCTTCGGGGCGGCCTTGCTGCTTTTTGCTCCGACCGCAGGCTATGCCGCCGATCTCTATGAACCGCCGATCATCGAAGCGCCCGAACCACTGCCGCCGATCATCGAGCCCGCCGCACCGGAATTTGGCGGATGGTATATTCGCGGCGATGTCGACTATCACTGGTCGAAGCTGCGCGGCACCGAATACATCACCTATGGTCCGGGGGCCGGTGGCCTTCGCGGAGGAACGGCGTCCTTCGACACGACGGACCTGAAGGGCGCTATGTCGCTGGGCGCCGGTGTCGGTTACCAGATCAATCGCTACCTTCGCGCCGATCTGACGGCGGACTACTGGTTCAAGTCGGATTTCACCGGCTCCACGTCGGGCACGTGCTCTGGCGGACCTTGCGTTTCCACGGATACCTCGGCCTATAGCGCCTGGCTGCTGATGGCCAACGCTTATATCGACCTTGGCACCTATCACGGCGTCACGCCTTATGTCGGTGCGGGTATCGGTGGCGCTCACATCAAGTGGGACGACCTGACGAACACCACGCCCGATGGCACGACGGTTCACGAGGGTTCCAGCAACTGGCGCTTCGCCTACTCGCTGATGGCCGGTGCTTCCTACTGCCTTACCGAGAATCTGAACCTCGACATGGGCTATCGCTTCACGCGGGTGAACGGCGGTCGCATGTTTGAGTATGCTTCGGGCGTTGCTCCGGGCTTCGACAAGGGGTTCAACGTTCACGAGGCCCGCGCGGGTCTGCGCTATCAGTTCGGTGGCAACACCAACTGCGCCGCGCCTCAGGTGGTCACCTATGATCCGCCGCCCTTCGAGCCGCCGGTCTACAAGTAAGACCTACGCGTAAGATAGTCTGCATTTTTCAAAACCGCCCGGCCCAAATACCGGGCGGTTTTGTTTTGCGCAGTCGTTATCGTAAACGCCTGCGATAACCATGCGTTAGCCTTAACCGCCGCTTAACCCGAATGGTTAATTATGGGGAGATAAAGCGGCGGGGGCACCCTTAATCCGTCGCGTCTCGCGGAGTTCGGATTATGAGCACTATCACCCGTCTGCTTGTCTCTTCGGTTTCTCTGACGCTGGTTTCCATCGGCGCAGCGCAGGCCGCTGACTATGACCCACCGATCATTATTGAAGAAGTGCCTGACGTGGTGCCGGTGGAGATTGGCAGCGGCTGGTACCTGCGCGGCGACATTGGCTATTCGCTGAAAACCAGCGCCAAGGACCCCTTCACCTATCGCACCTTCGATGGCGTGAACTACGGTTCCGCCGCATTCGACAGCGTCTCCCTTTCGAAGGATTTCAGCTTCGGTCTGGGTTTTGGCTATTCCTTCACCGACTGGTTCCGCGCCGACGCGACGCTTGATCGCTTTACTGCCGGTTTTAACGGCACGACCTCGAGCGCGGTTCCCTGTCCGGGTGCTCCTGCTGGAACGACCTGTCGTTCCGAGGACGGCTCGGAAGTCACCGGGTATTCCGCGCTGTTAAACGCCTATGTGGACCTCGGCACCTATGTGGGCTTCACACCCTATGTGGGCGCGGGCATCGGCTACACCTATATGCGCTGGGATGAACTCGCCAACAGTGCCTACTGCGTGGGTGGCGGCTGCGGCGGCACCAGCTTTGCGGGCACGTCCAGGCATTCGGGCGAGTCGGACTGGCGCTTCACCTACGCGCTCATGGCCGGCATGTCCTATGACTTCTCCAACAACATGAAGGTGGACCTCGGCTACCGCTATCGTCATGTCGATGGCGGCAACATGTTCGCCTGGGATGCTGCGACGGCGGCAGCCGGTGCGACAGGCGTGCAGGGCCACGACAGCGATCTTGCCACGCATGAGATCCGCGTTGGTCTGCGCTACGAATTATGGTGAGAGCCGGTTCTGGCCCCTTCCATACAGAAAACCCCACCTTCGCAGCCAGCCCCTGAACTGCATGCGGGCGTATGGTAAAAGAACAAGCCGAGCCCCTTGGTCCAGCAGAACCTTGGGGTTCGGATATGCTTCATAAATCTGCAACAAGTAAGAAACGGCGACTTCCCGCCCTGCGCTGGCATGAACGGAAATCGCCCGCTTCGCGCCGCGCAAATTGGTCATTCACCAGCGCTTGCCCTTGCCCTGAAAGCCGCCGTTCGTTGACCGGGAACCGGGCATTCGCCGCGACGTGAACGAACGGCAGCGATGCGGACGCCAATTGGACAAACTACTCGACGACGCGGAACACTTCCCAATATGTCGAGCCCGAAACGATCACTTCGCCCATCTTCTTGCCCCAGTCGGCATGCATCTTGATCGATCCGATCTTGTCGAAAAAATTATCAAGCTCAGCGAGATTAGAAATCTCGAACTCGTCCTGAATAACGGCCTCCTTGGCGCCGATCGAACCGGTTATCACGCGGCTTTTCGACATATCAATATCCGTTTGCGAGCCGATCTGCTCGGCCCATTCTTTGTGAAGCGCCAGCGCTTCCGATTTCATTCCAAATTTAGCTTCGCAGGTCCAACGCGCGATCATCATGGGGTCTTCCTCCCTTCTCGTGTAAAGAGATTTGGCCTGTCCCGCAGGCCGAAAACCGGACGCCTGGGTGGGCGATATCTACACTTGGAAACGTCGGCCTATGGCGCGATGTTCTGGTTTATGTGGAACAGGTTGTCCGGGTCATATTGGCGCTTGAGTTTCAGGAGCCTGTCGTAATTGCCACCGAAGTTCTCCTGCGCGCGCCCGGCATCGTCTTCATCCATGAAGTTGATATAGCCGCCTGGTTCGGAATACGGCGCCACCGCATCCGAATAGTCTCGCACCCATTTGGTATGGGCCGCGTCATCGGCCGGGTCGTCGGATGCGGCCAGAACCACCATCGAGAAGTTGGCGTCTCTGTGCCCAAAGGCTGTGGCATCAGAATCCACGTCCTGACACGCGCCGTTGATCGGATAAAGATGCATGGTGGAACTGACCGTCGGTGCGTTCGGTCCGTGCTGGACATGCGCCGCGATCGCTTCGTCGGTGAGCTCCTTGACGAAGTTGCCTTTCCAGTATTGTCGGATGCCCGTGGGGAAAAGGCCATCGAAAGCCGCGTTGATTGCCGGATACGGCACCGGCCCGACATGTTCGGCCTTGACCTCGGCAATGTCGTGGAACGCCTTGAACTGTTTTTCGCCCTCGGACGGATCCCCTGACCAGCAGGCGACGATGGCACAGAACATGTCGCCGTGGCGGTCTTCCGGGATGAATGGCAGTGGCGGCGCGATCTGGAAGGCCGGAAAGGCGCCCATCTCGCGCGGCGCGGTCTTGATGTAGTCCCGATAAAACCTGAAGATCGTTTCGGTTTCTTCGATCTCGAAGAACATCGGGCCCCAATAGACCGTTTCGACCGGTTGGAGCTTGTACTCGAGCGAGGTGCAAATGCCGAAATTTCCGCCGCCGCCGCGGATGGCCCAGAAGAGGTCGGCATTCCTGTCTTCACTTGCGATCAGCATCTTTCCGTCAGCCGTCACGACATCTGCCGAAATCAGGTTGTCGAGCGACAGGCCATGACCACGGGAGAGGTACCCGATCCCTCCGCCTAGCGTGAGCCCGGCAATGCCGGTTGTGGAGATGATCCCGCCCGTAGTGGCGAGACCAAAGGCATGGGTGGCCGAATTGAAATCACCCCACGTAGTACCTCCCTCGGCGCGAACCGTCTTGGCGCCCGGATCGACCCGGACGCTGCGCATATGCGACAGGTCGATAACGACGCCTCCGTCATTGGTGCCGAAGCCGGGACCGCTGTGCCCGCCGCCGCGCACAGAAAGTTCGTGCCCGTTGTCGCGGGCATAGTGGACTGTAGTCATCACGTCGCCGGCATTGGCTGCCCGCACGATGACGACGGGCCGTTTGTCGATCATTCCGTTGTGGACCTTGCGCGCCTCATCGTAGCTGTTGTCGGATTGGGTGATGACATCTCCGCGAATATGGTCGCGGAGTTCGCTTGGTGTCTTGGCTGTCATGGTTTTCCCGCCATGGTTTCTTGATTGTCCGCGTTGATCGCGGAACTCAGACAAGCCAATCAGCCAACCAAGACTCACAAGGAAACGATCTGTCGCCACAAACCATTGGCTGGCTTATCGACTGCGATCATTGCCTAAAGTTAACACAATTTTCGAAAATGGCAGAGTCGGCATTTTTTGACGCGCGTAACACTCACCTCGAAAGGAAGTTCAGCCGCTTCGCAGGGGCGGCTCCCTGCCCAGATGGAGGCACGGTGTTCTAGCGGGCCGTTGACCAGCCGAACCAGAGCGCGACGAGCGCGAGAAGGGCGGAGAGTGTGCGCCGTGCGATCCGCTCGCGCCGGGCGTCGGTCAGAAATGGCTGTAGTGTGCTTGCCAGCACCACGATCATGCCGTGGATCAGTGTCGCCACGCCCACATAGATCGAGGTGAGGAGAATGGTCTGCGGCGTCAGTGGCTGCGTGGGGTCCACGAAGGTCGGTAAAACGGCGATGTAGAAAACCGCCGCCTTGGGATTGAGCAGATTGGTGACGAGACCGCGCATGAAATGCGCGCCGTCGGGCTTGTCTCCCGCCGCAGAGACGTCGCCGCCATCGCGCCAGCCATCCCAGGCCAGAAAGAGCAGGAAGAGCACACCCGCCCAGCGCAGCCCCTCATAGAGCAGGTCGGAAGCCTGAATGACCTGCGCCACGCCGAGCGCGGCAATGATGCCGACAATGCTGAGCCCGAGCGCCACGCCGGCGACCGTCGCGAAGCCGGGGCGGCGGCCTTCCGAGGCGGAGATAAGGGCCAGATAGGCCATGTTCGGTCCGGGCGTAAGCTCGATCAGCGTCGATGCCAGAGCGAAAGAAGCGACAACGGTCAGATCGAGCCCGAAGACAGTCATGGCGTCAGTGCGCCTCGTTCCAGTTGTCGGCGGCGCGCGCTTCAACCTGAAGCGGGACGGAGAGGGGGCGGGCCGGCAGGGCGGCGTTTTCCATCACGTCGCAGATCAGCGGGATGACCGCGTCGACCTTGCTTTCGGGCGCTTCGAAGATCAGTTCGTCATGCACCTGCAAAAGCATTTTCACCTCGCCGAATCCGGCGTCCGCAAGCGCTTCGTCCATGCGCACCATGGCGCGGCGGATGATGTCCGCCGCCGAACCCTGGATCGGCGCGTTGATCGCGGCGCGCTCGTTGAAGGCGCGCAATTGCGGATTGGACGAACGGATCTCAGGGTAGTGTGCCCGGCGGCCAAAGATCGTCTCGACATAGCCGAGTTCCTTGGCCTTGGCCTTGGTGGCGTCCATGTAGTCCTTGATGCCGGGGAAGCGCTCGAAATAGCGCTTGATATAGGCGCTGGCTTCCTCGCGCGGAATGGCGAGCTGGTTGGCGAGACCGAAGGCGGAGATGCCGTAGATGATGCCGAAATTGATCGCCTTGGCGCGCCGGCGCACCTCCGATGGCATGCCTTCCACCGGCACGTCGAACATTTCCGACGCCGTCATGGCGTGAATGTCGAGCCCGTCGGCAAACGCCTTCTTCAGTTCCGCAATGTCGGCCACATGGGCAAGCACGCGAAGCTCGATCTGGCTGTAGTCGGCAGAGATCAGCTTTGCGCCTTCCGGCGCCACGAAGGCGGTGCGGATCTTGCGGCCTTCCGGCGTGCGAACCGGGATGTTCTGCAGGTTCGGCTCGGAGGAGGAGAGGCGGCCCGTCGTCGTGGAGGCGAGGGCGTAGGACGTGTGAACGCGCTTCGTCTCGGGATTAATGTAGCCCGGCAGCGCATCCGTGTAGGTGGATTTGAGCTTCGTCACCTGCCGCCAGTCGACGATCTTGCGCGGCAGTTCGTGCCCTGCGCCAGCCAGGTCCTCCAGCACCTGCGCCGAGGTCGACCACTGGCCTGTCTTGGTCTTGCTGCCGCCCGGCAGCCCCATTTTGCCGAACAGGATTTCGCCGAGCTGCTTGGGCGAACCGATGGTGAAGCGCTCGCCGGCCAGCGTGTAGATTTCGTCTTCGATGCCGGCGGCCGTCTGGGCGAAGTCACCCGACATGCGCGACAGGATCTGGCGGTCGACGGAAATGCCGCGATGCTCCATCCGGCCGATCACCGGGATCATGGGGCGCTCGAGCCGCTCATAGACGGAGACCAGCCCTTCGGCGGCGAGCCGGGGCTTGAGCACCTGCCACAGCCGCAGCGTGATGTCGGCATCCTCGGCTGCATAGGCGGTGGCGCGCTCCAGATCCACCATGTCGAAGGTGATCTGCTTGCGACCGGTGCCGGTCAGTTCCTTGTAGGGGATGGGTTTGTGGCCGAGCCAGCGCTCGGAAAGCGCGTCCATGCCGTGGCCCACCGTGCCGTGGCTGCCGGTGCCGGCATCGAGCACATAGGAGATCAGCATGGTGTCGTCGCAGCCGACGATCTCCACGCCAAGCCGATACATGATCAGCCAGTCATATTTCAGGTTCTGCCCGATCTTGAGAACGGCGGGATCGGCCATCATGGCGCGGATCGCCTCCAGCGCCTCTTCCTGCGAAAGCTGGTTCTCGATCAGCCCGCCGCCCAGAAGGTCGCCACTGCCGCTCTTGTGCGCGATCGGCACATAGGCTGCGCGGCCGGGTTTGGTCGCAAGCGAAAAGCCGCACAGCTCCGCCTGCATCGGATCAAGCGAGGTGGTCTCGGTGTCGAAAGCGAGGATGCCTGCCTCATAGGCTTCCGCGACCCACTTTTTCAGTGTGTCGAGATCGCGGATGCATTCATAGCCGGCGTGATCGAAAGTCTGTGCCGAGCCTGCTTCTGCGATCCTGTTGGCGAGCTTCGACGGTGTGTCCGCATCGCCCATGTCTTCGGCCGGCGTGAGGTCGGGGCCATGCGCGTCCGCGCCGGCTTCGACCTCCACATGGGCGGCCTCGATCTCGGCCACTTCGGCTCCGGTGGCCTCGGCCACACGGCGCGTCAGCGTGGTGAACTCCATTGCTTTCAGGAAGCCGATCAGCTTCGGCCCGTCCGGCGGGGCGAGCTCGAACGTGTCGATGGCGTGCTCCACCGGAACATCGATCCTGAGCTTGACCAGCTCGCGCGAAATGCGCGCCTTGTCGGCGAATTCGATCAGGTTCTCGCGGCGTTTCTTCTGCTTGATCTCCTCGGCGCGGGAGAGCAGCGTGTCGAGATCGCCATATTCTTCCAGAAGCTGGGCCGCCGTCTTGGGACCGATGCCCGGCACGCCGGGAACATTGTCGACGGAATCGCCCGTGAGCGCCTGCAGGTCGATCATCTTCTCGGGCGGCACGCCCCATTTCTCGATCACTTCGGGAATGTTGATTTCCCGGTCCTTCATCGGATCGTACATCGAGACGTTTTCGGTCACGAGCTGCATCAGATCCTTGTCGGAGGAGATGATCGTGGTGTCGCCGCCGGCCTCGCTTGCGAGCCGCGCATAGGTGGCGATCAGGTCGTCGGCCTCGAAGCCGGCCAGCTCGATGCAGGGCAGGTCGAAGGCCTGCGTCGCCTCGCGGATCAGACCGAACTGCGGCACCAGATCCTCCGGCGGCTCCGAGCGGTTGGCCTTGTATTCCGGGTAAAGATCGTTGCGGAACGTCTTCGAGGAATGGTCGAAGATGACCGCGAAATGGGTCGGGGTGACGCCCACCTCCGTATCGCGCGCATTCTGCAGAAGCTTCCAGAGCATGTTGCAGAAGCCGGCGACGGCGCCCACCGGCAGGCCGTCGGATTTGCGGGTCAGCGGGGGCAGCGCGTGATAGGCGCGAAAGATGTAGCCCGAACCGTCAACGAGGAAGAGATGATCGCCTTTTTTCATGGCTGCTACGGGTAGCGCGGCGGGGTGCGCCTGTCCATGGAAAAGGGGGGCTGTCCGCGCCTTTCGGACAGGTGTCCTGACAAGGTGGAACAGGGCCTACCGCTTTCTATCACGCGTTTGTTACGAAGTTGTAATGTCCCGTGCCCTTGAATAGCCACGTTCAAGCACAAAATAACACACAGCGGCATTTTTCGCCGTGGTCCGCAAAAGGCTCGTCCCCCGCCTTTACCGGACGAAATAGCGGCAGCCTCATCCCCCCTCTCCGGGCTGCCGCGGTGTTTCAAGCATGGCCGCCGTGGTTTCCCCTCCACCACGGCGGCTCTTGCGTTCAGGGGTCAGGTTTTCCTGCGTTTCCTGCCGTAAAGCTCCAGCCGATGGTGCACGATGTCGTAGCCGAGCGAGCGGGCGATCTCTTCCTGAAGCTTCTCGATCCGGTCCGAGTGAAACTCGATCACGTCACCCGTATCCATGTCGATCAGGTGGTCGTGATGTTCACCGTCGGCCTGCTCGAAGCGTGCGCGTCCGCCCTCGAAGGCATGGCGGTGGATCGCGCCCATTTCTTCAAGAAGTTTCATGGTCCGGTAGACGGTTGAAAGCGAGATGCTGGGGTCGATGATCGTCGCGCGCTGGAAGATTTCCATCGCGTCGGGATGATCGTCCGTTTCCGTCAGAATGCGAAGAATGATCTTGCGCGGCCTGGTGATGCGAACACCGGCGCGGCGCAGTTCCTTCTCGTAATCCGGCTTGTGGGCGGGGTGCTGATTCATCGGCAGACTATGCGCCAGATGACAATCAGTTGCAAAGATTCGATCTTCACTTGCCGGTGCTTCTCCTCAGGAAAGCCCGCATTCCCGGCATTCTTTCCTTTTTTATTGCAAACGATTTGCAATTGCATTGACGGGCGGCGGAATTCACCATAACTATGAAGCGTTGCAGCAGTTTCGATGTGTTTCAGGGGATTCTCATGCCATCAGCCAAGCGATTGGCCACTTTCGTCATTGCAATGCTTGCCGCGTCCTCCGCCTTTGCGCAGGACGAACGTTTCAAGGCGGTCACCACATTCACCGTCATCGCGGACATGGCGCGCAATGTCGCCGGCGATGCTGCGGTGGTCGAGTCGATCACCAAGCCCAATGCCGAAATCCATAATTACCAGCCGACGCCCGGCGACATCCTGCGGGCGCAGGACGCCGAGCTGATCCTCTGGAACGGGCTCAATCTCGAACTCTGGTTCGAGCGCTTCTTCCGCAATCTGAAGGATGTGCCGAGTGTCGTCGTTTCGGAAGGCGTGGAGCCGATGAGCATCGGTGACGGACCCTATACCGGCAAGCCAAACCCGCATGCCTGGATGTCGCCGAGCGATGCGTTGATCTATGTCGACAATATCCGCGACGCGTTCTCGCAATACGATCCGGAGAATGCCGGGATCTATGCGAAGAACGCGGAGGCCTACAAGGCCGAGATCCAGTCCGTTGTCGATCCGATCCGTGAGCGGCTGGCGGCCATTCCCGAAGATCACCGGGTGCTTGTCACCAGTGAAGGCGCGTTCAGCTATCTGGCGCGTGATTTCGGGCTGAAGGAGCTTTACATCTGGCCGATCAATGCCGACCAGCAGGGCACGCCGCAGCAGGTGCGTCATGTGATCGACCAGATCCGCGAAACCAATGCGCCGGCCGTCTTCAGCGAAAGCACCGTCTCGCCCAATCCCGCAAAGCAGGTGGCGCGTGAGACGGGGGCGGCCTATGGCGGTGTTCTCTATGTGGACTCGCTCAGCGACGACAACGGCCCGGTTCCCACCTATCTGGATCTCTTAAGGGCCACGAGCGAGACCATTGCCGAAGGATTGACCGGGCAATGAACGCACCCGTTGTGAACATGAAGAAGAAGCCGGCGGCGCAGTCCGCCGGCATTGACGTTCGTGATGTCACCGTCACCTACCGCAATGGCCACACGGCGCTGCGCGATGCGAGCTTCTCCATCCCCACCGGAACCATTGCGGCCCTTGTCGGCGTGAATGGCAGCGGCAAGTCCACCCTGTTCAAGGGGATCATGGGGTTTGTTCCGCTGGCAAAGGGCGATGTCTCCATCCTGGGCGAGCCGGCCGGTCGGGCGCTCAAGCGCAATGTCGTGGCCTATGTCCCGCAGGCCGAGGAAGTCGACTGGAACTTCCCGGTTCTGGTCGAGGACGTGGTGATGATGGGCCGCTATGGCCACATGAATTTCATGCGCTGGGCGCGCCGGCAGGACCATGAAATGGTCGAGGCCGCGCTTGAGCGCGTCGGCATGGCCGACTTCCGCAAACGTCAGATCGGCGAATTGTCGGGCGGCCAGAAAAAGCGCGTCTTTCTGGCTCGCGCGCTGGCGCAGGAGGGCAGGGTGATCCTGCTCGACGAGCCCTTCACCGGCGTCGATGTGCGGACCGAAGAATCCATCATCGCGCTGCTCAAGGCGCTGCGCGAAGAAGGCCATGTCATGCTGGTCTCGACGCATAATCTGGGCAGCGTCCCGCGTTTCTGCGACCGCACGATCCTGATCAACCGCACGGTACTGGCAGCCGGTCCCACCGAGGATGTGTTCACGCGCGCCAATCTGGAAAAGGCGTTTGGCGGCGTCCTGCGCCAGTTCACGCTCGGCGGCGCGGAGCTGCATGAAGATGCCGAGGAAGATTCCCGGCAGGTCACCGTTCTGACCGACGATGAGCGGCCCTTCGTCATCTATGGCGATGAGAAGAACGGACGCCCGGACGAGGGCAAGCGCAAATGAGCGCCTATCTGCTCGAACCTTTCTCCTATGGCTACATGGTCAACGCCATGTGGGTGAGCGCGCTGGTGGGCGGGGTCTGCGCCTTCCTGTCGGCCTATCTGATGCTCAAGGGCTGGTCGCTGATCGGCGATGCGCTTTCGCATTCCATCGTGCCCGGCGTTGCCGGCGCTTACATGCTTGGCCTGCCATTTTCCATCGGTGCGTTCTTCGCCGGTGGTCTGGCGGCAGGCGCGATGTTCTTCCTCAACCAGCGCACAAGGCTGCGGGAGGATGCGATCATCGGTCTGATCTTCACGTCCTTCTTCGGCCTAGGTCTGTTCATGATCTCGCTGTCGCCGGCCTCGGTGAATATCCAGACCATCGTTCTGGGCAACATCCTCGCCATCACGCCGTCCGACACGCTTCAGCTCGTCATCATTTCCGGCGTCACGCTGGCCGTGCTCGCGGTCAAGTGGAAGGATCTGATGGTCGCCTTCTTCGATGAGAACCACGCCCGCTCCATCGGTCTCAATCCGGGCTTTCTGCGGCTGATCTTCTTCACGCTTCTGAGCGCCTGCACGGTTGCCGCCATGCAGACGGTCGGCGCGTTTCTCGTCATCGCCATGGTGGTGACGCCGGGTGCGACGGCCTATCTCCTGACGGACCGTTTCCCGCGTCTGGTCGCCATCGCGGTCGCCATCGGGGCGGTGTCGAGTTTTGTCGGCGCCTACGCCAGCTACTTCCTTGATGGCGCGACGGGCGGGATCATCGTTGTGCTCCAGACGCTGACCTTCCTCACCGCCTTCGTCTTTGCGCCAAAGCACGGCATGCTGGCCGCGCGCCGACGCGCCCGTGAGGCGCTGGAACAGTCGATGCAGGAGGCGGGCGCATGAGCGGCTTTCTCGACACGGCGCTGATGCCTTTCGCCTTTCCGTTCATGCAGCAGGCGTTCATCATCTCGGTGCTGATCGCCGCGCCCATGGCGCTGCTTTCCTGCTTTCTGATCCTGAAGGGCTGGTCGTTGATGGGTGACGCCGTCAGCCATGCCGTTCTGCCGGGTGTGGTCATCGCCTATATCATCGGCATCCCCTTCGCCATCGGCGCGTTCGTGGCCGGCATGACCTGCGTTGTGGGCATCGGCTATCTGAAGGAAAACAGCCGGGTGAAGGAAGACACCATCATGGGCGTCGTCTTCTCCGGCATGTTCGGGCTCGGCCTGCTGCTCTACACCAAGATCCAGACCGAGGTGCATCTCGATCACATCCTGTTCGGCGACATGCTGGGCGTGACCTGGGGCGACATCACGCAGACGGGCATCATTGCGCTGTTTGTGTGCGCGGCCATTCTTCTGTTCCGCCGCGACCTGCTTCTCAATGCGTTCGACCCGCAGCACGCCAAGGCAATCGGCCTGCCGGTGCGGGTACTGCATTACGGGCTACTGGCAATCCTGTCGCTGACCATCGTGGCAGCTCTGACGGCGGTGGGCATCATTCTGGCGATCGCGCTTCTGATCGGGCCGGGCGCGGTGGCGTTCCTGCTCGTCCGGCGCTTCGACCGCATGTTGCTTGTCAGCCTGGCGGTGGCGCTGTTCGCCTCGTTCTTTGGCGTCTATCTGAGCTTCTTCATCGACAGCGCGCCGGCCCCGACCATCGTGCTTCTGATGACGGGCATGTTCCTTGTGGCCTTCGTTTACACGCTGCGCCGCAATGCACGGGAGGATGCCGAGCGGGAGGTGGACTCACGCGAAGCCGGCGCAGGGTGACGAGCCTTTTGGCTGCGGTGCCGGGCACCCTCGCCCTTCGACAGGCTCAGGATGAGGGCTACTTAAACCGCTCAGAAAAGCCGTAGCGCCACGCGCGGGATATGCTCCTGCGTCCGCGTTCCACGTTGGAAAGAAGCACGGCGTTTCCACTAGCCCTCATCCTGAGCCTGTCGAAGGGCGAGGGCGCTTGGCACCGCAGCAAAGTGATAGCGCCGGGCGTCGTTCTCAGATGCCCGGCGCTTGAGCCTCGTGCGGCTAGTCGGGCAGAACGGCTGTGGCTTCGATCTCGACCTTCGCCTCGTCTTCGATCAGCGCCACGACCTGCACGACGCTCATGGGCGGGAAGTTACGGCCCATGGCGGAACGATAGGCTTCGCCCAGCTCGCGCAGACGGCTGCCATAGGCTTCCTTGTCGGTGATGAACCAGGTCAGGCGCACCACGTGCTCCGGCCCGGCACCCGCTTCCTTGAGAAGCGTGACAATGTTCTCAAGCGCCTGACGCACCTGGCCGATGAAGTCGTCGGTCTCGAACACCTGATTGCTGTTCCAGCCGATCTGACCCCCAAGGAAGACGGTGCGCCCCCTTGCAACAACACCATTGGAATACCCCTTGGCAGGAACCCAGTCGGCTGGCTGGAGAATCTGGTGAAGCGGGACAGTCATGCTATTTCCTTCATGCTTGGGAACGAAAGGCGTGATCACACGCCGAGGAAGCGCTGCTGGATTTCATCGGTGAGCGCCAGGGGCGCACCGGTCCATGCGGTGCGGCCTTTTTCGAGAATGACACAGCGGTCTGCCACGGGCAGAAGCTCGCTCAGCGTCTTGTCGACAATCAGGATCGACTGGCCCTCCGCCCGGATGGCGCGGATGGCGCGCCAGATGTCCTGCCGGATCACCGGGGCAAGCCCTTCGGTCGCCTCGTCGAGAATGAGCAGGCGTGGATTGGTAGCCAGCGCCCTGCCGATGGCAAGCATCTGCTGCTCGCCGCCCGAAAGCGTGCTCGCATACTGATCGCGCCGCTCCGCCAGTCGCGGGAACAGCGTGTTCACGCCATCGAGCGTCCATTTGCCGGGACGTGCGGCGGCGAGGATGTTTTCCTCCACCGTCAGGTTCGGGAAGCAGCGCCGGCCTTCCGGCACCAGTCCCACGCCGAGCCGCGCGATGCGGTGCGGCTTCATCCGCGTGATGTCCTTGCCGGCAAAGGCAATGCTGCCGGATTGCGGTGGCGTCAGGTGGCAGACGGAGCGGATCGTTGTCGTCTTGCCCATGCCGTTGCGGCCCATCAGCGCCACGGCCTCTCCTTCTTCGACCGAAAGGTCGACGCCGAAGAGCGCCTGTGACTTTCCATAGAAGGTTTTGAGATCCTGGATGTCGAGCAGCTTCATGCGCCGTCTCCCAGATAGGCTTCGCGCACGGCGGGATGGTTGCGAATGTCATCGACCGAGCCGGTGGCGATGATCCGCCCGTAGACGAGAACGGAGATGCGGTCGGCCAGTGCGAAGACGGCGTCCATGTCGTGCTCTATCAGAAGGATCGGCGCTTCGTCGCGCAGACGATCGAGAAACCCGGTCAGCGCCTGCGAGCCTTCCGGCCCCATGCCCGCCATCGGCTCATCAAGCAGAAACGCCTTTGCGCCGAGCGCCAGTGCGATGGCGATCTCGAGCTGCCGCCGCTCGCCGTGCGAAAGCTCGGCCGCCGGCACATCGGCGCGGTCGGCAAGACCCACGCGCGTGAGCGCTTCCCGGGCGGGTTCGGTGAGGCTCCGGTCGCGCATGACGTGTTTGAAGAAATGGAAGCTGGAGCCCTGACGCGCCTGCACCGCCAGCATCACATTGCGCAGCGCCGAGAACTCGGGCGCGAGCGAGGACACCTGGAATGTGCGCCCCATGCCGAGCCTTGCGCGGGCCGCCACATCGAGCGGCTTCACATCCCGGCCCTCGAAGCGGATCTCGCCGCTGTCGGGCGTGAGTGAACCGGCGATCTGGTGGATCAGAGTCGACTTGCCGGCGCCGTTCGGGCCGATCAGCGCGTGGATCTCTCCCGGTCTGAGGTCGAGGCTGACGCCATCGGTCGCCTTCAGCGCGCCGAAGCTTTTTCTCAGGTCGCGAATGTCGAGGATCGGTTCAGCCATGACGCGCCCTCCCGGCCAGAAGTCCCATCACGCCGCCGCGGGCAAACAGCACCACGGCCAGCAGGATCAGGCCGAGGAAGAACTGCCAGTGCTCGGTGATGCCGCCCAGCGCAAACTCGAACAGCACGTAGACAATGGCCCCGGCAAGCGGCCCGGCAAGCCGGCCGACACCGCCAAGAATGATGAGAACGATCAGCTCGCCCGACATGTGCCACGAGAACATGGAGGGGCTGACGAAGCGGTTGAGATCGGCAAAGAGCGCGCCGGCAAGCGCGGTCATCATGGCCGAGATGACGAAGGCCGTGAGCCGCACCCGGAACGGACCGATGCCGACGGCGGCAAGCCGGGTCTCGTTCTGTCGCCCCGCCTGCAGCGCTGCGCCAAAGCGCGAGTCGCGAAGCATGGCGAAGACGATGAGGCCCAGCGCCAGAAGCCCGAAGCAGATGAGGAAGAAGCTCATCGGCGCGAGCGTGTTCATGCCCGGAAAGGCGTTGCGCACATAGATCGACAGACCGTCCTCGCCGCCATAGGCGGGCCAGGAGATCGCGAAATAGTAGATCATCTGCGCGAAGGCGAGGGTGATCATGATGAAGTAGACGCCGGAGGTCCTGAGCGAAATCAGGCCGATCAGAACGGCAACGAGCCCGGCGGCAATCGCGCCCGTGATCCAGATGACGATCATCTGGTTGGTGCCGGGCAGACCGAGGAGAAGCGGCTCACTGTTGAATGCATGAGTGGCGAGAATGCCGGCCGCATAGCCGCCAATGCCGAAGAAGGCGGCATGGCCGAACGACACCAGACCACCAAGGCCGAGCGCGATGTTGAGTCCGGTGGCGGCAAGGCCAAGGATCGCCATGCGGGTCGCCAGCGTGATGTAGAAGGTCTCGCCCATCGCCTGTGCAATGAAGGCGGCGGCAAGCAGGCCGGCAATGATCAGGATGCTGATGGTTGTTTCGCGTGTCATGGCCGGTCCCTCACGCATTCGCCGCGAACAGGCCCTGGGGCCTGAAGGCAAGGATGAGGGCCATGACGATGTAGATCAGCATGGAGGCAAGAGCCGCGCCGATCGTGGCGGCTTCCGAATTGGGCATGAAGAGGCCGAAGAAATGCGGCAGCAGGAAGCGGCCCAGCGTCTCTGTCAGCCCCACCAGAATGGAGCCGATCAGCGCGCCCTTGATGGAGCCGATGCCGCCGATGACGATAACCACGAAGGCGAGGATCAGCACCGGTTCGCCCATGCCCACCTGCACCGACTGAAGCGCGCCCACCATTGCGCCGGCCAGACCGGCAAGGGCTGCGCCCAGCGCAAAGACGAGCGTGTAGAGCGTGCCGATGTCGATGCCGAGCGCGCCGATCATCTCGCGGTCGGATTCGCCAGCGCGAATGCGCATGCCCAGTCGCGTCTTGCCGATCAGGAGATAGAGCCCGATGGCGACCGCGATGCCGACGCCGATCACGGCCAGCCGGTAGATCGGATATTGCGCGCCACCGGGCAGATGCACTGCACCCGAGAGAAGCTGCGGAATATCGAGATAGAGCGGGAAGGAGCCGAACACCCAGCGCGTGCCCTCGGAGAAGATGAGGATCAGCGCGAAGGTGGCGAGCACCTGGTCGAGATGGTCACGTTCGTAGAGCCGTCTGATGACGAGGATTTCGACGAGCGCGCCGGCGGCGGCTGCGGCGGCAAGGCTGGCGACAAGCCCCAGCCAGAAGGAGCCGGTGGCTGCGGCCACGGTCGCGCAGGCAAATGCGCCGACCATGAAGAGCGAACCATGCGCAAGGTTGATGAGCCCCATGACGCCGAAGATCAGCGTCAGGCCGGCGGCCATCAGGAACAGCATCACGCCGAACTGCAGGCCATTCAGGATCTGCTCAATGAAAAGGGTCAGGGACACGGGGAGTTTTCGCCGTCTGGTTTTGAGGTGGAGCGCTGCGTGGACGTCTCCCTCTCCCTGTTCACGGGGAGAGGGTGAGGGTGAGGGTGAGGGGCTGCGCCATGATCCGCAAAGACTGGCGCCCGCCCCTCATCCGCCTGCCGGCACCTTCTCCCCGCCAGCGGGGAGAAGGAAGCTGTCCTACATCTTGCACTCGGCC
Organism: Nitratireductor sp. PBL-C9; assembly: GCF_050877045.1. Taxonomy (NCBI): domain Bacteria; kingdom Pseudomonadati; phylum Pseudomonadota; class Alphaproteobacteria; order Hyphomicrobiales; family Phyllobacteriaceae; genus Nitratireductor; species Nitratireductor sp. PBL-C9. Next base: position 265,997 of record NZ_JBPAXW010000006.1, read on the forward strand.
GCGTAGGCGTCCTGATGGTCGGTGAACGCCGTGGAAACGATCTTGTTGGTCAGCGTGTCGCCGTCCTTCACCACCTCGCGGACATAGAAGTCCTGGATCGGGTGGTTGTTGTTGTTGAAGGAGAACTTGCCGCGAACCGAATCGAAATCCGCTTCCTTCAGCGCTGCGCGGAACGCATCCTTGTCCTTCACGCTTGCCTTGCCGGCGGCGGAGAGGATCAGGTTCGCCGTGTCATAGGCCTGCGCCGCGTAGACGGAGGGCAGGCGGCCATAGGCTTCCTTGAAGCCCTCGACGAAGGTCTTGTTGGCTTCATTGTCGAGGTCATAGGCCCACGATGCCGAGTTCTTCACGCCAAGCGCCGCGTCGCCGATTGCCGGCAGAACGTCCTGGCTGAACGAGAAGGCCGGCCCCATCAGCGGCAGGTCGACGCCCGACTGCGCATACTGCTTGGTGAAGGCGACGCCCATGCCGCCCGGCAGGAAGATGAACACCGAGTCTGCATCCGATGCGCGAATCTGCGCGATCTCGGCGGCATAGTCCGTCTGTCCGAGCTTGGTGTAGACCTCGCCGGCGAGCTCACCCTTGTAGAAGCGCTTGAAGCCGGTGAGCGAGTCCTTGCCGGCCGGGTAGTTGGGGGCCATGATGAAGGTCTTCTTGAAGTCCTTGTTGGCGGCCTCGCCCATCGCTTCGTGGAAATTGTCGTTCTGGTAGGCGACGTTGAAATAGTTCGGGCTGCAGCCAGCGCCGGCAAGAGCCGAGGGGCCGGCATTGACCGACAGGTAGATCACGTCCTGCGCCGTTGCCGACGGCACGACGGCCATGGCCAGGTTCGACCAGATGATGCCCGTCATCAGGTCGACCTTGTCGCTCTGGATCATCTTGTCCGCAATCTGCACGGCAAGTTCCGGCTTGCGCGCATCATCTTCGGTGATGACCTCGATGTCCTTGTTGCCGGACTGTTCGATCGCCAGCATGAAGCCGTCGCGGGCGTCGATGCCCAGTCCTGCGCCGCCGCCGGAAAGCGTGGTGATCATGCCGATCTTGACCGGCTCGGCAGAGGCGTTGCCGGCAACGCTTGCCGACAGGGCAAAAAGGCTTGCTGCAATAAGCTTTTTCATGAAGTGTCTCCCAATGGTTCCCAGGTTATTAGTTGCCGTTATTTTCGGCTTTGTCACCCGTTTCTCAGGCTACATGTCCGTGCGGACACGCCAGAGCTCGGGGAATAGTTCCACATCCAGCATCTTGCGCAAATAGGAAACGCCGGACGTGCCGCCCGTGCCGCGCTTCAGGCCGATGATGCGTTCCACCGTCGTCACATGGTTGAAGCGCCAGCGGCGGAAATAGTCCTCGAAGTCGATCAGTTTTTCGGCGAGTTCGTAAAGCGCCCAGTGCTCGTCAGGCTTTGAGTAGACGGCCTTCCAGGCCTTCTGCACCTGGTCGTTGGCCTCGCGCCTTGTGCGCCAGTCGGTGCGTCCGGCGTCAGCGCCGATGTCGAAGCCATTGCGCTCCAGAAGCCGCAGCGCCTCGTCGTAAAGGCTCGGCTCGGCAAGGATCTCCTCAAGACGCGCCGTGATCTGCGGCAGATCCGAATGCGGCTTGAGCATCGCCAGGTTGCGGTTGCCGGCCAGAAACTCGATGGAGCGGTACTGCCACGACTGGAAGCCCGAGGACTGGCCAAGCGCATCGCGGAACATGGAGTATTCGCTCGGCGTCATGGTGCGCAGCACGTCCCATGCGCTGTTGAGCTGCTCGAAGATGCGGGCCACGCGGGTCAGCATCTTGAAGGCGGGGCGCAGCTGGTCATCGGCGATGGCGGCGCGCGCCGACCGGATCTCGGTGATGGCGAGCTTCATCCAGAGTTCGGATGTCTGGTGCTGGATGATGAAAAGCAGCTCGTCACGCGCCGGAGACAGGGGCTCCTGCGCATCGAGGATCTTCTCCAGATGCAGATAGTCGCTGTAGGACATGGGCGGCTTGATGTCCGCCGCGTTGTCGTCATCGAGTTCCGGTTGGCTGGCCATGGTTCAGTCTGTCTCTCTCAAGCGGAAACGCTGGATCTTGCCCGTCTCTGTTTTTGGCAGAGCATCGAGAAACCTGATCGAGCGCGGATATTTGTAGGGCGCGATCACCGCCTTCACGTGGTCCTGCAGGCGTTTCGCCGTTGCTTCGTCGCGGGCCACACCCTCGGCCAGCACCACATGCGCTTCGACGATCTGCCCGCGTTCCTCGTTCGGCGCGCCGATCACGGCGCATTCCAGCACCTCGGCATGGGCGAGCAATGCCGCTTCTACCTCGGGGCCGGCGATGTTGTAGCCGGAGGAAAGGATCATGTCATCGGAGCGGGCGGCGAAATGGAAGCGGCCCTCCTCATCCTGATAGAAGCTGTCGCCCGTCAGGTTCCAGCCGGCGCGCACATACTCTTTCTGCCGTTCGTCGGCGAGATAGCGGCAGCCGGTCGGGCCGCGCACGGCCAGCCGGCCGGTTTCGCCGCGCGGCAGCTCGTTCATGTCCTCGTCCACGATCCGCGCTTCATAGCCGGTCACCGGGCGGCCCGTGGTTGCCGGGTGCCGGTCGTCGAAACGGTTGGAGATGAAGATGTGCAGCATCTCGGTTGCGCCGATGCCATCGAGGATCGGCTTGCCGGTCTTCTCCGTCCATGCCTCGAACACCGGTCCCGGCAGGGTCTCGCCGGCCGAAACGGCAACGCGCAGCGAGGAAAGGTCCGCCCCTTCGTCCATCGCCGCCATCATGGCGCGGTAGGCGGTGGGCGCGGTGAAGCTCACCGTCGCGCGGTACTTCTCGATGATCTCGATCATGTTGGGCGGGGTGGCGCTTTCAAGAAGCGTCGCCGTTGCGCCAAAACGCAGCGGGAAGATCGCCAGACCACCAAGCCCGAAGGTGAAGGCAAGCGGGGGCGAACCGACAAACACGTCGTCCGGCGTGACCTGAAGCACTTCCTTCGCATAGGCGTCGGCGATGATCAGCAGATCGCGGTGGAAGTGCATGGTGGCCTTGGGGATGCCGGTGGTGCCGGAGGTGAACCCCAGAAGCGCGACATCGTCACGGCCCGTCTTCACCGCGTCGAAGGTGACCGGCTTGTCGAGCGCGATGCGATCCAGCTCGGCATCGAAATTGGCCGTGCCGTCAAAGCCCACCACCTTCTTGAGGAAGCGGCTTTCCTTGGCGCAGGCCACCAGCTCGTCCTTGATGCGCGTGTCGCACAGCGCCAGCTCGATCTCGGCCTTGTCGACAATCTTGGCCAGCTCGCCCGCGCGCAGCATCGGCATGGTGTTGACCACAACCGCGCCCGCCTTGGTGGCGGCGAGCCAGCAGGCCACCATGGCCGGATTGTTGGCCGAGCGGATCAGGATGCGATTGCCCGGCTTGACGCCGTAATCCTCGACCAGCGCGTGGGCGAGGCGGCTCGTCCAGTCCGCCAGTTCCTTGTAGGTGCGGCGGCGTCCATTGCCGATCAGCGCCACATGGTCGCCGAAACCGCGCTCGACCAGTCGGTCGGTCAGCTCGACGCCGGCGTTCAGATATTCGGGGTAGTCAAAGCCATCGAGAAGGAAGGCCGGCCATTGGTCTTCCGGCGGGAGATTGTCCCGCGCAAAGGTGTCGGTATGACCTGTCGGTCCGAGCATGTTTCCTCCCTATTTCATCGTTTGCCGTGCGATCACGACTTTCTGGACGTCTGATGCGCCCTCATAAATGCGGAGCGCCCTGATCTCCCGGTACAGGCTCTCCACAATGTGTCCGCGGCGCACACCGTCGCCGCCATGTATCTGCACTGCCTTGTCGATCACCTCCTGCGCCCGGTCGGTGGCGAACAGCTTGGCCATTGCCGCCTCGCGGGTGACGCGCGGTGCGCCCATGTCCTTGGTCCAGGCTGCGCGGTAGATGAGGAGTGCTGCAGCGTCGATGTCGAGCGCCATCTCGGCGATATGTCCCTGCACCATCTGCAGGTCGAACAGCGGCGCACCGAAAAGCTCGCGGCTGCCTGCCCGCTCCAGGGTCTCATCAAGCGCGCGGCGTGCGAAGCCGAGTGCGGCCGCACCCACGGTCGAGCGAAACACGTCGAGCACCGACATGGCGATCTTGAAGCCATCGCCCGGCTTGCCGATCATGGCGGAGGCGGGCACGCGCACATCGTTGAAGGCAAGCCGCGCCAGCGGATGCGGCGCGATCACGTCGAGGCGCTCCGCGACCTCCAGCCCCGGCGTGTCGGCAGGTACGAGAAAGGCCGAGATGCCTCTTGCGCCCGGCGCTTCGCCGGTGCGGGCGAACACGGTGTAGAGGTCGGCGATGCCGCCATTGGAGATCCAGGTCTTCTCGCCGGACAGCACATAGTCGCCGCCGTCCCGGGTGGCGGCCATGTCCATGTTCGCCACGTCCGAACCGGAGCGCGGTTCCGACAGGGCGAAAGCCGAGAGCGCCTTGCCCGCCCGCGTCCTGTCGAGCCATTGCTGCTGCTCCGGCGTGCCGAACAGGCTGATCGCCCCGGTGCCGAGGCCCTGCATGGCGAACGCGAAATCGGCCAGCCCGTCATGACGGGCCAGCGTTTCACGGGTCAGGCATAATGTGCGCACGTCGAGCGGGCCGGGATTGGCCGTGTCGACTGCGGTGGGTTTCAGGAAACCCGCTTCGCCAAGCCGGGCGACGAGGTCGCGGCAGGCGGCGTCCACGTCGCTGTGGTCGACGGGGAGGTTTTTGGCGCACCACGCATCCAGCCTGTCGGCCCAGTCGCGGTGGCGCTGTTCGAAGAAAGGCCAGTCCAGAAACGAACGATCAGCCATCAATCCCCCTCGAAAACCGGTTTTTCCTTGGCGACGAACGCGCGGTAGGCGCGCTCGAAATCCCGGGTCTGCATGCAGATCGCCTGCGCCTGGGCTTCCGCCTCAATGGCCTGTTCCAGACCCATCGACCATTCCTGATTCAGCTGCGTCTTGGTGATGCCATGCGCGAAGGTCGGTCCGGCGGCGATCCGCGCGGCCATGTTCAGCGCCTCCGCTTCAAGCGCGTCGGCGGCGACGAGCCTGTTGTAGAAGCCCCAGCGCTCGCCTTCCTCCGCACTCATGGAGCGGCCGGTGTAGAGCAGTTCCGCCGCACGGCCCTGACCGATGATGCGCGGGAGCATGGCGCATGCGCCCATGTCGCAGCCTGCCAGCCCGACGCGGGTGAACAGAAATGCGGCCTTCGCCTCCGGTGTCGCCAGCCGCAGGTCGGACGCCATGGCGATGATTGCGCCGGCGCCAACCGCCACGCCGTCGATGGCGGAGATGATCGGCTTGTTGCAGGCGATCATCGCCTTCACCAGATCGCCGGTCATGCGGGTGAAGGCGAGCAGGCCCTTCATATCCATGTCGACCAGCGGGCCGATGATGTCGTGCACATCGCCGCCCGAGCAGAAGTTTCCGCCATTGGGCAGGAACACGACCGCATCCACGTCATCTGCATAGGGGAGGGCGCGGAACGTATCGCGCAGCTCGGCATAGGACTCGAAGGTGAGCGGGTTCTTGCGGTCGGGCCGGTCAAGCTGGATCAGCGCGACATTGCCCTCCATCCGCCAGATGAAATGCTGCGGCTTTAAACCCGCCATGGAGCTCATACCCCGCCCTCCCAATTGCTTTCGAATGTCTTGAGTGTGCCGGCCAGCGCCCGGGCTTCTTCCTCGGGCAGATTGCCCAAGAGTTCGTTGATCCAGCGCTCATGCGCTTCGGCCATGGCGGCGAAGGCTTCCTTGCCGGCCGGCGTCAGCTTGATGATCGAGGTGCGGCGGTCGCCGTCGCGCTTCGTGCGGCAGGCGAGCCCGTCAGTGACGAGCCGTTCCACGATCCCGGTCACATTGCCGTTCGACACGAGGAGAAAGCGCGAAATGTCGCTCATCGCCATGCCTTCGGGCGCGCGGTCGAGTACCGACAGCACATCGAAGCGCGGCAGCGTGGTGTTGAAGCGGGCTTTGAGCCGTTCGCGCAGAACAGCCTCGACCAGGCGCGAGGCGCGCAGAATTCTGATCCACAGGCGCAGGCGTTCCTTTGCCGGAGCGCCGCTGCGAACAGCGGCGAGGGGAGCGCTTACCATGTTTCACCTCCAGAGATGGAAATCGACTGGCCGGTGACCGAATTGGCCTCGGGGCTGATGAGCCAAAGCGCAGCAGCGGCCACTTCCCGGGGCTGAATCAGCCGGCCATGGGGATTGGCTTCGACGAACCCCTTGCGGGCTTCCTCGTGGCTACGCCCGGTCTTCTCGACCACGCGCTGAATGGATTCTTCCAGCATCTCGGTTTCCACGTAACCGGGGCAGATCGCGTTCACCGTCACGCCGGTCTTCACCAGCTCGACGGAGAGTGCGCGCATCAGGCCGATGACGCCATGCTTCGATGCAACATAGGGCGCGACATAGGCGTAGCCCTTCAGGCCGGCCACGGACGCGATGAAGATGATGCGGCCATTGCCGCGCTTGGCCATGGGCGAAAGCGCTGGCTTCACGCTCAGGAACGCCCCGGTCATGTTGACGTCGAGGATGCGGTTCCAGTCTTCGAGCTTCGTGCGATGGGCGGGCGCGCTGGAGGCCGTGCCCGCATTGGCAATGACGATGTCGAAGGGGCCGCGCGCGGCTTCCGCCGTCTCGTAGAGCGCCTGCATCGAGGCTTCGTCGGTCACGTCGGCGGTCAGCGCATGGATGCGCTCGTGCCGGGCCGCCACTTTTTCAAGCGGCTCGGCGCGCCGCCCGCAGATCGTGACATCGATGCCGGCTTCCGCGAGCGCAAGGGCCACGGCCTCGCCGACGCCCGTTCCGCCGCCTGTCACAAGTGCGTGGCGTGAACCGGTCATCGTGTCGGCCCTTTCCTTGACGCCGGGCGATGCCCCTCATCCGCCTGCCGGCACCTTCTCCCCGCAGGCGGGGAGAAGGACGAAGCGGCGACGTTGATGCCCTCTTCTCCCCGTGCGCGGGGAGAAGGTGAGGATGAGGGGCAGAGCCAGCGCTCGGAAAACATGATCACACCTTCCCCGTCATCTGCTCGGCCCGCTCGGCAAGCCGGTAGAGCTGGTCGCGGCCGGGCAGGTAGGGATCGGGCCAGGTCACGCCCCTGTCGCCCAGCGTTGCCGCAGCATGCAGCGTCCAGTAGGGATCGGCCAGATGCGGACGGGCGAGGCAGACGAGGTCTGCGCGGCCGGCCATCAGGATCGAGTTGACGTGATCCGGCTCATAGATGTTGCCGACGGCCATGGTCGCCATGCCGGTCTCGTTGCGGATGCGATCGGAGAACGGGGTCTGGAACATGCGGCCATAGACCGGGCGCGCCTGTTTCGAGGTCTGGCCCGCCGAGACGTCGCAGATGTCGACGCCGGCTTCCTGCAGCATGCGCGCAATCTCCACGGCTTCGGCCGGGGTCACGCCTGCGTCGCCCACCCAGTCATTGGCCGAGATGCGCACCGAGATCGGCTTGTCTTCCGGCCATGCGGCCCGAACCGCAGCGAAGATCTCCAGCGGATAGCGCATGCGGTTTTCCAGGCTGCCGCCATAGTCATCCGTGCGCTTGTTGGTCATCGGCGAGATGAAGGACGACAGGAGATAGCCGTGCGCAAAGTGCAGTTCGAGCATGTCGAACCCGCAGCGCTCCGCCATCCCGGCGGCAGCGACGAACTGGTCGCGCACCGCGTCCATGTCGTCGCGGTCCATCGCCTTCGGCGTCTGGTTCGCGTCGGACCATGCCACTTCGGAGGCGGCCATGAGTGGCCAGTTGCCGTCTTTCAGCGGTGCGTCCATCTCTTCCCAGCCAAGCTGGGTCGAGCCCTTGGGACCCGAATGGCCGATCTGCGCGCAGATCCGCGCATCGGTCTCACGGTGAACGAAATCGACGATGCGCGTCCAAGCGGCTTCGTGCTCCGGCTTGTAGAAACCGGGGCAGCCGGGCGTGATGCGACCCTCGGGGCTCACACAGGTCATCTCGATATAGACGAGACCCGCGCCGCCCTTGGCGCGCTCGCAATAATGCACCATGTGCCAGTCGGTCGGGCAGCCGTCGACGGCCTTGTACTGAGCCATGGGCGAGACGACGACGCGGTTCTTCAGTGTCAGGCCGCGCAGCTTGTAGGGCGCGAACATGGGCGCGCGGGCGGCATTGTCCTCGGCGCCTGCCTGCTGCTGGAACCAGGTCTCCGCATCCGCAAGCCATTCGGGATCACGCAGGCGCAGGTTCTCGTGGCTGATGCGCTGCGAGCGGGTGAGCAGCGAATAGTTGAACTGCACCGGGTCGAGATCGAGATAGCGCTCCACCTCCTCAAACCACTCCAGCGAGTTGCGCGCCGCCGACTGCAGGCGCAGCACTTCCAGCCGCCGAGCGTCTTCGTATTTGTCGAAGGCTTCTTTCAGCGTCGGTTCGGTGTGCAGATATTCGGCCAGCGCGATGGCGCTTTCGAGCGCCAGCTTGGTGCCCGAGCCGATGGAGAAATGCGCGCTTGCCGCCGCATCGCCCATCAGCGCGATATTCTCATGCGACCAGCGTTCGCACAGCACGCGCGGGAAGTTGATCCATGCCGAACCACGAATGTGGTTGGCGTTGGTCATCAGCTTGTGGCCGCCCAGATGATTCTTGAAGATCCGCTCGCATACGGCGATGGAATCCTGCTGGCTCATTTCGCCGAAGCCAAACTTCTCCCAGGTCTCCGGGCCGCACTCCACGATGAAAGTCGCGGTCTCGTCATCGAACTGGTAGGCGTGCGCCCACACCCAGCCATGCTCCGTCTTCTCGAAGATGAAGGTGAAGGCGTCGTCGAATTTCTGATGGGTGCCGAGCCAGACGAACTTGCATTTGCGCACGTCGATGTCGGGCTTGAACACGTCGGCGAAGGTGGTTCGCGTCCGCGAGTTCAGGCCGTCGGAGGCCAGCACCATGTCGTATTCGGCCATGAAGGGGCGGGGATCATCGATCTCCGTCTCGAATTCGAGCCTGATGCCGAGTTCGCGGGCGCGCTCCTGCAAGAGAATGAGCAGGCGCATGCGGCCAATGCCGCAGAAACCGTGCCCCGTGGAGAGCGTGCGCACGCCCTTGTGCACCACGGCGATGTCGTCCCAATAGGCGAAATGTTCGCGGATGCGCTCGGCGCTGACGGGGTCGTTTTCCGCCAGATTGTCGAGGGTTTCGTCAGAGAGAACCACGCCCCAGCCGAACGTGTCGTCGGGCTTGTTGCGCTCGAAAACCGTGATGTCGTGGGCTGCATCGCGCAGCTTCATGGAGATTGCGAAATAGAGGCCCGCCGGACCACCGCCGAGAATTGCGACTTTCATGCTCGAGCTCCTTCCTCCCAGGATTGCTCTACGCCTGGCTTTGTAAGCTTGGAGCATTGCACCGGACAGACGACATTTCAAGCATGAAATTTTAAGGTTGAAATATGTCCGGTCTGGGCGCAGTGTACATCACGATCCGCAATGATGACAGTGGAGGCTGGCACGGCTATGCAGGCCCTGTTGCCACGTGCGGAGGGCGGCGCGGAGGGAGAATTGAACATGTTCTATCGTCAGGTTTCGGACTGGGATGACGCCTATGCGAATGGCGTCAACATTCCGCAGGGCGACCGCTGGCCGGATGCCTGGGTAGCCCCGGCGCAGGCCTATCGTGATGCGCTTTCGGCCGCTGGCCGGGCCGAGCTCGACATTCCCTATGGCGACGGCGCGCGCAACCGCTTCGACCTGTTTCTGCCCGAAGGAAAGCCGGCCGGTCTGGTGGTGTTCATCCATGGCGGTTTCTGGCTGAAACTCGACAAGAGCTTCTGGTCGCATCTGGCCGCCGGTGCGGTCGACAGCGGCTATGCGGTGGCCATGCCATCCTACACGCTGTGCCCCGAAAACTCGATTTCCGGCATCGTGCGCGAGATCGGCGCGGCGGTCACCGCCGCTGCCGGACGCGTCGATGGACCGCTTGTCCTGACCGGCCATTCGGCGGGCGGCCACCTTGCCTCGCGCATGGCCTGCGAGACCTCACCGCTGCCTGAGGATGTGCGCGCGCGCCTTCGCCATGTCCTGTCGATCTCCGGCGTGCATGATCTGCGCCCGATGATGAAGACGGCGATGAATGAGGGGCTGAAGATCACGCAAGAGGAGGCGCTGGCGGAAAGCCCGGCGCTGCTCGCGCCCATCCCTGGCGTGCGCGTAACCTGCTGGGTTGGCGCTTCGGAGCGGGGCGAGTTCCTGCGCCAGAATGCGCTTCTCGCCAATGTCTGGGTCGGGCTTGGTGCGCAGACCGCCGCTGTGGAAGAACCCGACCGCCATCATTTCGATGTCATTGACGGGCTCGCGGATTCATCCCATCAGATCGTGCGCTGTCTGTTGACAGCGTAACGCGATGGGCCAAGTCTGGCCCGACCCTGTTTCGAACTTGCTCCATGGAGCCCTTATGAGACCTGTCTTCGTTCAACTGCGCTGCAAACCCGGCAAGACCTATGAGGTGGCCGACGAACTCTACAAGCGCGAAATCGCCTCGGAGCTTTACTCCACGAGCGGCGATTACGACCTGCTCATGAAGGTCTACATCGATGACGGTGTCGATATCGGCAAGTTCGTCAGCGAGAACATCGCCAATGTGCCCGGCATTCGCCGTTCGCTCACCACTTTGACCTTCAAGGCGTTCTGATCCCGGTCCGGTCTTACGTCTCGACCGGCACCCCCAGAACCACGATCGCCAGGCCGAGCAGCGCCAGCGCGGCGAACCCCGCCGCGCGCCACGGGCTGTTTGCATCACGCCATGCCTTGGCTGCGGCAAGTGCGGCCTGCAGCATGTAGTAAAGCGCGAAGGCCCGCGACGCATAGCTGATGATGTGGAACACATCCGCCGACCAGGTGAGAGCGAGGCCCACCGCCACAAGCAGGGCGTAGGACCGCCTGGGCGTAAGCCGACCGCGCGTCAGCTCTGTCAGAAGCCCACCCGATCCGCTCGTGTCCGCCACTGCCGCGCTGAACTGCGCGGCAAGCCCCGCTGCCACCAGAAGCACGGAGAGGATCGGCGCAACGGCGGCCATCATGCCAATGATGGCCGTTTCCGTGAGCGGTTGCCCGTCGATGTCGAATGTGTAGCTGATCAGCAGGATGTAGCTCATATAGATGCCGGTCGAGATCCATTGCGCCAGCTTCATCGAGCGGATCAGTGTCGGCGTGTCATAGTCGCGGCCGAGATAGCGCGATGTCTCAAACCCCTGAACCGTCACGATCAGTCCGAAGGCAAGGGCGATGGCGTGCCAGCCGCTCACACTTGGCGCGCGCAGGATCATGTCATGCGCCGACACATGCTGGATGAAGTAGATGCCGAGACCGACCAGCAGGCCGGCAATGATGGCGAGCTTGAGCGCGACGGACGCGTACTCCATCTTTTCGAGCGCCCGGAAACCGCGCGTCCAGCCAACCATCAGGATCAGCACATAGACGGCCGATGTCAGAAGCCGTGCGTCCGTTGGCTGGTTCGCTTCGGTCAGGCTCACACCGAAAGCGCCGAACAGATTCAGATAATAGGCGACCGAGATGATGTAGGCGAAGCCGAGGCTGGCCGAGGCTGTCGTTTCCAGAAGCGTTTCCAGCCTGCTGCCGTGTCGTCCCGCTTCCGCCTGCAGCATGCTCATATTGTAGCGGATCGCCGCGCCGAACAGATACGCGCCCAGACACAGCGCCAGCATGACGAGCGGCGCATTGACGCCATAGGCGAAATTGAGGATCGGCCCCAGAACGAGAAACCCGCTGCCGATGATGGAGGCCAGCGGCGTGGTCATCGCCCTCCATGTCGGCCGGCCATGGAGGCGTGGCGACCACAGCGCCAGCATCACCGCGACGACGGTCAGCAGGATGATGGCGTTCAGATACATGGAAAGATCCGGGTTTGTGCTTCGTGTCCGGTGCGACGCCGTGCGCATCGCCGGTTTGAGGATGGGCATTCTATTGATGAGGCTGGCCGGTGCGTTGCGCAAGATCAAGTGCGTTACGCAAGATCCGGCCGGGCAAAACACCTTGGCGGAATGCCGGGCTTGCGGTACGACCACACATCAAGTCGGTTTCGCACGAGGGAGGTTGCGGTGAAGCGCTCGAGAGTGAACGAGATCCTGCGCCAGGGAGAAGAGTTCATCCGCTCCTTCGGCTATGTGCTGCCGCCCTTCGCCGACTGGACCCCGGAAGAGATGAAGCACCGGCGCGCTGCAATCGACGGCATTGTCGATGCGCGGCTCGGCTGGGACATCACCGACTATGGCGCTGGCGATTTCGACCGGCGCGGCCTCTTTCTCTTCACGGTGCGTAACGGCAATCAGGAAGATTTGAAGCATGGCCGCGGCATGCTCTATGCCGAGAAGATCATGATCTCCCGGCGTGACCAGCTCGCGCCGCTGCACACCCACGCGATCAAGGCCGAAGACATCATCAACCGTGGTGGCGGCACGCTGTGCATCGAGCTTTTCGGGTCTGATCCGGAAGGCGGGATCGACCGTGTCTCGCCCGTGCGCGTGCCGACCGATGGTGTGATGCGGCGCGTGGATGCCGGCGGAGTCCTGCGTCTGGAGCCGGGCGAGAGCGTCACGCTTCTGCCGGGCGTCTGGCATGCATTCTGGGGCGAGAGGGAGGACGTGCTGATCGGCGAGGTCTCGACCGTCAATGATGACGTGACGGACAACATCTTCGCAGAGCCGATCGCCCGCTTCTCCGAAATCGAGGAAGATGAGGAGCCCTGTCGGCTGCTGGTTTCGGATTACGCGACCCGGTTGTAAGGGAACCTGCCCGGCCCTCGCCCGTTGCCTTCTCCGGCAGAACATGTTTTCTGCGCGGCGAATCTACAGGATTGAGTCATGACCTTGAACATCGGATGTCGGCCCATGCCGCTACGAGCCGCACTTGCATTGACGGTCGCATTTGCATTGACGATGGTCATCGCTTTGCAGTCTCCGCTTTTCGCGCAGGGACTGAAGAGCGAAGAAGCAATTGATGCCATTGTGGGCTCCGAGGTGAAAACCGAGGAAGTCGAACCGGAGACGGCGAGCAAGCGCATCATCGCGGCAATCGGCATCACGACGCAGAATGCCGAGCGCGTGCGCAAGACCTTCTCGCTGGAAGAGCTCGATATCGTTCTCCTGCCCGATCTGGACAGGAAGGGGCAGGACATCGCCAAGGCGATTGCCGAACATGAGAAGGAAATCGCCGTTCTGCGTGAAGCCATCGAAGGCAGCGCGCTGTTCTTCCACGCGGTTGATTCGCGTTCGATCCAGGTCCGCGATGTGGTCGCGCTGGACTATGGTGAGGACGGCACCGTAACCATTTTCGTAAAGGGTGGCGTGAACGGGAACTGACGCGGTGATGCGCGGCGGAATTGCACCGCAAACTCTTGCCGCAGGACACGCTTTGGTTTCTTATGTCTGCGATTTTATAGAGTTGAGCGTGGACGCCTTGCCCGATGGCATCCTAGCCTGCGTAAAAGTTGTCCAAGGAGACGCTTCATGAATGCTGAGACCAGTTTGAGCACGGATGAGATCGGCAAGACGATCCTTGAGAAGATCAAGACCCATGCGCAGGATGAGGTCGAGACGATAACGCTCGATACGCCGCTCGCCGACCTTGGCATTCACTCCCTCGAACTCACCGAGATCATTTTCGATGTCGAAGACGAGTTCAACATCGAAGTGGAGATGAACACCGCCGAGGCCTGGGAAAGCATGGAGACCGTCAGGGACATCGTCGCCGCCGTGCGCGAACTGGTGGACTCCAAGAACTAGATGACAGCTCCACGCATCGTCATAACGGGCATTGGTGGCATTTGCGCGCTTGGAACGGATGCCCCGGCCATCTGGTCGGGCATGCGCGCGGGCCGTCAGGCCATCGGCCCCATCACCACGGCTCCGCTGCATGAACTGAAAGTGCGCATTGGCGCCGAGATCAAGCAGCTGCCGGAGCACGGTCTGGACCGCAAGCGGCTCGTCACCATGGACCGCTTCAGCCTGCTCGCATCCATTGCGGCGCAGGAGGCCATGAGCCAGTCGGGCTTTGCCGTGGACGATGCCAATACGCACCGCGTTGGTGCCGTGGTCGGCACCGGTGTCTGCGGCTGGGAAGCCATCGAGGAAAGCTATCGCGCGATCCTTCTGGAAGGGAAGCCGCGAACGGGCATCTTCACGGTTCCGCGCGTGATGCCCGGTGCAGCTGCCGGACAGGTCAGCATGACGCTCGGGCTGCGCGGCCCGGTGTTCGGCGCGACCTCTGCCTGCGCGTCTTCCAACCACGCGATCCTGTCGGCGGCAGACCAGCTTCGTCTCGGTCGTGCCGATGTCATGCTTGCCGGTGGCTCCGATGCGCCGCTGATCTACGGCATTCTGAAGGGCTGGGAAGCGCTGCGCGTTCTGGCTTCGGAAACCTGCCGCCCGTTCTCTGCCGACCGCAATGGTCTGGTGCTGGGCGAAGGCGCGGGCATGGTGGTGCTCGAGACGCTCGAACATGCGCAGGCGCGTGGCGCGACCATTCTGGCCGAGCTGGCCGGTGGCGGCATGTCGGCCGATGCGTCCGATATCGTGGCCCCCACGGTCGAGGGGCCTTCCGCCGCGCTTCAGGCCTGTCTGAACGAGGCCGGTCTCGCCCCCTCCGATGTCGATTACATCAACGCGCATGGCACGGGCACCAAGGCCAATGACCGCATCGAGACCGAAGCGATCAAGCGCGTGTTCGGCGCACATGCCTCGAAGCTTTCCGTGTCGTCCACCAAGTCGATGCATGCTCACTGCCTTGGCGCATCGGGCGCGCTGGAACTCATCGCCTGCGTCATGGCGATCCGGGAGGGTATCGTCCCGCCGACGGCGGGCTATCGCGAAGCCGACCCGGAATGCGATCTGGACGTCACGCCCAATGAAGCGCGCAGGCGCGATGTGCGTGTCGCTCTCAGCAATGGTTTTGCTTTCGGTGGCACCAATGCCGTTATCGCGGTGAAAGCCATGGAATAGCGGGCGCGCAATGCGCCCGTCGGGCTTGCCTTTCTAAACCTGATAATTTAAGTCCACATTATTGAGTGGCGGCCACGAGGCCGTGCGCGTCCGTTGTCGATGGCAATGGCAGCGCCTGTTTTCAGGTTTGGAAGAGGGGAAGTCTTCATGAAACGTCGTTTACTGCTCGGCTCTGCAATCATGGCGGTCATGGCAGCGCCGGCCATTGCCGCTGAACCGCAGGAAGTGGTCGAGACCTACGCGGATATCGCTCTCGCGACCTATCAGGACAGTCTCGAGACGGCGAAAGAGCTGCGCACGGCGATCAATGCGCTTGTCGAAACACCGTCGGAAGAGACCATGGCTGCCGCCCGCGAGGCATGGCTCGCCTCACGCGTTCCCTACCAGCAGACCGAGGCCTTCCGTTTTGGCAACGCCATCGTGGATGAGTGGGAAGGCAAGGTGAATGCCTGGCCTCTGGACGAGGGCCTCATCGACTATGTCGATGCAAGCTATGGCACGGAGTCGGACGCCAACGAGTTCTACACGGTCAATGTGATCGCCAATGACAAGGTAAGCGCTGGCGGTACGGATATCGACGTTACCGAAATCACCACCGAGGTGATCGCGTCGCTGCACGAGGTTGGCGGCATCGAGGCCAACGTCGCCACCGGTTACCACGCCATCGAGTTTCTTCTCTGGGGGCAGGACCTGAACGGCACCGACGCCGGTGCGGGAACACGTGCTTACACGGATTTCGACACGGAAAACTGCACCGGCGGCAATTGCGAGCGCCGCGCGCAGTATCTTCAGGCTGCCGCCGATCTCCTGATCACGGATCTCGAAGAGATGGTCGCCAACTGGGAAACCGAAGGGGAAGCCCGTGCCGAAGTGATGGCGGACCCGCAGGCGGGCCTGACGGCGATGCTGACCGGTCTGGGCTCGCTCTCCTATGGCGAACTGGCAGGCGAGCGCATGAAGCTCGGCCTGCTCCTGAACGACCCGGAAGAGGAGCATGACTGCTTCTCCGACAACACGCACAACAGCCATTACTACGATGTCGTTGGCATCCGGAACGTCTATTTCGGCGCCTATGAGCGTGTCGACGGTTCCACGGTCGAGGGGCCAGGTCTCGCCGATCTGGTGTCGGAAAAGGATGCCGCCCTCGCCGATGAAGTGAAGGCGAAGCTCGACACCACGCTTGAAGCGATGGCCGTGATGAAGGCGCGCGCCGAAGGCGGCGAGGCCTATGACCAGATGATCGGTCAGGGCAATGAAGAGGGCAACGCGGTCGTTCAGGCGGCGATTGACGGTCTCGTCGATCAGACCCGTTCGCTGGAACGCGTCATCGTCGCGCTCGACCTGTCCGGGATCGAGCTTGAGGGCTCCGACAGTCTCGACAATCCGGAAGCCGTTTTCGAGTAAGAGCCAATTGCCGCCGGGCCGCCATGCCGGCCCGGCGACACAGCCAACAAGTTCCGCCATGAACATGATTGCCCGCAGCACGACACTCGTCGTCTTTCTTTCAGCCCTTGTCATGATCGCCCATGCGGGAGGTTCGCTGCCCGACACGCGCGACGACCTGACGGAGAAGGATCGCGCCCGGGTCGAAAAGGTCACGAAGCCCGCCGGGCAGTTTGAAAAGGCGGAGCGCTTCGAGCGTATGGCCGCGGGCGCGGCGACCTCCACCAAGCGCATCAATGCCGATGCGTTCTCCCATTCGTCGGCCAATCTGGAATTCGAGGCGCTGGAGCGCTTCCTTTTGGGCAACGGCCTGTTCCGCAAGGACTGGGTGTCGTCGCCCGCTTCCACGCAGGCCTCTGACGGGCTGGGGCCGCTGTTCAATGCGCGGGCCTGCCAGTCGTGCCACATCAAGGACGGGCGCGGTCATGCGCCGGCGCGGGTCGAAGATTCCGCCGTGTCGCTGCTTGTGCGCGTTTCGGTGCCACCGGGTAAGGAGCAGCAGGAGGCGATTGCCGACGGGCGGCTGCATGCCGCGCCTGATCCGGTTTACGGGCTGCAGCTTCAGGATCACGCCGTGGCCGGCCTCACCCCCGAAGGCCGTGTGCAGATCACCTATGAGGATGTGCCCGTGGCGCTCTCGGGCGGCGAGACCGTCACCCTGCGCCGGCCGGCGCTCGGCATCACCGAGCCCGGGTTCGGCCCGTTCCGTGATGATCTCATGCTGTCGGCGCGCGTTGCGCCGCCGATGATCGGCCTTGGACTTCTGGAGAGTGTTCACGAAGCTGATATCCTCGCCTGGGCGGACCCGGACGACGAGGATGGCGATGGCATTTCCGGGCGGCCCGCCCGCGTGCGCGATGCACAGGGAGAGTGGCGTCTCGGTCGTTTCGGCTGGAAGGCGATTGCGCCGACCATTGCCGAGCAGAGCGCAGGCGCTTTCTCCGGCGACATGGGGCTCTCATCGCCGCTCGCGCCCGACCATTGGGGCGATTGCACTGAAGCCCAGACTGCCTGCCGGGCTCTGCCGCACGGTGCGCAGGAGCGGCTGGGCGCGGAAGAGGTGCCCGAGGATCTGCTGGATCTCGTCACCTTCTATTCCAGCCATCTCGCCGTTCCGGCCCGTCGCGATATCGACGACCCGCAGGTGCTCGCCGGCAAGAAAGTGTTTTACGAAAGCGGCTGCGCCTCCTGCCATCGTGCGAAATATGTGACGCGTCGCGATGTGGACGATCCGGCGCTCAGGTTCCAGCTGATCTGGCCCTATACCGACATGCTTCTGCACGACATGGGTGAAGACCTCGCCGATCACCGGACCGAAGGGCTTGCCGATGGCTATGAATGGCGCACCCCGCCGCTCTGGGGCATCGGGCTCACCGGCACGGTGAATGAGGAAGCGACCTTCCTGCATGACGGGCGCGCCCGCACCCTGCTTGAAGCCGTGCTCTGGCATGGTGGGGAGGCGCAGGCCGCGCGCGACCGGGTGGTCGAAATGGCGAAGCAGGACCGGGACAATCTGGTCCGCTTTCTCGAGTCGCTTTGAAGCGCCTGTAAGGTCTGAAGCATCATTGTCTTTGCGCAATTCCGGACGGAAAACCGGTTCCCGCTTGTCCTGGGATTGCTCTATCTGTCCGCTTCCTGCTGCAGGTTGAGTTCGGCAACGAAATCAAACCTGTCGCCCTTGAAATAGGAGCGCGTGAATTCGACCACCCGCCCCTCCGCCGTACGGGATATGCGCTCCAGAAAAAGCGCGGGCTCTCCGGCGTCGGCCTCCAGCAGGCGCGCATCGAACTCCGGCAGCGCGCAGGCATGCATGCGTTGCAGGGCCTTGTGCGGCCGTGCGCCCGCCTGCGCCAGCGCTTCATAGAGTGATGTGCCGAGCGCTGAGAGATCGGGCAGAAGGTCGGCCGGCACGATGGCCAGTTCCACCGCGAGCGGCAGGGCATCGGCCAGCCGCAGCCGGTGCAGCCGCACCACGCGGTCGCCCGGCGACAGGCCAAGCACCATCGCTTCCTGGGCAGACGGATTGGCGTATTCGCGCGCCAGCCAGCGTGTTTCCGGCTTGCGGCCATAGGAGAGCATGTCTTCGGTGAAGCTGGTGATCGCCGCCAGCGGCTGCTCGAAACGCTCTGCCGGCTCCAGCACATAGGTGCCCGACCCCCGGCGCTGTTCCAGAACGCCTTCGCGCACCAGCAGCTCAATCCCCCGCCGCACGGTCACGCGTGACAGCGCTGTCGCCTCGGCCAGAATACGCTCCGAGGGCAGGGCCGTTCCGGCTTCCAGCGTCCCCGCATCGATCAGGCGGCGAATTGCATTGGCGAGCCGGATGTAAAGCGGGGTCGCATCCGCTTCGCTGGCCTGCATGTCGCGTGCGAGAAACGCGCCAATGGGTTCTCCCTGGTCCTGCCGGGTGTCGGTCATGGGTCTGGCGTTTCCCTGTCGATTAAAAAATTGGTCTTAACAATATAAGCCCAATTATGAAGCCGGCCATACCGATTTGCAAGTCCGGCATTGCGTCTGGCCACACTGTCTTATTTCTGAAGCATAATGATTGCAGGGTTTGGGGGCGAATTTCCGAATTTGCGAAGAGATTTGCAGAGAGGGAATGGATTCCGGAGAAAAAGCCTGTATAAGCTATTTGGTATTAGATTGGTCTATCATGGGCCATGCAAACCGGAAACCGATGAGCTCGCCATGACAAAACCGACGGAAACCGCCAGCCAGGCCTATCGCGACATTGAACGCTTCGCGACAGCCGACATGCTCACCGCCATGCTGGACGGTCAGCAGGCCGCAATGGAGGCGGTCAGGGCCGCGCTGCCGGCGCTTGAAACAGCCATTGAAGCAACGGCCAGCCGCCTGGTCGATCCTGATAGCCGGCTTATCTATGTCGGTGCGGGCACATCGGGCCGTGTGGGCATGCTGGATGCCGTCGAGCTTTATCCGACATTCGGCTGGCCGGAGGAGCGCTGCATTTTTCTTCTGGCCGGCGGCAGCATCAGTGTGGCCGAAGCGCGCGAAAGCGCGGAAGACGACGAGGATGCGGCCCGCGCCGAGATCGCCGGTGTCGACTGTGGCCCGCGTGACGTGGTGGTCGGCCTGGCTGCCAGTGGCAGCACGCCGTACACATGCGCGGCCATCGAGGCGGCGCGGGAGCGTGGCGCGCTCACCATCGGCATTGCCAACAATCCCGGCAGCCCGCTTCTCGAAAACGCCGAGTGCGACGTGCTTCTCGAGACCGGTGGCGAAGTCCTGGCCGGGTCCACGCGCATGGCCGCAGGCACGAGCCAGAAGATTGCGATGAACCTCTTCTCCACTTCTGTCATGATGCGCCTCGGCAAGGTCTATCGCGGCCGCATGGTCGATATGAAGCCGACCAACAAGAAGCTGGTGCAGCGCGCCGTCGAGATGCTGATGCAGGTCGCGGAGTGCGATGAGGCATCGGCACGCGCCGCGCTGGAGAAGACCGCCTTTCACGTAAAGCCGGCTGTGCTGGTGGTGCGCGGCCTGTCGCCCGAGGAAGCCGCTGCGGCGCTGGCGCGTCATGGCGACGACCTTCACCGCGCACTCGACGAACCGGGCTGAACGGCCCGTTCCGCCCCACTCCGCACCGCCCCACAGGCATGATTCATATGGAAAGACTGAAATGACCGAGACACCTTCCCTGATGTTTCAGGAAACTTTCGAAGCTTCCGAGGCTGTTGGCCGGCTCTTTGCCAATGAGGCGCAGGCCTTTGCCGAGCTTGGCAGGGTCATCGCCGAGCGCTCGCCCGCGTTGGTCAGCATGTCCGCGCGCGGGTCTTCGGACCATGCGGCGAGCTTCTTCAAATATCTGTTCGAGATCCACACGGGCATCCCCGTGGCGTCCATCGGTCCTTCGGTTGCCTCGGTCTATGATGCATCGCTGAAGCTCGACCGCGCGCTTCACATCACCATTTCCCAGTCCGGCGGCAGCCCCGATATCGTGGCGGCGCAGGCATCGGCCAAGAAGGGTGGCGCAGTCACGCTGGCCGTGGTCAATGTGGCCGACAGCCCGCTCGCAAACGCCGCCGACATCGTTCTGCCGATCCATGCCGGACCGGAGCGCAGCGTCGCGGCCACCAAGAGCTTCATCGCTTCTGCTGCAGCGCTTGCCGGTGTTGCGCAGGTCGCGTCCGGCAGCGTCGCGCTCAAGGGGGCGCTCGACCGGCTGCCCGAGGCGCTGGCTGCTGCCTGCGACGTGAACTGGGAACCGGCCCTGCCGCTTCTCGCCGATGCCGGCTCTGTCTACACGGCTGGCCGTGGTCCGGGCTTCGCCATCGCACTGGAAGCAGCACTCAAGGCAAAGGAAACCGCGCAGCTTCACGCCGAAGCGTTCTCGCTGGCAGAGCTCATGCACGGGCCGATGCAGCTGGTCGACAAGGGTTTCCCGATCCTCGCCTTCGTGCCCGAGGACGAGGCGCTGGCCTCCAGCGAGCAGTCGCTTGAGAAACTGCGTGGCTTCGGCGCGCAGATTGCGAGCTTCTCCTCGCGCGATGTGGGTGAGCGCACGATCAAGACGCCGACCACCGGCCACGGTCATATCGACCCGCTGGTTTCGCTGGTTGGCTATTACCGCCTGATCGAGCGCGTTGCGCGCGAGCGTGGCCTCAACCCGGACACGCCCGACAAGCTCAACAAGGTCACCCAGACCATCTGACGCTCTACCCTGTTGAATCTGCGCATCGTGCTTTCCGAAAATCGGTTCCGATTTTCGGGCCGATGCGTTAGCTTCCGGCACTTCAACCCGTGCCGGAAGCTTCCCATGACCTTCATCCCGGATTTCGCCACCATTGTTCAGTTCGCGCTGGCCACCTTTGTGATCTCCATCACGCCGGGGCCGGACATGACCCTTTTTGTCGGTCGTGCGCTCAGCCAGGGCCGTGCAGCGGGCTTTGCCTGCATGTTCGGCGCCATGACCGGCATCATGATCCATACGGCGCTCGTGGCGCTGGGGCTCTCGGCGTTGATCGTCGCCTCGCCGGAGGCGTTCCTTGCGCTCAAGGTGTTTGGCGCTGGCTATCTGATCTGGCTTGCCGTTCAGGCAATCCGCAAGGGCTCGGCCTTCACGCCGGACAACAAGGGCGGTTCGGGCCGTTCGCTCCTGAAGAACTGGGCCACGGGGCTCGGCATCAATCTCCTGAACCCGAAGATCATCCTGTTCTTCATGACCTTCCTGCCGCAGTTCGTTTCGGCCAACGATCCGGATGCGCCGGGCAAGCTGTTCTTTCTGGGGCTGCTGTTCATCCCGCTTGCGCTCCCCATCGTTGCGCCGATGGTGATTGCGGCAGACAGTTTTTCGAAGTTCCTGAAAAAGAGCCCGCGCGTCACCCGCGTGGTCGATTATCTCTTTGCCGGCGTCTTCTCGGCCTTTGCGCTGAAGATCCTGACCGCGCAGGCCCGCTGATCGGGGAAACCAGACAAACAAAAACGCCGGCTCGCAGATCGCGCGCCGGCGTTTTTGTTTGAAGGTGGTTTGGTCCTACTCGCCGTGGCCGGCGATCATCATCGCTTCAAGCTTCAGCCGGTCGGCTTTCTTCATGCGCTCGGAAGCGGATTTGAGCTGGCCGCAGGCCGCGAGGATGTCACGACCGCGCGGGGTGCGAATGGGGGAGGCGTAGCCGGCCTTGTTGACCAGATCCGCGAACTCTTCGATCTGCTCCCAGTCGGAGCATTCGTAATCGCTGCCCGGCCATGGGTTGAAGGGGATCAGGTTGATCTTGGCAGGAATGCCCTTCAACAGCCGCACGAGCTCGCGCGCATCGTCGAGCGAATCGTTGACGCCCTTCAGCATCACATATTCGAAGGTGATGCGGCGTGCGTTCGACAGGCCGGGATAGGCGCGGCAGGCGTCGAGCAGCTCCTTGAGCGGATACTTCTTGTTGATCGGCACCAGCTCGTTGCGCAGCTCGTCGCGGATCGCATGCAGCGAGATTGCGAGCATCACGCCGATCTCTTCGCCGGTGCGGTAAATCTCGGGAACCACGCCTGAGGTGGAAAGCGTGATGCGGCGCTTGGAGAGCGACAGGCCTTCGCCATCGGAGGCGATCAGCAGGGCCTGTTTCACATTCTCGAAATTGTAGAGCGGCTCGCCCATGCCCATCATGACGATGTTGGTGACCTTGCGGCCTTCGGCCGGCACGATCGCGCCATCGGGCGTATCGGCTTCGGGGAAATCGCCGAGCCTGTCGCGCGCCACCAGAAGCTGGTCGAGAATTTCGCCCGGCGTCAGGTTGCGCACCAGCTTCTGGGTGCCGGTGTGGCAGAAGGAACAGGTCAGCGTGCAGCCCACCTGGCTGGAAACGCACAGCGTGCCGCGGCCTTCTTCGGGAATGTAGACCGTTTCCACATCCACCGGGCGCCCTGCGCCGCGCGGCGGAAAGCGCATCAGCCATTTGCGGGTGCCGTCCTGCGAGATCTGCTCTTCGATGATCTCCGGGCGCGCAATGGTGAAGTGCTCATCGAGCTTGGTGCGCAGGTCCTTCGAGATGTTGAACATCTGCGAGAAGTCCGACACGCCGCGCACATAAAGCCAGTGCCAGAGCTGGCGCACGCGCATGCGCGCCTGCCTTTCCGGCACGCCGAGCGGGAGAAGCGCTTCAGCGAGTTGTTCGCGCGAAAGGCCGATCAGCGGCTGCTTTTCGGCGGTTGCGGCGGGGCGCAGCTCAGCGCGCCCCTCGGGCGTCGATAGATCGAGTGTCATTGCCATGGCGTTCTTGAAACGGTTGCGGGCAGCGCTCTCCGAATGACGGGGCTGCCCTTCATTTGCCGCGCTCATAGCACGCCTGAAGGCTGCCGTCACCTCTGGTGGTCGGCAGCCTCGTTTTGCAGGATGCTATTTGCAGTTCTGCGTGGCGTTGATCGCAGCCGTCACACCGCTCAGCGAGAAGGTGTAGCTGGTGTCGTTGCCACGACCGGACTTGGCCGCGACCTTCATGTCGGAGCCACCCTTCATGGCCGCGATGAGCTGCGGCTCTTCCGCTGCATTCTCGAGCCAGGCCGACTGGCCCTTGGTGAACATGGTGAAGCTCTTGTTGCCGACGGTGACAATCACCTTGGAGCCCGTCTGGAAATTGTAGGCGGCAATGAACTGGGGCTCGGAGGCAACGTTCTGGCCGGGCTTCTGGCTCACAAAGAAGAAAATGTCGCCATGGTCCAGGCTGGCCGGCTGCTTCGCTTTCGGCACGCTCATGGCGTAACACACCTTGCCGTTGCCGGACTGGTAGCTGTAAACGCCCCAATCGCGATGCTGCCCCACCGCCGTAGCCTGGGCCAGTGCAGGGCTCGCTGCCGCCATTCCGCAAATGAGCATCAGTGTCGAAATCAGTACGCGCATCGTCTTGACCGTCTTTTTTGCCAGTGTTTCGAGGCCGGGTAGCCTCTCTCTAGATCACTTCATTTTTACTTAATCTGGGTTACCAAAGCGTGAAGCGAATTGACGAATTCTGCATGCGCTAAACCCCGATCCGTCATCACACAATTGGTGCGACAACTGCCGAACACCCCTTCGTTATCGGTTGAAACGAATGAAAGAGGCAAGATTTTGACTGGTTATGCGTCGAACCCGGTCTCGGAGAGCGCCTTCCGCGCGGCATAAGTGTGAGCCGGCGTAATATGACGGCGCACGGCGTTGAGCGCAGCGGCGAGAACCGCCACGTCATCGGTGAAACCGAAGCCGAGCAGGAAATCCGGCACCACGTCCAGCGGCAACACGAAATAGGCGAGCGCCGCCAGCAGGATGCCGCGCACACGCGGTGGCGTGTCCTGATCGAGCGCGCAGTAATAGCCGGCGACAATCTCTTCCATGAAGGGCACCTGGCGGGCGGCCTTCTTCATCGTGCGCCAGAATTTTGCGCGCACACGCTCTTCGCGCCTGCGGTTTTCGCGCGGCTCGACCGGTTCGAGAATTTCGCCGATTTTCACGTCGTCCATAGCGTCTCCTGATTGCAGAAATGTGGGAGATGCGTGGCGAAATTCAATGTTTGCCCGTTTTGAGCCGCCCTAAAACGCCTCAAGTCCGGGCAAAACGGTTCATGGCGGCGGCAAGCTTCAGGTCCAGCTCGGTCAGCCCGTCGGCGTCATGGGTGGAAAGCACCACGTCCACGGTTTTGTACACGTTCGACCAGTCGGGATGGTGATTGAGCTTCTCCGCCGCCAGCGCCGCGCGGGTCATGAAGGCAAAGGCCTCGGAGAAATCCGCAAAGACGAACCGCTTCTGGATTGACGCGCCATCCTCGGCCAGTTCCCAGCCCTCGAGCTTTTCAAGGGCCTCTTCCAGTGCCGTCGGATCGAGCTTTGGTCTTGTCATCGCGTCTCTCCATGGTATCGCCTGTGTGGAGTGTCACTTCCGGATGATAGCGCCATGAGCATGAACGCAAAGCCCCGCACATCGATCCTCTTTGTCTGCCTCGGCAATATCTGCCGTTCGCCGCTTGCCGAAGGCGTGTTTCGCAGCGTCGTTGCGGAAAAGGGCAGGGAGGATGCGTTTCTCATCGATTCGGCCGGCACCGGCGCCTGGCATGCGGGCAATGCGCCCGATCCGCGCTCGGTGGCGATTGCCCGTGATTTCGGCGTCGACATCACCAGCCAGCGGGCGCGTCAGGTGGTGGCGGAGGATTTCGACCGCTTCGACCTGCTGCTCGGCATGGACCGCAGCAATGTCCGCACCCTGCGCGAGCGCGCGCCTGCCGGAGCGGCGGACAGGGTTCATCTCTTTCTCGATTATGCGGGCGGGCGCATGATCGACATTCCCGACCCCTATTACGGGGGCGATGACGGTTTCGCGTCCGTCTACCAGACGATCCGCGAAGCCTCGGAAGCGCTGTTGTCCAGGCTCGACCGACGGTCATAGTCCGCGCCGACCAGCGGCCAGGCCTCTTCGATCACATAGGGGCCGCCGCCGACGGAAGCGCGTGACGACATCAGCACGAAACGCCCCACGGTGAACGGCACCGAAGCGAAATTGCCGCGCGCCGAAAGATAGTGCGCCACCTCATGCGGATTGGCGTTCTTGAGGCGGGCGAGCGTCACATGCGGCGTGAATTTGCGGGGATCGGGCGGCAGTCGCAGTCGCCGGCAGATGCTCTCTATCTCGCCCTGCAGGGCGTAGAGATCCGGCGAGGCGGAAACGCCGGCCCAGATGGAGTGCGGCTTCTTCTGTCCGAAGGCGCCGACGCCGGAGAGCTTCATGGTGAAAGAGGGACGCCGAACCCGATCTAGCGCATTGGCGATCTCGTCGGCCGTATGGCCTTCCACATCGCCGAAGAAACGCAATGTCAGGTGATAGTTTTCGACGTCGATCCAGCGAGCTCCTGGAAGACCCCCGCGCAGGAGTGACAACGACAAAGCCGCGTCACGCGGGATCTCGAGGGCGGTGAAAAGTCGCGGCATGGCAACCTCCTCGAATCGAACTGTCGCCATCAGCGAATCACTGATCGCCAGTCTCGGCAAGCGGTTTTTGCCGCGCTTTTTAGGCGTCGTCTTCCTGATGCGCTTCGATCACATCGCGAATGGTTGGCAGCATGCGTTCGACCATGCGCCTAACCCCTTGTGGGTTCGGGTGCATTCCGTCTTCCAGAAGCAGTGACTGTTCCGCCGCCACGCCGTCGAGAAAGAAGGGGATAAGCGTTACGTCATGCTTCTCGGCCAGCCGTTTGAAGATCGGGTTGAAGGCGGACGCGTAGTCCTCGCCCAGATTGGGCGCGGCCATCATGCCCGCCAGAACAACCCGCTGGCCGCGCTCATCCAGCTTGGCGATCATCCGGTCGAGGTTCTCTTCCGTCGAGGCCGGCGGGATGCCGCGCAGCATGTCGTTTGCGCCGAGTTCCAGGATCACGATGTCGGTGCTCTCGGGGATGGACCATTCGAGCCGCGAAAGCCCGCCGCTGCTCGTGTCGCCGGAAACGCCGGCATTGGCCACCTTCACCGCATAGCCTTCCGCCTTCAGCGCATCCTCGAGCTGTTCGGGAAAGGATTCCCCCGGCGCAAGGTTGTAGCCGGCCATGAGGCTGTCGCCGAAACCGACGATTTCGACCTGGTTTGCAAGCGCTGCGGGAGCCGTGACAAGCGCGAGCGTCACAGCCGCTGTGGCCGATGAAATTTTTGTGAACTGGCCGAAAGATCGAAAAAATTTGAATGCCATGCGGGATAACCCATATTTGCCGAAACCGTGCAATTGTACGATCCCAGCGCCATTTTTTCCCAATATAGGATATCTTTTCCGTGACAGAAGCCGTGATCGAACTTGAGAATGTGTCGCTGACGCTGGGTGAGGGCGCTTCCTCGGTCCATGTTCTCAAAGGGGTCAGCCTGTCGGTGGAGCGTGGCCGCTCGACCGCCATCGTCGGCCCGTCCGGCTCTGGAAAATCAACGCTTCTGATGGTCATCGCCGGGCTGGAGCGCATTGATGGCGGCACGGTGCGTGTGGGCGGAACGCAGATCAACGGGCTCAGTGAAGACGCCATCGCCGCCTTTCGCGGCCGCTCCATCGGCATCGTCTTCCAGTCCTTCCACCTCATTCCCAACATGACGGCGCTCGAAAATGTGGCCGTGCCGCTGGAACTGGCGGGCCATCCCGACCCGTTCGGCGCGGCGGAGGAAGAGCTGGCCGCTGTCGGTCTCTCGCAGCGCCTTACGCATTATCCCGGCGAGCTCTCCGGCGGCGAACAGCAGCGCGTGGCGATTGCGCGTGCGCTGGCCCCCGGACCTGCCATCCTGATTGCCGACGAACCCACGGGCAATCTTGACCAGGCGACGGGCCGGCAGATTGCCGACATGCTGTTTGCCAAGGCGAGCGAACGCGGCACATCGCTGGTGCTCGTCACGCATGACCCGGCCCTTGCCGCCCGCTGCGAACGCCAGGTGGCGATGCGCTCGGGCCGCATCGAGCCAGCAGCCGAGGCCGAAAAGGCTGCAATGGCATGAGGGCCGGCGACATGAGTTTTGGCCGAACCCTGCGCCTTGCCTTCCGTTTTTCCCTGCGTGAAATGCGCGGCGGCCTGTCCGGCTTCTTCATCTTCCTTGCCTGTATCGCGCTGGGTGTCGGCGCGATTGGCGGCGTCAATTCGGTCGCCCGCGCGATCACCGGGGCGGTGGAGACGGAGGGGCAGTCTCTGCTCGCCGCCGATCTGCGCTTCGAGCTGAACCAGCGCCGCGCGGGTGAAGATGAGCGCGCGTTCCTCACCGGTTTCGGCGATGTTTCCGAAAGCGCAAACATGCGCTCCATGGCCCGTTTGCCCGACGGTTCCGATCAAACGCTGGTCGAGGTCAAGGCGGTGGACGGCCTATACCCGCTCTATGGCGAGCGCGTGACCGAGCCGCAGCTTTCGCATGACGATCTCTTTGCCGCAGTGGATGGTGCATTCGGCGCTGCCGCTCCGGCATTGCTGTTTGAACGTCTCGGCATTGCGCCCGGCGACCGCATTATGCTCGGCGGCCAGCCGATCGAGCTGCGGGCCGTTTTGACCACCGAGCCCGATGCTGTCTCGGACGGTTTCGGTTTCGCGCCACGGCTGATGATCTCGCTTGATGCGCTGGAAGCGACGGGCCTCATCCAGCCCGGCAGTCTGGTCGAGCATGTCTACAAGGTGCGGCTTGTCGGCGACACCGATGCCGGTGCGCTGGAGGCCGCGCAGGCGCAGGCCGGTGCAGAGTTCCCCGAGGCCGGCTGGAGCATCCGCACACGCAGCAATGCCGCGCCCTCGCTTTCCCGCAACATTGAGCGGTTCTCGCAGTTCCTCACCCTGGTGGGCCTGACGGCGCTGGTGGTCGGTGGTGTTGGCGTGGCCAATGCCGTGCGCGCCTATCTCGACAGCAAGCGCGCCGTCATCGCCACCTTCAAGAGCCTCGGCGCATCGGGCGCGTTCGTCTTCACGGTCTATCTGGTGCAGATCCTGATGATCGCCGGGATCGGCATTCTTGCCGGTCTGGTGATCGGCGCGCTGATGCCGTTCGGTGCATCGGCCGTGCTTTCCAGCGTGTTGCCGGTGCCGGCCACGGGCGGGTTCTATCCGGCAGCACTGGCCGTGGCGGCGCTGTTCGGCGTCATGATCACGCTGGTCTTCGCGCTGATGCCGCTTGGTCGTGCGCGCGATGTGCCGGCGACGGCGCTGTTCCGCGAAATGGGTGTCGATGGTCGTGGCTGGCCGCGCCCCGTCTACATCCTCCTGTCCATGGCCATCGCTGCCTCGCTCGCCGGTTTCGCCATCTGGTTCTCCGATGACCGGCGCATGGCGGCGGTGTTCGTCGGTGCGACGGTGTTTGCCTTCATCGTGCTGCGCGTGGTGGCGCTCGGCATCGAGTGGCTGGCGCGCCGCAGTCCGCGTGTTGCGTCCACCCCCTTGCGTCTGGCGCTTGGCAACATCCATCGCCCCGGCGCGCTCACGCCCTCGGTCGTTCTCTCGCTGGGGCTTGGCCTGACGCTGCTCGCCACGCTGGCGCTGATCGACGGCAATCTGCGCCGGCAAATTACCGGCAATCTGCCGGAGGTCGCGCCGAACTTCTTCTTCGTCGATATCCAGAGTGGTGAGGTGGAAGCCTTCGCCGATCTGGTGAACGAGCAGGCGCCCGACGGCAAGCTGATCCAGGTGCCCATGCTGCGTGGCCGCATCACGGCGCTCAATGGCGTCAATGTGCGCGACATGGAGATCCCGCCGGAGGGCGGCTGGGTGCTGCGCGGCGATCGCGGCATCACCTATGCCCGCAACGCACCGGAAAATTCCACCCTGACCCAGGGCGAATGGTGGCCGGCCGATTATGAAGGCGAGCCGCTGGTTTCCTTCACGGCGGAGGAGGGCGGCGAGCTCGGGCTCAAGATCGGCGATACGATCACCGTCAACGTGCTGGGTCGCGATGTCACGGCGCGGATCGCCAATTTCCGCGCGGTCGAGTGGGAATCGCTCGCCATCAATTTCGTGATGGTGTTCTCGCCCAACACGTTTGCCGGTGCGCCGCATGCATGGCTCGCCACGCTGACGGATGCCGAGGCAACGCAGGCCGACGAATCACAGATCCTCAACGCTGTCACGCGCAGCTTCCCGACCGTGACCACGGTGCGGGTCAAGGATGCGCTCGATGTGGTGAACCGGCTGGTCGAGCAGCTGGCGACCGCCATTCGCGCCGCCGCCGCCGTGGCGCTGATCGCCTCGGTTCTGGTGCTTTCGGGTGCGCTGGCGGCCGGAAACCGGGCGCGGGTGCATGATGCGGTGGTGCTGAAGACGCTGGGTGCGACACGGCGCACGCTGATCGCGGCCTTCTCGCTCGAATATCTGCTGATCGGTCTGGCGACAGCGGTGTTCGCGCTGCTTGCCGGCGGTGTCGCGGCATGGTTCGTTGTTGCGCAGGTCATGGGCCTGCCATCGAGCTTCCTGCCGGAGGTGGCTTTGACCACCATTGCGGTCGCGCTCGTCCTGACCGTCGGCTTCGGCCTGGTCGGCACCTGGCGGGTGCTTGGGCACAAGGCGGCTCCGGTTCTGCGCAATCTCTAAAGCGAGAGACTCTGAAACAGCGGGGCGGCCTTGGGGCCGTCTCCGACAGCCTCAGGCATGAAAAAGCGTTAACCGTGCCGCCGGGGAAGCGCTTTTTTTGCCCGCGAAGTGTTGCCGCATCTGCATTTCTGGGCGTTTCAGGTCTTGTCGTCAGCTTAAACTGACATCATATTTGCATTACGCATGCTGGTATCCCGCCAGCGGCGCACGGTCGTATGGCCGTCACCCGACGGGATTAAAGCCAGAAAGGGATAATTATGGCTGACCTTCGTAACTATCAGGCCCGCGCAACGCCCGGCGTACGCGCGGACGCGGCCATCGACGAGGGCCTGCGCGCCTACATGATTCGCGTCTACAACCTTATGGCGCTTGGCCTGGCCATCACCGGTCTTGCAGCCTTTGGTGCATTCAATCTCGCCATCGCGGATGGCCAGCTGACCGCATTCGGCCAGCTCATCTACGCCAGCGCCTTTCGCTGGGTTGTCATCCTCGCACCGCTCGCGCTGGTGTTCTTCCTCAGCTTCCGCATTCAGAACATGAGTGTCGCGGCTGCGCAGACGACATTCTGGGTCTATTCGGGCCTCGTGGGTCTTTCCCTGTCGACGATCTTTCTCGTCTACACGGGTGAGAGCATCGTCCGCACCTTCTTCATCACCGCCGCATCGTTCGGCGCGCTGTCGCTCTGGGGTTACACGACCAAGCGTGACCTCTCGGGCATGGGCTCGTTCCTGTTCATGGGTCTGATCGGCATCATCATTGCCTCGATCGTGAACATCTTCCTCGGCTCGTCCGCGCTGCAGTTCGCCATCTCGGTGATCGGTGTGCTGGTGTTCGCCGGCCTCACGGCTTACGACACCCAGCAGATCAAGGAGATGTACTACGAGGGCGACGACGCCACCGTGTCCGGCCGCAAGGCAATCATGGGCGCCCTGCGTCTCTACCTCGACTTCATCAACCTGTTCATGTTCATGCTGCAGTTCCTCGGCAATCGCGAGTAGCGGGCGCAGGACTTTGAACGACGATACGAAAGGGCGGCTCTCGGGCCGCCCTTTTCTTTGATCCGGTTTCCCAAAAGGCGTTTTTGCTCCATGCCGCTCACCATCCGCCCCGCCAGTCTCGATGACGCGCCCGCCATCACCCGCATCTACGCCCATGCCGTGAACGAAGGCACGGCCAGCTACGAGCTTGATCCGCCGGGCGAGGCCGGGATGCGTGAGCGCATGAGCGCGCTCCTCGGCAGCGGCTATCCCTATCTGGTGGCGGAGGAGGAGGGCGTGCTGCTTGGCTATGCCTATGCGGGGCCGTTTCGCCCGCGCCGCGCCTATCGCTTCATGGTGGAGGATTCCGTCTATCTCGACCCGCAGGCGCAGGGGCGCGGTATCGGCCGCACTCTGCTCGAAGCGCTGGTCGAGGCATGCACGCAGTGCGGGTTCCGCCAGATCGTTGCGGTCATTGGCGATGGCTCGGAAACCAGCGCTTCGGTCAAGCTGCACCGGGCCATGGGGTTCGAGGATGCAGGGGTGCTGCGCGGCAGTGGGTTCAAGCATGGCCGCTGGCTCGACACGGTGTTCATGCAGCGCACGCTGAATGGGGGAACGAACACGCCACCCGATCCTCAATCGCTCCCCGAGCGGCTGTTTCGCGGTGAGACTGTGGGCTGACCCAAGGGGGGGCTGACCCAAGGGGGCAGACCAAGGGGTGGCAGACCGGGGGGGCAGACGGCCATGCGTCCGGGCGGACGCACAAAGGCGATCCAGACCAGCGATGCTCCAGCCGGCTTTGCTCAGGTGACCAGCTTGAGCTTCTTGTCGAACACGGCGAGCACCCGCGTCAGTTCGTGCCCGCGCTTCAGGATCGCGCCGGTGGCCGCAACCACACTGTATGCGCCCTGCTTGCGCGTGAGCTTGGGGTCTTTCACGATCTGGAAAAGGGGCACTTCACTGGTGCGCCGGAAAACGGAGAAGATGGCCCGGTCCTTCAGGTGGTCGATTGCATAATCGCGCCACTCCCCGGCGGCGACCATGCGCCCGTAGATGCGAAGAATCTGGTCCAGTTCGCGCCGGTCGAAGGTTACGGGAAGGCTGGAGCGCGCACGGCGCTCTTCATGCAGCGGGATCAGTATCCCGGAGCTGTCCCTATCCTCCCCGGCGCTGCCGTAATCGCTCATTGGCTAAACCTCATGACGATTTGGTGACACGAAAGGTTCGCCCGCCATAGCCGGAAATGCAAGCCCTGCATTCCTTCCCGGCTTACGATCCAGACTGACCAGAGGCATCGGGGCAACCGAAAAACCGGTCTCCACTGTCTCGGTCCGATGCTCAGGCCGCGCGGGATAGGTTGGAAAAGCCTGTTAACCTTTCTTGATGCCGTGCTATATTCGGAGTGGTTAGATCATCCCCGACATTTTGCCGACGCATGTTTTGTGAACCTGCAAGCCACTATCGTTAGCCGGTAGTCACAAATCGGGACCGTTTGTCGGAATTGGTGATGACGTGCCTTTTTCTCGACACATTTTGTCCAAGCTCACGCCCCATTGTGCCGCGACGATCCGACCGTTGCCTGAGACGGTTCGGTCCGGACACGGATCCCGAAAACCCCAAGCCCCCCCGCCCTCGGGGTCATGACCGGATCGAACCAACTCGGATCTCCGAGCCGGGCAACGGTCCCAAAAGATCAAAACCGGTGCTGAATGATTCAGCACCGGTTTTTCTTTTGGGACCACCGGGTTTTTTGACTTACGGGATTGGCTTACGGGGTGCCCATGCTTGGTTCATGGGGTGCCCATGCTTTTGGTTCACGGGGTGATTGCGACAGCGCCGAGGATGGCGCCCGGCCTTCCTTCCCTGTCGACGCGCTGGAGAAGCAGCGCGCAGCCATTGCCTTTCTTCACCAGCTCGCTCTTGGGCATTTCGAAGCTCTTGGCCGTTCCGTCCCACATGCCGATTGTCTGGATCTGGTTCACCGCGTTGCGATATTCGATGGTGCGGCCCCGGTTCTCTCCGGCGCGTATCTCCACCGTCGCGCGTGGCGCAAAGTCGACAAAGACCAGATGCGCGTCGAGCAGCTCGTTGCCCGCGTCGCCGCGAAATGCGCCGACTTCGACGAGAATGGTGTCGCCCCTGTCCTGAAGCGACAGATCCACCTGTAGCCCGTCCGGCGTGCCGGCCATGCTGTCGAGCGATGCGGTGACCCTGCTCCGGTCCGCACCGTTCATGTCGGTGCGGCCATTCACGATCATCTGTGGCGTGTAGACGGAGGCTTTCTGGAGAGAGCGCGCGTAGTTCTTCTGCCGCGCGGTGTTCGCGGCGCTGCCAAGCGCATCGCGCCAGCCCAGATAGTCCCAGTAATCGACGTGATAGGCGAGGGAGATCACGTCATCCCTTTCCGCCAGTTCGCTGAGCAGCGCATCCGCTGGCGGGCAGGAGCTGCAGCCCTGACTGGTGAACAGCTCGACCACACCGACCGGGCGCGCCATCTCCTGGGCGCCGGCAATGCCGGTAAGGGCGTAGAAGCCTGCAACCGCCGCCAGCAGCTGGCGGCGCGTGGTGAGCCAAGTCATCTGTACTCCGTTCGGAAACTGAACCCGATCCTGTTTTCAGGCACTATAGGTGGCGGGCGGGCTCAACAAGAAGTCACGTTCCGGTGAGGAAATGCAGCCGGAAACAAAAAAGACCGCCGGCGTTTCCGCCGACGGTCTGTCTCAGGCAGGTGGCAGACCTGGATTATGCAGCCAGGTCGCGCAGCACGTACTGCAGGATGCCGCCATTCTTGAAGTACTCGAGCTCGTCGAGCGTATCGATGCGGCAGAGCAGCGGAACCTCTTTCACCGAACCATCGGCAAAGGTGACCTTGGCGTTGACCTTGGCGCGGGGCTTGAGCGTCTCAAGACCCTCGATGCTCACCGTCTCGTCGCCCTTCAGGCCAAGCTTCTCCCAGCTCGTCTCTTCAGCGAAGACGAACGGGATGACGCCCATGCCCACCAGGTTGGAGCGGTGGATGCGCTCGTAGCTCTCTGCGATCACGGCGCGGACGCCGAGCAGGTTCGTGCCCTTGGCAGCCCAGTCGCGCGAGGAGCCATTGCCGTATTCGCCACCGGCGAACACCACCAGCGGAACACCTTCCTTGCGGTATTCCATGGCTGCGTCATAGATCGACATCTCTTCCTTGGAAGGATAGTGGATCGTGTAGCCGCCCTCGGTGCCGTTCTCGCCCAGCATGTGGTTGCGGATGCGGATGTTGGCGAAGGTGCCGCGCATCATGACTTCATGGTTGCCGCGACGCGTGCCGTACTGGTTGAAGTCGACAACGCCCACGCCATTGTCCATCAGGTACTTGCCGGCGGGCGACTGTGCCTTGATGGAACCGGCCGGCGAGATGTGGTCGGTGGTGATCTTGTCGCCGAACAGGCCGAGAATACGCGCACCCTCGATGTCCGTCACCTTGCCGGTCGACTTGGTCATGCCGGCGAAGTAGGGCGGGTTCTGAACATAGGTCGACGTGTCGTCCCATGCGTAGGTCTCGCCTTCCGGCACCTGCACGGCCTGCCAGTTCTCGTCGCCCTTGAAGACCTCTGCGTACTTCTTCTCGAACAGGTCGCGGGTAACGTTCTTCTGGATGAACTCCTGGATCTCCTGGTTGGAGGGCCAGATGTCCTTCAGGAAGACGTCATTGCCGTCCTTGTCCTGACCGATCGGTTCCTTCGTCAGGTCCTTGGTCACCGAGCCGGCGAGCGCATAGGCGACGACCAGCGGCGGCGAGGCCAGGTAGTTGGCCTGCACGTCAGGCGAAATACGGCCTTCGAAGTTGCGGTTGCCGGAGAGAACGCCAGCAGCGATCAGGCCCTTGTCGTTGATGGTCTTGGAGACCGGGGCCGGAAGCGGGCCGGAGTTGCCGATGCAGGTCGTGCAGCCGAAGCCGACGAGGTTGAAGCCGATCTGGTCGAGCTCCTTCTGCAGGCCGGCATTCTCCAGATACTCGGCAACCACCTGCGAGCCGGGGGCGAGCGACGTCTTCACCCAGGGCTTCTGCTTGAGGCCCAGGCGGTTGGCGTTGCGGGCCAGAAGGCCGGCGCCGATCAGCACGCTCGGGTTCGAGGTGTTGGTGCAGGAGGTGATGGCGGCAATCGCCACGTCACCATGGCCGAGGTCGTAATCCTCGCCTTCAACCTGCCAGCGCTGTTCCAGCGTGGACGGGTCTTTCTTGTATTCCTTCTCGAGCGATTCGGCGAAGCCGGATGCGATGTTCTCGAGCGGAATGCGGCCTTCCGGACGCTTCGGGCCGGCCATGGACGGCACGACTTCGCCGAGGTCGAGCTCGAGCGTGTCGGTGAACACCGGATGCTCGGTGCCCGTCTCGCGGAACATGCCCTGCGCCTTGGAGTATGCTTCCACGAGCGCGATACGCTCCTTGGAGCGGCCGGAGACGTTGAGGTAGTTCAGCGTTTCCGAATCAACCGGGAAGAAGCCGCAGGTCGCGCCGTATTCCGGGCCCATATTGCCGATGGTTGCGGCGTCCGCCAGCGTGAGGTGGTCGAGGCCTTCGCCGAAGAACTCGACGAACTTGCCGACAACGCCCTTCTTGCGGAGCATCTGCACGACGGTCAGCACCAGGTCGGTTGCCGTCACGCCTTCTTTCAGCTTGCCGGTCAGCTTGAAGCCGATGACTTCCGGCAGGAGCATGGAGACCGGCTGGCCGAGCATGGCCGCCTCTGCCTCGATGCCGCCCACGCCCCAGCCGAGGACGCCCAGGCCGTTGATCATCGTGGTGTGCGAATCGGTGCCCACGCAGGTGTCCGGATAGGCAATCGTCTTGCCGTCCTCTTCCTTCGTCCAGACGGTCTGGCCGAGATATTCGAGGTTCACCTGGTGGCAGATGCCGGTGCCGGGCGGAACGACGCGGAAGTTCTTGAACGCGTTCTGACCCCATTTGAGGAAGCGGTAACGCTCGCCATTGCGCGCATACTCGAGTTCCACGTTGCGGTCGAATGCCTTCGGCGTACCGAACTCGTCGACGATGACCGAGTGGTCGATGACCAGATCGACGGGCACCAGCGGGTTGATCTTCTGCGGGTCGCCGCCGAGCGACACCATGGCGTCGCGCATGGCTGCCAGATCGACCACGGCGGGAACGCCGGTGAAGTCCTGCATCAGCACGCGGGCCGGGCGGTAGGCGATCTCGTGGCCGGCCGTGCCGCGGTCGTCGAGCCATGCTGCGACTGCTTCGATGTCGGACTTGGTGACCGAGCGTCCGTCCTCGTTGCGCAGCAGGTTCTCGAGCAGCACCTTCATCGAGAAGGGCAGGCGAGAAATGCCTTCAAGACCGTTCTTTTCGGCCTCTTTGAGGTCGAAATAAACATACTCTGCATCCCCAACCTGGAGGGTGCGGCGGCAATTGAAACTGTCAAGTGATTTGGTCACGGGCGATCCTATCCTGTTCTGCTATCCGAAACGGGAACGGACTCCTCGAGGCATCACGCGCAAAAGGTGCGGGTACGGTCATTTCCGCTGTCCGCCCCCAAGCGTCCCGGCCGTTCAAGGCGGCGCGCGCGCGGGGTATCGGCACAAAGAGTTACACGCCGACCGCTGGCGTGGTTGAGGCGGATATAGAGAATTTTGTAGAAGAGTTCTAGAGTGGGAAACGGCAAATCTGCCGCGTCGTGAAAAAATCAGGAATACACCCTTGCTGAAGGATGAAGACATGATGCGGCTCGTCGCCGAAAACGTGAGTGGCGAGCGGGGCGGTGAAACCGTGTTCTCCGGCATATCCTTCGTACTCGAAGCCGGCGAGGCGCTGACGGTGACCGGGCCGAACGGCGCGGGAAAGTCGACATTACTCCGGGTGCTCTGCGGCCTTTTGCCCATGGCGGAGGGCGCGGTGTCGTTTTCCTGCGGTGGCGACGAATTTCCCGATGCCGGTGCGGCCTGCCACTATCTCGGTCACCGCAATGCCATGAAGGCGGAACTTGGCGTCGAAGAGAATCTGCGCTTCTGGCAGGACTTTCTGGGGCATCCGCATCTTTCGCCCTTCGAAGCGCTGGAAATGGTCGGGCTCGGTGATATCGGCCATCTGCCCTTCGGCTATCTCTCCACCGGCCAGCGCCGGCGCGCCTCCATTGCCCGGCTTCTCGTCAGCTACCGGCCGGTCTGGCTTCTGGATGAACCCACTTCCGGCCTCGACAAGGCGTCTGAAGCCCAATTTGCCGAACTGATGGGCGTGCATCTGGAAGATGGCGGGCTGATCGTGGCCGCCACCCATCTGCCGCTCGGCTTGACCGGCGCGCGCGAATTGCGCATGGGGCAGGTTCAGGCATGAGGACGTTTGACGCCGCGCGGCTGTCAGGCGCTCTCGGCCCCACACCCGGTCAGGAGCTTTTCCAGTCATGCTAGCGCTTTTCCGCCGCGAGCTGCAGATCGGCGTGCGCACCGGAAACGGGGCGCTCACCGGTGTCCTTTTCTTCCTCGCCGTGGTAGCCGTCATCCCCTTCGGCGTGGGACCGGACCTCAACCTTCTGGCGCGGATCGGCCCGGCCATCCTGTGGATCGGCGCGCTGCTTGCGGGCCTGCTCGGGCTTGAGCGCCTGTTCCAGGCTGATCGCGAAGACGGCTCGCTTGATCTCATGCTTCTCGCCGACAACCGCCACATGACGGCGCTGACCGTGTTCGTGAAGTGCCTCGCGCACTGGACGGTGAACGTCCTGCCGCTGGTGGTGGTGACGCCGCTGCTCGGCCTCTTCATGAATGTCGAACCGGTGGGCATTCTGGCCGCGACCGCGACGCTGGCCGTCGGCACGCCCGCCATCACCTTCATCGGCGCGGTGGGCGCGGCCCTTGCCGTGGCGCTGCCACGGGGCGGGCTTCTGGTCTCGGTTCTGGTTCTGCCGCTCACCATCCCGGTTCTGATCTTCGGCGTGGCGGCGGCGCGCGGCGCGGTTGCCGATCCGGACCCGTTTTTGCCGCCCTTCCTCATTCTTGCCGCGCTGATGCTGTTTTTTGCGGTCATCGGGCCGCTGGCCGCCTCGCTCGCACTGCGGTGGGGCGGCGATTGATGTGCGGCAATCGATTCGATTGCGGAACAGGACACTCGACGCTATGGGTTCAGGCATGACAAACGCCACCCCGCAAGCCTCCACGCTCTCCGGTCGCCTGACGGCGCTCGCCAATCCCACGCGCTTTCTCGCGCTGGCAGACACGCTCGTGCCCTGGCTTGGCGGCACGGCGCTGGCGGTGCTTGCGGCAGGCTTCTACATGGCCTTCACCGCGCCCGAGGATTATCAGCAGGGCATCACGGTGCGGATCATGTACATCCATGTGCCATTCGCCTGGCTCGCCATGTTCTGCTACTCGCTCATGGCGGCGTCCGCGCTTGGCACGCTTGTGTGGAAGCATCCGCTCGCGGATGTGGCGCTCAAGTCCGCCGCTCCCATCGGCGCGGCCTTCACTGCGCTGGCGCTGTTCACCGGCTCCGTCTGGGGCAAGCCCATGTGGGGCACGTGGTGGGTCTGGGACGCGCGGCTAACCTCCGTTTTCATCCTGTTCCTGATGTATCTCGGCATCATCGCCCTGACGCGGGCGATGGACGATCCCGGCCGTTCGGCGCGGGCCGCCGCGATCCTCACGCTTGTCGGCTTCGTCAACATCCCGATCATCAAGTTCTCGGTGGACTGGTGGAACACGCTGCATCAGCCGGCATCCGTGTTCCGTCTCGATGGTCCCACCATCCACACGTCGCTTCTTTGGCCGCTGCTCGTCTGCGCGCTTGGTTTCACGCTCGTGCTTCTCACGCTTCACCTGATGGCCATGCGTGCGGAGATCTGGCGTCGGCGTGTGATCGCCATGCGCAGGCTTTCGGCGCGCGCGGCAGAAAGGGCAGCGCGATGACCCACGCAGGTTATGTGTTCGCCGCTTATGGTATTTCGGCACTGGTGATTGCGGGGCTCTGCCTCTGGATCCTGATCGATCAGGCAGGCCGCAAGCGCGAACTCAGGGAACTCGAAGAGCGCGGCGTTCGCCGCCGTTCCGAGCGCAAGGCAGAGAAGAAATGAGCGTTACCGGCGAAAAGTCCAACCGTTCGCGGCGGTTGCTGTTTCTGCTGCCGCTTCTGGTCTTCCTGGCGCTGGCCGCCGTTTTCCTCATGCAGCTTTTTTCCGGGCGGGACACCTCGCTCGTGCCTTCGGCGCTGATCGGCCGCGATGCGCCGCAGACGGATCTGCCGCCGCTTGAGGGCATGTCCCTGCCGGGACTTTCCTCTAACGCCTTTGCAGGCAAGATCACGCTGGTGAATGTCTGGGGCTCCTGGTGCCTGCCCTGCCGGCAGGAGCATCCGCTGTTGATGGAGCTGGCCAGAGACGGGCGTTTCGTCATCGCCGGTTTGAACTACAAGGACAAGCCGGAAAACGCCCGCCGCTTTCTCGGTGATCTCGGCAATCCCTATGATGCAATCGGCGTGGACCAGAATGGCCGCGCGGCCATCGACTGGGGTGTCTATGGCGTGCCGGAAACCTTTCTCGTCGGGCCGGAAGGCAGGATCCGCTACAAGCATGTCGGCCCCTTCACGCCCGAAAGCGTGCAGAACGACCTGATGCCCGAGATCGAAAAGCTTCTGGCGGAGCGCCCGGCAGGCTGATTTTTCTGTGCCAGTTGGCTGGTCCAGAAAAAATGCTGCGCTGCAACAAAACTCTCGGACGACGCATGCTAGCCTCTCCTTCAAACTTTGAAGGAGAACTGCATGGAAAGCCGGATCAGCGCACATTTCGAAAAGCAGGCCGAGGCCTGCGACCGTATGGGCTCCCCCTTCACCGCCCAGCTGTGCCGGCTCCTGCCTGAAATTCTGGATCGCAACACGAGAACCGGCGCGCGCGTGCTCGACTGGTCCGGAGCGCCCGGCGAAGATGCGCTGGCGCTGCGGCTTTGCGGCGGGCTTCATGCGCTGGTTCTGGCGGGAGAGGACGCGGAGTTAGCCGGCGTCTATCCACCCGGAACGGCCTCGCGTGATGCCGTTGGCGCGGCTGTCGCCGGCACCATTGCACGCCATGATGCACGGCTCTGCGCCACTCTGGACAGCGCGCCGCAGACCAATGAGATCGCCCGCTCGGCCATGCTCCTGCCGGGCTTCCTCACGATTGCCCGCGAAACCGGCCTTCCGCTTGACCTTCGTGAGATCGGATCGAGCGCGGGATTGAACCTTCTGTTCGACCGGTTCCACTATTGTTACGGCGAGAGCATCTGGGGCGATGCCGCCTCACCGATAAAGCTCGCGCCGGAAATGCGGGGCGCTGCGCCCGACCTTTCCGGCAGGCTCGAAATCGCCTCGCGCGGGGGCAGTGACATCGCCCCCATCGATGTTTCGCTGGAGAGCGAGCGCCTGCGCCTCACCTCCTATGTCTGGGCCGATCAGGCGGCGCGGCTCGAACGTCTGGTCGCGGCGATCAGCCTTGCGGATGGCGCTTCTCTCTCGCTGGAAAAGGCGGATGCGGCCGATTTTGTCGAGGCGGCGCTTGCCATGCGCAAACCCGACCGGGTGCTGGTGCTGTTTCACTCGATCATGTGGCAATATCTGCCGTTCGAAACGCAGTCCCGCATCGAGGGCGCGCTGGAAAAAGCGGGGCACGCCGGCGGGGCGCCCATCGCCTGGCTGCGCATGGAGCCGTCCGACATGAAGGAGCCCTTCGCGCGCGTTTCGCTCACCCTGTGGCCGGAAGGAACGCGCCGCGATCTGGCGCGCTGCGACTTCCATGGCCGCTGGATCGAGTGGATTGGCGCTGACGTCTAGGGTCCTGACCCTAGAACGGTTCACCGTTGCAGGGAAACGCGGCCCTGAATGTCTGAGCGCCGAACGCCCTACCGCGCCGCGATGGCTGCTGCTGCACTTGCCATCAGCGATGCGCTTGTACGGTTGGCGATGCGCATGGCGCGCGGGCTCCTGAGCAGCTTTCGGGCCTGCGCCGCCGCGACGATCCAGCCCGCGTCCACCACCAGCAGCACGAGCAGCATGGTCAGTGTCAGCTCTGCCCAGCCCATCAGGGTCACCGAAGCCAGATCAATGATCGTGGGCAGCAGCGAGACGTAGAACATCATGATCTTGGGGTTGCCAAGCGTGACCGCCAGACCGGCGAAGAACAGCCGCCCGCCCGATTGCGCGTCGGGTACGGCGTCGTCCGGGTTCGTCACCGGCGCGGTCCACATCTTCCATGCGAGATAAAGCAGATAGGCCGCGCCCGCATATTTGATGACCGAGAACGCCAGGTGGAAGCTTTCGGCGAGAACCGCGAGGCCGAAAATCGCGAAGGAAAGCCACACCGCTTCGCCGATCCACATCGCCACCATGAAGGGCAGGACATCGCCCCAGCCGCGCGTGATCACACGGGCCACGAGGGCGGCGATGCTGGGGCCGGGCGTGCCGGCAGCAACCAGAAGCGCGCCGGCGAAGATGACGAGAGCGGAGAGTTCCATCTGTCTACCTTGTCGAAAGGGCGAGGCGCAGTCCCAGCGCCGCAAAGGCTGCCGCGAAGGAGCGGCGCAGCCATTTCATGATCGTCGGGCTCGACAGAACCCTGCCGCGCACCAGCGACGCCATCTGCCCATAGAGCACGAAGACCACGAACGTCATGACCATGAAGACAAAGCCGAGCCACGCCATGTCGAGCGCGGGAAGGGTGCTTTCAGCAGGGATGAACTGGGGCAGGAACGCCAGAAAGAAGATCGACAGTTTCGGATTCAGAATGTTGATGAGAAAACCGCGCCGGATGATGGCGCGATGTGCAATCGCCGTGCGGTCTGGCTCTGCATCAAGCATGCCGTTTTCCTTCAGCGCGCCCCATGCCATCCAGAGCAGGTAGAGCACGCCGGCGAATTTGACGATCTGGAAAAGCATGGCGCTGGCATGCAGCAGCGCGGCGATGCCGAGAATTGCGGCTGCGATGTGCGGCAGGATGCCGAGCGTGCACCCGAATGCCGCCGAAACCGAAGCGGGGCTGCCTCGACCAAGCGCAATCGCCAGCGTGTAAATCACGCCGGTGCCGGGAATCAGCACAACGACAAGCGCCGTGAGCAGGAATGCCGGATCCATCTGAAACGTCCTCCACAACCTTGTGGCGATTAGCGCGGGATGTTCGGGTGCTGTCAACCCGGCTGCGAAAGGCTGCTGCCATGGGAGGTGGTGTAAGGGATAGGCGGCGTCTCAGTCCGCGCCAGGCACCCTCGCCCTTCGACAGGCTCAGGATGAGGGTTATTGGGACGTCTGCCAAACACTGATCCGCCGGATGCATTAGCCGCTGGATTGGCACCCGACACCGCAGTAACCCTCATCCTGAGCCTGTCGAAGGGCGAGGGTGCCCGGCGCGGCGTTGAGCCCGGACCATCCCGCAGCGCCCTCAACGGGCTACGATGCCGTGTTGCGCCCAAGCGGGATGATCTCTCTCGACGCTGGCTCGAGCGGCCTGCCGGTCCAGTCCCCAAGCCAGCGGTCGACCGTTAGCCCGCAGTCATCCAGCAGTGCCGCAAGAGTGTTCTTCGGCGTATAGCGAATGCGCGCCGTTGCCGTGTGGACCTCGCCACTCTTCAGCACCCGGTAGCTGTTTCGATAGCTGAGTATCTGTGTCTCATCATCGAAAACGGACTCGTTCCACGCCTCGACCTCACCATGCTTGGGATGTGTGAAACGGCGCAGTGTCTCTTCCTTCGTGCGGGTTTTCCCACCCGGGAAGTCCGGATTGCGACTGTCGAAGATAAAGCGGCCACCGGGTTTCAGGTGTTTGGCGATGGTCTCAATGACCGCTCGCTGATCGGCCTCGGTAAGGAAAACCTGAAACGTATGGCCGGTCAGGACAATCAGATCGAAACGTTCGGCCAGCCGGATTGTGCGGGCATCGCCCTCGATCCACTCCACCAACGGATCATTACGGCGACCGCGTGCAATGTCGAGCATTGCCCCTGCGGGATCAATTCCTACAAAACGATGGTTGTCGGCCAGCTGAGTGGCCAGCTCGCCTGTTCCGCAGCCAAGATCGAGAACCGAGTGGGCATCGCTGGCGAGTTTCCTGCAGAATGCGAGGTCGGGGCGCGCTGCCCCGCGATAATCATAGAACTGCGCGACATCAGGGTCGGCATAAAGTGTTTCGGCCAGGTTGCTCATGTGAACAACCTGGCCGGAAAGCAGTCAGACCTCAAGCCGCGCCGGCGCGGCTTTTCTCGAAGCGCTTGCGCTCGTGCGGGTCTAGGTAGAGCTTGCGCAGGCGGATCGACTTCGGCGTCACTTCCACCAGCTCATCGTCCTGAATCCAGGAAAGCGCGCGCTCCAGCGTCATGCGGATCGGCGGGGTCAGCTTCACGGCTTCGTCCTTGCCGGAGGCGCGGACGTTGGTGAGCTTCTTGCCCTTCAGCACGTTCACTTCCAGATCGTTGTCGCGGGAGTGAATGCCGATGATCATGCCCTGATAGACCTTCACGCCGGCGTCGATCACCATCGGGCCGCGGTCTTCCAGGTTGAACAGCGCGTAGGCTGCCGCCTCGCCGTCATCGTTGGAGATGAGCACGCCGTTGATGCGGCCGCCGATCTCGCCCTTGTAGGGCTGATAATCGTGGAACAGCCGGTTCATGATGGCCGTGCCGCGCGTGTCGGTCAGGAGCTCCGACTGGTAGCCGATCAGGCCGCGCGTCGGTGCGTGGAAGACAAGGCGCTGGCGGTCGCCGCCGGAGGGGCGCAGCTCGATCATCTCGGCTTTGCGCTCCGACATCTTCTGCACGACGATGCCGGAATGCTCCTCGTCCACGTCGATCACGACTTCTTCGATTGGCTCGAGAAGATTGCCGTTCTCGTCCTTCTGCATCACCACGCGCGGACGCGAAACGGCAAGCTCGAAGCCCTCGCGGCGCATGGTCTCGATCAGAACGGCAAGCTGAAGCTCGCCACGGCCGGAGACGTAGAAGGAATCCTTGTCGTCGGCTTCCTCGATCTTCAGCGCGACATTGCCCTCGGCCTCCTTCAGGAGGCGGTCGCGGATCACGCGGCTCGTCACCTTGTCGCCCTCGGTGCCGGCAAGCGGCGAGTCATTGACGATGAAGCTCATGGTCACCGTCGGCGGATCGATGGGCTGTGCTTCCATCGGCTGGTTGACGGAGGGATCGCAGAACGTGTCGGCCACCGTGCCCTTGGAGAGGCCGGCAATGGCGACGATATCGCCTGCCTGCGCTTCCTCGATGGGCTGGCGCTCGAGCCCGCGGAAGGCGAGGATCTTGGAAATACGGCCGGTCTCAAGCAGCGTGCCGTCGTGATGCAGCACCTTCACCGCCTGGTTCGGCTTGATGGAGCCGGCTGCCACGCGGCCGGTGATGATGCGGCCGAGGAACGGGTTGGCTTCCAGGATCGTGCCGATCATGCGGAACGGACCGGGCTCCGTGCTTGGCTCCGGCACATGCTTCAGCACCAGATCGAAGAGCGGGGTGAGGCCCTCATCCTTCGGACCTTCCGGGCTGTAGTTCATCCAGCCGTCGCGGCCCGAACCGTAAAGGATCGGGAAGTCGAGCTGCTCGTCGGTGGCGTCGAGTGCTGCGAACAGGTCGAACACCTCGTTGATCACCTCGTCGGCGCGTGCGTCCGGGCGGTCGATCTTGTTGATGGCGACGATCGGCTTCAGGCCAACCTTCAGCGCCTTGCCGACAACGAACTTGGTCTGCGGCATCGGGCCTTCGGCCGCGTCCACCAGAAGAACTGCGCCATCCACCATGGAGAGGATGCGCTCCACCTCACCACCAAAGTCGGCGTGTCCGGGCGTATCGACGATGTTGATGCGGGTGTCGTTCCATTCCACCGAGGTGGCCTTGGCGAGAATGGTGATGCCGCGTTCTTTTTCGATCTCGTTGGAGTCCATGACGCGTTCGGCGACGCGCTGGTTCTCGCGGAACGCGCCGGACTGCTTCATAAGCTCGTCGACGAGTGTC
Organism: Nitratireductor sp. PBL-C9; assembly: GCF_050877045.1. Classification (NCBI taxonomy): domain Bacteria; kingdom Pseudomonadati; phylum Pseudomonadota; class Alphaproteobacteria; order Hyphomicrobiales; family Phyllobacteriaceae; genus Nitratireductor; species Nitratireductor sp. PBL-C9. Next base: position 310,829 of record NZ_JBPAXW010000006.1, read on the forward strand.
GTTTTCCCATGGTCAACGTGGGCGATAATCGCAATGTTGCGCAGTTTCATATGTGCTCTTTGGGGTCGGTAGGCGCGCGAAAGGCAAGGCGCGGCCCTGTTGCGTTGCCGCGCTCTTACAGGTTTTTTCGCAATTGCGAAAGTCCGCAGTGCCCGTTGTCGACCCCGGGACCGCTCAAATCATTGTTTTTGCGCAATTCCGGACGGAAAACCGGTTCCCGCTTTTCCTGGAATTGTCTAGCGCATCGGCCCGAAAATCGGGATCGATTTTCGGAAAGCACGATGCACGGCGTTCTAGCCCCAGGACGCGCCTTCAAGCGCGTTGAGCGGAAACTTCAGATAGCGCTCGCCATTGGCTTCCGGCGCGGGAAGCTGGCCCGCATTCATGTTCACCTGAAGCGCATGCAGAATGAGCTTCGGCATGGGCAGCGTCCTGTCGCGCGCCTCGCGCACGGCAACGAATTCCGCCTCTGTCGCGCATTTCGACATGTGGCTGTTGGTGGCCTTCTGCTCGGCAACCGTGCTTTCGAAGCGCGGCTCGCGTCCGCCCGGCTGATAGTCATGGCCGACGAAGATGCGGGTCTCGTCCGGCAGGCTGAGAATGTCCTGAATGGACTTCCAGAGCCGCTCCGCGCTGCCGCCGGGAAAGTCGCAGCGCGCCGTGCCGGAATCGGGCATGAACAGCGTGTCGTGCACGAAGGCCGCATCGCCGACCACATAGGTGATCGAGGCCAGCGTGTGACCGGGCGAGAACATGACCTTTGCCGGCAAAGAGCCGATGGTGAAAGTCTCGCCGTCAGCGAAAAGCCTGTCCCACTGCGATCCGTCTGCCTGGAACTCCGGCCAGTTGTAGATGCCTTTCCAGAGCTTCTGCACCTCGACCACCTTCTCGCCGATGGCGATCGGCTTTCCGGTTCTGGTTTTCAGATAGCTCGCGGCTGAAAAATGATCGGCATGGGGATGGGTGTCGAGAATCCACTCGAGCTCGAGCCCCTTCTCCTCGATGAAGGCGAGGAGCCGGCCGGCGTTTTCCGTGGAGGTTGCGCCGGATTTCTCGTCGAAATCGAGAACGGGATCGATGATTGCGCATTTGCCGGTCGCCGGATCTGCGACGACATACTGTGCCGAGAAGGTGCGCCTGTCGAAGAAGACGGTCACGTCTGGCCGGGCAGGACCTGCGTCTGCGGCCATCTCGGCTCCCTGGGTCGCGCCTGTCTGATGCATCTTGCTCTCCACGGTTTTCGACAGCTTTCCGGGTTTAGTTAGTGTGCGTTGCGGAAAGATGCAATTTCGCAGACTGCGACCAATTGGGCATGATTTTCTAAGAGTAACCGGATTACCTCCAGTCATTTGCGTGGCACATGCGCTCGCGCGAAACAAAAAACCGGGGCGCAAAGGCCCCGGTTCGAGTGCATGCGCTCAGTGTCAGGCCGAGCGCACGGGATCGAGCGTCATTTTGTAGAGCTCGTTGTCATCGCGATCCATCAGGCGCACCGTCAGCTGCTGTGTGTCGGCGTCGATGTCGACCAGGCCGAAGAACTGGAAGCCGTCCGAAGGCGGCAGGTTCACGCCCTGCTCCTTGCTCGGCGCCTTCACATATTTCAGTTCCGGGCCGAAGGTCTGGTCCAGATCGTTGGGGCCGAACGTGCCGGCGTGCAGCGGGCCGGACACGAATTCCCAGAACGGGTTGAAGTCCTGGAACTGCGCCTTGTCGGGATTGTAGTAGTGGGCAGCCGTGTAGTGCACGTCGGCAGTCAGCCACACCGTGTTCTCGATGCCCGCATTCTTGATGAAGCGCAGCAGCTCGGCGATTTCCAGCTCGCGGCCTTTGGCAGCGCCATCGTCGCCATTTGCAATCGCTTCGATCTTCTCGCCGTCACGCACCACAAGGCCGATCGGCATGTCGCAGGCGATCACCTTCCAGGTGGCGCGCGAGTTCGACAGTTCGCGCTTCAGCCACTGCATCTGCGCATCGCCCAGAATGCGCGCCTCATCGCTCAGCTCATCCTGTATGGAAGCGGTGTTGGGGCCGCGGTAGGAGCGCAGGTCGAGGAAGAACACGTCCAGCATCGGCCCGTAGGCGATCTTGCGGTAGACGCGGCCGGGCTCTGCCGGGGTGAAGCGGATCGGCGACATCTCGTGGAACGCGCGGGCAGCGCGCGCCTGCAGAAGCGCCACCGACTTCTCGGTGTAGCGGTCGTCTTCGGTGAGGTCCTTGGAGGCCGACCAGTTGTTGACCACTTCATGGTCATCCCACTGGAAGAAGGTCGGGCACACGGCGTTCAGCGCACGCACATGGTCATCCATCATGTTGTACTTCCACTGGCCGCGGAACTCGTCCAGCGTTTCAGCGACCTTGCGCTTCTCGTCGATCACCACCTTGTTGACCCATTTGGAGCCGTCCTTCAGCTCCACCTCGTCCTGGATCGGGCCATCGGCATAGATCGTGTCGCCGGAATGCAGGAAGAAGTCGGGCTCGTGCTTCGACATGGTGGCATAGGTCTTCATGCCGGTCTCATCGATGCCCCAGCCCTGGCCGGCGGTGTCGCCCGACCAGGCGAAACGGATGTCGCGGCGTGCGGAGGGTGCGGTGCGGAAGCGTCCGACAATCGGCTCCGAGCGCGCCGAAACGTCGGAGAGATCAACGGCGGTCATACGGTAGAAAATATCCTGATCGGGCGTCAGGTTCTCCAGCAGCCTTTTGACGGCGAGATCGCTGTCGGGCAGGGCGTCGAGGCTCGGCAGCCGGGTCGGGTTGGCGAAGCTCTCGGTGGTCGAGACTTCAAACTCCACCCGCGCCGGGCGATCCGTGCGGGTCCAGATCATGCCGGTCGTGGTGTCCACGTCGCCGGACTGGACGCCATGGGTGAAGACGGGGCGCGACGAGGCGCGCGAAATGGCGGGCATGGCCAGCCCGCCAAGCGTGGTGGCAAGTGCGGTTGCGCCGCTTCCGATCAGGAATTTGCGGCGGGTGCTCACTCCAAAGGACTTCATGACAGTCTCCCTCGATCTGGTTGGGTCGTGGGAGGCAATTTCACCGTTTAGTGTGGCAACCGGTTATCGACGGCGTGACATCTATCTGACCATTGAATGACGGCCCACAGGCAGGCCGTCATCGTCAGGTTCTCGGGCCTAGGCGAGCCCCTTCTTTTCCATCATGGCTTCCGGCGTCGGCATGCGCCCGCGGAACGCCTTGTAAAGCTCTTCGGGATCAGCCGACCCGCCGGCCGCATAGATGTGCCGGAGCAGTTTCTTCGCGGTTTCCGGATCGAACGGATCGCCCGTTTCCTCGAAGGCGCGGAAGGCGTCTGCGTCGAGCACTTCCGACCACATATAGGAATAATAGCCGGCTGAATAACCATCGCCCGCAAACACATGCAGGAAATGCGGCGTTCGGTGGCGCATCACGATGGCGTCCGGCATTTCCATCTGCTTCAGCGTTTCCGCCTCGAAGTCCAGCGGCGCTTCGGGTGCTTCGGCCTGGCTGTGGAACGCCATGTCCATCAGTGCCGAGGCGGTGAACTCCACCGTTGCAAAGCCGGCGTCGAAGGTGCGCGCCGCGCGCATCTTCTCAAGCAGTTCCTGCGGCATGGGCTGGCCGGTTTCGTGGTGCAGGGCGAATTTCTGCAGCACCTCCGGCACGGTGAACCAGTGCTCATAGAGCTGCGAGGGCAGCTCCACGAAGTCGCGGGAGACCGAGGTGCCGGAAATCGACGGCCAGGTCACGTCGCTCAGAAGCCCGTGCAGCGCATGGCCGAATTCGTGAAACAATGTGCGTGCTTCATCGACCGAGAGAAGGGCAGGGGTGCCCTTGGGCGGCTTTGCGAAGTTCATCACATTGTAGATGATCGGCGTCTTGCCGGCACCCAGCCGATAGCCCGACTGCAACCCGCTCATCCATGCGCCGGAGCGCTTGGACGGGCGATTGAAATAGTCGGCCAGGAAAAGGCCGCGTTGCGAGCCGTCGGCATTGCGCACGATGAAGGTGCGCACGTCTTCATGCCAGGCCGGAACGCCCTTCTGCTCCTCGAAGGTCAGGCCGAACAGCCGGTTGGCGACGTCGAAGGAGGCGGCGATCACGTTTTCGAGTGCGAGATAGGGTTTCAGCGCGCTTTCATCGAAGGCAAAGCGCTCGGCGCGCCGCTTCTCCGCATAATAGCGCCAGTCCCAGGGGGCGATGGCGTGGTTCTGGCCGTCTTCGGCTGCCAGCCTCGCCAGTTCCTTTTCGTCTTCGGCGGCTTTCTCGCGCGCCTTTCGCCAGACCGGCTGCAAAAGCTCCTGCACGGCCTCCGGCGTTTTCGCCATCGTGTCGTCCAGCTTCAGCGCGGCATAGGTTTCATAGCCGAGCAATCGCGCCTTTTCTGCGCGAAGCTTCAGCGTGCTCGCAATAATGTCGGCGTTGTCCGTGTCGCCGCCATTCTCGCCGCGTTTGGCGAATGCGTTGAACACCTTCTCGCGCAGGTCGCGCCGTTCGGAGGAGGCAAGGAACGGTTCCACGATGGAGCGTGAGAGCGTTGCCGCATAGCGGCCCTGCTCGCCGCGCGCTTCGGCGGCTTCTGCCATCGCGCTCTTCAGCGCGTCGGAGAGACCGGCCAGGTCGTTTTCCTCCAGAAACAGTGACCAGCCGCTTTCGTCTGCAAGCACGTTCTGGCCAAATTTCGCGCCAAGCCCGGCCAGTTCCTCATTGATCACGGCAAGCCGCGCCTTGTCGTCTGCGTCGAGCTGCGCGCCACCGCGCACAAAGCGCTTCCAGACCTTTTCAAGAACGCGGTCGGTCTCTGCATCAAGGTCGAGCGTGTCGCGCGCCTGATAAAGCCGGTCGATGCGCTCAAACAGCGCCGCGTTCATGAGAACGGACGAGATGTGCCGGGCCATGCGCGGCGAGATCTCCCGTTCCAGCGCCTGGATCGTCTCATTGGTGTGTGCGCCTGCGCGGCACCAGAAGATGGCCGAGACCCGCGAGAGCGCTTCACCGGCGAGTTCCATCGCCGCCAGCGTGTTTTCGATGTCCGGCGCGTCCGGATTGTTGGCGATCTGCTCGATCTCCGCCTCATGGGCAGCGATGGCTACCTCGAAAGCGGGCGCAAACGCGGCATCGTCGAATGCGGTGAAATCCGGCAGGCCGTGCGGCCCGGTCCAGTTCGTCAGCGGGTGCGTTGCAAGATCGATGGGAGCGGATTTCTGCATGGCGTTTCCGGTTCGTTGGAGGAACAGAGCCCTTGCGATGTAAGCGCTGGCGGCTGACGGCGCAATGGCCGGAGTTGACGATGATAGGGGCTGACTATATGTATGGCTTATATTAAGTTTGCCTTATAATAAGGGTCTTTTTGATGACGCAGCACGTGAATCCGGAGTCCTTCGGTTTCCTCATCGCAGACGTTTATCGTCTGATCAGAAACACGATGGATCGGGCGATTTCCAATGCCGGTATCGGCGTGACGCCCGGTGAGGCGCGCACGCTGGTTCATGCCGCGCGCGCCGGCGCAGTTCGCCAGAATGTTCTCGCCGAGCGCATGGGCGTCGAGGCGATGACGCTGAGCGGCTATCTCGACCGGCTTGAGGCGCGCGATCTCGTGCGCCGTGCGAACGACCCGTCCGACCGTCGGGCAAAGCTCGTCGAGTTGACGGACAAGGCCGATGCGGTGCTTGAGGCCATTGGCCGGGTGGGCACCGAGATGCGGCGCAGCGCTGCCGGCACGCTCAGCGAAGCCGAGTGGGACGAAATGCTCGAGAAACTGAAAGTGGTGCGGGCCAATCTGGCGGGCCTGTCGCAAAAGCCTGCCGCGCCACGGCAGGGGGAGCCTTTATGAACATGCGCGCAGAAGCACCGGATGCCGAAACCCCGCCACCGCCGCTGATGAGCGAACGGCGGGTCAGCATCATCGGTGCGCTGCTGGTGGCGCTCGGGCCCGTTTCAATGGCGCTTTTCACGCCTGCGCTGCCGGAGATCGTCGAGGCTTTCGGCACCACCGAAGCGGCGGTCAAGATGACCATCTCGCTATACTTTGCCGGCTTTGCAGTGGCGCAGCTGTTCTGCGGACCCCTGTCGGATGGCCTCGGGCGCAAGCCCGTCACCTTCGCCTTCATCGCGATCTATGTGGTGGCGAGCTTCATCGCGCTGATCTCACCCAACATTGAAACGCTGATCGCCGCCCGCTTTCTACAGGGCTTTGGCGCGGCCGTCGGCGTGGCCGTTTCGCGCGCCATCGTGCGCGATCTTTTCACGAATGAAAGTTCCGCCCGGATCATGAACCTGGTCGGCATCATCCTGGCCGTGGGGCCGGCCTTTGCGCCGACGCTCGGCGGTCTGACGATGCAGGTAGCCGGCTGGCACGCCATTTTCATTCTCATGCTGGTGGCGGGGCTGGTGATCGCGCTCATCATCCATTTTTGCATGCGCGAAACCGTCGAGCGCGATCTCTCTCGCATCAGCCCGAAGGCGCTGGTCCACTCCTATGGCCTGCTTCTGAGCAATGGCTACTTCATGCTGTCGAGCTTCGTCATCGCCGGTGCGGTCGGCGCGCTCTATACGCAGGCAACCGTTCTGCCTTTCATTCTGATGGACAATGTCGGCATGACACCCGCCGAGTTTGGCCTCGGCATGCTGGCGCAATCGGGCATGTATTTCGTCGGCGCTGTCGCCGCGCGGCAGTTGATGAAGTCGCTCGGCGCTTACAGGCTCGTGCCCATCGGCCTCACGGCCATCGGGGCGGGCAGCCTGCTTCTGATTTTTGCGCTCACCCTGTTCGAGCCAAGCTTCATCGGCGTGATGGGGCCGGTCGGCGTTTATGCCTTCGGCATCGCTTTCGTGATGCCGGCCATGATGACGGCAGGCCTTGCCCCATTCCCCCGCATTGCGGGCTCCGCATCGTCGCTGACGGGCTTTCTTCAGATGACAACAGGGCTCGCCGGCGGAACCATCGCCGCACTCATCGGCGATCCCGTTCTGGCCATGGTGATCATCATCCCGACGCTCGGAACGGTGGCAATCGTTTCATGGATCATCTGGAACAGGCTGCCGGAGCCAACGCTGGCAACGGCTTTGCGCCATGGCCCGACAGGCCCCGTCTGATACGGGGCCATCGCGTTTCGCTTTTTGTGAAAAGTCAGGCGATCCCGCCTGACAGCATCGGGTCTACTCGAAGTCCGGCCGTTCGAAATCGCCGGTCTTGGGGTCCATCACCCACAGCTCGCCGCTCGAAATGTCGAACCACGCGCCGTGCAGGGTGAGCCTGCCCTTGTCTTCGAGGATTTTGACGCAGGGAAAGCTGCGCAGGTTTTCCACCTGGTAGCGGATCGAGATGCGCTCAAGCGCTGTCTGGCGCTCGGCCTTTGTCATCATCTCGTTCTCGGCCAGGGCTTCTGCGGCCGGCTTGACCAGCCCCATCCATTTGCCGATGAAGTCGCCGGGCGAAAGCGGCTCGGCCGAGCGGTTCAGCGCCGCGCCAATGCCGCCGCAGCGTCCATGCCCCATCACGACGATGTGCTTCACCTTGAGGCTCTGCACCGCGAATTCCAGGGCTGCGGACGTGCCGTGATGCTGCCCGTCCGGCGCATAGGGCGGCACGAGGTTGGCCACGTTGCGCACGACGAAAAGCTCGCCGGGGCCGCAGTCGAAAATCGTTTCCGGCGCCGCGCGTGAATCACAGCAGGCGATGACCATGGTTTTCGGGGATTGGCCATCCTTGGCCAATGCGCGATAGCGATCGCTCTCGGAGCTGTAACGGCCCGCCATGAAGTTGCGGTAGCCGGCGATAAGACGGTCTGGCAGATGGGTCATGGAATTCCGAATAACGGTAAACCGTTCTTCGGGCAATCCGGTTTATGCGTTTGCCCGCAGGCTCAGACCGCCGTCATGCCTCCGCGGTTTCCGCCACATGCTCGATCTCGATGCTCATTTCCGGGCGCGTCAGGATCTGCCGGTCGGTTTCGAGCATCAGTTCGTTCGAGCCGCGTTCTGCCGCCTTGTTGAGGATCGCCACAACCGAGCCCGTCGTCTTTGCAAGCGCTTCTTCACGCGTCTCGCCTGCGAGCAGCCGGGCGAGATAGAGCGCTGCCGTCAGATCGCCCGTCCCGTTCGGCGCGCTTGGAATGCTGTCATGCACGGCGCGCAGAACGTCCGTCTCGCTCACCAGAAGATTGGCGAGCCGGTCGGGGCTGCTGGCCGGCGCTGACGTCACCATCACATCCGCCGGCGGGGCCTGCCGCGCCGCGCGAATGGCGCTTTCCGTGCCGGAAATCTCCATCCCCGTCAGCCACGCCAGCTCATAGCGGTTCGGCGTGGTGATGTCGGCCAGTGGCAGCAGCTGATCACGGATCGCCGTTGCCGTCGCCTCCGGCACGTAAAGCCCGCCCTTGTCGCCCAGAACGGGGTCGCAGACATAGCGCGCCTGCGGGTTATGTGCCTTCAGGGTTTTCACCAGCCCGGCAATCGCCGTCGCCTGTTCCGGCCCGCCCAGATAACCCGTTAGCACGGCCGACACTTCACCCAGCCAGGGGGCGTTTTCCAGATCGTGAATGAAGCGCGCGAACTGATCTGCTTCCGGCACGATGCGCGTCGCCGGCCCATGGCCGGGGTGCCAGGGCAGAATGACCGTCGGCACCGCCCAGACCGGAAAGCCCAGTGCCTCAAGCGTGAAAACGGCCGCCCTGTTGCCAACGCTGCCGCGCGCCACATGGCTTGAAATGACGATAACGGCGCGCGCCTCGCCCCGGTTGTCCTGATTGGTCATGCTGTCCGTTATCCGCCGATTATGCCGAAGACGTAGAGGAGGAGCCAGAGGATCAGGGCCGTCAGCGTGGTCACGGCGATGGCCCTGCCGATGCGGGTGCCCCAGAGTTCAATCGGGTCGTTCTGCTCTGCATCGGTAGCCGCCACGTGATCGCGCACGCGCGTCATCATGGAGCTGCCTTCGCTCTCTCGGCCAACCCGGTCGAGAATCCGGCGCGACTCCGCTTCGGCTTCCTGATCCTGTTTGTTTCCCGACCCCATCTGAAAACCCGTTGCAGTGGATTTGCGATAACCGTACAGCATGGGCAGCCTGATCGGAATTGGTTTCCTGTCAGTGGCCCATGTTCTAGATCGCCGTGCGCCCATTCCGGCGCACAAAGGACGATCTAAGCGATTGATGGAGCATCGGAATAACCGAAAACCGGTTTCCACTTTTCGGTCCGATGCTCTAATGTTCCCAGAACCAATGTTTCGGAGGCGCTCCTTCATGCCGATTGCCAAGCCGCTCGCCGCTGTCTCTCAGCGCGGCCTTCTTTCTCTTCTGGCGCTCTTCGTGATGTTGCCGCTGCTTTCTGCCTGCGGGTTCAACACCATCCCCACCCGTGAGGAACAGGCCAAGGCCGCCTGGAGCGAAGTGCTGAACCAGTATCAGCGCCGCGCCGACCTCATCCCGAACCTGGTCGAAACGGTGAAGGGCTATGCCTCCCACGAGCGCGAGGTTCTGGAAGGCCTCGTCGAGGCGCGCGCAAAGGCCACCCAGGTTCAGGTGTCGACGGACATGCTCACCGACCCGGAAGCCTTCAAGGCGTTTCAGGAGAGCCAGGCCGGCCTGACCGGCGCGCTGTCGCGCCTTCTGGCTGTCGTCGAGAACTATCCGGATCTGAAGGCGAGCCAGAACTTCCTGGCGCTGCAGGCCCAGCTTGAGGGCACGGAAAACCGCATCGCCGTCGCCCGGCGCGACTATATCGAGGCGGTTCGCCTCTACAACACGTCGCTGAAGACACTGCCCTCCATGCTGTGGGCGATGTTCTGGTTCACGGGCAACGAGCCTTATGAGACCTTCACCATCTCGCAGGAGCAGATGGATGCGCCGTCGGTCAATTTCGGCACGAACAGCGGCGGCTGACGGAGACTGATCGATGGGGGAGGCAGTCCGGCGGTTTCCCGCCGCACGTGATCGCCAGCGCCTTTGGCTTGCCCTTGCGGCTGGCCTTGTCGCTCTGTTTCTGGCATCGGCGCTGGCCGCTGCGGAACTGCCCCGGCTCACCGGGCGGGTGGTCGATGACGCCGGCATCCTCAATGCGGAAACCACGGCACGCCTGACCGGAAAACTCGAAGCTTTCGAGCAGAAATCCTCCGACCAGATTGTCGTCGCCACCATTCGCAGCCTCGATGGCGAGGCGCTGGAGCCCTTCGCCAACCGTCTCTTCCGCGCATGGGGGCTGGGGCAGGCGGGTGAGGACAATGGCGTCCTGCTTCTGGTCGCGCTCGATGACCGCAAGATGCGGATCGAGGTCGGCTATGGTCTCGAAGGCACGCTGACGGACCTGCACTCCAAACTCATCATCGAAAACACCATGGTGCCGGCCTTCCGCGCTGGCGATTACGACGCCGGCATCGATGGCGCGGTGGATGACATCATCATGGTGCTGGAGGGCAATGCGGCGGAGCTCGAGGCCCGCGCCCGGCGCAGCCAGCAGCAAGATGACAGCATTCCCTGGCCGACGATCCTGTTCTTCATCGTCTGGGGCACCTTCTTCTTCGGCGGTTTCGCCATGGCGCTTCTGCCGCCCATCTTCGGGCGCAAGATCGGGCCGGGCCAGTATGAGTGGCTCGGCATGAAGGTGAATTACAAGAAGTCCAGCGGGCGCTCCGGACGCAGCTCCTCCGGCGGATGGTCTTCCGGCGGCAGCAGTGGCGGGGGCTTTTCCGGCGGCGGCGGTTCGTCCGGCGGCGGCGGTGCTTCGGGGAGCTGGTAGGATGTTGCGAAAGATCAGGACACTGACGGACGAAGAACACGCCCGCATCGCAAAGGCGATCCGTGATGCCGAGCGCAGCACTGCGGGCGAAATCTACTGCGTGCTCGCGCGTTCCAGCGATCCCTACCTCTATCCCGCCGGCCTCATCGTCGCGCTGGCAATCCTCATTCTCGGGCCGTTTCTGGCGCTGGCGCTCAGGCATTGGTGGATTTCCGTCGATCCCGTGGTTTTCGCCGCTGCGCAGCTCGCGGCATTTGCCGCGGCCGGCGCTCTTCTGATCGCTTTTCGGGGGCTGCGCGTAGCGCTTGTGCCCAAGGCGCTGAAATACCGGCGCGCCCACGAGAAAGCGCAGAACCAGTTTTTCGCCCACAACATCCATGTGACCGAGGGGCGGACCGGCGTTCTGATTTTCGTTTCGCTGGCGGAACGCTACGTGGAAATCGTGGCTGACCGCGAGATCGACGCCTGTGTCGAACAGCGTGTCTGGAACGAGGGCGTCGCCATGATGCTGGAGCACGCGCGCCGCGGCACGCTGGCCGACGGGTTTGTCGAAACCGTTGGCTACGCCGGAGAGGTGCTTGCACAGCATTTCCCCGCCGGCCGGCTTAATCCCAATGAAATCGAAGACCGTTTGACGGAAATCTGAGCGCTTTCGGCTGCCTGTGCGCGACCGCAAAGATGAGCGCTCTAATGCTTGCGCATGTCGACCCGACGCAGCTATGGTTAAGAAACTATGAACACGCTGACGATCGACATCAGACGAGCAGAGCCGGAAGACGCCGAGGCGGTGGCCGCAGTCCACGATAGCGCGTGGCGCGGGGCCTATACCGGCATCATCCCCTATCAGGCGCTGGGGCGCATGATCGGTCGTCGTGGTCCGCGCTGGTGGGCCAATGCGATTCGTCGGTCCGCCACCGTTCTCGTCATCGAGATCGGCGGAGAGATTGCCGGCTACGCAACGCTCGGGCGCAACCGCGCCCGTGAGCTGACGCAGGAAGGCGAGATCTACGAGCTCTACCTGCGGCCTGAATATCAGGGCGTCGGTCTTGGCACGCGGCTCTTCCAGGCCGCGCGCGACATGCTGTCGGCCCATGGTCTGAACGGTCTTGTCGTGTGGGCTCTGGAAGACAATGAGGCAGCGCTGGCGTTCTATGCCGGCGCCGGCGGGCGCGACATTGCCGAGGGCGTCGAGGTGTTTCACAGCCGGGCGCTGCGCAAGCTGGCCTTCGTCTGGGACTGAGCTTCGACCCTGCTGCGCATGTCTTTCCGGTCCGCGCGCGCACCATCAAAATTTCGCACTGCACCATTCGCTGCATTGCCATGCGGCCTGTGACGCGATAAAGCGGCAGCCATCCATTTCCGGGTTGCCTCGTCCGGCGGACCTTATCGGTCGCCGCGCCGGTCTCCGGCAGCCATCACCTGCCAGAACAAAGGTTGCTTCTCCATGCGCATAGACGCCATCTCCACCGGTGATAATCCGCCGGAAGACGTGAACGTCATCATCGAGGTCCCGGTCGGCGGTCAGCCGATCAAATACGAGATGGACAAGAATTCGGGAACGCTGGTCGTCGACCGCTTCCTCTACACGCCGATGACCTATCCGGGCAATTACGGCTTCGTGCCGCACACCCTGTCGGATGACGGCGACCCCATCGACGTTCTGGTCTGCAACACGCGCCAGCTCATTCCCGGCTGCGTCATCAATGTGCGCCCGATCGGCGTTCTGGTCATGGAAGACAATTCCGGCCAGGACGAGAAGATCATCGCCGTGCCGTCGGCTCACCTGACGCGCCGCTACGAGAACGTGCACAACTACAAGGACCTGCCCGAGATCACCCTCCAGCAGATCCAGCACTTCTTCGAACACTACAAGGATCTCGAGCCCGGCAAGTGGGTCAAGATCGGCGATTGGCTGGATGCCGGCGAAGCGCGCAGGCTGATCGTCGAGGCCATCGAGCGGGCCAAGACCAGCAAGTAAGCATGGCGCTGGCGGCGTCTGGATCGGCCTGCGTCCATCAGGGCGCACCACGGGCGATCCAGACGATCACCTGAACATCGGACCGAAAGCCGATTCCAGTTTTCGGTCCCGTGTTCTAGCCGCCGCCACCCGCGCTCATCGGGGCTGGCACCTCGCCGGCGTCAACGACCGGCTGGTCGGCCCCGCAAGCAAAGTCATAGGCCTGCCGATCAGCAATGCGGCGGGCTTTTTCATTGGCGTTTTCGTTGCCTGTCGCAACCACATAGCCAACGACGCAGCCCTGCCGTTCCAGAAGCTGCCCGACCTTCTCCACCACCAGCACTTCGATCTTGTCGCCGAAATCGTCATCCACGAACCAGCGATGGATCGTCGCGACGGGCCATTCGCGGTCGCCATCCTTCATGATGCGCCATTCGATGGTGGGGCCGGTGGAATTGAACGCGGAGAAGCTTTCCCACTCAGGCGCCAGATCGCCGGCCGGCGGGAAGCCATAGAACAGCGATTCCCGTGCATCGCTGTAGTAGACAAGAACGGGATAGCCCTTCCAGCCCGAGCATACGAGGTTGACCCAGTCGCCCGGTTCGTCGCCGCCCGGCGCGGCAAAGGGCGCGCAGTTCTTTTCGGTGTTCAGCTCTGTATATGCGCTTTCAATGTCGACCGCTCGCGCCGTGCCGGCCATCGCCGCCATCGCAAGTCCCGCTATCGCAAGTCTGGTCAGTGCCATTCTCATGGGCAGGCTCCTCTTCATCACCCTCATCCCCCTTGGGGGCGGAGCATAGCCTGTTTCGACAGGGGAACCTTATTTTTCTGCAGCGAAGCCTGAGAGCCGGTCGAGCACGTCCTTGTCGGTGTTCGCCACTGTCACGGTCTTGAGGCGCGAAGTGCTTCCGCCGGTCACCGAAACGCTGCCTGCGGGCACGCGAAGCTGCTTGGCGAGCAGTTTTTCAAGCGCGGCATTGGCCTTGCCGTTTTCCGGCACGGCGCGCACCCGCGCTTTCAGATGGCAGCGACCATCCGCCGTTTCCGCCGGGCCTTCAATGGCGTCGCGCGACGATTTCGGCGTCAGGCGCACAAACAGCACCAGCCCGTCATCGGCCTGTCGGCAGAAGGCGGGCAGTTCCGACATGGATCAGAGAAGCGCCGGGGCGACGGTGGTCAGGATGAACTGGCGAATGAAGAACAGCGCCAGAAGCAGGATGATCGGCGAAATGTCGATGCCGCCGAGGTCCGGAAGGATCTTGCGGATGGGGCGCAGCGCCGGCTCCGTCACGCGGTAGAGAAAGTTGCCGATGGACCCGACGAACTGGTTGCGCGGGTTGACCACGTTAAAGGCATACAGCCAGGAAAAGATGGCGGAGGCGATGATCAGCCACCAATAGATGTCGAGCGCCATGATGATGGTCTGGATAAGCGCGAGCATGCCGGTCTCCTGGGCCGTGTTAAGCGCGGCACGCACAGGCGGTTCCTGCATTGCATGCCGGCAATTTTGCGACATGTAGCCATTGGCGGTGGATGCGGCAAGTCTGGAGGGAATTTTTGCACGGCGCAGGGTGCAGTTTCCATGCGCTCTCTTCTTGCGCGCGCACTTCTTGACAGGCCCGCTTCCGCATACCTAAATGCGTGCAATCGGTGGAACGGGGCTGTAGCTCAGATGGGAGAGCGCGTCGTTCGCAATGACGAGGTCAGGGGTTCGATTCCCCTCAGCTCCACCATGCCTCCTTCGGAATGATCGACGGCTTTTTGATGCGGCAAACGGCTCTTTTGCCATTGCGGCTTCTCTCCTGCGGCTTGCCTGTCGTCGGGGCTGGCCCTACGCTTCGGCGAGAGCGAAAGGGTGCCCGATGCAGCATGTCCGTTCCCGCTGGCTGATCTTGCATATTGCCATGCTCGTCATGCTTCTGTCGGGCCTTTCTTCCGTTCACGCAGAACAGGGCGACCAGAAGAAGGATGAAACGGAGAAGGCGACGCTCATCGCCTCCATCTGCCGGATCGTGGAGGCTGAGGCGCGGGACAATCGCATGGAGCCCGCCTTCCTTGCCCGGCTCCTCTGGAAGGAAAGTCGCTTCAATCCCAATGCCGTCAGTCCCAAGGGGGCGGAGGGCGTGGCGCAGTTCATGCCGGGCACGGCGGCGATGCGCGGGCTCGACGATGCGTTCGACATTGAAAAGGCGATACCGGCCTCGGCTGCCTATCTGGCGGAGCTGAAAGAGAAGTACGGCAATCTTGGTCTCGCTGCTGCCGCTTACAATGCGGGAGAGGGGCGTGTCTCACGCTGGCTCTCGAAGGGCGGTTTCCTGCCGCTCGAAACCGAGAATTACGTCATGGCGATCCTGGGGGAGCCGGTCGATACGTTCTCCGAGCGCACGCGCGCTGCAAAGGTTCAGCCATTGCATCCCGACAAGCCGTTCGATGAGGCCTGTCTTGCTCTGCCTGTTTCCGCCCGCGCCGTCATGGCGATGGCCAGTGTTCACACCCAGCCCTGGGGCGTGCAGGTGGCAGGGCATTTTCGCCGCGATGTGGCGATAAGGCTTTGGCAGATGGTGTTGCGCCGGCATGCAGCGCTTCTGAAGGATTACGAGCCGGTCATTACCCGGGTGCGCTCGCCGCGCGGATGGCGCGGCATCTATGCGGTCCGCATCGGCGCTGACAGTCGGCCGGATGCGGTGCGTGTCTGTCGCCGTTTTCGCAGTGGCGGGCTGCCCTGTGTTGTATTGCGAAACAGGTAATCGCGTTTCGAAGTAGAGTTCCCCGTGATGCAGAGAAGGCCCGGATCGATGTCCGGGCCTTTCTTGCAATATTCATTTGAACATTAGCTGTTGTCTACGATCGTACGATTTACGAGCACCGGACGGCCGTCGTCACCGACAACATAGATCTCGCGATATTCATTGCCGTTCGCGTTGAACTGGTGCTGAAGAACAGAACCGACCGGCGTTTTGCTCAGCGTCGACTGAGAAGGACCGTCATAGGTGATGCTTCCCTTGATCGGCTCAATGGCGAATGCGGGAGCTGCAATAAAGGTGGAAATAACGAGAGCGGAGAGAGCAGTTTTCATTTTCATTACTCCAGTTAGCTATCAACAAGCGTTTCACATTTCCGTCAGGGAAGTGTGTTATTACTTCGAAGCCGAGGCGTCTTCCCTGGCTGGTTCTTCATTTAGGGAGCCCATTTGCGTTCGTTCAGATCGGAAAACTGAAACAGAGCGTTCACAAAAGCTGGAATGTTACGATTTTCTCTTTCCCTGGCGTCATGTCTGCTGTGCGGGCTTTTGCTGCTGACGGTTCTGGGGAGAGCCGGGCGTTGTTGTCGCGTCAATGGACATTCGTATTGACACCTAAACATATGTTCAATAAGCCTCAATCTGAGGAAACGCCATCTGGGAGAGTGGTCAGAAATGTCTGCCAACGTTGCGCTTACCGGCCTTGCCCGGGATCTCGAGGATCGGGCCAAATCCGGCAAGCCGATCCGCATCGGCCTTGTGGGGTCGGGCGAAATGGGTACCGATATCGTCACCCGCGTCGCACATATGCCCGGCATTGAAATCGGCGCCATTTCGGAGCTGAATCTGCCTGCGGCAAGCCGCGCCGTGGATATCGCCTATCAGGAAGAAGGGCACGCCAAGGAAGCGGACACGCAATCCGCAATGACCGCGGCGATGGAAGCCGGCAAAGTGGCCGTCACCAACAATGCCGATCTGCTTCTCGAGAACGATCTCATCGACGTCGTGATCGACGCGACCGGTGTTCCCGCTGTCGGTGCTGAAATCGGCCTCCGGGCCATGGAGCACGGCAAGCACCTCGTCATGATGAATGTCGAGGCTGACGTCACCATCGGCGCTTATCTGAAGAGCGAAGCCGACCGCCTGGGCGTTACCTATTCGCTGGGCGCTGGCGACGAGCCGTCCTCCTGCATGGAGCTGATCGAGTTCGTTTCGGCCATGGGGCATCCCATCGTCGCCGCCGGCAAGGGCAAGAACAACCCGCTCAACATCGATGCGATCCCGGACGACTATGCCGAGGAAGCAGCGCGCCGAAACATGAATGTGCGCATGCTGGTCGAGTTCGTCGACGGTTCCAAAACCATGGTCGAGATGGCGGCCATCGCCAACGCCACCGGTCTCGTGCCGGACAAGCCGGGCATGCATGGCCCCAAGGCGACGCTGGACGAGCTGTCCTCCGTACTGGTGCCGGAAAAGGATGGCGGTGTGCTGTCGCGCGTTGGCGTGGTGGATTACTCCATCGGCAAGGGCGTGGCGCCCGGAGTCTTCGTTGTCGCCGACATGTCGCATCCGCGCATCTCGGAGCGCATGGAAGACCTGAAGATGGGCAAGGGCCCTTACTTCACCTTCCACCGTCCCTATCACCTCACCTCGCTTGAAGTGCCGCTCACCTGCGCCCGCGTCGTTCTCTACGGCAAGCCGGACATGGTGCCGCTGGACAAGCCGGTTGCGGAAGTCTGCGCCGTCGCCAAGAAGGACATGCAGCCGGGCGAGACGCTCGATGCAATCGGTGAATATTGCTACCGCGCATGGATCATGACGGTGCCCGAGGCCCGCGCCTCCAGGGCCATCCCCTGCGGTCTGCTTCAGGGCGGCACGGTCACCAAGCCCATCAAGAAGGGTGAACTGATCACGTCCGACAACGCTGCCCCGCCGGTCGGTTCCAAGATCGCCGAGCTGCGCGCGCGTCAGGACAAGCTCGTTTACGGCTAGATCGCCATACGCCCGTTCGGGCGCACACGGACGATCTGATTTATTGATGGAACATCGGACCGGAAGCCGGTTCCCGCTTTTCGGTCCGATGCTCTAGACAGGAGCGTAAAAATGTCGGCCACGGCCAAAAAGAGCGCCTCGAAAACCGATGGCGCCAACCAGCCTTTCATCTACAGGCAGTTCGATCAGGAAAAGCTGCGCGATGCGCTGCGCAAGATGTATCTGATCCGCCAGTTCGAGGAAGGCGCAGAAGAAAGCTACATGCGTGGCCTGATCCACGGCACGATGCATCTGTCCATCGGACAGGAAGCAAGCGCTGTCGGCATCTGCCTCGGTCTTTCTGATGAAGACCAGATCACCTCCACGCACCGTGGCCACGGCCACTGCATCGCCAAGGGTGCGGATGTCTCGCGCATGTTCGCCGAGTTCTTCGGCAAGACCACCGGCTATTGCCGTGGCCGTGGCGGCTCCATGCACATCGCCGATGTGTCGACGGGCAACCTCGGCGCAAACGGCATTGTCGGCGGCGGTCTCCCGATTGCCGTTGGCGCTGCCCTGACCGCCAAGAAGATGAAGACCGGCAATGTCGTTGTCTGCTTCTTCGGCGACGGCGCAAACAATGAGGGCGCGTTCCACGAGGCGCTCAACATGGCCGCCATCTGGAAGCTCCCGGTCGTCTTCGTCTGCGAGAACAATGGCTACGGCATGTCCACCTCCGTTGCCCGCGCGACGGCGGTTCCCAACATTGCCGACCGTGCCGCCGCCTATGCGATGCCGGGCGTGATCGTGAATGGCAATGTCGTGTCGGATGTGGCCGAGGCCATGCACGAGGCGACCGAGCGCGCACGCAATGGCGAGGGACCGACGCTCATCGAGTGCAAGACCTATCGCTATCGCGGCCACTCCAAGAGCGACCGCAATCGCTACCGCACCAAGGAAGAGATCGAAGAGTGGATGACCGAGCGTGATCCCATCGAGGCGTTCGAGGCAGAGCTCGTCGAGTTCGGCGTCATCGACGCCGCCGGGATCGAAGCGATCCGCGAAGGGGTCCGCAAGGAAATCGAAGCAGGCATCGAGTTCGCCAAGGAAAGCCCGATGCCCGAAGTCGCCAATCTTGAGAAATACGTCTACACGGAGCAGGCCTGATGGACGCGCAAGTCGAGACAGCCACGCGTGAACTGAGCTACGCGCAGGCCATCCAGGAAGCCATGGCCATTGCCATGGAGCGCGATGAGCGCGTGTTCCTCATGGGCGAGGACATCGGCGTCTATGGTGGCGCATTCCAGGTCACCGGCGATCTGGTGGAACGCTTCGGCCCCGAGCGCGTGATGGACACGCCGATCTCGGAGCTGGGCGGCGCTGGCGTCGCAGTCGGTGCAGCCGTGACCGGCATGCGTCCGATCTTCGAGTTCCAGTTCTCCGATTTCGCGACGCTCGCCATGGAGCAGATCGTCAACCAGGCCGCCAAGATGCGCTACATGCTGGGCGGCGCCGTTTCGGTACCGGTCGTCATGCGCTTCCCGGCCGGTTCCGGCACGGGCGCTGCCGCGCAGCACAGCCAGAGCCTCGAAGCGTGGCTCGGCCATGTGCCCGGTCTGAAGGTCATCCAGCCGTCCACCCCGCACGATGTGAAGGGCATGCTGCTTGCGGCCATCGAGGATCCCGATCCGGTGATGATCTACGAGCACAAGCTCCTCTACAAGATGAAGGGCGAAGTGCCGGAAGGCTATTACACCGTGCCGATCGGCAAGGCTGCCGTTCGTCGCGAGGGCGCTGATCTCACCATCGTCGCCACGTCGATCATGGTGCACAAGTCGCTCGACGCTGCAAAGCAGCTTGCCGAAGAAGGCATCGACGTCGAGGTCATCGACCTGCGCAGCATCCGCCCGATGGATCGCCAGACGATCATCGACAGCGTGTGCAAGACGTCCCGCCTGATGTGCGTCTATGAGGGCGTTAAGACGCTCGGCGTCGGCGCAGAGATTTCGGCGATGATCGCCGAGAGCGAGGCCTTCGATTATCTCGACGCACCGGTCGTCCGTCTGGGCGGCGCGGAAACGCCGATCCCCTACAATCCGGAGCTGGAAAAGGCGACGGTTCCGCAGGTCGACGGCATCGTCAAGGCGGCCCGCGATCTGGTTACGGGAGCGCGCTGACATGGCTGTTGAAGTCATCCTGCCCAAGGTCGACATGGACATGTCGACCGGCCGCATTTCTTCCTGGCTTGTCGAGGAAGGTGCGACCGTGAAGAAGGGCGATCTTCTGTTCGAGATCGAGACCGACAAGGCGGCCATGGAGATCGATTCTCCTGCCGCCGGCATCGTGCGCAACATCACCGGCAAGGAAGGCATCGACATTCCGGTCGGTCAGGTTGTGGCGTGGATCTATGAAGAAGGCGAGGCCGTGGCCGATGCGCCGGCTTCTGCGCCCGCCGAAACCGCAGCCGAAGCGCCTGCAAAGGCGGAAGCGCCAGCCCCCGTTGAGGCCGCCGCACCCGTCGCCGCTGCTCCGGCAGCGACTGCGGAGGCATCCTCCGGCGTCCGCGCTTCTCCGCTTGCCCGCCGTCTGGCGAAGGAAGCCGGTCTCGACCTGTCCGCCATCGCCGGTTCGGGGCCGAAGGGCCGGATCGTCAAGGCCGATGTGGAAGCAGCAGGCAAGGATGGCGGTGCGAAAGCAGCAGCCGCACCGGCAGCAGCAGCTTCCGCCGCTGCGTCCGCGCCGCAGGCCATGTCCGACGATCAGGTGCTGAAACTGTTCGAGGAAGGCTCCTACGAGCTCGTCCCGCATGACAGCATGCGCAAGACCATCGCCCGTCGTCTGGTCGAGGCCAAGTCCACCATCCCGCATTTCTACCTGACGCTCGATTGCGAGATCGACGCGCTTCTGGCGCTGCGCAAGCAGCTCAACGATGCCGCGCCGAAGGTGAAGACCGGGGATGGCGAGAAGCCGGCCTACAAACTGTCGGTCAACGACATGGTCATCAAGGCCCACGCGAAGGCGCTGGCCATGGTGCCGGACGCAAATGTGTCGTGGACCGAGAACGCCATGGTGAAGCACAAAAACGCCGATGTGGGCGTTGCCGTGTCGATCCCCGGCGGTCTGATCACGCCGATCGTGCGCCGCGCCGACGAGAAGACGCTGTCTGCCATCTCCAACGAGATGAAGGATCTGGCCGCGCGGGCGCGTTCGCGCAAGCTGAAGACGGAAGAGTTCCAGGGCGGCAACACGGCCGTGTCCAATCTGGGCATGTTCGGCATCAAGGACTTCGCCGCCGTCATCAACCCGCCGCATGCGACGATCCTTGCGGTCGGCGCGGGCGAGCAGCGGGCCGTGGTGAAGGATGGCGAAGTGAAGGTGGCGACCGTGATGTCGGTGACGCTTTCGACCGACCACCGTGCAGTCGACGGCGCGCTCGGCGCAGAACTCCTCGCCGCCTTCAAGCAGGTCATCGAAAACCCGATGGCGATGCT
>NZ_JBPAXW010000007.1:0-326808 GCF_050877045.1 Nitratireductor sp. PBL-C9
AGCATCGCCATCGGGTTTTCGATGACCTGCTTGAAGGCGGCGAGGAGTTCTGCGCCGAGCGCGCCGTCGACTGCACGGTGGTCGGTCGAAAGCGTCACCGACATCACGGTCGCCACCTTCACTTCGCCATCCTTCACCACGGCCCGCTGCTCGCCCGCGCCGACCGCAAGGATCGTCGCATGCGGCGGGTTGATGACGGCGGCGAAGTCCTTGATGCCGAACATGCCCAGATTGGACACGGCCGTGTTGCCGCCCTGGAACTCTTCCGTCTTCAGCTTGCGCGAACGCGCCCGCGCGGCCAGATCCTTCATCTCGTTGGAGATGGCAGACAGCGTCTTCTCGTCGGCGCGGCGCACGATCGGCGTGATCAGACCGCCGGGGATCGACACGGCAACGCCCACATCGGCGTTTTTGTGCTTCACCATGGCGTTCTCGGTCCACGACACATTTGCGTCCGGCACCATGGCCAGCGCCTTCGCGTGGGCCTTGATGACCATGTCGTTGACCGACAGTTTGTAGGCCGGCTTCTCGCCATCCCCGGTCTTCACCTTCGGCGCGGCATCGTTGAGCTGCTTGCGCAGCGCCAGAAGCGCGTCGATCTCGCAATCGAGCGTCAGGTAGAAATGCGGGATGGTGGACTTGGCCTCGACCAGACGACGGGCGATGGTCTTGCGCATGCTGTCATGCGGGACGAGCTCGTAGGAGCCTTCCTCGAACAGTTTCAGCACCTGATCATCGGACATGGCCTGCGGCGCGGACGCCGCGGCGGAAGCTGCTTCAGCCGGTGCGGCTACAGCGGCCTTAGCACCGCCATCCTTGCCGGCTGCTTCCACGTCGGCCTTGACGATCCGGCCCTTCGGACCCGAACCGGCGATGGCGGACAGGTCGAGACCGGCTTCCTTCGCCAGACGGCGGGCGAGCGGAGAGGCAAACACACGCTCTCCATCGCCGGATGAAGCAGACTTCGCCTCTGCCGGCTTTGCCTGCGCGGGCGCTTCGGCCTTTTCCGCCGGTGCTTCGGCTTCAGCGGGCTTCTCGGCCTCCGGAGCCTTCGCCCCGGCCTTTGCGCTTGCGCCGCCTTCGGCAGCCTTCACGGCGTCGGCAGCGTCCTCGCCTTCCTCGGCGAGAACCGCGATCAGCGCATTCACCTTCACGCTTTCGGTGCCTTCCGGCACGACGATCTTGGCGACGGTGCCTTCGTCCACGGCTTCCACTTCCATGGTCGCCTTGTCGGTCTCGATCTCGGCGATCACATCACCGGGAGCGACGGAATCCCCTTCCTTGACCATCCACTTGGCGAGATTGCCCTCTTCCATCGTCGGCGAAAGGGCGGGCATGGTGACTTGGATCGGCATGGTGTCCTCCCCCTCAGTTGCGATAGGAAACGGCTTTCACCGCCTCGACCACTTCGGCGACGCTCGGGAGCGCCAGCTTTTCGAGATTGGCGGCATAGGGCATCGGAACGTCCTTGCCGGCCACCGTGATCACCGGCGCGTCGAGATGGTCGAAGGCCCGCTGCATCACCTGGCTGGCGATATGCGCGCCGACCGACGACTGCGGGAATCCTTCCTCGACCGTCACCAGACGGTTGGTCTTCTTGACGGATTCGATCACCGTATCGAGGTCCATCGGCCGGATCGTGCGCAGGTCGACGATTTCCACGTCGATGCCCTCGGCAGCCAGTTCCTCAGCCGCCTTGACCGCATAGGTCATGCCGATGCCGAAGGAAACAATGGTCGCGTCCTTGCCCGTTTTGTGGATGCGCGCCTTGCCGATCGGCAGAACGAAATCATCCATCTTCGGAACGTCGAAGCTCTGGCCGTAGAGGATCTCGTTCTCCAGGAAGATCACCGGGTTCGGATCACGGATCGCGGCCTTCAGAAGGCCCTTCGCGTCGGCTGCCGTGTAGGGCATCACCACCTTGAGGCCCGGAATGTGCCCGTACCAGGCGGCGTAGCACTGCGAATGCTGTGCCGCCACGCGGGCAGCAGCGCCGTTGGGACCACGGAACACGATGGGCGCGCCCATCTGGCCGCCGGCCATGTAGAGCGTCTTGGCCGCCGAGTTGACGATCTGGTCGATCGCCTGCATGGCGAAGTTGAACGTCATGAACTCGACGATCGGCTTCAGACCGGCAAAGGCCGCGCCAACGCCGACGCCGGCAAAGCCGTGCTCGGTGATCGGCGTGTCGACGACGCGCTTGTCGCCGAATTCCTGCAGGAGCCCCTGGGTCACCTTGTAGGCGCCCTGATACTCGGCCACTTCCTCGCCCATGACGAAGACGTCGCCGTCACGGCGCATTTCCTCGGCCATGGCGTCGCGCAGCGCTTCGCGCACGGTCGTCGAAACCATCTCGGTGCCTTCGGGAATATCCGGATCGGCAGCGACCTTGATTTCCGGTGCAGCCGGCACGGAGCCACCGGAAGACTTTTCTTCCGACTCCGCCTTTGCGGCGCTGTCGTCAGCAGCCTTCGTCTCTTCGGCAGCCGGCTTTGCAGCCTGCCTGTCGAGATCGGAGGCGCTTTCGCCCTCACCCAGAAGAACAGCGATGGCCGTGTTCACTTTCACGCCTTCGGTGCCTTCGGCGATCAGGATCTTGCCGAGCGTGCCTTCGTCCACGGCTTCCACTTCCATGGTTGCCTTGTCCGTCTCGATCTCGGCGATCACGTCACCGGGAGCGACGGCGTCGCCTTCCTTCTTGATCCATTTGGAAAGATTGCCCTCTTCCATGGTCGGAGAGAGCGCGGGCATGAGAATTTCGGTTGGCATGTCGGCCCTCCCCTCAAAGCAGAATGTCGGTGTAGAGTTCAGACACATCCGGCTCCGGATCCGTCTGTGCGAATTCGGCCGAATCGCCGACCACGTCACGCACCTCTTTGTCGATGGCCTTCAGCGCATCTTCATCCGCCCATTTGCTGGCCAGAAGACGCTGCTTCACCTGCTCGATCGGATCGTGCTCGGAGCGCATCTTCTGCACTTCGTCCTTGGAGCGGTATTTCGCGGGGTCAGACATGGAATGGCCGCGATAGCGGTAGGTCTGCATCTCGAGGATGATCGGCCCCTTGCCCGAACGGCACCAGTCAACGGCCAGCTCACCGGCCGCCTTGACTGCACGTACATCCATGCCATCCACCTGGATGCCGGGGATCTTGAACGAAAGGCCGCGATGCGAGAAATCGGTCTCGGCGGAGGAACGCGCGACCGCCGTGCCCATGGCGTAGCGGTTGTTCTCGATGATGTAGATCACCGGCAGCTTCCACAGCGAGGCCATGTTGAAGCTCTCATAGACCTGGCCCTGGTTGGCCGCGCCATCTCCGAAATAGGTGATCGAAACGCTGTCGTCGCCGCGGTAACGGTTGGCAAAGGCAAGCCCGGTGCCCAGCGGCACCTGCGCGCCGACAATACCGTGACCGCCGTAGAACTTCTTCTCCTTGGAGAACATGTGCATGGAGCCGCCCTTGCCCTTGGAGTAGCCATTGCGGCGCCCCGTGAGCTCGGCCATCACGCCGCGCGCTTCCATGCCTGTTGCGAGCATGTGACCATGGTCGCGATAGCCGGTGATGACCTGATCGCCTTCCTTCATGCTCATCTGCATGCCGACGACGACGGCTTCCTGGCCGATATAAAGGTGACAGAAACCGCCGATCAGGCCCATGCCGTAAAGCTGGCCGGCCTTTTCCTCGAAGCGGCGAATGAGCAGCATTTCACGATAGGCGTGAAGCTCCTGCTCCTTGTCGAATTCCTCGGGCTTTGGAGCCTTTGGTGTCTGGCCGGCACTTGCTGCCGCCCCTTTTCCGGTCGAGCGTGACCTGTTGCCACTGGTCTTGCTTGCGGCTCGCGCCATGCCTCTACTCCCTAGCTGACAATCCGGGGAATTTGTGCAACGGTGGAGCGCGGCAAAATTGCGCCGTGAGCCTCCCGTCATCTCCCGCTTATAGATGACAAAGCTAGCACGTAGTTCACATTTCGGCCATTCAAAATCCGCATAGCTGCCATGCAGCTAAATGCTTGGATTTGCACACCTTCTTATCGATTAACTGAAAGTCGGTTAATTCACCGATCCGCGCCAATGAGGATAATGACCTCATTTTCACGCGCGACATTGAGCGCGCGCCGGGCCTGCTCGTCCAGCATGTCCTTCTCGAGGCTGCCGTCATTCACCAGCGCAACACGATGCTCCAGCTCCCTGCGCTTGGCGACAAGCGTGTCGAGCCTGGCCTGCGCCTCGGCAATGCGGGATTCGAGCTGTATTTTGGAATAGATGCCGTATTCGCCGTGATAGGCATGAAAGCCGAAATAGGCGAGAAACAGGCCCGTGATCGTCGGAACGATCAGGCGACCAGTGTTGCGGCGTTTGTGATGACGTGTCCACATGCGGAAAAAACCCTTCTCCCGCATGTGTTCATATCTTGCTTAATGGACCGTTATTTCGGCGCGTCCATTTGCATTTTTATCCGCGCAGGAACGACTTTCCGGCGTAACGCGCCTGACGGTCGAGCTCTTCTTCGATGCGGATGAGCTGGTTGTACTTCGCGGTCCGGTCGGAGCGCGCCAGCGAACCGGTCTTGATCTGCCCGCAATTGGTCGCGACAGCCAGGTCGGCAATGGTGGAATCCTCGGTCTCGCCCGAGCGGTGCGACATCACCGCGGTGTAGCCGGCCTTGTGCGCCGTCTCCACGGCATCCAGCGTCTCGGTCAGCGTACCGATCTGGTTCACCTTCACCAGGATCGAATTGCCGATGCCCATCTTGATGCCGTCGCGCAGACGCGCCGAATTGGTCACGAACAGATCGTCGCCAACGAGCTGGGCCTTGTCGCCAACCAGATCGGTGAGAATCTTCCAGCCTTCGAAATCGTCTTCCGACATGCCGTCTTCGATGGAGATGATCGGGTAGTTGCCGACCAGCTTGGCAAGATACTCGGCCTGCGCCTTGCCGTCGCGCGTCTGGCCCTCGCCTTCGTAGACGTATTTGCCTTCCTTGAAGAACTCGGTGGCGGCGCAATCGAGCGCGATGCCCACATCTTCACCCGGGCGGTAGCCGGCCTTCTCGATGGAGGCGAGAACGAAGTCCAGCGCATCCTCGGCGCTCTTCAGGTTTGGCGCAAAGCCGCCTTCGTCGCCCACATTGGTATTGTGGCCGGCATCCTTCAGACCCGCTTTCAGCGTGTGGAAAATCTCCGAACCCCAGCGCACGGCTTCACGGATGGAGGATGCGCCAATCGGCATCACCATGAATTCCTGGAAGTCGATCGGGTTGTCGGCATGCGCACCGCCATTGACGATGTTCATCATCGGCACCGGCAGGACATGCGCCGACGCGCCGCCCACATAGCGGTAAAGCGGCAGGTTGGAGGATTCGGCAGCGGCCTTCGCCACGGCCAGCGAAACGCCGAGAATGGCGTTTGCGCCGAGACGGCTCTTGTTCGGCGTGCCGTCGAGATCGATCATCGCCTGGTCGATCTGCATCTGGTTCTCGGCTTCGAGACCGCTCAGCGTCTCGAAGATCTCGCCATTGACCGCATCGACGGCCTGCTCGACGCCTTTGCCGAGATAGCGCTTGCCGCCATCGCGCAGTTCCACGGCCTCGTGCGCGCCGGTGGACGCACCCGAAGGCACGGCGGCGCGGCCCATCGAGCCGTCTTCCAGAACCACATCGACCTCGACGGTGGGGTTGCCGCGGCTGTCCAGTATTTCGCGTCCGACAATGTCGAGAATGGCAGTCATTTTAACTCTTTCTGATCTGGAGGTTGAACCTGGGCATGAACCCGGGGGCAAGAACCCCGTAAGGTAAGCACCCGGGAGGAAGTGTCCGCGCTTTCTTAGCGCAGACACGTGAAAACTCAATGTCGCGCCTGACGTTCAGGCAGCCTTTGCGATCCGGTCGAACGCCATGAGACGTTCAAGAAGCCCTTTCATCTCGTTCAGCGGCACCATGTTCGGACCATCCGAAGGCGCGTTGTCGGGGTCCTGGTGCGTTTCCATAAAGACGCCGGCAACGCCAACGGCCACGGCCGCCCGCGCAAGCGTTTCCACGAACTGGCGCTGGCCGCCCGACGAACCGCCGAGACCGCCGGGCTGCGCAACCGAATGGGTCGCATCGAAGATCACCGGCGCACCCATGGCCGCCATCTGCGGCAGACCGCGCATGTCGGAGACGAGCGTGTTGTAGCCGAACGAGGTGCCCCGCTCGGTCGCCATCACATTGGGATTGCCCGAAGCCGTCACCTTGGAAATGACGTTCTCCATGTCCCATGGCGCGAGGAACTGGCCCTTCTTCACATTCACCACCTTGCCGGTCTCGGCAGCCGCGATCAGGAGATCGGTCTGGCGGCACAGAAAGGCCGGGATCTGAAGCACATCGACCACTTCAGCGACGATGCGGCACTGCTCCTCGGTGTGGACGTCCGTCAGAACCGGAACGTCGAATTCCTTGCGCAGATCCGCGAAGATCGGCAGGGCTGCCTCCAGCCCCGCACCGCGCTTGCCCGAAAGCGATGTGCGGTTCGCCTTGTCGAAGCTGCTCTTGTAGACGAGACCGATGCCAAGCTCGTCCGTCATTTCCTTCAGCGCGCCAGCCATGTCGAAGGCGTGCTCCCGCGTCTCCATCTGGCAGGGACCGGCGATCAGAGCCAGCGGAGCGTCGTTGCCGAAAACGACATTGCCGACCGTGACACGCGGATTGGGTTTCATAGGGAAGACTCCTCAAAGACAAATACTGCGCCCTGCCCGGCCGCCGGCGGCACGATGATGGAACCGGCTTCGTCGGCGAACAGGATCTCACGAATCGAAAATTGCTCGCGCAATCTGGCAATATCCAGACACTCAAAGACGATTGCCGCGAGATCGAACCGGCCATGTTGAGAAACACGGTCTGGACCATAACGCATTGCGTAGCGGTCGGGCGTCATCACCGTCAAAACCGCGTTGCCGAGCCTCAGATCGACTTCGCCATCCACCAGCCGCTCATGCGCTTCATCGGAAAATGCGTCCAGAAAGCCTGCATAATCGTCCGGCGATGCAGCAAGGATGACGATGCGTGCGGTGCCCGTCACGCCATTTGAATGCGACTCGAGCGCGCCGCGCCCCGCAGTCGGCATGTTGATGCGCTGGCAGGTGAAGAAAAAGTGGCCGTCGGCGATTTCCGGAGCGGCAAAGGCCAGCCGGAACGAAGCCGTGGCCTCACGTCCTTCAGCGTCGCGGAATGGACGCGAGAAGGACAGCGGCTTTCCCGCAGAAATCCCTGCGTCGACAAAGCGCGCGTGATCGGCATCGGCGTCCGCCGTTCCCAGAACCACGGCAGAAAACCCTTCATCGCCATAGGTTTGACGAAAGACGCTGTCCCGCTCAATGAAGACATTGCCGTCGGCTTCCGCCTCAAGGGCAGCCTTCTGGTCCATGCGGGCCAGGGGTTCGAGATAGGAGCCGTCTGAGAGAAAAACGCAGCAATTGCCGGTGCCGAAAGGATGCGCCGCGTCTGCGGCGACCGTGAAGCCAAGCGCTTCCAGCCGTTCCCGCGCGACCGTCAGGCCCGCAGTTGGCAACACACAATGATCAAGCTTGCGATTAAGCTTGCGATCGAGGCTGCGCGGAGATCGCATCTTGTCTTCAGATACCATGCACCGCATGTGCCCGAAGCCCGGGCGCTTTGCAAGTGCAGAGCCGGCCAATGAAGGTTTCCCCGCCACGAAGGCGGGGAAATGAAATCACACGAGGCGTGACTGCTCCACCGCAGCTGCGATGAAGGAAGCAAAAAGCGGATGCGGCTCGAAGGGCCTGCTCTTCAGCTCAGGGTGATACTGCACACCGATGAACCAGGGATGGTCGGCATACTCCACCGTCTCCGGCAAAACGCCATCGGGCGACAGGCCGGCAAACACCAGACCGCACTCTTCCAGCTTCTGACGATAGCCGATGTTCACCTCGTAGCGATGGCGGTGACGCTCGGAGATTTCCTCCGAACCATAGATCTCCGCAATCTTGGTGCCCTCAACGAGCATCGATTCGTATGCGCCGAGGCGCATCGTGCCGCCGAGATCGCCAGAGGCCGTGCGCTTCTCGAGCATGTTGCCCTTGAGCCACTCGGTCATCAGGCCGACAACGGGTTCGCTGGTCGGACCAAACTCGGTCGAGGAGGCATTCTCGATGCCAGCCAGCGAGCGGGCCGCCTCGATGCAGGCCATCTGCATGCCGAAGCAGATGCCGAAATAAGGCACCTTGCGCTCACGCGCGAACTTGGCCGCCAGGATCTTGCCTTCCGCACCGCGCTCGCCAAAGCCGCCCGGCACCAGAATGCCATGCACCTTTTCGAGCCACGGAGCCGGATCTTCCTTCTCGAAGATTTCCGCTTCGATCCATTCGAGCTTGACGCGCACCCGGTTCGCCATGCCGCCATGAGACAGGGCCTCGATGAGCGATTTGTAGGCGTCCTTCAGGCCCGTATACTTGCCGACGACGGCAATCGTGACCTGGCCTTCCGGATTGTGGATGCGGTCTGCAACCTCTTCCCAGCGCTCCATGCGCGGCTTCGGCGCCGGATCGATGCCGAAGGCCGACAGCACTTCCGAATCGAGCCCTTCTTCGTGATAGGCGATCGGCACATCATAGATATGCGCAACGTCGAGCGCCTGAATCACGGCTGATTCGCGCACATTGCAGAACAACGACAGCTTGCGCCGTTCTTCGGCCGGAATCTCGCGATCCGCGCGCACCAGAAGGATATCCGGTGCAATGCCGATGGAACGCAGTTCCTTGACCGAGTGCTGGGTCGGTTTCGTCTTGAGTTCGCCCGCCGCCGGAATCCACGGCATCAGCGTCAGATGCACATAGACGGCGTTGCCGCGCGGCAGTTCATTGCCGAGCTGACGAATCGCCTCGAGGAACGGCATCGCCTCGATGTCGCCAACGGTTCCGCCGATTTCGCATAACACGAAATCGTAATCCTCATTGCCTTCAAGGACGAACTGCTTGATCTCGTCAGTGACGTGCGGGATCACCTGCACCGTGGCGCCCAGATAGTCGCCACGACGCTCTTTTTCCAGAATGTTCTGGTAGATCCGACCCGTGGTGATGTTGTCCTGCTTGTTGGCCGAACGCCCTGTGAAGCGCTCGTAATGGCCAAGGTCCAGGTCGGTTTCGGCACCGTCATCGGTGACGAAAACCTCACCGTGCTGATAGGGCGACATCGTGCCCGGATCAACATTCAGGTAGGGATCGAGTTTACGGATGCGAACGCGGTACCCACGGGCCTGAAGCAACGCGCCAAGGGCCGCTGCTGCAATGCCTTTTCCGAGGGAGGAGACCACGCCGCCGGTTATAAAAACATATCGCGCCATGGGACTCATCGCTTATCCGGACACAGGCGATTCCGCCAGCAAAAAATAACGAGACGCAAATCTTTTTGCGCCCCGCGGTGAATAACTCTTGCGCACTGCAAAACCGGCCGCACCATTCAGGCGGCCGGAAAGCCTTGCAAGCGTGGGCTTACTGCCCCGTGGGAACCTGATCTTCAGGATTTGCTTCGGCAGGAGCTGCCGGCTCGTCGGTCGGAACCGATGCGCCTGCGCCGCCAAGCTGGTCGAGAACGCCGCCAGTGCCTTCGGTCTGCTCGCTTCCGGCCGGGATACGGTCCAGAATATCTGTCGGGCTCGCGCCGTAACGGGCGATCAGCGAAAGAGCAAGCGAGGTTGCGAAGAAGGCTGCGGCGAGGATCGCCGTCGTGCGCGTCAGCGCGTTGGCCGCACCGCGCGCGGACATGAAGCCGGAACCGCCGCCGACACCAAGGCCGCCACCCTCGGAGCGCTGCATGAGGACGACGCCGACCAGCGCGACCACGACGATCAGATGAATGACGATGATAACGGTCTGCATGTTTCCTTCCGGCTTTCCGGCTCGAAGCATCCGCTTGAATGCGGACGCGGCTCATTACACGGCTTTCACCGTTTTTCCAAGACCGCTTTTCCAAGACCGCCGGGTGCTCACTCACAGGGTCTCGTCTTCGATACCCCGTAATTTTGCCCTTAAAAGGACCGCACCGCATACGGTTTTGCGGCATTTCAAACGCGTTTTCGCTCAAACCACATCAAATGACGGCATTTGAGCGAAGCTCGCTCTCACATAGGCGGTTGAGCGAGCAACGCAAGACTTTTCTCTTCACTCAGCTCGGACAGGCAGCCGCGATGGCAAGAAAATCGACCGCCTTGAGGCTCGCCCCGCCGACCAGCGCACCGTCCACATTCTCAATCGAGAGAAGCTCGGTCGCGTTGCCGGGCTTCACCGACCCGCCATAGAGAAGACGCATCTTGTCGGCTTCGTCGCCGAGCAGCGTCTTGAGTTCGGTGCGGATATGTCTGTGTGCTTCAGTAATGTCCTCGACCGTGGGCGTAAGGCCCGTGCCGATGGCCCAGACCGGCTCATAGGCAACCACGGTGTTTGCCGCCGTGGCGTCCGCCGGAACCGAACCCGGGATCTGGCTGGAGAGGACGGAAAGCGTCTTGCCGCCTTCGCGCTCTTCTTTGGTTTCGCCGATGCAGATCACTGCCGTGAGGCCGGCGCGCCATGCGGCCTTCGCCTTGTCGGCCACGACGGCATCGCTCTCGCCATGATCGGTGCGGCGCTCCGAGTGACCGACCAGCACATGGCTCGCCCCCGCATCGGCCAGCATTTCGGCGGAGACATCGCCCGTATGCGCGCCGGAGGCTGCCGCATGACAGTCTTCACCGCCAAGGCGCAGCTTGCTGCCGGCGAGCGCATCGCTTGCGCGCGACAGGAGCGTTGCGGGAACGCAGATCAGCCCTTCCGCGCCGCCAAAGGCGCCCTCGCCCATCGCTGCGAGTTCACCGAGGTCGGCCGAAAGACCGTTCATTTTCCAGTTGCCTGCAATCAGGGGGCGAATACCTGGCGTCATGCGTCAGCGTCCTTACAAAAATCAAACTCGGCAGCTTCCCTAGCAAAAACACGCGCTAATGCAAAAG
Source organism: Nitratireductor sp. PBL-C9 (assembly GCF_050877045.1). Classification (NCBI taxonomy): domain Bacteria; kingdom Pseudomonadati; phylum Pseudomonadota; class Alphaproteobacteria; order Hyphomicrobiales; family Phyllobacteriaceae; genus Nitratireductor; species Nitratireductor sp. PBL-C9. Next base: position 10,972 of record NZ_JBPAXW010000007.1, read on the forward strand.
CAATTGGGCCTGCAATTCCCACTCAACTATCGACACCCGGCGTCAGGGGCGTTATTGCGCTGTGTTGGGGCCAGTCCCTGAAATCACGCGAGGAACTTCGGAAAAGCCATGCTCGACAGTCTCAGAAACGCCGCCTCTACCTGGATCGCCAAGCTGCTCCTGGGCCTTCTCGTCCTGAGCTTTGCGGTTTGGGGCATTTCGGGCCAGATCCTGAACGATCAGTCGCGCAATGTGCTGACGGTCGGAGATTCCTCCGTTTCCATGCTGGATTACCGGCTGGCCTATGACCGCCAGATCAACACGCTTTCGCAGCGTCTGGGCACGCGCGTCACGCGCGAACAGGCTGTTGCCTTCGGTATTGACGAACAGGTTCTGCAGCAGCTGGCCGCCGGCGCGCTTCTGGACGAGGAAGCCCGCAAGCTCGGCCTTGGCCTTTCCAGCGACCGGCTTGCGCAGCTGACCGCCGACGACCCGGCGTTCCGCGGACCGGACGGTCGCTTCAACCGCCAGCAGTTCGATTTCGTTCTGAGCCAGATCGGCATGCGCCCCGAAGATTATCTGCGCAACCGCGAACAGGTGGCCATTCGCCAGCAGATCGTGGAAGCGGCAACGGACGGCATGAGCGTGCCGGATGAGCTGTTCAAGAACCTGGCGCTCTATCGCGGTGAAGACCGCACCATAGAATATGTGGCGCTGCCGCAGGCTCTGGTCGAGCCCGTCGCAACGCCGGACGACGCGACGCTGCAAGCCTGGTTTGACGAGCGCAAGGCAGACTATGCCGCCCCGGAATACCGCAAGTTCAGCTATGTGAAGCTTGAGCCGAGCGACATTTCCGACCCGGCTTCCGTGTCCGAAGATCAGGTCAAGAAGGCCTATGACGACCTGCGCAACCGCTACACGACGCCGGAGAAGCGCACGATCGAACAGATCGTCTTCCCGGATCGCGAAGCAGCCGAAGCTGCGCTGAAAAACCTGCTCGACGGCCAGAGCTTCGCAGACGTGGCGACGGCCGCCGGAAAGAGCGCCGACGACATCGCGCTCGGCACGCTCGCCCAGGGCGAAATCGCAGACAGCGCCATCGCCGAAGCGGCCTTCGCGCTCAGCGAAAACCAGTTCAGCGACGTGCTTGACGGCACGTTCGGACCGGTGATCGTGAATGTCTCGGAAGTTCAGGCCGAGGTGGTTCAGCCCCTCAGCGAAGTGGAAGACGAGATCCGTCAGGACCTGGCGCTTGAGGAAGCGTCGCGCGTTCTGCTCGATGTGCACGATGCCTACGAAGACGCCCGCGCCGGCGGCGCGACCATGGCGGAAGCAGCCGAGCGCATGAACCTGACCATGCGCACGATTGAAGCCATCGACGCCACTGCGCGTCGCCCTGATGGCGCGATCGTTGGTGATCTGCCCGTTTCGGCAGAGCTGATTCGCGAAGTGTTCGAGAGCGATTCCGGCATCGAGAACGCGCCCCTCTCCATGGGCGGCAATGGCTTCATCTTCTACGAAGTGGAAGGCATCACGCCCGAGCGCGACCGCACGCTTGACGAAGTGCGCGAAGAGGTCACGCAGGATTGGATCGCAGCCGAGACGGATCGCCTTCTGGCTGCGCGCGCTGCCGAGCTGGCCCAGAAGGTGAAGGACGGCGTTTCGCTGGACGACATCGCTCTGGAAATCGACCAGCAGAAGCAGGTGAAGCGTGGCGTCAAGCGCACGGCGAACGACGCCGACCTTGGCCAGGCCGGTGTTGCGGCGGTGTTCTCCGTTCCGCGCGATGGCAGCGGCGTGTTTGCCAACCCGGCCGGCGACGGGCAGGTTCTGTTCCGCGTCACCGAGGTCTTCGAGCCGGCGAGCGCGACGGCGCAGAGCATTCCCGAAAACCAGCGCGACGCCATGCGCACCGGGCTTGCCGACGATCTTCTCGACCAGATGGTTGCACGCCTGCAGGGCAAGCATCCGGTGACCGTGAACCGGGCTGCAATGCAGGAAGCCCTTAGCTTCTGAGGCCGACGATGAAGGCATTCAAAACCTATATCGCCAAGGCAGCCTCGGGCGAGCCGCTGAGTTTTGACGATGCGCGCGAGGCGTTCGACATCATGATGTCGGGCAATGCGACACCGAGCCAGATCGGCGGTTTTCTGATGGCGCTGCGGGTGCGTGGCGAGACCGTTGAGGAAATCTCGGGCGCAGTCGCCACCATGCGCGACAAGATGCTGACAGTCACCGCGCCGGAAGATGCCGTGGACATCGTCGGCACGGGCGGCGACGCCTCCGGCTCCTACAATGTGTCCACCTGCTCGGCCTTTATCGTGGCGGGCGCCGGCGTTCCCGTCGCCAAACACGGCAACCGGGCGCTCTCCTCGCGCTCGGGCGCTGCCGACACGCTGGCGGCTCTCGGCATCAATATCGAGCTTGGGCCAAACGAGATCGCGGACTGCATCCGCGAAGCCGGCCTCGGCTTCATGTTTGCGCCGGCACATCACTCCGCCATGCGCCATGTGGGCCCGTCGCGGGTTGAGCTTGGCACGCGGACGATCTTCAACCTGCTTGGCCCCCTGTCCAACCCGGCTGGCGTGCGCCGCCAGCTCATCGGCGTTTTTGCGCCGGAATGGGTGGGACCGATTGCCGAGGTGCTGAAGCAGCTTGGAACGGAAACCGCCTGGGTGGTGCATGGCGCGGGTCTTGACGAACTGACCACCGCCGGAACCACGCAGGTCGCCGCGCTCGAAGACGGCCAGATCCGCCATTTCGAGATCACGCCGGAGGATGTTGGCCTCAAGCGCGTGACCATGGCCGACCTGAAGGGCGGCGAGGCAGACTACAATGCGCGCGCGCTCAGGGCCGTTCTCGAAGGCGAAAAGAACGCCTATCGCGACATCTCGGTTCTGAATTCCGGCGCTGCGCTGGTCGTGGCCGGACGCGCCAAGACCCTGAAAGACGGCATCAAACTGGCGGCGGAGTCGCTCGACCGCGGACAGGCTCTGGCAACGCTGGAACGCCTCATCGAAGTTTCCAACAGGGGCACGAACAGCGATGACGACTGACATTCTCCGCAAAATCGAGGCCTACAAGCGCGAGGAAATCGCCGCCGCGAAGACGGCCTGCCCGCTGCCTGAACTGGTGGCGCGCGCCCGCGACGTGGAAGCGCCGCGTGGCTTCGGTGATGCGCTGTTGTCCAGGCAGGAGCGCGGGCGCTTCGGCCTGATCGCCGAGATCAAGAAGGCGAGCCCCTCGCGCGGCCTGATTCGTGCGGATTTCGACCCGCCGCGACTGGCGGCAGCCTATGAGGATGGCGGAGCGGCCTGCCTTTCGGTTCTGACCGACGGTCCGTCCTTTCAGGGGGCGCCCGCCTATCTGGAACAGGCGCGCGCCGCCTGCGGCCTGCCGGCGCTGCGCAAGGATTTCCTGTTCGAGCCCTATCAGGTCTACGAGGCCCGCAGCTGGGGTGCGGATGCGATCTTGATCATCATGGCGAGCCTGACGGATGACGAAGCCCGCGCGCTTGAAGAAACGGCGCTGGAACTGGGCATGGATTCACTGATCGAGGTGCATGACGAGCGCGAGCTGGAACGCGCGCTGGAGCTTTCCTCGAGGCTGATCGGCATCAACAATCGCGACCTGCGCACCTTCGAGACAAGTCTTGAAACAAGTGAGCGGCTGGCCCCGCGTGTGCCCGAAGACCGCCTGGTGATCGGCGAGAGCGGCATCTTCACCAATGACGACTGCCGGCGGCTGGCGCGTGCGGGCATGAACACGTTCCTGGTGGGCGAAAGCCTGATGCGGCAGGATGATGTGACCGCTGCCACGCGCACGCTTCTGGGGCTCGACGCCGCCAAACTTGCGGGCTGAGCCGATGAGCGAGAAAGCGGCAGGCCTGACCCATATCGGCGCTTCCGGCGAAGCGCATATGGTCGATGTGAGCGGCAAGCAGGAAACCAGCCGGGAAGCGCTGGCGGAAGGCGCCGTGGTGATGAAGGCGGAAACGCTGGAGGCCATTCTGGCGGGCAACGCCAAGAAGGGCGACGTTCTGGCAACCGCGCGCATCGCAGGCATCATGGCCGCCAAGAAGACGCATGATCTCATTCCCCTTTGCCACCCGCTGGCGCTCTCGAAAGTGGTGGTGGACATCGAGCCCGACCACGAACTGCCGGGGCTCAGGGTGATGGCGCGTGTGCGCGTGACGGGACAGACGGGCGTGGAGATGGAAGCGCTTACCGCTGCCTCGGTTGCCTGCCTGACGATCTATGACATGGCCAAGGCGCTGGACAAGGGCATGGTGCTCGACGGCATCCGCCTTCTTGAGAAGACGGGTGGAAAATCCGGCCACTGGCGCGTAGCGGAGAACTGACCATGAGCCTTTTGCCGGTGGATGAAGCGCTGGAGCGCATTCTCGAGGGCGTGAAAGCACTACCCGGCGAAACAGTGCCCATTGAAGAGGCCGACGGTCGCGTTCTGGCAGCGCCCCTCGCAGCCACCCGCACACAGCCGCCCTTCGACGCTTCGGCCATGGACGGCTATGCCGTGCGCGCCGCCAATGTGGCGACGCCGCGCGCAATGCCGCTAAAGCTTATTGGAGAATCTGCCGCGGGCAGCCGGTATCACGGCGCAGTGGCCGACGGCGAAACCGTGCGGATCTTCACCGGCGCGCCGGTGCCCGAAGGCGCGGACACGATACTCATTCAGGAAAATGCGGACATTCTGGACGATGGCCGGATCGAGGCGACCGATACCGTCGCTGCCGGACGCCATATCCGCCGCGCAGGGCTCGATTTTCAAAAGGGCGACAGCGTTCTCGAACAGGGACGCCGGCTCGGACCTGCGGGAATAGGGCTGGCGGCTGCGGCAGGCCATGCAACGCTTGATGTGACGCAGCGCCCGCTGGTGGCGGTGATCGCCACGGGCGACGAGCTGGTGCGGCCGGGCGAGCCCTGTGGCCCGGACCAGATCGTTGCATCCAACGGCTTTGCCATCGGCGCTCTGGCGCGCAGGGAAGGCGCGCGCATTCTCGATCTCGGCATCATCCCCGACGACAGCGCCGCGATCTCCGACGCGGTGCGCAGGGCCGCTGCCGCCGGTGCGCATGTTCTGGTGACGCTTGGCGGCGCTTCGGTCGGTGCGCGCGACCTGGTGCGGCAGGCGCTGCTCGATGCGGGCATGTCGCTTGATTTCTGGAAAATCGCCATGCGCCCCGGCAAACCGCTGATGTTCGGGCGGCTGGGTGACATGCGTGTGCTTGGCCTGCCTGGCAACCCGGTTTCCAGCCTCGTCTGCGCGCATCTGTTTCTGCGTCCGCTCATTGCCCGGCTTGGCCAGCGCAGCTACGCGCCGGATCTGCGCTCGGCTGTTCTGGCAAAGGCGCTGCGGGCAAACGATGAACGCCGCGACTATGTTCGCGCCTCGGTGGCGCCCGGTTCCGAAGGGCTGATCGCCACGCCGTTCACGCTGCAGGATTCCTCCATGCTGACCACGCTGGCCGCATCCAATGCGCTGATCGTGCGCGAGCCCGGCTCGCCGGCAGCTGAAGAAGGCGATCGCTGCCGTGTGCTGATGCTTGGGTGAGTGCTTCGCACCCGATGGTTACAGCCAGAAGTGCTGCGAAATCCGGTGGATCGTCGTCAGCACACCGCGCCAGCCCGGCTTGCCATTCTGCGCAATGTCAGCCCGCTGCGCTGTAGAGAGCAGGCATTAACCGCCCTCGCCTTCGCGCCCGGGGATTGCGACGCGCATGATGCGACCGCCAAGCCCGTGCACGGTGTCATGCGCACGTACAGTCACATGACCGAGCCCCTCGGGCAGCGCGACACCTGAAAGGCTGCGCGTAAAAGGCTGTTCATTCACATGTGGGTGAAGAAGCGTTCGAGAGGCGATGACCTTGCCAGCGTCATCCAACACATCCGAGCGGTCTGCATAGTGATCCCAGCCCTCGTCCCCATGCTCGACCGTCACGTCGAAGCGATGGGCTCCATCACCGTCAGCAATGATTTCGACCGCGACAACATCCGCTTCACCGGCATTCACCGGCGATGGCGCAAGGGCCGTCGCCACCGCAAAAAAGAAAAGCCCGGCAGGCCTGCTCAGACACGGTGCGGTCGAAGCGGCTCTGCCGGGCTTTTTCATGCGATTGTTCCGTCTCAGAACGGAATTTCGTCGTCGAGGTTCTGCGAGTAACCGCCACCGCCGCCGCCGCTGCTGCCACCGGTATCGGCGGGACCGGACTGGCCGAAATCGGAGCTGCGACCACCGCCGCCGCCATAACCGACCTGGTTGTCACCGCCCTGCCCGCGCGTGTCGAGCATCTGCAGTTCGCCACGGAACTTCTGCAGAACGATTTCCGTCGTGTAGCGGTCCTGACCGTTCTGGTCGGTCCATTTGCGCGTCTGGAGCTGGCCCTCGACGTAAACCTTGGCGCCCTTCTTCAGATACTGTTCCGCCACCTTGGCAAGATTGTCGTTGAAGATCACGACATTGTGCCACTCGGTGCGCTCGCGCCGCTCGCCGGACTGGCGATCACGCCAGGTTTCCGAGGTCGCGATGCGGATGTTGACCACCGGATCACCGGAGTTGAGCCGGCGGATTTCCGGGTCTGCACCCAGATTTCCCACCAGAATGACCTTGTTGACGCTGCCCGCCATAACGCTTCTCCACGCTTATCCGAAATCTGCCGCGCACTTTATCGCAAGCGGGGCTGGCGCGCGCTCTCCCGCTGCCCCTGCTCCGGTCTCGTCCACAGCTCATTTGTTCTTCTTATGTTCGCACTTGGCGGGATGCCTGTCAATGAGCCCCTTCCGGGGCGCGCAGAAAGGCGCAACAGAAAAAGGAACAGAGAAAAAGGAAAAGCCCCGCCGCATTGTTTCGAGCGCGCGGGGCTTCGGGTCTTCTGACCCTCCGTACCGGGAGTGGTTTACCGGTAATCATCAGGCAGGACGGGTTTCACCGTCCCTGTCTTCATAAAGATTAGATTTTCGTGGGGCAGCCAGCCGCCAGCGTTGTCGTGCCTGCCGACGAAGAAGGTTCTGCAGTGCAGTGTCCTCAATCGCCATGGACCGCGTCGGGAACGCATGATCGTACGAGACGGTTATGCGCTCGGGACCGATCAGCCAGCTGTGGCTTCGCGCAATAGGCGAAGCCCGATGCGTCGGTCAGGTGGAGTCATGCCTCCCTCCTTCTTCGCGTTACGAGGCTTTGCTCGGTGTCAGCGTGCTCAAGCAACCATGCGCGCCCGAAGCGCCCACCGGCGCGGTTTCAAGGGCGGCCAACAGCCACGAGCACTGACGAAAATGATACTGCGCCTTTGGTTAATGGCGGTCAAGGCGATGCGGCGGCGCGGGCGAAATTGTGATCATCTGTAACGGATGCTCACGAGAGCCAGCCCGGCGCAGGACGATCGTGTCAGGAGCGTGTTCGATATTTGTTCTTTTCCCTTGCTCTTTTTTTTAAAACGAGGGACAACCCCCGCAACGTCGAAACGCCCTCGTCTGTCAGCGGGCCGCGCGGCCCATCGACATTTGCGGCGCGTTTCCTACATGAAGCATGGTCCGGCATGCTGCCGGCCACACCAGATAAATGAGACAGGCAGCGACGGGGCATGCCAGAACACAAGTCCATCACCATTCGCGGCGCGCGCGAGCACAATCTCAAGAATGTCGATCTCGACCTTCCGCGCGAAAAGCTGATCGTCATGACCGGCCTGTCGGGCTCGGGCAAGTCTTCGCTCGCCTTCGACACGATCTATGCCGAAGGTCAGCGGCGCTATGTCGAAAGCCTTTCGGCCTATGCGCGCCAGTTCCTGGAAATGATGCAGAAGCCGGATGTCGACCAGATCGACGGGCTTTCGCCGGCCATTTCCATCGAGCAGAAGACCACGTCGAAAAATCCCCGCTCCACCGTCGGCACGGTGACGGAGATCTACGACTATATGCGCCTTCTCTTCGCGCGTGTGGGCGTGCCCTATTCGCCTGCGACCGGCCTCCCCATCGAAAGCCAGACCGTGAGCCAGATGGTCGACCGGGTTATGGCGCTGGAGGAAGGCACCCGCCTTTACATTCTCGCCCCCATCGTGCGCGGGCGCAAAGGCGAATACCGCAAGGAGATGGCCGAGCTTCAGAAGAAGGGTTTTCAGCGGGTAAAGGTGGACGGCACCTTCTACGAGATCGCCGATGTTCCCGCCCTCGACAAGAAGTACAAGCACGACATCGATGTGGTGGTGGACCGCGTCGTGGTGCGTGAAGATCTGGCGACGCGCCTGGCGGATTCGCTCGAAACCTGCCTGAAGCTCGCCGAGGGGCTGGCTGTCGCCGAGTTTGCCGACAAACCTCTTTCAGAAGGCGCGACCGCCAAGGGCGGCGGCGCAAACAAATCGAAAAACGAGACGCATGAGCGCATCGTTTTCTCCGAAAAATTCGCCTGCCCGGTCTCCGGCTTCACCATTCCGGAGATCGAGCCGCGTCTCTTCTCGTTCAACAATCCGGCCGGCGCCTGCCCCACCTGTGACGGTCTGGGCAGCCAGCGCGCCATCGACCCCAATCTCGTGGTGCCGGACGACAATGCGATCCTGCGCGAAGGCGCCATCGCGCCCTGGGCCAAATCCACGTCGCCCTATTATCTGCAGACGCTGGAAGCGCTTGGCCGCGAATTCGGCTTCAAGGTGGGCGACCGCTGGCGCGATCTGCCGGACGACGGCAAGGACGCGATCCTGAACGGCACCGGCGACAGGAAAATCGTCTTCGACTACGATGACGGCCTGCGCAGCTACCGCACCACCAAGCCTTTCGAGGGTGTCGTGGTCAATCTTCAGCGGCGCTGGAAGGAGACGGAATCGGCCTGGATGCGCGAGGAGATCGAGCGCTACATGTCGGCCCATCCCTGCCCCGCCTGCGATGGACACCGGCTCAAACCCGAGGCGCTCGCCGTCAAGATCGACGGCCTGCATATCGGCCAGGTCACGGGCATGTCGATCAGCAAGGCCGGCGCATGGTTCGAGGAACTGCCGGAGCATCTGAACGACAAGCAGAACGAAATCGCGGTGCGCATCCTCAAGGAGATCCGCGAGCGGCTGCGCTTCCTCAACGATGTCGGGCTCGAATATCTCACCCTGTCGCGCAATTCGGGCACGCTGTCGGGCGGCGAAAGCCAGCGCATTCGTCTGGCCTCGCAGATCGGTTCCGGCCTGACAGGCGTGCTCTACGTGCTGGACGAACCCTCTATCGGCCTGCACCAGCGCGACAATGACCGCCTGCTGGCGACGCTCAGACATCTGCGCGATCTCGGCAACACGGTGATCGTGGTGGAGCACGACGAGGACGCCATTCTGACCGCCGACTATGTGGTCGATATCGGCCCGGCAGCCGGTGTTCATGGCGGACAGATCATCGCTGAAGGCACGCCGCAGGAGATCATGGCCAATCCGGCCTCGATCACCGGCAAATATCTCACCGGCGAAATGGCAATCCCGATGCCGGAACAGCGCCGCGAAATCTCCAAGAAGCGGCGCATTCGCGTCGTGGGCGCGCGCGGCAACAATCTGAAAAACGTGACGGCGGATGTGCCGCTTGGCACTTTTGCCTGCGTCACCGGCGTTTCTGGCGGCGGAAAGTCCACGCTTCTGATCGAGACGCTGTTCAAGGCCGCATCGCGCCGCATCATGGGGTCGCGCGAGCAACCGGCCGATCACGACCGGCTCGAAGGGCTTGAGCATCTCGACAAGGTCATCGACATCGACCAGTCGCCCATCGGCCGCACGCCGCGCTCCAACCCGGCCACCTATACAGGCGCGTTCACGCCGATCCGCGACTGGTTCGCGGGCCTGCCCGAGGCCAAGGCGCGCGGCTATCAGCCGGGTCGCTTCTCCTTCAATGTGAAGGGCGGGCGCTGCGAGGCCTGTCAGGGCGATGGCGTCATCAAGATCGAAATGCACTTCCTGCCGGATGTCTATGTGACCTGCGACGTCTGCCACGGCAAGCGCTACAACCGCGAGACGCTCGACGTTACCTTCAAGGGCAAGTCGATTGCCGACGTGCTCGAGATGACGGTGGATGAAGGCGTGGAGTTCTTCTCCGCCGTTCCGGCCGTGCGCGACAAGCTCGTCACGCTCTCGCGCGTGGGGCTCGGCTATATCCATATCGGCCAGCAGGCGACCACGCTTTCCGGTGGTGAGGCGCAGCGCATCAAGCTCGCCAAGGAACTCTCCAAACGGGCAACCGGGCGCACGCTCTACATTCTGGACGAGCCCACCACGGGTCTGCATTTCCACGATGTGGCCAAGCTGCTTGAAGTGCTGCACGAGCTGGTGGACCAGGGCAACACGGTGGTGGTGATCGAGCACAATCTCGAAGTCATCAAGACTGCCGACTGGATTCTGGACCTCGGCCCCGAAGGCGGTGATGGTGGCGGCGAGCTCGTGGCCTGCGGCTCCATCGACGATGTGATGGCCGAGCCGCGCAGCTACACGGGCAAATTCCTGAAAGAACTTCTGGAGCGCCGGCCAGCCGGCAAAGCCCAGGCAGCGGAGTGAGACGATGAGCGAAGGCACCATTCGCGCCGGCATGGGCGGCTGGACGTTTCAGCCCTGGGAAGGCACGTTCTATCCGGACGACCTCCCGAAGAAGCGGCAGCTGGAATATGCGGCGCGACAGGTGCCGACCATCGAAGTGAACGGCACCTATTACGGCAGCCAGAAGCCGGCCACCTATGCCAAATGGGCGGATGAGGCCCCGGATGGTTTTGTCTTTTCACTCAAAGGGAACCGCTTCGTGACGAACCGCAAGGTTCTTTCGGAAGCCTCTGCTTCTCTTGAGAAATTTCTGGGTTCCGGCATCACGGAAATGGGTGACAAGCTCGGCCCGCTCGTCTGGCAGTTCGCGCCCACGAAGACGTTCGACCCGGAAGATTTCGAAGGGTTCCTGAAACTGTTGCCGGCTGAGCGTGACGGCATCGCGCTGCGGCACGTTCTTGAAGTGCGGCACGATTCCTTCTGCATGCCTGAATTCCCGCAGCTGGTTCGCAAATATGGCGCGGCCATCTGCTACGCCCACCACAACACCTATCCCGAGATTGCCGATGTGACGGGTGACTTCGTCTATGCGCGCCTCCAGCGTGGCGAGGACGATGTGCCCACGGCCTATCCGCCCGCCGAACTGGAGGGCTGGGCCAGACGCGCAGAACAATGGGCCGAAGGCGGACAGCCAGACGATTTGCCGATTGTTGACCCCGGCTTCACGCCGGAGAAAAAACCGCGCGATGTGTTCGTCTACTTCATTCATGAAGGAAAGATCCGCGCCCCGCATGCTGCAAAAGCCTTCATGGGCCTTGTCGGCTGATCTCGCTTCAGGCCGCACGCGAAAGCGCATGTAGAGAGTCAATATAGCGGCGTATCTATCTGTTTTCATTGATTATGCGAACGATGGTGCGCCGCTCATTCTTTGTCTTTACGCCTGTAGGGGCCAAGCCCTCTCGATGCCCGTGAGTATTGCCGGTGTTCATGCCAGGGCCGGTATGGCTCGCGGATCGCGAAGGCGATGTGCGGCATCCCGGCGCCTTCTGAAAAGCGGACTTCGGCGCTGCCGCGACGCGCAAGATCGCGCGCCGTGATGATGCGCGCGCCATCTTCACTGCAATGCCGATCAAGCGTTGGATCATTCACCACGACAAGATCGACCGATGCGCAAAGAGCGATGATGCTGCGCCGCACGGTCGCGGCATCGTCCGACTTTTTCACATGCGCGATCCGCATACCCTCTGGATGCCGCAGAACGCAGATCGATTGATTACACAGGAAACGGCCGACGCTCTGATCCGCGAGAAGGTCGGCCAGCGACGCGCCTTTCGAACCGGCGGGCTTGCGCACCATTCCCGCGCCCGCTGCGCGCAACCAGTTCTCGATAGAAAACCCGTTGGGGCGCGCGCGGTTGACGGCGAGCGTGTCGTCCCCGATCTGGACCGCGACCAGCCGCGCATCTTCAGAAACGAACATGTCGGGCAGATCGTGGTTTGCCAGAAGCACGCCGCCCGCCAGCAGGAACGGAACAGCCGCCAGCCACAAGCGGGTGGTTGTGAGGGTGAGAATGGCCAGCGCGCAGCTCAGGCTCAGTGTGGCTGAAAGCGGGATCGCTCCCGTCGCATCGAATGGCGTGCGCTCAGAGAACCAATGCGCGATAGCCATGACTGTCGAGATGCCCCGCCCCATGAGGGCAAGCGCCCAGCCATCGAGATTGAAGGGCATCGTGGCCATGGCCGCGACCGCCGATGGCATGACGACAAGAGAGACGACGGGCATGGCCGCGAGATTGGCCCCAAGCGCCAGTGGCGATGCGCGCTGGAAATGCCAGACGCCATAGAGCGTGGTCGCCACACCCGCGATCAGCGAAGTGAGCGCCAGACCGCCCACATAGACCAGAACAAGGCGGAAAAGCCGGCGCGCGCCCGAAGGTTCGATCCCGGCTGAGTTGCGTCCGAATGCCCTTTCACGACGTCGGTTCCAGGCCGCATAGCCGGCAATGAGCGCCGCCGTCGCAGCAAAGGACATCTGAAACCCCGGACCGACCACCTCATGCGGCGAAACCGCAATCACCACCAGCGCAGCGATGGCCAGATTGCGCATGGTGAGCGCGGCGCGGTCGAACAGAAGCGCCAGAAGCATGACGGCCAGCATGAGAAAGCTGCGCTGCGCGGCCACGCCCGCTCCGGAAATGAAAAGGTAGAGGAAGCAGACCATAAGTGCTGCGCCGGCCGCATATTTGCGGACCGGGTGCCTTGAGGAGAAACCGGGAAAGAGCGCAAAGCCCAGCCGCGCCGCGCCGATGATGGTGAAGGCTGCGAGCGCCATGTGCAGGCCCGAGATCGCCAGCACATGCGCGAGCCCGGCCCGGCGCAGATCCTCATTGACCTCTTCCGGAATGCCGCTGCGCAGGCCGGTGATGAGTGCCGCGGCGACATTGCCCTCCGCGCCGCCGATTTTCTCGCGCAGCCGGGCGGCAAGCGCTTCGCGCACCGCCTGCAGGCGGGCGGCAAGCCGCTGCAGCAGCCCGACAGGGTGATCAAGGGCGATGCGCGCCGGCTCCCGCATGAAGAAACCGACTGCGCCAAGGCGGTCAAAATAGCTCTCGAACGAGAAATCATAGGCATGGGGGCGCACCGGACCTGAAGGCGACATGAGCCGGACAAGCCCGCTCAGACCCTCGCCGGGTTTCAGGTCTGGCGGGATCGTGCGGGCGGAAAGCCGCGCGCGCTCCGGCGCATAGCGCAGCTGCGGGCGTGCCGTGGACAGAATATCGATGGTCAGGCGGAACCGGCCATCGGCGCGATGCTCGACCTTGAGCACGCGCCCGGTGATGCGTGTGGTGATGTCGGAGCCGACCATGGGCGTGCTGGCGCGCCAGGTCTCCACCTTTGCGGCCACGAGCCCCAGAAGCACGACGAGACCGGCCAGAAGGGCAAGGCGCAGCCGGGCCTTTGCGCCGGCCAGATGCGCTGCCAGAACACAGAGCGCCAGCCCGCTGACCAGTGCATAGGCCGGCGGTTCGACCGGCAGGGCGAAATAGATGAGCGCCCCGCTGCCCAGAAGGACCGGAAGCCATAGAAAAATCGTGCCCCGCGCCACTTCCTGCGCGATGGCGAAGCGGATTCCTGCCGCAACGGGCCTGGCGCCATGGCTCGGGATCTTACGCGCCTCATAAGAGCGAAGCGCGCGCGCCTCAATGGCAGGCGCAGGGCCGCAACTGTCCACTGCGACGGGAGCCGGCTCTGTGTCGGTGAACTGCATGCGTTCATCGGCGCGCGCCGATGCCACCTCGCCCCCCATGGCGTGGTCCCCCGTGCAATGCTTGCGCCCCGAGCGTTGTATGCTACATGACTGCCAGTCGAATGCCACCTGCGGTATCACCTACCCCTTGCGGGCCGGGAGACCGCGACAATTCCCGGGAAAGACCCCATGACAAAACCCGTCGTCACGCGCTTTGCGCCCTCACCCACCGGCTACCTGCACATCGGCGGGGCACGCACGGCGCTCTTCAACTGGCTTTATGCGCAGCATACGGGCGGCAAGATGCTTCTGCGCATCGAGGACACCGACCGTCAGCGCTCCACCGAAGCCGCAACCGCCGCGATCCTCGACGGCCTTGCCTGGCTGGGCCTCGACTGCGACGGCGAGCCGATTTCCCAGTTTGCCCGCGCAGACCGGCACCGCGCGGTGGCCGAGGAACTGGTGGCCAAGGGCGAAGCCTATTACTGCTACAGCTCTCCCGAAGAGCTGGAGGCGATGCGCGAAAAGGCGCGCGCAGAGGGACGCCCGCCGCGCTATGACGGCACCTGGCGCGACCGCGATGCTTCCCAAGCGCCTGAAGGCGTGAAGCCCGTCATTCGCATCAAGACCCCGCAGGAAGGCGAGACGGTCGTCGAAGACCAGGTGCAGGGCACGGTGCGCTTCCCGAACAAGGATCTGGACGATTTCATCATCCTGCGCTCCGACGGTTCGCCGACCTATATGCATGCCGTGGTGGTCGACGATCACGACATGGGCGTGACCCACATCATCCGTGGCGATGACCATCTGACCAACGCTGCGCGCCAGACGGTGATCTACAAGGCCATGGGCTGGGACGTGCCGGTGATGGCGCATATTCCGCTCATTCATGGCGCCGATGGCGCAAAACTTTCCAAGCGTCATGGCGCGCTCGGCGTCGAGGCGTACCGCGCCATGGGCTACCTGCCTTCGGCACTGCGCAATTATCTGGCCCGCCTTGGCTGGAGCCATGGCGATGACGAAATCATGTCGGATGAGGACATGATTCGCTGGTTCGACATCACCGATGTGAACAAGGGCGCTGCACGCTTCGACTTCCAGAAACTGGAGGCGCTGAACGGCGTTCACATGCGCCAGATGGCCGATGAAGAGCTGCTTTCCCGACTGATAGACACATTGCCGCATCTTGAAGGTGGCGAAGCGCTTCTTTCCGCGCTGGACGAGCAGCGCAAGGCGCAGCTTCTTGCCGCCCTTCCCGGCCTTAAGGAGCGTGCGAAGACACTGACTGAACTCGTTGAAAGTGCAGCGTTTATCTTCGATCAGAGGCCACTCTCCTTCGATGAGAAGGCACAGCAGCTTCTCGATGAGAATGCGCGTCAGCTTCTTGCGGAAATTCTTCCCGTATTGCAAAATGTCGGCGATTGGACCCTTGCGAACATCGAAGCAGCTGTCCGCAAATTCGCGGAGCAGACCGAACGCAAGCTTGGCAAAGTCGCCCAACCCCTCAGGGCAGCGCTCACCGGGCGCACCACATCGCCAGGCATCTTCGATGTTCTCTCCGTTCTTGGGCGCGAGGAGAGTTTGGCGCGTATCAGCGATCAGGCTGCCTAGCTTCGTCCCGCAAAGGACCTGGCTTGCGGAACGGGTTTGATCACCGAGTGCGTGCTGCACTGCAATATTTGCATGCTGCACGCGCTTGGCACCACGGGGGAAATGCGTTAGCTATTTCGCGCGCTCGACCGCCAGCCATTATTTTGGGCGACAGATTTCTGGCGCCAAGTTCCTTGAAGTGAGAGGTGATTGCGATGACCAAACCAACTGCGAAGCTGGAAATTGGCGGCCAGGAAGAAGGGCACGAATTCGAGGTATTGAAGGGCAGCGTGGGCCCGGATGTGGTCAACATCGCCTCGCTTTACAAAGACACCGGACTGTTCACCTACGATCCCGGCTTCACGTCGACCGCAAGCTGCGAATCGAAGATCACCTATATCGATGGCGATGAAGGCATTCTGCTGCACCGCGGCTACCCCATCGAACAGCTCGCTGAGCACGGCGACTTTCTGGAAACCTGCTACCTCCTGCTCTACGGCGAGCTTCCGACGAAGACGGAAAAAGCAGACTTCGATTACCGCGTGACGCACCACACCATGGTGCATGAGCAGATGAACCGCTTCTTCACCGGCTTCCGCCGTGATGCGCACCCGATGGCCGTTATGTGCGGCGTTGTCGGCGCGATGTCTGCCTTCTATCACGACTCCACCGACATCTCCGATCCGCATCAGCGCATGGTCGCCAGCCTGCGCATGATCGCCAAAATGCCGACCATCGCGGCCATGGCGTACAAGTACCATGTCGGCCAGCCTTTCGTTTACCCGAAGAACGATCTCGGTTACGCGGCCAACTTCCTGCACATGTGCTTCTCGGTGCCGTGCGAAGACTACAAGGTGAACCCGGTTCTGGCCCGCGCCATGGAGCGGATCTTCATCCTCCATGCCGATCACGAGCAGAACGCCTCCACCTCGACGGTGCGTCTGGCCGGTTCTTCGGGCGCAAACCCGTTTGCCTGTATCGCTGCCGGCATCGCCTGCCTCTGGGGCCCTGCCCATGGCGGCGCGAACGAAGCCGCGCTCAACATGCTCGACGAAATCGGCTCCGTTGACCGTATCCCCGAATATATCGACCGCGCCAAGGACAAGAGCGATCCGTTCCGTCTCATGGGCTTCGGTCACCGGGTCTACAAGAACTACGATCCGCGCGCCAAGATCATGCAGAAGACCTGCCATGAGGTGTTAAGCGAACTGGGCATCAAGGACGATCCGCAGCTCGACATCGCCATGGAGCTGGAGCGCATCGCCCTGACGGACGAGTACTTCATCGAGAAGAAGCTCTACCCGAACATCGACTTCTACTCCGGCATCACGCTGAAGGCGCTGGGCTTCCCCACCACCATGTTCACGGTGCTCTTCGCGCTCGCGCGCACCGTCGGCTGGATCGCCCAGTGGAAGGAAATGATCGAGGATCCGAAGCAGAAGATCGGCCGTCCGCGTCAGCTCTACACGGGCGCAACGCACCGCGACTACGTTCCGATCGCCAAGCGCTGATTGTTCGACATTCAAAAAAAGCCCCGCCAGACTGGCGGGGCTTTTTCTTTGAGCCGTTGCTCCTCTCTCAGGGACGGAGAAGCTTCTGCCTATTTTTCGGCTTCGACGCGCAGATGCGGAACGCCGTTGGATGTGCGTTCTCTGGAATGACCATCCGGACCCACAATGCCGCGAATGCGCCTGCGGTAGTTGGAGAAGCCTTCAAACATCACCACATCGACGGGCTCGTCCAGATCGAGCACCAGCCTGAACCAGCCCGGCCCCTGCTTCATCTTGGCGATGATGCTGCCCTTGAAGGGTTGGGCCAGATAGGCCCCCTGCACGCGCATGCCAGGCTCCCACGGGTCTTCCTCACGGGCGGAAATCACCGCGCAGAACGTGTTCCAGTCGCGATAGCCATGCTGATGCGCGACCGTTTCCAGAGCCTGCGCATGAGACGTTGCACGTCCCTGGCTCTCCAGATGCGCCCGCAGTTTCTTTGCGAGCGCCTTGGCTTCCGCCATGGTCGGGATCTGGTTCATCATGCCTGCTCCGCTGCACCGGCCTGAAACAGGCCCCATTTCAGAGAGCGCGTGCGCGCCGTGCGGAAGAGAACGATCAGTGTCAGACAGAACAGGAGCAGTTCCGCAACGGGCCCGGCCATCCAGATGCCGCGCTCACCCACCATGTCGGCAAGGATAAAGGTGAGCGGGATGCCGAACAGATAGGGCTTTGACAGACCAAGCAGTGCGGCGCGACTGGCGTCGCCGATGGCCTGAAAATGCATCGCAATCATCATCAGCGGCCCGCCGGCAAAGAGCAGCGCCACCATGATCGGAAGAACGCGCTCAACCTCCGAGACCACAGCCGGATCATCAACGAAGCCTCGTCCGATGTCCGCGGCAAAGACGGTCAGCAAGGACTGGACCACCAGCGCGTAGACGAAGGCCGTGACAACGGCGATGCGCAGGCTCCGGTCGGAACGCGCCCAGTCGCGCGCGCCGTAATTGTTGCCGGTGATCGTCTGCATCGCGTGGCTCAACCCCAGAAGCGGCAGGAAGCAGAAGGTCATCACCCGCGTGATGATGCCATAGGCGGACACCGTATCGCCGTAACCGGGCGCGTTCACCCATTGCAGGGCGATGATGATCGCCGCAGACCCGAGCGCCAGCCCCATGAAGTTGAGGCTCTGGGGGGCGCCGAGCGCCAGGATGCGCGTCCAGGCCGTATCGAGCCGGTGGCGCAGCAGAACGCTGGGACGCAGTTGCGTGCGTCCGCGCAGCCGAAACGCCAGAATGATGACGAAAGCCAGCGCCTGCGCCATCGCCGTGCCATAGGCGGAACCGGCAACCCCCATCTCCAAAATGGCGATGAACAGATAGTTGAAACCGATATTCGCGACGGACACCAGAAGGCTCATGCCCGCCATGAGGTTGATGAGCCCCTCATTGCGCAGAGCGTCGGAATTGACCGAGAGGATGAACAGAAGCGGCGAACAGAACACCGTGATCCGCAGATAGACGAGCCCCATCTCGGCCAGAGGAACCGAGCCGCCCGCGGCAAGCAGCGCAACCGGAGCACCGAAGAGCAGGAACAGGAGGATGAGGACACCGCCCAGAAGAAGGGCGAGACCATGCGCGCCTGCGAACACCGCCTGCGCATCATCCATCGAGGATGCACCGAGGTGGCGGGCAAGCAGGCTGGACATGCCGCTTGCGACCAGCGTCGCCATTGCGACGATGAGCATGTAGACGGGAAACATCAGCGTGACGGCGGCAAGCGCATCCGGGCCGACAAAATGCCCCAGAAAGAGCGCATCGCACACGGCAAGAAGACCGTTCATCCCCATCACAAAGATGATCGGCAGCGCCGTTTTTGCGTAGATCGGCCCCAGTGGGCCTTCCGTAAATGTATTGGAGGACGTTTCAGACAAATCCCCATTCTCCTGTCGCAAAGGCCGCGCTGGAACTGGATGGGGCCCGCATTTCCATCCGCGCGACGAGCGTGGAGGACGAAGAAATCAGTCTGAGGCAGAACTTCACCGGGACATGTGTCAGCGGGCGGCGGGCGTCTGCAGCCAACCGCCATCTAGCGGGAACGATGGCAAACGTCAAGAAGCCGTTCGGTGTTGACCTGTCTCGGAACACGAGCGCGCCTGATCAAACGGCAAGCGCTCGGCGTCTGAATACACCGTTTTCAGGCCGCGCCTGCGATGTGCCGCATAACGACTTCGGCCGCGATCTGGCCGGAGGGGCGCGGCGTTTCGAGCGCATCTGCGACCTGCTGGAAACCGTCCATCTGTGCTGCGCGCGGCGGCTTGTCCGCCCACAGCCCGGTGAGCTGACGCGCCAGATAGGACGGGCGGACATACTGGTTGAAGTGCTCCGGAACGACAGGCCAGCCGGCAATGAGATTGGGCAGCGCCGCCGACCAGACGGTGATGAGCGGAATCAGCGCCCGCGCAACAAAATCCGTTTTGTAACAAAGGATTGTCGGAACCCGTGAAAGCGCCAGTTCCAGCGACACCGTGCCCGAACAGGCAAGGGCTGCATCGGCTTCGGCGAAGGCCTCCCACTTGCGCGCAGGCTCCAGAATGATCTCCGGCTGAACGGGCCAGTCTTTCACGGCGGCTTCCACCATGGGCGCGACATGCGGCACGGTGGGCATGAGCAGGCGGAAATCGTGCCCGGCTTCATGGAGGTGCCGAACAGTCTCTCCAAACGGCTCCAGAAGACGCGACACCTCGCCCCGGCGCGATCCGGGCAGGAGCAGCAGCGCGCGCTGCGCATCGCCAGGCTTGGCGGGTCCGGAAAGATGTGCGCTGGCGGCTGCAAGAATATCGGGGTCGGTGGCCAGACGATGTCCGACAAAGGTTCCGGGCGGACCTTTCAACCGTTCCAGCTCCGCCGGTTCAAATGGCAGCAGGCAGAGGATTTCGTCCACATGCGGGCGCATCGCGATGGCCCTGCCCGGTCGCCAGGCCCAAACGCTGGGGCAGACATAATGGATGATGGGGATGGAGGGATCGAGGGCGCGGACCTTCTTCGCCACGCGCAGGCTGAACTCGGGGCTGTCGATGGTGACGAGGCAATCGGGCTTCGCCTTGACGATGGCCTGCGCTGTCTGGCCGATACGGCGCAGGAGACGCGGCAGGTCGCGCAGGATGGCGCTGACGCCCATCAGCGCTATTTCCTCGGCATTGAAGATCGGCTCCAACCCAAGCGCCATCAAATTGCGCCCGCCGACGCCGGTGAGTTCGACCTCTGCGCCGCTTTCGACCCGCAGCGCCTTGACCAGATCCGCGCCAAGCAGATCACCGGATTCCTCGCCGGCGATGATCGCCAGTTTCAATGCCCCGCCTTTCGCGCTCATGCCCGCCCCTCCGGCTCAAGGCCAACGATGAACAGGCCAAGCGCGTCGGCCCGGCCAATCGTGTCGGCATAATCTATGATCAGCGAGCGGCCCGCCTCCAGCCCCACACCGGCAAGGCCGGCTGCATGCGCCGCCTCGATGGTGTTCGGCCCGATGGTCGGCAGGTCTGCGCGTTCATCCTGATCCGGTTTCACACATTTGACCAAAGCGCCCCCGGACTTGCCTGCAAGGCGGCCATGGTTGCGCATGTCGCGCATCCGGTCCAACAGGCCGGCCGTGCCCTCAATGCCTTCCAGGGCCACAGCGCGCCCGCCGACGGCGATGGCGGCCTGTCCGATGTCGAGACCACCGATCATGCGCGCAGCTTCATAAGCGGCGGCGAGATCCTTGCGATCCCTGGCGCCGGGCTTTGTGCGGGTCATGACACCTTCAGGCGACAAAAGCTCCGGCGCGATCTCATGCGCGCCCAGAACCCGGATACCTTTTGATTCGATATAGGCGATCACCGCCCGCAGCAGGCCATCGTCGCCCTTGGCGTAAGCGGCGATCAGCTTCGGCAGCGCCCGGAATACGTCCCAGCCGAGCCGCACCTTGCGGATGGGCGGTCGCCGGCTGACGCCGCCGGCCAGAACCAGATGCGTCACGCCTGCGCGCTTGAGTTTTGGAAGAAAGAGCGCCAGACGCTCAACGGGCGTCGGCCAGAGATCAAATGCGCTCTGATCTTCACCGGCCACCCAGTCTGCCTCGCCTTCCATGGCGACGACGAGCGGCCTGTGGCCATTTTTCACCAGCGTGCGCACCACATCGCGTGGCAGACCGCCGCTGCCGGCGACCACGGCAACGCGGGCGCCCGCTGGCAGGACCGACTTGGGGTCAGGCTGTCTCATTATCCTCGGCCGCGCCCTTGCCGCGCGCCGGTAGCGTGAAGTGCCGCTTGTCCTTTGCACCGACAAAGGCCACCACGTCGCCGATCAGTTCCGAATCGGGATACGCGCGCAGAACGGCGGCCGCATTCTCTTCAAGCGAAGCGCCTTCGGCAAAGAGCATCCTGTAGGCCTTGC
Organism: Nitratireductor sp. PBL-C9; assembly: GCF_050877045.1. Taxonomy (NCBI): domain Bacteria; kingdom Pseudomonadati; phylum Pseudomonadota; class Alphaproteobacteria; order Hyphomicrobiales; family Phyllobacteriaceae; genus Nitratireductor; species Nitratireductor sp. PBL-C9. The sequence continues at coordinate 32,211 of NZ_JBPAXW010000007.1, forward strand.
GCAGCGCCGAAATGTCTTCACGCGGCATGCCCGAGCGCTTGAGCCCGACCAGATTGAGGCCGCGCAGGCGCGCACGGTCGCCCACAGCCATGCCGTAGGGGATCACATCGCCGACAACGGCAGCAAAGCCGCCCAGAAAGGCGTGATGACCGATGCGCACGAACTGATGAACCGCAGCATAGCCGGAGATGATGACGTGATCGCCAATCTCGGCATGTCCGCCAAGACCGGCATAATTCGCCATGGTCACATGATTGCCCACCGCGCTGTCATGCGCGACATGGGAATAGGCCATGAAGAGGCCATGGGAACCGACCGTGGTCTTGCCACGGCTGGTGTCCGTGCCGGCGTGAAAGGTCACGCCCTCGCGCACGACGCACTGTTCGCCCACTTCAAGCGTGCTGTGACCGCCCTTGTGGCCGAAATTCTGCGGCGGAGCGCCGAGAACCGCCTGCGGATAGACCTGGCAGCCTGCGCCAAGCGTGGTGTCGCCCATGATGGTGACATGGCCGATCAGCTCCACATCGTCGTGCAGCTTCGCCTGAGCGGAAACATGGCAGAACGGGCCAATCCGCACCCCCTCGCCCAGCTCTGCGCCGGGTTCGATGATGGATGAGGGATGAATGACGGTCTCTCGGGTCATCTATTCTATATTCTTCCGTCAGCCAGCCTGTTCGACAGACATCAGTGCCGAAATCGTGGCCTCGGCAACCTTCGCCTCATCAACCTTGGCCACGCAGTCGAACTTCCAGATGCTGCCGCGCTGCTTGACCTTGGTGACGTGGATCTCCATGCGATCCCCCGGCACGACGGGCTTGCGAAACTTCGCATTGTCGATGGTCATGAAATAGACGAGAGACGGGCTCTCATCACCCGCATTGTTAATGCAGATTGCACCGGCGGTCTGCGCCATGGCCTCAACGATCAGCACGCCCGGCATGACCGGCTGCGTTGGGAAGTGACCGGTGAAGTGCGGCTCATTGGCCGTCACGTTCTTGATGCCGATGGCAGAGCGGTCGCCGTCAATCTCGATAATCTTGTCGACCAGCAGGAACGGATAGCGATGCGGCAGCAACCGCATCAGGTCCATGATGTCGAGGCTTTCAAGCGTGGTCGAAGCGGAGTCAGTCATCCCCATCCCTCTGTTTCTTCTTCCTTCCACCAACAAGACCGCGCAGCGCGGCCAGTTCGCGGAAAGCTTCCCGCATCGGCTGCGCCGGCGAGCCAGCCCAGCGTTCTCCCGGCGGCACGTCATTCATGACGCCGCTGGAAGCCGCAAGCTGCGCGCCTGAGCCGATGGTAATGTGATCCGCGATGCCGACACGTCCGCCGAGCATCACGAAATCGCCAAGTGTGACAGAACCGGACAGCCCGCAATGGCCTGCAACAATGCATCCCCGGCCAAGGCGGACATTGTGCGCGATCTGCACGAGATTATCGATCTTGGACCCCTGCCCGATGATCGTGTCGACCAGCGCGCCACGGTCGACTGTGGTGTTTGCGCCGATCTCCACATCGTCCTGAATGACGACGCGTCCGATCTGGGGCAGTTTTTCGAGCCCGGTGGGGCCTGGAAGATAGCCGAACCCATCCTGACCGATGCGCACACCGGCGTGAATGATCACGCGGTCGCCGACCATCGCGCACTGAATGGTGGCGCCGGGGCCGATATAGCTTTCGCGTCCGATTCGCGTGCCCGCTCCAATCACCGCATTGGGGGCGATGATCGTTCCGCTGCCGATATGCACGCCGGAGCCGATAACGGCTCCCGGCTCGATGGTGACTTCGTCTTCAAGAATTGCATCGGAGGCCACGCTTGCACGGGCGGAGACACCGGTTTCGCCGGTCATAGAGCCCGGGCGCATGGCCTGAGGGAAAAGAAGGCGTGTTATCTGCGCGAAAGCGGCCTGCGGTTTGTCGACCACGAGGACGGCAACACCTTCGGGAACATGGCCCGCGATCTCATCCCTGCACAGAACGGCTGAAGCCGTTGTGCCCTTTGCCAGATCGGCGTTGCGCTTTCCTTCAACGAAAACAAGCGTTCCGGCACCGCCCTCAGAGGCTGCCGCAACGCTTTCAATAACAATCCCGGCATGCTCTGCATGCGTGAGATTCGCTCCCGTCAGCGAGGCGATCTCGCCTGCCGTTATGCGGCGCGCGGGAGCAAAGAATTCAGGATCCTTCATGGAAACCTTTCGCCCGGGCCACCGGGGCCCGGGCTAAACAGGGTGTGCCAGAAAACGTCAACCGGTTAGAAGCGCGTCGAAATACCGAAGTTGAAGTTCTGCACGTCGTCTGTGTCTTCTTTCAAGATCGGGTATGCGTAATCGACACGCAGCGGACCGAAGGGCGAAGCCCAGATCAGACCGGCACCGACCGAAGCGCGCCACTGCAGATCCGTTCCGATGGCGCCTGCGATATCGCTGCCATAGAGCGTTGCCGCATCAGCAAAGACCGCGCCGCGAAGACCAAAGCTCTCCGGCAGGACCGGGAACGGGAACTGCGCTTCTGCCGAAGCGTTGAAGTAGGTCTTGCCGCCGATGTGGTCGATGCCGCCACCCGAAGCGTTCTGGTACGGGCCGATGCCGTTGTAATCGAAGCCACGAATGATGCGGTCGCTGCTCGAGAAGTGGTCGAACACGCGCAGATCGCCATCCAGAGCCTGGATGTGACCGGCGCCAACCGTGAACAGGCCGACGAGATCGAGTTCTTCGGACAGCGTCTGGTAGTAGGTGCCGCGCGCCGTCGCCTTCACGAACTTCGCATCGCCACCGAGACCGGCAACCTCAAGCGTGAGGTTCGCATAAAGGCCCGAATGCGGGTTCTTCATGTCGTCGATCGTGTTGTAGACCAGCGAGCCGCTAACCGAGGACTTGATCCACTTGCCGTCGTCGATGGCGTCCTGCAGAGCCGGGGCCAGATTACAGCTTGCGTCATACGGGTTTTCGCAAACGCCGACGCCCGTGTACTCCTCCTGGGAGAAGTTGTAGGCGAGCTGCGAAGACAGGGCTTCCGTGATCGGCAGACCGAAGCGGATCGTCGCACCGGTGGTGTCGCGATCATACTTGTCGTCGAACTTGCGGGTGCGGCGGTAGACGTCGAAACCAGCCGAAATCCGGCGACCGAGGAAATACGGCTCGGTGAAGGAGAACGAGTAGTCGCGCGAGTCCTTGCCACCGCCGGCCGCGATGCGGACGAACTGGCCACGGCCGAGGAAGTTGCGCTCGGTGACGGAGCCTTCAACGGAGAAGCCGCCGCTGCTGCTGTCGCCGCTAGCCGTCGAGTAACCGGCGCCGATGGAGAACTCACCGGTCGACTTCTCAACCACATCAACGACCAGAATGACCTGATCGGGCTGCGAACCCGGAACCGTCGAGATGTTGACGGTCTGGAAGAAGTTGAGGCCTTCGAGGCGGCGCTTTGCGCGCTGCACGAGCACCTGATTGAAGGCGTCGCCCTCGCTCAGATCGAACTCGCGACGGATCACGTAGTCACGCGTGCGCTGGTTGCCGCGGATCTCGATGCGCTGGATGTAAGCGCGCGGACCTTCGTCGATCGAGTACACGACGTCGATCTCGCGGGTCTCGAAATTGCGGTTGCCGCGCGGCGTCACCTGGGCGAAGGCATAGCCTTTGCCAGCCACATTCTCGGTCAGCGCAATGATGGAGTCTTCAACGTTCTTGGCGCTGTAGACATTGCCCTGACGGGTCTTGATCTCTGCATTGAGAGCGTCCGTGTCGATACCGGTGACCGTGCTCTCGACGCCGATATTGCCGAAGCGATAGCGCTCGCCCTCGTCCACGGTGAAGGTCACCGTGTAGGCGTTCTCGACTTCGTCTAAGTCGGCGGTCGCCGAGATCACGCGGAAATCCGCATAACCACGGTTGTAGTAGAAACGGCGCAGCGTCTCTTCATCCGCGCGCAGACGATTGTCGTCATAAATGTCGTCGCGCATCAGGAAGGAGAGGAAGTTCGACTGCTTGGTCGAAATCACGTCGCGCAGACGGCCATTGCCGAAAGCTTCGTTGCCAACAAAGTTGATCGCGGCGATCTTCGTGCGGCCACCTTCCTGAACTTCGAAGATGACGTTGACGCGACCGTCGTCAAGCGCCTGCGTGCGGCCGGTAACGGTTGCGTCGTCGCGACCGATGCGGCGATAGGCTTCCCGAATCGTCTCCTCATCAGCCTGGAGCGACTGGTTGGAGAAGGACTTGCGAGGCTGCAGCTGAACAGCGCGCGCCAGATTCGCGTCCTTGATCTTCTTGTTGCCCTGGAAAATGACCTGGTTGACGATCGAATACTCGTCAACGGTCACGATCAGCGCGCCGCCGGACTGGCTGATCGACACGTCGGCAAACAGGCCGGTTGCGAACAGGCGCTTGACGGCCTCGTTCACATCATCGTTCGAGAAAGAGCGCCCCGGACGAATGTCGATATAGTTGCGAATGGTCTCGTCTTCGACGCGGCGGTTTCCACGCACCTCGATACGGCTGACCGTCGCGGCCTCGGCCGCTTCCATGGCGGCGAGCTGGACGGCAACCGTCCCCGTCATCGCCAACCCCGCCGAAAGGGCTACTGCCGAAACGGCGTTCTTAAAGCTAGAAGATGCCTTCATTGGGCCTGAAAACCTCTATTCTCTTTGTCCCCGCAGCGAGAAATAGGAACAATCTAAAAAAGCAGCTATCGTAATAGCCAGATTTTCCCTACACGCAAGCCTTCTGGTTAATTTGCGTTTACGAACCACCGCTTAGTGGCATTCGCGTCACGCGAAATTCAAAGCCATGGTAAATATCGTCTCAATTTTTACACATTCCGCCTTCCCGATCCTCCCTCAGCATCCGAACAGGTCGTTCCAGAAAACGAATCCCATGAATGCGAGAACGGCGAACAAGCCGACGCGGTAAACCGCATCCATGACCCTCTCGGACACAGGACGACGCATTACAGCTTCTATGGCGTAGAACACCAGATGCCCGCCATCAAGGGGGGGAATGGGCAAAAGATTAAGAACACCGATACCGACTGACAATAATGCAACAAGTTGTACGAGCCATTCGAAGCCGAGCTGGGCCGCCTTGCCGGCCATATCGGCGATCTTCACCGGGCCACCAAGCTGACACCTGTCCTCACGCCCTGCGACAAAGCGTTTTAGAAACTGGCCGGTGCGATAGATCACATAGCCGGTTTCCTTGACCGCCTCGCCCAGCGCATCCAGCGGGCCATACTCAACCAGTCGCGGCTGGCCCATTTCCTCATCATTGACGACGCCGATGATTCCGATCTTCACCGTGTTGCCGAGCGCATCCTTCTGCTCGACCATTTCGGGCGTCGCCTTGAGCTCCAGCTCTTCATCACCACGACGCACCACGAAGGAGAGTTCGTCGCCCGACCGCCCGGACACGAGACGCTGCACATCGCCAAAGCTGCGCACCTGCGATCCATCGACGGAAACGAAGCGGTCGCCCGGTTCGAAACCGGCAATGGCGGCCGGCGTGTCGGGCCGAACCTCGGCCACCATCGGCTCCATCACATAGCGCCCGAAACCGGCGAACATCACCGCGAAAACCGCAATGGTGAGAAGGAAGTTGAACAGCGGGCCGGCAAAAACCGTGGCCGCGCGCTTCCATACCGGCTGGGTATGGAAGGCGACGCGCAGCTCTTCGGGCGACAGGCGCTCCGTCGATTCGGGATCGGGCGTGCTGGTCACCGACATGTCGCCGGTGAACTTCACATAGCCGCCGAGCGGAATGGCCGAGAGCTTCCAGCGTGTGCCATGCCTGTCGTTGAAGCCGAAGAGTTCCGGCCCGAAACCGATCGAGAACGCCTTCACGCCGATGCCGCACCAGCGCCCCACCAGATAATGCCCCATCTCGTGCACGAACACGACAACGGTCAGGACGAAGAGAAACGGCACGATGGTGCCGATCAGCAATCCGTCCGTGCTGAATATGGTGCTGAAAAAATCGGTCACGGTTGTTCCACTCGATTACGGTTTGCATCAGCGCCTCGATCCGAAATGTCTGCATGACTTTCAGAACGTCAGCTGCACTGTTCCAATAAGCTGCTGCTTAACAGCCTGCGGGATTCCGTCGACGCTGTACGGCGAATCCCGGAATTCGACACTTCAATGCCATTCCGGCATGGCGAAGGCAAACGCCCTCAGCCCCTAGAACCGGAAAAAGGCGTGCGCCGGCATCTCCGGACTGCCGAGCAGCGCCGCCACGAGATATAGGGCGAGCGCTGCCGCCATCAGCCCGTCGACACGATCCATGACCCCGCCATGGCCGGGTATGAGATTGCTCGAATCCTTCACGCCGCTGCGGCGCTTCAGGGCTGATTCGAACAGGTCGCCAAGCTGCGAGATGACAGAGAGAACAAGCGCGATGAGCGCCAGCAGAACCACGCCATGGACGGTGCTTTCATGCATGGCGAAAGCCGCGCCTGCGACAACCGCAAAGGCCGCGCCGCCAATCGCGCCGCTCCACGTCTTGCCGGGAGAAATCGAAGGTGCAAGCTTCGGCCCGCCCAGACTGCGGCCGGTAAAATAGGCCATGATGTCCGAGGTCCAGACCACGGCGAACAGAAACAGGATTGCCAGGAAACCGGACTGGTCGTCCGCCCGCAAATGCACCAGGGCGATTGCGGGTGCTGCGGCATAAGCGACGCCGGCCGTGGTTCCGAGCCCCTCGCCCGACGCCCATCCATGAAGCGCAAGCACGACAAGAATACCGGCCAGCGCCAGAAAAACCGCGCCCGCTGAAAGGCCGAGTATCATCATTGCCATCACCACCGCCAGAAGTGCGATGGCGATGGTCGCGTGAACGCCGGTCTTCGAGCCGGGTCGCATCGCGAGCCATTCATAAAGGATCGCGCCGGCCATGACCGCCGCCATGAGACGGAACGGCAGGCCACCCAGATAGGTGATCAGAAGGACGACGCTTCCAAGAACGAGCGCTGAAACGGCCCGCACCTGAAGATTGCTGCGCGGGCGCCGTGTCGGCCCGCCTTCATCGCCGGGCTTGCTCATAGAGCCGCTTCGCGTGCTCCAACACCGCCGAAGCGGCGCTCGCGCGCGTTGAACGTGGCCAGAGCCGTCTCCAGCTCGCATCGGCCGAAATCCGGCCAGTGGCACGGCAGGAAGACGAATTCCGCATAGGCTGCCTGCCACAGAAGGAAATTCGACAGGCGCTGCTCGCCGCTTGTGCGGATGATGAGGTCGGGATCGGGAATACCGGCGGTATCGAGACGGTTTCCGAAACCATCGATATCGATGTCGTCGGCGGTGATCTTTCCCGCCTGCACATCGGCGAAGAGCGATTTGGCAGCGCGCACGATCTCGTCACGCGCACCGTAATTGAAGGCGATCACCAGGTTCATGCTGGTGTTTTCCGCCGTCAGGTTCTCCGCTTCAAGCAGAAGGGACTTGATGTCCTTTTCGAGGTTTTCGCGGTCGCCGATAATGCGAACGCGAACCCCGTTCTGGTGCAGTTCCGCAAGATCGCGCCTGATGAACAGGCGCAGGAGGCCCATGAGGTCGTTCACCTCGGAGCGCGGTCTGGACCAGTTTTCGGAGGAGAAGGCGTAAACGGTCAGCCAGTTGATGCCCAGCTCACCGGCAGAGCGCACAGCCTTGCGCAGCGCCTCCACACCGGCGCGGTGGCCGGCACGGCGTGGCAAGCCGCGCGCTTCCGCCCAGCGACCGTTGCCGTCCATGATGATCGCCACATGCGCCGGCTTCACGTATCTGCCTCCCCTCGCGTTCGAGCAGCCCTGGGGCTGGTAGAGCATCGGACCGAAACGGGAATCCGGTTTTCGATTGTTCCGATGCTCCATCGTTGGTCTGGATCGTCCCCTATGCGTCCGGATGGACGCAGGGCGACCTAGACGTGCATGATCTCGGCTTCTTTCTCGGTCAGGAGCTTGTCCATGACGGTGATGGTCTCATCCGTCATCTTCTGCACCTGTTCGGACTGCGTGTGCAGTTCGTCCTGGCTTATGTCGCCATCCTTTTCGGCCTTTTTGAGGTGCTCCATGCCGTCGCGGCGCACGTGGCGCGCGGCAACCTTGGCGCCCTCGGCGTACTGATGGGCGATCTTCACGAGTTCCTTGCGCCGCTCTTCATTGAGCTCGGGCAGCGGAATGCGCAGGGTCGAACCGTCCATGATCGGGTTGAACCCGAGATTCGATTCGCGGATCGCGCGGTCCACGGCATTGACCATGCTCTGGTCCCACACCGACACGGAGATCATGCGGGGTTCGGGCACGGACACCGTGGCCACCTGGTTGATCGGCATGGGCGTGCCATAAGCCTCCACCTGGATCGGGTCCAGAAGGTTGGCAGAAGCACGGCCCGTACGAAGCGAAGCAAGATCGTGCTGAAACGCACTGACTGCCCCTTCCATACGTCGCTTCAGATCTTTGAAATCAACGCCGTCGGCCATTCTTAAATCTCCTTACGCACCGGCACGCTGTTCGGTATCGGCGTCATCGGACACGATGGTGCAATGTCCGCCGCCTTTCAAGATGGCGTTAAATCCGCCCTCTTCATGAATCGAGAAAACGATTATCGGAATGTGGTTCTCGCGCGCAAGAGCAATCGCAGCGGTATCCATAATCGCCAGCCCGTCACGTATAACTTGTGCATGGCTGAGAGTGTCAAAGCGCGTGGCGTCCGGGTCCTTGCGGGGGTCGGCGGAATAGACGCCATCCACCTGCGTGCCCTTGAACAGCGCGTCTGCGCCGATTTCCGCAGCCCTCAGAGCGGCGGCCGAGTCGGTCGTGAAGAACGGGTTGCCCGTGCCACCGGCGAAGATGACCACCTTGCCTGCGTCCATGTAACTCATCGCCTGACGCTGGGAGAAGCTTTCGCACAGCTCCGGCATCGCAATGGCCGACATGACCACCGCATCAACGCCCATCTTGACCAGCGAGGTGCGCAGGGCGAGCGAATTGATGACCGTGGCGAGCATGCCCATATGGTCGCCCGTCACACGGTCGCCGCCCTTCGAGGCAACGGCCACACCGCGGAAGATGTTGCCGCCGCCGATGACAACGCCAACCTCGACGCCGATCTTGCGCGCCTCGACGATATCGCGGGCAATCCGGTCGACCACCGAAACATCGATACCGAATCCCTGCTCGCCCATCAAAGCTTCGCCGGATGCCTTAAGGACAACGCGCCGGTAGCGTGCTTCGCTCATCTTCATAGTCTCCAAATTTGCCCCTGCGTTACACGAAGGGCGCCGCGTTGTCACGCGGCGCCCTTTATCATCAAGCAGTTATACAACCAGTCTTACGACTTGGCGGCTGCCGCAACCTCGGCTGCGAAATCGCTCTCTTCGCGCTCGATGCCTTCGCCAAGAGCGAAGCGGACGAAGCTGACGATTTTCGCCGGTGCGCCGATTTCCTTCTCGGCTTCGGCAAGCGCCTTCTCGACCGAGAGATCCGGGTTCATGACGAAAGCCTGCTTCAGGAGGACAACCTCCTCGTAGAACTTGCGCATGCGGCCTTCGACCATCTTCTCGATGATGTTCTCGGGCTTGCCGGACTGGCGTGCCTGGTCGGAGAAGATCTCCTTCTCGCGCGCTGCGGCAACCGGGTCGACATCGGCCTCGGTCAGAGCCAGCGGGTTGGTCGCGGCAACATGCATGGCGACCTGACGGCCGAATGCACGGGCAGCTTCCGCATTGCCGGTGGTCTCGATGGCGACCAGAACGCCAAGCTTGCCAAGACCGTCGGTCACGGCGTTGTGGATGTAGCTGGCAACCGCACCGTTCTCGACGGAAAGCTTCGCCGAACGACGCAGCGACATGTTCTCGCCGATCGTGCCGATCGCGTCCTTGACGGTGTCTTCAACCGACTTGCCGGTTTCCGGGTAGGTCGCAGCAGCAACGGCCTCGATGGAGCCATCGGTGCCCAGAGCAACGGTTGCGATGTTGCTGACGAGCGACTGGAACGCGTCGTTGCGCGCAACGAAGTCGGTCTCGGAGTTCACTTCGACGACAACGGCGCTGTTTGCGTCGCCTGCAACGCCGACCAGACCTTCAGCAGCCGTACGGCCGGCCTTCTTGTCAGCCTTGGCGATGCCCTTCTTGCGCAGCCAGTCCATGGCTGCTTCCATGTCACCGTCGTTTTCCTTCAGGGCCGTCTTGCAGTCCATCATGCCTGCGCCGCTTTTCTCGCGCAGTTCCTTGACCTGTGCAGCTGTAATGCTCATCGTCGCCTCTTCATCAATATTCTAACAAAAACGGCCGCGTAGCTGGTCGTCTGCCGCGCGGCCGTCGCGGGGCCATAAGCCCCACATTTTCGGAACGGCGCTTGTTAGGCGTCCTTGTTTTCGCCCTCGGCGGCATCGTTCAATGCAGCCTCTTCCGGCGCATCGACCGCTTCGCCAATGTCGAAGCCGAGTGCACCCTGCTGACGCTCGATACCGTCGATTGCGGCCTTAGCGATCAGGTCGCAGTAAAGTGCGAGTGCGCGTGCGGCATCGTCATTGCCCGGGATCGGGTAATCGACAACGTCCGGATCACAGTTGGAGTCGACGATTGCGACAACCGGAATGCCAAGGCGCTTGGCTTCCTGAACGGCAATCGCTTCCTTGTTGGTGTCGATCACGAACATCAGGTCCGGCGTGGAGCCCATGTCGCGAATGCCGCCCAGCGCGCGGTCGAGTTTCTCGCGCTCGCGCTCAAGGTTCAGGCGCTCCTTCTTGGTGAAGCCCTGTGCTTCCGAAGCGAGCAGCTCGTCGAGCTTGCGCAGACGCTGAATGGAATGAGAGATCGTTTTCCAGTTGGTCAGCATGCCGCCGAGCCAGCGTGCGTTCACATAGTACTGAGCCGAGCGCTTGGCCGAGTCGGCAACGATCTCGGAAGCCTGGCGCTTGGTGCCGACGAACAGGATGCGGCCGCCCTTGGCCACCGTGTCGGACACGGCCTTCAGCGCCTGGTGCATCAGCGGCACGGTCTGGCTGAGGTCGATGATGTGAACGTTGTTGCGGGCGCCAAAGATGTAGTTGGACATCTTCGGGTTCCAGCGGTGGGTCTGGTGACCAAAGTGAACACCAGCTTCGAGAAGCTGGCGCATGCTGATATCGGGCAGTGCCATTCTTTTTCCTTTCCGGTTGAACCTCCACGGACCGTCAGGCGGAAACCGCCACCGGGGGCGCCGACCGGATTTCTCCCGACCGGAACCAAGATCCGTGTGTGGAATGCGCGCGCATATACGAACTAATCGCGCACAATGCAAGCGTTTCGCCGGCAAAAGCGCCTATTCAGCGCAGTCTGCTTCTTCTTCGGCCTTATCGAACAGGGTGAGGTCGACAAGCTGACCGCGAATCGAAAACTCGCCATAGTTCATGTCGAGGCTGCGCGTGACGCCGCTTTCATGCAGCAGGAAACCGATATCGTAGTCGGGCAGCGTCTCGCCCCGCTCATTGCCGGGGTCGAAATAGGCGATGCTCACGGGCCAGTAGGACTGGTTGTCGAGCGGCGCTGCCGCGTCCTTCTCGGCATCGCCCTCCTCCATCGGCTTCGGCTGGCCGATGGTGACCGACGTCATCATGACCCGGTCGGCATCTTCCGAACTGTCATAGAGTGTCGTCTGATAAAAGCCGCCGCCGGCAGCCGCCTTCTCCAGCACTTCAATCATGTGCTGAACCGGGAACTGCGTCGCCTCGAGCGTTTCGCTGCGCCGCTCTGGCTTTGACAGTTCGACCAGGGTTTCATCGCCTTCCAGCCGGGCGACGCCCTTCACCTCGCGGTCGAGCATGTTGTCCAGATACATCTTGTTGACGAACTGGAAGACCTCGCCCTTGCCATCCTCATAGGTGGTGGTCTGCTGATCGGAAAGCCGCGATGCCTCATCCGTCTCGAGCCGCATGACGAAGCGGAACGTCGTCGTGTAGCCCTCGCAGGCCGAGCCGGCGAACTCATAGACCATACGCCCCGATATGCCATTGATGCCCGAGCGGTCGCTCGCCTGTTCCAGCGAGAGATCATAGACCGCCCGATGGGGGAGCAGGTTGGGCTCGGCCGCCGCTGCACTGATCGCGGCGCTCGAAACGGCGGTGAGTGCCAAGGCAAATAAGCGCGATGCGCGCATGTACGACCTCCCGGTATTCGGCATTGTCGCGGTCGGAGAGTGGATTGACCGCCTGGAGCGTTATCGTTTGGACAAGAGTCGTGGCGGAAGCGAGGCAAATATGCAACCTCTCGCCCTGCGGCGCTTTCCCCATCAACGGCGGATTCGATTGCGTAACTGTCACGAGTGACGTTTAGATCTGCCGACAGTGCGGAGCCCGCTCTGTTTGAATTCAAAAAATGCCGGGAGACAATCATGGCAAGCGAGATCGAGAAAAGACTGTTGGAGCTGGGTGTGGAACTGCCCGAGGCGGCAGCCCCCGTGGCGAACTATGTGCCTTACGTCCAGACCGGCTCCCTGCTGATGACCTCCGGCCAGCTGCCCGTAAAGGACGGCAAGCTGATGGCGATGGGCCTTCTGGGCCGCGAGCTCGGCGTTGAGGCCGGCAAGCTTGCCGCCAAATGGTGCACCGTCAACATTCTCGCCCAGGCGCGCGCCGCGCTCGGCGATCTGGAGCGCATCAAGCGCGTTGTGCGCATTTCCGTCTTCGTGGCTTCCACGCCCGACTTCACCGACCAGCATCTCGTCGCCAATGGCGCATCGGATTTCCTCGTCGCCGCTCTGGGCGACCGTGGCCGTCACGCCCGCGCAGCCGTCGGCATGGCCTCCCTGCCGATGAATGCGCCCGTTGAGATCGACGCCGTCATCGAGGTCGCTGAATAATGAGTGCGCTTTCCTGGCTGACCGAGCGGCCGATTGCCCATCGCGGTCTGCACGACATGAACAATGTGCGCTGGGAGAACACCCTCCCCGCGTTTCAGGCGGCCATCAATGGCGGCTTCTCCATCGAGTGCGATCTCCATCTTTCCTCCGATGGCGTTCCGATGGTCTTTCACGATCACGCGCTGCGCCGTCTCACCGGTCAGGAAGGCACCATTGCAGAGAAAACGGCCGCCGAAATGGGCGCAATGCCCATCGGCGGCACGTCGGACTGCGCTCCGACGCTTCGCGAAATGCTCGATCTGGTTGCCGGCCAGGTGCCGCTGGTGATCGAGCTCAAGGGCTCGGAAGGGCATGACGACGCGCTTGTCGGGAAAGTCGTGGAGACGCTTCAGGACTATTCCGGAAAAGTGGTGCTGATGTCGTTCTCGCACCGTCTTGTCCGGCAATTGGCCAAATTCGCGCCGGACATTCCGCGCGGACTGACGGCCGAAGGGCTTTCGCCCGAAGCCATGGAGGCGCATTTCTCCATGCTGGCGCACGATCTGTCCTTCGTGTCCTATGCAGTGAAGGAACTGCCGAACCCGTTCGTCAGTTTTGTGCGCGAGCGCCTTTCGCTGCCCGTCATTACCTGGACGGTGCAGGATCAGGAAGCCGTTGACCGCACCTTCCGGCATGCCGACCAGATGACGTTTGAGGGTTTCACGCCCTGAAGCACCGGACCCGAAGGGAGTTTCCGCCTTTTGGGCAATGCCGCTGCTCCATCCACATGCCCTCAAGGGGCATTGCCCCTTGAAGCGCCCTGCCTCACGCGCTTACTTATCTGGCATGTCATCAGCCCAAACGAGTGCCGCCATGTCAGGCGATGTAACGCTGACGGTTTCACCGTCCTTCGCCGACATGCCGGCATCCGACTGGGAAGCGCTTGCCGGCGCTGGCCCGCAGGCAGCGGGCGCGCCCTACAATCCCTTTGTTTCCCACGCTTTCCTTTCAAGTCTTGAAGAAAGCGGATGTGCGGTGCGCGAAAGCGGCTGGCTTGGCCAGCATCTTTTCCTGCGCTCGGAAGATGGCGTACTGCTCGGCGCAGTCCCCTGTTACCTGAAATCCCACAGCCAGGGCGAATATGTGTTCGACCATGGCTGGGCCGATGCCTTCGAGCGCGCCGGCGGACATTATTACCCCAAACTGCAGGTTTCGGTGCCGTTCACCCCGGCAACGGGTCCGCGCCTTCTGGTCCGCGATGGCATAGCGCCCGACGCGGTGCGCCATGCGCTGGCGGAAGGATTGAAGACGCTGACCGACAGGCTTGGCGTTTCGTCTGTCCATGTCACCTTTGCCCGTGACGAGGACATTGCAGCGCTCGATGATGCGGGCTTTCTTCTGCGCACCGACCAGCAGTTCCACTTCTTCAACCGCGGCTATGAAAACTATGACGATTTTCTGGGCACGCTTGCCTCACGCAAGCGGAAGGCGCTGAAGAAGGAACGCCGCACGGCGCTTGAAAACGGTATCGAGATCGAATGGCTGACGGGAGCCGGGCTCACCGAAGCCGTCTGGGACGATTTCTTCGCCTTCTATCTGGACACCGGCAGCCGCAAATGGGGGCGCCCCTATCTCAACCGGCGCTTCTTTTCGCTGATCGGCGAACGCATGGCCGACGACACTCTTCTGGTGATGGCGCGCCGCGAAGGCCGCTACATCGCCGGCGCGATCAACTTTATCGGTTCCGACACGCTGTTCGGCCGCAACTGGGGCTGTATCGAGCATCACCCGTTCCTGCATTTCGAGGTCTGCTACCATCAGGCCATCGAATTCGCCATCGCGCGCGGCCTGTCGACGGTCGAGGCCGGCGCGCAAGGGCAGCACAAGCTGGCGCGCGGCTATGAACCGGTCACGACGCGCTCGGCGCACTACATTCCGCATCCGGGTCTCCGGCGCGCAGTGGCGCAGTATCTCGAACTGGAGCGGCGCGACGTGGCCGAGATCAACCGCGTGCTCGAAACCCACACGCCCTTCCGCAAGGGCTGACGCTTCAGTGCATCACGGATTTTGAAAACAGGTTGATGACCAGCACGCCGGCGATGATCAACGCGACGCCGATGAGCGCCGGCGTATCGAGCGACTGCTGAAACCACAGCCAGCCAATGGCGGTGATGAAGACGATGCCCGCCCCTGACCACAGCGCATAGACAATGCCCACCGACATGGTGCGCAGCGTCAGCGACAGGAAAAAGAAGGCCACCGCATAGCCGATCAGCGTGATCAACGACGGCACAAGACGCGTGAACCCCTCGGTCTGCTTGAGTGCGGTGGTGGCCACGACTTCGAACAGAATGGCCACGAGCAGGAAGAGATAGGTCACGGACGGCACCTTTTCGAAAAGCGCGGCGAATCGCCCGCTTCCGGGAGTTGACGGGCGCGACATTAGCGCAGAAAAATGCGGCCGCAATTGCCCAGACGAGAGGTTTCCATGAGCAGCGCCGCCTATGACAACGACAATGTTTTCGCCAAGATTTTGCGCGGCGAACTGCCTTCGCACAAGCTCTACGAAGACGACGAAACCTTTGCCTTCATGGACATCATGCCGCGCGGCGACGGCCACTGCCTGGTGATCCCGAAGAAGCCGTCACGCAACATTCTCGATGTCGAGCACGATTCGCTCGCCGCCGTCATGCGCACGGTGCAGAAACTGGCCCGCGCCGCGAAGGCCGCCTTTGGGGCGGATGGCGTGACGGTCCAGCAGTTCAACGAGGAAGCCGGCGGTCAGGTGGTGTTTCACCTTCACGTCCACATCATCCCGCGTTTTGATGGCGTCGCCCTGCGTCCCCACACGGGCGAGATGGCGGATCAGGCTGTTCTCGCAGAGCAGGCGGAAAAGATTCGCGCAGCGCTTTAAAGCCCCTGTTCGGCCGGGGCCGCTGGCTCCGGCCTTTGCCTTGTGTCCGAAACCCGTGCGAGAACACTCCGGGCAAGCCAGACACTGATCAGGAAAGCAGCAAGACCGCCGAACAGGTCAATCAGATGATGCCCGCCATGGCTCAGGATTGCGGGCAGCATGAGCGTGTTGATCACGACGAAGACCGGAAACAGCCCCCTGATGGACCGGGTAAACCAGACGGCCATCAGCGCCATGACAGTGTGGAACGAGGGAAAGGCGATCAGCCCCAGTGCGTCCTGCGGCGACAGACGCTGAGCGCCCTGTGTCATCACGCGGTTGAGCTCCACACCATAGTCAGGCCCCACCACCATTCCGAGACGTTCAGCAGTCTCGACCGGGATCGCAAAATAGGCCGACGGCCCGGAACTTGGGAAAACCAGCCAGAAGGCCATGGTGAGCATGGCGGCAAGCACGCCGGTCAGGAGGAATGCGTGAAGCTGCGCCCGTCGCCCCGTCATGCCGAGCGTCAGGATGACGATCACGAATTGCGGCAGTGAGCTGACATAGGTCCAGCGAAGCAGTGTTCCAAGCGCCGGATGCTCGCTCGCCCACCCCACAAGCCCCGGCCATGAATAGCCCACGAGACCATCGAGCCTGATCAACAGCGGATCGATGCGTTCGGCGCCGACCGGTATGAGCAGATAATTGAGCGCCGCACCGACAATGGTGAAAAGGATGAAGAGCCCGGCGGCGATAGCGGCCAGTGCAATCTTCTGGTCACGCCCGCTCCAGCGGTATGCGAGGCCAACCGCAAGTATGACTGCACCACAGGAAACGACAGCGCCATAACCACGCCAGTCGACCGAAATGGCGCTTCCGGCCACAAGCGTCAGATCAGCAATCAGGAAAGCGCCAATGACAAGCGCAACCAAACGTTCAGCTGGAAAAAGCATCGCCCACCCCTTGATGCCGCTCTACCTCAGATTGTTCTAAAAAAGAACTAATCGATCAGGTAGAGACCTGTGAGCAGGATGATCTCTGCAACCACGATGCCGACGAGGATCTGCTTGCGGGAGAAAAGATAGGCGGCGAAGCCGGCTATGGATGCGCCGACCCGCAGGGTGAGCGGTGCATCGGCCAGAGCGCCGCTGGGAAAGACAATCAGATTGGCGATGACAGCGGCGACCAGCGCCGTCGCCACACAGCGCACGAACACCAGAATGTCCGAACCTTCCGAAAGCTTGCCGCCAAGATAGACACCCAGATAGCGCCAGGAATCGGTGGCGAGCCAGCCTGCAAGCAGGATGAAGAGATAAGGCCACCACCAGGCATCAAAGGCGTCGAAACTCATCCGACAGTCTCCCGTCTGACGCGCGCGCGGTGCCAGAGATAGGCCACCGAGCCACCGATAACCCCGGCTGCCAAAAGGTCAAAACCGGGCAGGAGAATGTGAAAGACCGGGCCTACGGCGAGGCCGAGCACCATGGCGACATGCCCTGCCCGCTCCCGCGCAGAACCCCAGAGCGATGTCAGGAAGTAGAGCGGTGTCAGGAAGAAGAGCGCGGCCGTCAGTTGCGGCGGCAGACGTTCGGCCAGAAGAAAGACGGTCGCCACCACGCCCATATTCACCAGAACAAGCGTCGAGCCGATGCCGGTGTAATAGGCCGTGCGCATTGCGCGCGGAACGTTCTTGAAGCTCTCCATCGCCAGCACCCATGAGGTCACGGCAACGAAATGCGAAAGGCAATAGAGCACCCAGGGCCGGGTCTTCTCCGTGCGCATTTCAGGCGTGATCGCCACCACCATGGGCGCAAGCCGAACCGATGACAGCGCCACGGCGAAAGCCGCCGCAAACAGGCTGTTGCCCGCCAGTACGGCGCCAATCAGCACCACCTGCGCCGGCAGGGCCCAGACAGCCCCTGTCATGAAAACGGTTTGGGGAAGCGAAAGCCCGGCCTCGCGCGCCAGACCGGCGAAACCGATAAAGGCGCTGACCAGCACCAGACCCGGAATGGAGAAACAGCGGCGCACGCCCCGCAGATACCAGGTGACGTGCTTTTCCTGACTGTCCGATTCGACTTCCGTGTTCTCGCTCATCGGTCAAATGATTTAGCACAGCGCATGCAGGCCTGCGATACAACGAAGGCGTGAGTGCTTGGGGCACCCACGCCTTCGAAATTGGACCAGTTCCGAGACCGGACTTGCCTGTCAGTACCGGGCCTGCCTGTCAGTCCTTGCGCGGCAATTGCGGCACAAGGCTGCGCTTTGGCGGATCCTTGGGCTTCTGCGCCTTGGGCTTGGCCGCTGCCGCCTTGGGCTTGCGGGTCCGTTTGGCCGCCGGCTTCGCCTTCTTCTCGGGCACCTCGTCGCGCGGCTTGATCGGTGCATCATCGGGAAGCGCGTCGAGTTTGAGGTGGCTCTTGCCCGCCTCGTCCTTCTCGACGCTGACACGCACCGTGCCGCCCTTCTTGAGCTTGCCGAACAGCACTTCATCAGCCAGCGGCTTCTTGATGTGCTCCTGGATCACGCGGCCAAGCGGCCGTGCGCCCATCCGCTCGTCATAGCCCTTGTCCGCCAGCCAGGCGATGGCGTCATCCGACAGGTCGAAGGTGACGCGACGCTCGGCGAGCTGCGCCTCGAGCTGCATGACGAATTTCTGTACCACCTGGTGAATGACCGGAACCGGCAGCGAGCCGAACGGGATGACCGCGTCGAGACGGTTGCGGAACTCCGGCGTGAACAGCCGGTTGATCGCTTCCATGTCGTCGCTGTCGCGCTTCGTCGATCCAAAACCAATGGCCGGCTTGGCGAGATCGGCCGCGCCCGCATTGGTCGTCATGATGAGGATGACATTGCGGAAGTCGATGCTCTTGCCGTTGTGGTCCGTCAGCTTGCCGTGATCCATGACCTGTAACAGGATGTTGAACAGATCCGGATGCGCCTTCTCGATCTCGTCGAGTAACAGCACACAATGCGGATGCTGATCGACACCGTCCGTCAGAAGGCCACCCTGGTCGAAGCCCACATAGCCGGGCGGCGCGCCGATCAGGCGCGACACGGTGTGGCGCTCCATATACTCCGACATGTCGAAACGCAGGAGTTCGACACCCAGCGACGCGGCGAGCTGCTTGGCGACTTCCGTCTTGCCGACGCCCGTGGGGCCGGAGAACAGGTAGGAGCCAATCGGCTTTTCAGGCTCGCGCAGACCGGCCCGCGCCAGCTTGATCGCCGACGACAGCGCCGTGATCGCGGCATCCTGACCGTAAACAACGCGCTTCAGCTCGTCCTCGAGCGTCGCCAGCACCTTCTCGTCATCGGCCGAAACGGTCTTCGGCGGAATGCGGGCCATGGTGGCGATGGTCGCTTCGATTTCCTTGACGTTGATCGTCTTGCGACGCTTCGTTTCCGGCAGAAGTTTCTGCGATGCGCCGGTCTCGTCCAGAACGTCGATGGCCTTGTCCGGCAGCTTGCGGTCGTTGATGTAGCGCGCCGACAGTTCCACCGCGGCCTTCACCGCCTCGTTCGTGTAGCGAACCTTGTGGAAGTCCTCGAAGTAAGGCTTCAGCCCCTTCATGATCTCGACAGCGTCCTCAACGGAGGGTTCGGCGACGTCGATCTTCTGGAAGCGGCGCACCAGCGCACGGTCCTTCTCGAAGAACTGTCGAAACTCCTTGTAGGTGGTCGAGCCGATGCAGCGGATCGAGCCGGACGATAAGGCCGGCTTCAGGAGGTTCGATGCATCCATCGCGCCGCCCGACGTTGCGCCCGCGCCGATAACCGTATGGATCTCGTCGATGAACAGAACCGCGCCCGGGAAATCCTCAAGCTCCTTGACGACCTGCTTGAGGCGTTCCTCGAAATCGCCACGATAGCGCGTGCCGGCCAGTAGCGTGCCCATGTCGAGCGCGAAGATGGTTGCGTCCGACAGAACATCCGGCACATCGCCCTCGACGATGCGCTTGGCCAGACCCTCGGCAATCGCCGTCTTGCCGACGCCGGGATCGCCCACATAGAGCGGATTGTTCTTCGAACGGCGGCACAGGACCTGAATGGTGCGGTTGACCTCGGCCGTGCGACCGATCAGCGGATCGATGCGGCCGGCCCGCGCCTTGTCATTCAGATTGACGCAGTAAGCCGTCAGCGCGTCCTGCGCCTGTTTCTTTTTGGCGCCCTCTTCCGCCTCGGCGCCCGGTGCGCCGGCATCATCGTCCTCGGCCCCGCGCGGCGTGCGCGCTTCCGAGCCACCCGGCCGCTTGGCAATGCCATGGCTGATATAGTTGACGGCGTCATAGCGGGTCATCTGCTGTTCCTGCAGGAAGTAGGCGGCGTGGCTCTCGCGCTCGGCGAAAATGGCCACGAGCACATTTGCGCCTGACACCTCTTCACGACCGGAAGACTGCACATGGATAACCGCCCGCTGGATGACCCGCTGGAATCCGGCGGTGGGCTTGGAATCCTCGTCATAGCCCGTGACGAGATTGTCGAGCTCGCTGTCGATATATTTGACCACGGTCCCCTTGAGCGCATCGAGATCGACATTGCATGCGCGCATGACGGCGGCGGCATCGGCATCATCGATCAGCGCCAGGAGAAGATGCTCCAGCGTCGCATATTCGTGGTGGCGCTCATTGGCAAATGTGAGCGCCTGATGCAGAGCCCGCTCCAAGCCTTGGGAAAAAGCCGGCATTCAGTACCTCATTTCTTTTCCATCACGCATTGAAGTGGATGCTGGTGCTGTCTGGCGAAGTCCATCACCTGCGTTACCTTGGTCTCGGCCACTTCGAACGTGAACACGCCACATTCACCAACACCGTGATTGTGTACGTGCAGCATAATTCGCGTCGCAGCCTCGCGGTCCTTCCTGAAGAACCGCTCGAGCACATGAATGACGAACTCCATCGGCGTGTAATCGTCATTCAACAACAGAACACGATACAGACTCGGCTTCTTTGTCTTGGTCTTCGTGCGCGTGATGACAGCCGTTCCGCGATCGGATTCGTCGCCATCGCCCTCACCATCCTGCAATCGCCAATCGTAACGCTGCATGGCTTCGCTGCCGGTGCTCAAAAATTCCATTCCCTTTGCCGAGCCCTTACGTAGGACATGTAGGTACCCTTCCGACAATTTTAAGACCTTCTCAGTTCCTGACAATACGGCGCAGGGGCTTTTACGTTCAAAACTACGCCATCAAACGGATAGACGATTCTCTACCCCCAATTCCCCTGCGGAATGGCTCAATTTCGCTTCAATGTTAAGAAATTCCGTCAACGTTTGGGTCACCATAAACGGATTGGTAACGCCGCTCGCACTAAAGTTTCGGGAAATGGGCCTGTGGGTTGGGATGCCCCGCGGCCTGAAACCAGGTGCAAATAGGTGTTGTTGTGCGTCAGGCGTTGTTGGGTAGAGCGAATCTTGTGCGGCTCCCGGGCAAGATTCTCACCGCACTTTTTCTTTCATGTCTCATGGTATTCGGTGTGATTGGGCAGGCTTCGGCCAACTCCAAATATGCGGGCATCGTGATGGACGCCAAAACCGGCAAGGTCCTCTATGAGTCCAATGCCGACTCGCTGCGTTACCCGGCCTCGCTCACCAAGATGATGACCGCCTACATGCTTTTCGAAGCCATGGAGAGCGGTCGCATCAACAAGAACACCCGCATTCCCGTTTCACGCAACGCGGCAGCAGAGCCGCCCACCAACATCGCGCTCAAGCCCGGCGACAGCCTGACCGTCGACCAGGCGATCCGCGCGCTGGTCACCCGCTCGGCAAACGATGTGGCAACGGCAGTGGCCGAGTTCCTCGGTGGCTCGGAAGCGAAATTCGCGGCCATGACGACCGCCAAGGCCCGCCAGCTCGGCATGTCCCGCACCACGTTCAAGAACGCGCATGGCCTGCCCAACAGCAAGCAGAAGACCACTGCGCGCGACATGGCGAAACTCAGCATCGCACTGCGTGAGCACTACCCGCAGTATTACAGCTATTTCCAGACCAGCTCCTTCACCTACAAGAAGCGCCGTTACGGCAACCACAACCGGCTTCTCGGTCGCGTCAAGGGCGTGGACGGCATCAAGACCGGCTACACGCGTGCTTCCGGCTTCAATCTCGCCAGCTCCGTGCAGGCAAATGGCCGCAGCATCGTTGCCGTCGTCATGGGGGGACGCACCTCCCGCAGCCGTGACGCGCACATGGCCGACCTCATCAAGCGCTACCTGAACAAGGGTTCGACCGGTCGCGACCGCATGCTGATCGCCAAGGCGCCCGGTGGCGCCCGCACAGCACTTGCCGCGATGATCCCCGGCAGCGATGTTCCGCTTCCGACCGATCGCCCCGAGGCGCAGCCGCAGACCCTGACCGCCTATGCGCCCGAGCCGCCCGTCAAGGCAGCAGCCGTGGTGAACGCAGCCGTTCCGCGTCCGCGTGTTGCCGTCGCAGCCGTCGACCCGATGCCGACGGCCTCCACCAATGCCGCGGCAACCGAGACCGCCGCCATGGGTGGCTGGGTCATTCAGGTTGCGTCGCTTCCCACCGAGGATGAGGCCCTCATGGTTCTCGCCCAGACGGAGCAGAAGGCCGGCAGTGTTCTCGCCCGCGCCGTTCCGATCACCGAGACCTTCGAAAAGGGCGGCGTCGTCTATCACCGCGCCCGCTTCGTCGGCTTCAACAGCAAATCCGACGCCTGGGGCGCCTGTGCGTCTCTGAAGAAAAAGAGCATCTCCTGCTACGCGGTGCAGCAGTGAGAACCAGTTTGAAGAACAGCAAGGAAAGTGTCTTGCACACCGGGAGTTCAGTTGTGAGTGGAGAGCAGAACGTCGCGCGCCTCGTTGATACGGGCGGCAAGAGAAGAGGTTCCTCCCATGTCGGGATGCAGGCGCTGCATCAGGCGGCGGTGAGCCTGTCGGATCTGCGCAACGGACGCACCGCGTTCAAGACCAAGGATCTCATAGGCCTCCTCCTTGGTCATGGGGCCCGTGCCCGCCGCACGTCCCTGCCCCGCGTCTCCGTGCGTGTCCGCGCTGTCGCGCCAGGCGGGGAATTCTCCGTCAAGGTAGGTTTCTAGGAGCCTCAGGCTCTCTTCGTCGCTGGCAAGTTCAGCGTACAGATCAAGCAGTTCACCCTGCGTCATCTCGCCGAGCCGGCGTCCTTCATGCCGGCCGGCAAGCACCACACCGGATAATCCTCCGCTGTCGTGATCAAGCTCCATTTCGAGCGCTGCCGAACGAACGGTGGACCTTTGCCCAGGCGTTTTGCTCTGCCCCATCTTGAGACGTCCAGAGCCATACCAGGCGGCAGCGCCTGAGAGCAGCATTCCTCCCAGGCCCGCCCTTCCGATGAAAAGCATCACCACACCGACCAGCGCCATGAGCGCCGGCCCGGCGATCCGCAGCGTGTTTGCGATGCTGCGCGGGCTGGACTTCACAAACGCCATGCCCGCCAGAAGCACGAGCAGGACAAGTGCGAAGAAGAAAAACGGATAGGTCATCGCTCTCGTCCGCCGCGCAGATGCTCCAGCATCCTGCGGTCTTCGGGCCGGTTGCGGTCGCTCAGCGCTTTCAGCCCGCCCGTCGCATAGACGGCGACGGCTGAAAGGAGCTTGCCAAGTTCTGCGGCCGCGCGCGCATCGAACCGGAACCATGCGCCTTTGGAAAGCCGCGCGATCTCGCGGAAGGCGCGTTCGGCTGTCGGGTCATGCCCTTCCTGGAAGACGAACACCGGCACGCCGCCCAGCCCCAGCCTGCCCGCCTTCTCGGCAAGGTCATCCACGCTCTCTTCCATCGCATCCCCGATATAGACGAGCGCGTTGACCTTCTCGCGTCCGGTCTCCTTCAGCGCATGCGACAGAACCTTGCCGATCTGCGTGTGGCCGCCACGGCAGTCGATCTTCGTCATCAGCGTCTTGAGCGCATCCGTGTCGCGCACGAAGCGCGAGGCGCGGCTTTCGCCGAACCCGCGAAAATAGACGAGCTGGACGTTGAGCGAGCCCGCCTTGCCCACCGCATCGAACATCTCCGCCTGCAGCTTGCAGGCCAGGTCCCAGGTGGGCTGCCGGCTCATGGTCGCATCAAGCGCCAGAATGAGCCGGCCACTGCCGGCTTCTCCGCCACGCACGGGTGCGACGGCGCGCGCATGGCGCACGAAGGCATCAATCGCTCCCGATGACGATCGGGTTTTGGCGATGTCCGATTCGACGCGGCGCGGCGCAGGCGTTTTTTTGTCGTTCATGATGAAAAAGATGGGCTCGTTGAGAGCGGTTGCAAGACTATCCCGCAGCCTGCGCCAGAACAGCGCTTACAGCAAGCCGAGTTCGGTGAGTTCGCGGCGCAGTTCCGGCGGCATCTCCGCATCGTCTCCGGCAGCGCCAAGATCGGCCGGCGCATCCTTGGGATCGAGATAGCGCCAGCCCTGAAACGCGCGGCGCGGCTGAAACTGCGTGCGCACAAGCTTCGGCTCCAGCACCAGATGGCAGCGCGACACACCTTCCGCATCGCGAAACGGGCGGATATCGATGAGCTTCTGGCGGCACTGAACCGTGCCCTTGATCACCCAGTAGAGCGAACCGCCATCGGTCAGCTCTTCAACGCGCTTGGGCACCATGCGGGTCGTGTGAAACTGTTCCGCCGGTTCGCCCAGCGCCCGCTGTTCCTGCGTACGCAGCTTGATCCAGTCCTGCAATTGCTCGACGCTTTCGCAGCCAACGCACAGTTTTATGAGATTAAGTGCCATGCTCTAAATGTCGGGCGCAGCTCCACCAAGGTCAAGCACGATAGCCGGCTCTCCACAGCGCGAAATGTCGCTCAGCACTCCACCACATTGACCGCCAGACCGCCAAGACTGGTCTCCTTGTAGCGTTCATTCATGTCGACGCCGGTCTGGCGCATGGTTTCGACTGCGGCATCAAGCGAGACGAAGTGCTTTCCGTCACCCTTCACCGCAAGCGATGCTGCGGTCACGGCCTTTACCGAGCCCAGCGCATTGCGCTCGATGCACGGCACCTGAACGAGCCCGGCCACGGGATCGCAGGTCATCCCCAGATGATGCTCCAGCGCGATCTCGGCTGCATTCTCCACCTGTTCCGGCGTACCGCCCAGAACCGCTGCCAGTCCGGCCGCCGCCATGGCCGAAGCAGACCCCACCTCGCCCTGGCAGCCCACCTCTGCGCCGGAGATCGAGGCATTGTGCTTGACGATGCCGCCAATCGCCGCCGCCGTCAGCAGGAAGTCGCGGATGCCGTTCTTGTCCGCATCCACGTGGAATTTCTGCCAGTAGCGCATGACTGCCGGTACGACGCCCGCCGCACCATTGGTCGGCGCGGTGACCACACGGCCACCGCTGGCGTTCTCCTCGTTCACCGCCATGGCGAAAACCGCCAGCCAGTCGTTTGCGGCAAGCGGGTTGGGCCGGTTCTGGCGCCAGTCCTCGTCAAGCCGGTCGTGAAGCTGGCGCGCACGGCGGCGCACATTGAGCCCGCCGGGCATGATGCCGTCCTGGGAAAGCCCGCGCTCGATGCACGAATCCATCGCCTGCCAGATCTCGTCGAGCCCCGCGTCGAGCGCGGCGCGATCCATCTTCACTTCCTCATTGGCGCGCTTCATCTCGGCAATGGAAAGCCCGCTCTCAGCCGCCATCGCCAGCATCTCGCGCCCGTTGGCAAACGGATATGGCACAGTGCTGCCCTCGGGCCCGGCCTTCTCGGCCTTGAGGGTCTGAAGCTCCTCTTCGGAAACGACGAAGCCGCCACCGACCGAATAATAGATGCGCCGCAGAAGAAGGCGGTCGTCTGCATCATAGGCGTTGAAGGCCATGCCATTGGCGTGACCGGGAAGCGGCTGCTTCTTGTCGAGCACAAGATCGCTTTGCGGATCGAAACGATAGGCCGGATGGCCCTGTGGCCGCACCATCTTTTCCTCGGCGATGGTGGCCAGTTGCCCGTCCATGCGATCCGGATCGACCGTCAGCGGGTTGAAGCCCGCAAGACCGAGGATCACGGCGCGGTCGGTGCCGTGCCCGATGCCCGTGAATGCAAGCGAACCATGCAGGCTGACCGACAGACGGTCCACTTCGCTGCCTGCCGGGCGCGGCCAGTCATCGCCTGCAATCTCCGCCAGAAAGCGCTCTGCCGCCGTCATCGGCCCCATTGTGTGCGAACTCGACGGTCCGATGCCGATCTTGAACAGGTCGAAAACGGAAAGAAACATGGGCGAAGGCTCCGGGATTTCACCGCTGGAAGCATTCCAGCGATCAGTTGCCGTGGCGGGCTATCGCGCGGCACGGGCTGGCGTGAACGCGACAGGAAAGATGTAGGCGATTTCCCTGAACAAGCAAAGGGCGCAGCGATTGCGCTGCGCCCTTCAACTTCTGTGAACCGATGTTGTGCGGTTTTGCTGGTTGTTCAGCCTGCCGTTGCTACGACCGCTGCCGTCTCGGCGCCAATCAAGAGCCATGCCAGAAAGATGATTCCCGCAAGCCCGATCACTGCCTTGGCGGTTACGCCCCAGCAGGATCTCTCAACGCTATCGTCCATGCATATCCCGTTTGTTATCCGATCTCCGACCGGGATGATCCCGACCGCCGATCCGTGACGGCGGGAGATACTCCTAAGCACATGCTTCCGCAAGTCCAAAAACGGCAAAATGACGGCATTTGAACTGTTAAAAACCCGCAGAAAACGGGGCTTTCCGTGTCTAATCAGGCACTTGCGCGCATAAAGGAATTTTCAATACATGCGACCAAAAAAGGACAACATTGCTGCACTGCACCATCAGACAGGGAAAGCCGGTCCGAAACTCAGTCTGTGCGTGTATCGGAAGCCGGCAAAAACACGTCCGTTCTGCCTGCGAACCAGTAGGCGGCGAGCCCCAGCCATTCCCTTATGCCCACTGTGAGATTGCGCAGGGAATCGAGCGCATTGTCCTCGGCAAGGCCGGGCTTCTCATTGCCGGCGGTCTTGTAGTCGACCGGCCACGGCGTCACCGGGAACCCCGCCTTGCGGAACACGCCCACCGCGCGCGGCATGTGAAACGCGGACGTGACGAGCAGCCATGTCTCGCCTTCGGCCGGTTGCACCATCTCGCTGGAGAAGCGCGCATTCTCATAGGTATCGCGTGAGCGGTTCTCCAGAATCATGCGTTCCGGATCGACGCCAAGCGCCGTCAGCAGACGCGGCGCCGTATCCGCGTCGCCCTCACCGGCCAGGAAAACGGCTCCCTGTCCGCCAGAAATCAGGATTTTCGCCTGCGGGAAACGGCGCGCCAGAATGGCGGTCTCAACGAAACGGTCGCCGCTGGCATTCAGTTCGTGGCCGCCGCGCGCACTGTTGATGGAGCCTTCCAGCCCGCCGCCCAGAACGACGATGCCGTGAACCGTCTCAGGCACGGGGTCGGGCTTCTGGAAGCGGTCTTCGAGCGGTCCGAGAAGAAGCGCGCCGAGCGTCGTCCAGGCCGACAGAAAGAGAACGATAAAAGAAAGGCCGCCTGCCGTCATGGACAGGCGGCGCCAGCCAAAAAAGGCGGTGACCACCGAAACCGCAATCAGGATCGCGGCAAGGCCGAGCGGCTGCAGGAACAGCCAGCCAATTGCGGAGACGAAATGGAACATGACGCGGCCTTTCTCTCAGGAAGCGAGCCGCGCCATGGGCATCACCACCACTTGTTCGGTGCGAAACGCCCTGCGGCCTGTTCGATCACATGTGCTGTGCGGAACAGCGTTTCTTCTTCAAACGGCTTTCCGATCAGCTGCAGGCCGAGCGGCAGGCCCTTCGCGTCAAGACCGGCGGGCACGGCGATGCCGGGCAGGCCCGCCATGTTCACCGTGACGGTGAAGATGTCGTTCAGATACATCTTGACCGGATCGGACGCCATTTCCTGATCGGCGATGCCGAAAGCGGCCGACGGCGTTGCCGGCGTCAGGATCGCGTCGACGCCCTGATCGAAGACCTGCTCGAAGTCGCGCTTGATGAGCGTGCGAACCTTCTGCGCCTTGAGGTAATAGGCGTCGTAATAGCCGGCCGACAGCACATAGGTGCCGATCATGATGCGGCGCTTGACCTCGCGACCGAAACCGGCGGCGCGGGTCTGCTCATACATGTCGGCAATGTCCTTGCCGGGCACGCGCAGGCCATAACGCACGCCGTCATAACGCGCGAGGTTGGAAGAGGCTTCGGCAGGCGCAACGATGTAATAGGCCGGCAGCGCGTATTTCGTGTGCGGCAGCGAGATGTCGACGATCTCCGCGCCCGCATCGCGCATCCAGTCGATGCCCTGCTTCCACAGCGCCTCGATTTCCTCCGGCATGCCGTCGAGACGGTACTCGCGCGGAATGCCGATCTTCATGCCCTTGATCGACTGGCCGATGGCGGCCTCGTAATCCGGCACCGGAAGATCGACGGAGGTGGTGTCCTTGTCGTCAACCGAAGCCATGGATTTCAGAAGGATCGCGGCATCGCGCACATCGCGCGCAATCGGGCCTGCCTGATCGAGTGAGGAAGCGAAAGCCACCGTGCCCCAGCGCGAGCAGCGGCCATAGGTCGGCTTGATGCCGACCGTGCCGGTGAAGGCTGCGGGCTGGCGGATGGAGCCGCCGGTGTCCGTTGCAGTTGCGCCGGCGCACAGAAGGGCGGAAACGGCTGCCGCCGAACCGCCGGAAGAGCCGCCCGGCACCAGATCGGCATTGGAGCCTTCGGCGCGCCACGGGTTGATGACCGGACCGTAAAAGGAGGTCTCGTTGGACGAGCCCATGGCGAACTCATCCATGTTGAGCTTGCCGAGCATCACCGCGCCATCGGCCCACAGATTGGCCGTCACGGTGGATTCGTATTTCGGCTTGAACCCGTCGAGGATGTGGCTGGAGGCCTGGGTGTGAACGTCTTCGGTCGCGAACAGGTCCTTGATGCCGAGCGGAATGCCTTCCAGCGCGCCCGCCTCGCCCTTCGCGATCCGCTCATCGCTTGCCTTTGCCATGGCGCGCGCCTTGTCGTGGGTGACGGCGACATAGGCGTTGAGCTTTTCATTGGCCGTGCCGATGGCCGAAAGATAGGCCTCGGTCAGCTCCGTGGCGGTGAACGCCTTGGCGGCCAGCTTTTCGCGCGCCTCGGCAATGGTGAGTTTGGTGAGCTCTGTCATGGAGAATCCGTGAAAATCCGTGAGAATCCGGGGGCCGGTCAGGGCAAATGGGTTTGGAAGCTTATGCTGGCTTCTATTCGACCACTTTCGGGACAACGAAGAAATTGTCCTCCGAAACCGGTGCATTGGCGACAATGTCGTCGGCCTTGTTGCCGTCGGTCACGCCGTCCTGACGCTTCTTCATCGCCATCGGGATGACAGACGTCATGGGCTCGATGCCCTCGACATTCACTTCGTTCAGTTGCTCGACGAAACCGAGAATGGCGTTCAGTTCGCCTGTCATGCGCTCGGCGTCCGCATCGTCAACGGCAATGCGGGAAAGGCGCGCAACACGCTTCACGGTATCGATGTCCACGGACATGGTTCTCTCCAGGCGCTTATTGGCTGCGCCACGGCTATAATCGGCGCGCGGGCGGCGTGCAACCGCCAACGCGCTCCGGCGCACCGGAATTGCTATAGGAAAGGCCCGAAAATCGGAAACGATTTCCAGAATACGCGGTGCATCAATGCGCGATGCATCGCGGTCCCTAAAGCGAAATCGTCTCGCCCACCTTCAGCACCGGCACATTAACGCCGGAGCCTTCCATGCCGTCGATGAATTTCTGCGCCGTCTGATCGATGATCGGGAATGTCCCGAAATGGCAGGGCAGCACGGTATCGAACTTGAAGTAGCGGCGGCAGGCGAGTGCCGCAACGGCACCGCCCATCGTGAACCGGTCACCGACCGGCACAAGACCGATTTCGGGCTGATGAAGTTCGTGGATCAGCGCCATGTCGCCGAAAATGTCGGTATCGCCCATATGATAGAGCGTCTTGTCCTCGGGGAAGTGAAGGACGAGACCGGCAGGATTGCCCAGATAGGTGTTTGCCCCGCCCTCGCCTGCAGACGACGAGGAATGCAGCGCGTTCACGAATGTGGTGGTGAAGCCGCCGCAATCGACGGTACCGCCGTGATTGCCGGGGTTGATACGGTTCTGGTCGACGCCCTTGCCGACAAGGAACATGCAGATTTCGAAATTGGCGACCAGCATCGCGCCGGTCTTCTTCAGGATTTCGACCGCATCGCCGATATGATCGTCATGGCCGTGGGTGAGCAGCACATGCGTCACGCCCTCCGCCGGGCCTTCCCATCCATCGTTCCAGGAAGGGTTTCCGCTGAGGAACGGATCGATCAGGATGCGCGCATCGCCTGCATCCACGCGAAACGCGGAATGGCCGTACCAGGTCAGGTCCATGGGAAATACTCCTTGCTGAATGTGGCGCGTTCAACGACGCCTGTCGCGCAGTGGCTTCTTTTCGTGTAACCGCTGCAGCGTCATTAGACCACTTTGTCGTCCCGCGGAATCGGCAAAGTCGCCAAGTCATTGTTTTCAGGCAGTTCCGGACGGGAAACCGGTTTCCACTTTCCCTGGAATTGCTCTAGAACCATCCCACAGTCGTAATTGGAGTGTACAGTTTTGTCAGTGGTCGACCTGCAGGAACTCCCCGCTTTTCTCACTGCGGGCCAGACGCTGGCCGGGCTCGACCTCGGCACCAAGACCATCGGCCTTTCGGTCTCCGACCGCGGACTGTCGCTGGCGACGCCGCGTCAGGTGGTGATGCGCAAGAAATTCACGCAGGACGCCGAAGCGCTGCTTGCCGCGTTCAAGCGCGACAATGTCGGCGGCATCGTCATCGGCCTTCCGGTCAACATGGATGGTACGGAAGGCCCGCGCGCGCAGTCGACGCGCGCCTTCATCCGCAATCTTGAGCGGCTGACGGACCTTCCCGTCGCCTTCTGGGACGAACGCATGTCGACGGTTGCCGCAGAGCGGGCGCTTCTGGAGATGGATGTATCACGCAAGAAACGGGCGGAGCGGATCGATTCGGCCGCCGCCGCCTTCATCCTTCAGGGCGCGCTGGACAGACTGCGTGCTTCCGGGGCCGCTTCACCGGCCCGGTAGGCGGCGCGCTTGTCCTGATACCACGCCTTGATTGCGCGCCGGCGACGAAACGCGACGATGCCGGCAAGGATGAACGAGTCGACCACGCAGGCCCGCGCGACCATGCCGGGAATCACCTGCGGATCGATGCCGAGAATATTGCCATAAATCCTGAACAGCAGATCATTCATGTCCCGGCTCAGGAATGTGAAGCCGAAGTTCAGATCGTTGTACGACAGACCGTACCATCCCCAGAACAGGCCCATGGGTAATGCCCATAAGATAAGCAGCAGACGCATCAGTGGCTCCTGTCGTCATTGGCGGGTGGGGAAAAGTGGAAGCCCCGGCGGGCGACAAGCCGGGAAGCAAGGCGCGCGGTCATGGTTTCGTGCGCGGCATCGACAAGGCGCATCGCCGAGAATCGGGTCACCGGAGCCGGCTGAAGCTGTTGCTCCGCGCCATTGTCCGCAAGCTCTTGGCGACGCAGCACCAGATGGGTTGCCAGGATGGCGAAGAATTTCACCGTCCCCCCTCCCGTCGGCGTCAGAGCCGTCGCATCCGCGACGAAGCCGGCCTGAACCGCATCCACGATCAGCATGAGAAGCGCGCCGGCGCAGGCAAGCTGCGCCACGGTCGCGGTCTCCCGCGTCTCCCCCTTTTCCAGCACGGACACCACGAAGGTCCACAGGAACAGCACCGCAACGAGTGCGTTTCCAAGCACCACGCCCAGCTGGCCAAGGAGATGTGAAAGCTGCAACGCCCCCTCGGCAGCCGACGCACCGACGGGCATCAAAACGCCGTCAGCAAGCGCTGCCGCCCAGGCAGAGGCTGCGAAAGTGATGGTCCAGAAGACCGTCAGAAGGGTTGCGAATGTGCGATTCATGGCTCTCATTCTCGAATGCGAACCACAGTGAACTGCGGGAAAATCCGCCGCAACGCTTACCAATTGTTAAGGTTAATTTTCACAGCATCGCAATCGCGCCCTCGCTTTACAGGCGCAGCCCCGGCCACTAGCTAATGAGGCTTCCTCTCGCCTGCCGGATTCTCCATGTTCGCGATCTTTGAAAGTATTCTGCCAATCTTCCTGCTGATCATCGCCGGCAACGCGCTGCGCCGCACGCCGCTGATCAATGATGAAACATGGCCCGGCCTCGAACAGCTCTGCTACTGGTTCCTCTACCCGTCGCTTCTCTTCATAACCATCGCGAACGCAGACTTTTCCGAGCTTCGGCTGGACGCGATGCTCGGCGCGCTGATGGTCTCCGTTCTCTCTTTCATTGCGCTCGTTCTGGCGCTCTGGCCTGCGCTGCGCGCAACCGGCCTCGTGCGCCACGCACAATATTCCTCGGTTTTTCAGACGGCGGTGCGCTGGAACGGTTTCATGGCGCTCGCGGTGGCCCAAAAACTCTTTCCGCCGGAGGGGGCGGCCGTTGTGGCGCTGGTGATGGCGACGATCATCATCCCGATCAACATCGCCTCTGTCTTTGTGGTGACGCGCTTTGCCGACAGCACCGCTTCGCTCTCCAAAGTGATGCTGGATGTCGCGCGCAACCCGATGATCCTGGCGGCAGCGACGGCAGTCCTGCTGCGCTTCATGCCCTTTGATCTCTACCCGCCGCTCAACCAGACGCTCGATCTGGTCGGACGGGCAGCGCTTGGCATGGGGCTGCTGACCATCGGGGCCAGCCTGCAGACGGACGATTTCCGCGCCGCAGGCGCGTCGCTCTGGATTTCATCCTTCCTGAAGCTTTTGTTCTTCCCGGTCTTGATGATTGCCGTGGCGCTCGGCTTCGGGGTGTCCGGGCCGGCACTCAGCTATCTGGCCCTGTGCGCCGCAGTCCCCACCGCCATGAACGGGTTTCTGCTGGCGCGTCAGCTTGGCGGCGACGCGCCGCTTTACGCCAGCATCACGACGGTACAGACCGCCCTCGCCTTCTTCACGATCCCGCTCGTTCTGACGCTCGTTTCTCAGTTCGTTTCCGGATAGAGCACATCGAGAATGGACGCCGCGTCATGGCGCGCGTCCAGCATGCCGTAGGTGCTGCGCCACTGGCCTGCGAGGCGCGTCTCGATGAAGGCGTCGGCGACCCGGCCGCCGCCCATGCGCCGCAGTTCGGCAGCCGCTGCCGCGAGCGCCAGCTGCTCGGTCAGGATGCGCGCAGAGCCTTCATCCGTCTGGCACACGCGGGCCGCAGCCGCCAGCACCTCAAGCGTTGCGCCGCCCTTTTCGCCGAGATCATTGCCGATCATGCCCAGCACATCGTCGAAGAGCCCGGCATTGCGATCCAGCACGCGCAGCACATCAAGGCCCATCACATTGCCAGAACCTTCCCAGATCGCGTTGACCGGGGCTTCGCGGTAATGGCGCGCAAGCGGCGCTTCCTCCACATAGCCATTGCCGCCAAGACACTCCATCGCCTCATAAGTGACGGCAGGCGCAAGCTTGCAGACCCAGTATTTCACGACCGGCGTCATCACGCGGGCAAAGGCCGCCTCGCCGCGATGATCCGCAGCCTCGTCGAAAGCGCGCGCAAGGCGCATGGAAAGCGCCGTCGCCGCTGCGACATCCAGCGCCATGTCGGCCAGAACGCGCAGCATGAGCGGCTGCTCGATCAGCGTTTTTCCGAAGGCGGAACGATGACGCGCATGATGAACCGCCTCTGCGAGGCTCGCCCGCATGATACCGGCCGATCCGAGCGCGCAATCGAGCCGCGTCAGCGTGACCATGTCCATGATGGTGCGCACACCGGCCCCCGGCTCGCCCACGAGTTCGCCCATCGTGCCGTCGAACTCCACTTCGGCGGACGCATTGGAGCGATTGCCAAGCTTGTCCTTCAGGCGCTGAAGACGCAGCCCGTTGCCGGCGTTGTCTTCCAGAAGACGCGGAACGAGGAAGCATGACAGCCCCCGGTCCGTCTGTGCGAGCATGAGAAACGCATCCGACATGGGGGCGGACAGGAACCATTTGTGGCCCGACAGACGGTAAATCTTGCCTTCCAGCGGCTCGGCGCGCGACGTGTTCGCCCGCACATCCGTTCCGCCCTGCTTTTCCGTCATTCCCATGCCGATGGTGATGCCGGCCTTTTGCGCAAGCGGCTTGCTGGTGTGATCGTATTTGCGCACCGCCACGCGCGGCGCCCAGCGCCGGAAGAGCGATGTATCGGCCATCAGCGCGGCCAGTGACGCATTGGTCATGGTCAGCGGGCACAGATGCCCGCTCTCGAGCTGCGCCGTCATGAAAAAGCGGGCCGCGCGAATCTGGTGCCGCATGCCGGATTCGGATGCCGTTTTCTCCCAGATGGAAGAATGCAGGCCGTTCGCCGCAGAACGCCGCATGAGCGCGTGATAGGCCGGGTGATACTCCACCAGATCAAGCCTGTTTCCGTAACGGTCATGGGTGCGAAGCTGGGGAATTTCGGAATTTGCAAGCCGCGCCAGATCAAGCGCTTCCTGATTGCGCACGAAACGGCCAAGCGTGTCGAGATCCTTGCGCACGGGTTCGGAAAAATTCTCCGCCGCCTGCATCAGCAGCGGGTCGCTGCGCCAGGCGTTCGTGCCGGCGATCGGAGGCGACTGGTTCATTACTTCGTGCGTCACGGTTTCACTCTATCAGAACTGCGGCGGCGCGTCGGGAATCAACGCACTTTTAACGATGCATGATGGCAACCACACCTTGCCAATCCATGAAAACGGGGCCAACCCATGAAAACGGGGCCAATCCATGAAAACAGAAACCTGTTACTTTTGCCGGATTAATCAAGTGCGCGCGTGATGCACGCTTGCAGGCTTGCCGGGCGGGGCCTATAGCAAACTCTTGAGATGACAAACACTTCTTTCCCGCTCTATCCGCACCGCCACCTGCTTGGCATCAAGGGCCTGTCGCCGCTGGATATCGAGATGCTTCTCGACCGGGCCGACGCCGCTGTTGCCATTTCACGACAGCAGGAAAAGAAAACCGCCACGCTGCGCGGCCGCACCCAGATAAACCTGTTCTACGAAGCCTCGACGCGCACGCAGTCCTCGTTCGAGCTGGCTGGCAAGCGGCTGGGCGCTGACGTGATGAACATGTCCGTCGCCAGTTCCTCGACCAAGAAGGGCGAGACGCTGCTGGACACGGCCATCACGCTGAACGCGATGCGCCCGGACATTCTGATAATCCGCCATGCGGCGGCGGGCGCGGCTGCGCTTCTTGCCCAAAAGGTCTCCTGCTCGGTCGTGAATGCCGGCGATGGCGCGCACGAACATCCGACCCAGGCCCTGCTCGACGCGCTGACCATCCGCCGCGCCAAGGGCCGGATCGGTGGGCTGACGGTTGCGATCTGCGGCGACGTTCTGCATTCGCGCGTGGCGCGCTCGAACATCGTTTTGCTCAACGCGCTGGGTGCGCGGGTTCGGGTGGTCGCCCCCTCCACGCTTCTGCCTTCCGGCATCGACCAGATGGGCGTCGAGCCGTTCACCCGCATGGACGAAGGCCTCAAGGGCGCGGACATCGTGATGATGCTGCGCCTGCAGCGCGAGCGCATGGCCGGCTCTCTGGTTCCGTCCGTTCGCGAATATTTCCGTCATTTCGGGCTTGATGCAGAAAAGCTGAAAGCCGCGAAAGATGACGTCCTCGTCATGCATCCCGGCCCCATGAACCGCGGCGTCGAAATCGCCTCGGAAATCGCCGACGGGCCGCAGAGCCTCATTCAGGAGCAGGTTGAAATGGGCGTTGCCGTGCGCATGGCCGTGATGGATGCGCTGCTCGATCCGCGACGCAACGCGGAAGGAGGCGCAGCATGAGCGCGACGGTTTTCCAGAACGCCCGCGTGATCGACCCGTCGCGCGGCATTGATGAGCGCGGCGCGGTGATCGTCATCGACGGCGCGATTGCCGCCGCAGGCGCTGACGCGCTGAACCAGGGTGCGCCCGACAATGCAACGATTGTCGACTGCCAGGGCCATGCCGTCATGCCGGGCCTCGTGGATTCGCGCGTCTTCATCGGCGAACCGGGCGCCGAGCATCGCGAGACCATCGCTTCAGCCAGCCGCGCGGCAGCCGCCGGCGGCGTGACATCGCTGATCATGATGCCCGACACCAAGCCCGTCATCGACGATGTGGCGCTGGTGGAATTCGTCAAGCGCACGGCGCGCGAGACGGCCGTGGTCAACGTGTTTCCCTCCGCCGCCGTCACCAAAGGCTTTGCCGGCAAGGAGCTTTCCGAGTTCGGCCTGCTCAGCGAGGCAGGCGCGGTGATGCTC
Organism: Nitratireductor sp. PBL-C9; assembly: GCF_050877045.1. Taxonomy (NCBI): domain Bacteria; kingdom Pseudomonadati; phylum Pseudomonadota; class Alphaproteobacteria; order Hyphomicrobiales; family Phyllobacteriaceae; genus Nitratireductor; species Nitratireductor sp. PBL-C9. Next base: position 68,164 of record NZ_JBPAXW010000007.1, read on the forward strand.
ACCGAAGGTCGTGCAACAATTGCCAATGCGCTGGTGATGCGGCGCGCCCTCACCTATGCGCGCGATCTGGGCATCACCATCGCCCATGAGACGCAGGATCCGCATCTCGCCTCCTCCGGCGTGATGAATGAGGGGCTTTTTGCTAGCTGGCTTGGCCTTCCGGGCATCCCCCGCGAGGCGGAGACCATTCCGCTCACCCGTGACCTGATGCTCGCAGGCCTGACGGGCGGGCGCTATCATGCGGCGAAGATTTCGACCGCCATGTCAGCGGCTGCCATCGCCCGCGCCAAGGACGAAGGCGCGCAGGTGAGCGCCGGCATTTCGATCAATCACCTGACGCTCAACGAAAACGACATCGGCGATTACCGCACCTTCTTCCGGCTTTCGCCGCCACTGCGCACCGAAGACGACCGGCTTGCCATGGTGGAAGCGCTGAAATCGGGCGCGATCGACGTGATTGTCTCCTCGCACGACCCGCAGGATGTCGACACGAAGCGCCTGCCCTTTGCCGAAGCCGAAGCCGGGGCCATCGGCCTCGAAACCGTTCTGGCTGCTGCACTTCGTCTCTATCACAATGGCGACCTGCCGCTGCTGCGCCTGATCGAGTGCCTGTCGACCGCGCCGGCGCGGCTTTTCGGCCTGCCCGGCGGCACGCTGAAGACCGGCGCGCCTGCCGATCTGGTGCTTGTCGACATTGATGCGCCGTGGATCGTGCGCGAGGCAGACATTCGCTCGCTGTCCAAGAACACCTGCTTTGAAGGCGCCCGCATGCAGGGCCGGGTCTTGCAAACAATGGTTGCAGGCCGCACAGTGTTCAGCGCCTGAGCACTCCGAAACACCGGGGGAGAGAGTCGGATGCCAGATCCCATCAGTTGGCAAGTAGCCTTGCCCTATCTCATTGCCGCGCTTGTCTTCGGATATCTGCTCGGCTCCATCCCGTTCGGCCTCATCATCACGCGGCTTGCGGGCAAGGGCGATGTGCGCAAGATCGGCTCAGGCAATATCGGCGCAACCAATGTGCTGCGCACCGGCAGCAAGAAGCTCGCTGCCCTCACCCTTCTGGGCGATGCGCTCAAGGGCACGGTGGCCGTTCTCCTGGCCGGGCTCTACGGGCCTGATCAGGCGGTCGCAGCCGGGCTTGGCGCGTTTCTCGGCCACCTCTTTCCCGTCTGGCTCGGCTTTCGCGGCGGCAAGGGCGTGGCAACCTATCTCGGCGTGCTCGTCGCCATCGCCTGGCCCGGCGCGCTGATCTTCGCCGTGGTGTGGCTCTCCGTCGCCTTCCTCACCCGCTACTCTTCACTGTCGGCGCTTGTCGCCGCCGTCGCGGTGCCCATCGGGCTTTATCTGCTTGGATATGTGCAAGCGGCGGAACTGTTCGTTCTGATGAGCCTGATCGTCTTCATCAAGCACCGCGCAAACATTGCGCGCCTTCTATCCGGCACGGAAACGCGCATCGGGGGCAAGGGGTGAACGCGCCCCGGGGCGGTGTGCGGCTCAGTGACCGACAGCGCCTCGACTGGCTGCAGCTCCTGCGCAGCGAGAATGTCGGGCCGGCGACCTTTCGCCAGCTCGTCAATCATTTCGGCTCTGCAACGAACGCCCTTGAGATGATTCCCGAACTTGCGCAGCGCGGTGGCGCCAATCGGCGCATCGTGATCGCGACGCGCGAGGACGCCGAACGCGAAATGGAACAGGCCCGCCGTTTCGGCGCGCGCTTCGTCGCTGTGGGCGAGCAGGAATACCCGCCCCTGATGCGCCGCATGGACCAGCCCCCGCCGCTTCTCGCCATGAAAGGCGATCTCGCAATCGCGCAGCGCCCCACCATCGCCATGGTCGGTGCCCGCAACGCCTCCGTCACCGGCATCAAGATGGCCCAGCGCCTGGCCTCGGACCTTGGCAGCGCCGGCTTCACGATTGCTTCGGGCCTCGCGCGCGGCATCGACGCTGCCGCCCACAAGGGCAGTCTGGAGACAGGCACCGTCGCCGCGCTGGCCGGCGGGCTCGACAAGCCCTATCCGCCCGAGAACGACAGGCTCTATGGAGAGATCGCCGAGCGCGGCGTGGTAATCAGCGAAATGCCGTTCGGCTGGACGCCCCGCGCGCGCGATTTCCCGCGCCGCAACCGCCTCGTTGCCGGCATTGCCTTCGGTCTCGTGGTGGTGGAAGCCGCCAAGCGGTCCGGTTCTCTGATCAGCGCCAGACTGGCAGGAGAGATGGGACGGCTGGTTTTCGCGGTGCCCGGTTCGCCGTTCGATCCAAGGGCGGGCGGCGCGAACGCGCTTTTGAAGGATGGCGCGATCCTCGTGACCGAGATGGATGACGTGGTGTCGCAGATCCTGCCGCTTCTGGACACGCCGCCCGTGAGAACGGAAAGCTTTGAAGAGCCGGAGCCCCTGACCTCCGCTCCGCCCCCAAGCGAAAGCGAGCGCGACCACATCGTCAACGCGATGGGACCGACGCCCGTGCTTGTCGATGATCTCATTCGCCATACCGGGCTACACCCGGCACAGGTCATGACAATATTGCTTGAGCTTGATCTGGCGGGCCGGCTCGAACGGCACTCAGGAAGCGCGGTCTCGCTTGTTCCCACCGACATCTAGCTCAAGACGACATTCCCCGACCCGATGCGGTCGTTCGCCACGAATGATGTCGCTGGCCTCAAGATAGGCCATCTCGATCAGGTAGGCGAGCATGTCGCACCGTTCGGAAAGCGCCATCGTCCGCAATTGCCCAAGCATCGCCTGAACGTAATCAAGCGTCTCGGTACGTCTCCTTCCATACTGTTCGCCCATTCGCCGACACTCCCTTCCAGCGCGCGGCACCCCTCTTCACAGCCCCGATGCTCCTGTTGTGCAGCCCCAGTGTTGCCTGTTTCCCCGGTACTTCTCCATTAAGGACCCAGATGGAGTATACATGCCGTTATAAACAAATAAACGATAAATTTACGATAAACGCACCGCCATCCACAGCCCTTCGCCAGCGGACGAAATTCCCATTGGCCCTTGACCGCGGGGTAAAGCACGGCCATGTGACGGGGCTGGATTCGTTCAAAATGCGGGGCGCGGCGACAAAGCCGGAAGCCTGCGGGGAAATCTGAAAGCTTATGGATCTCGTTATCGTCGAGTCGCCTGCCAAGGCGAAAACCATCAACAAATATCTGGGCTCGAACTACAAGGTTCTCGCCTCCTTCGGCCATGTGCGCGATCTGCCGGCCAAGGACGGGTCCGTTCGCCCGGACGAAGACTTCGCCATGTCGTGGAGTGTCGACAGCCCTTCCGCCAAACGCCTGAGTGATATCACCAAGGCCGTGAAGGAGGCTGACACCCTTATCCTCGCCACTGACCCGGATCGCGAAGGTGAAGCGATTTCCTGGCATGTGCTTGAGGTTCTGAAACAGAAGAAGGCGCTGAAGGACAAGCCGGTTCGCCGCGTCGTCTTCAACGCCATCACCAAGAAATCGGTTCTCGATGCGCTCGCCAATCCGCGCGACCTCGACACGCCGCTGGTGGATGCCTATCTCGCCCGCCGCGCACTCGATTATCTGGTGGGCTTCACCCTGTCGCCGGTTCTGTGGCGCAAGCTGCCGGGCGCACGCTCGGCCGGCCGCGTCCAGTCCGTGGCCCTCAGGCTCGTCTGCGACCGCGAAGCCGAGATCGAGCGCTTCATCCGCGAAGACTACTGGCAGATCGCGGCAAAGCTCGCCACGCCCCGCCAGGAGAGCTTCGAGGCGCGCCTGACGACGCTTGAAGGCAAGAAGCTCCAGAAGCTCGACATCAAGAGCCAGGAGCAGGCCGACGACATCAAGGCCATGCTGGAGGGCGCGACCTTCCGCACGCTGTCCGTCGAGGCCAAGCCGACGCGGCGCAACCCCGCACCGCCCTTCACCACCTCGACCATGCAGCAGGCCGCCTCGTCGCGCCTCGGCTTCGGGGCATCGCGCACCATGCAGGTCGCGCAGCGCCTTTATGAGGGCATCGATATTGGCGGCGAGACCGCCGGTCTCATCACCTATATGCGTACCGACGGCGTGCAGATGGCGCCCGAGGCGCTCGATCAGGCCCGCAAGGCGATCGGCGACAATTTCGGCGAGCGCTACCTGCCCGAGAAGCCGCGCTTCTATTCGGTCAAGGCCAAGAACGCCCAGGAAGCGCACGAAGCGATCCGCCCGACGGATTTCTCCCGCACGCCCGACCAGATGCGCCGCTATCTCGATCCGGATCAGGCCCGTCTCTACGAGATGATCTGGAAGCGCGCCATCGCCAGCCAGATGCAGCCGGCAGAGATTGAGCGCACCACGGTCGAGATCCTTGCCGAGAACGCTGGCCGCAATGCGGGCCTGCGCGCCGTTGGCTCGGTGATCCGCTTTGAAGGCTTCCTTGCCGCCTATGCAATCGACAAGGACGAGAACGCCGACGACGAGGAAAGCCGCCGCCTGCCCGAGATCCGCGAGGGCGAGGAGCAGACCCGCGAGACCATCGACGTCACCAAGCACACGACCGAGCCGCCGCCGCGCTATTCCGAAGCCTCGCTCATCAAGAAGATGGAAGAGCTCGGCATCGGCCGCCCGTCCACCTATGCTGCGACGCTGAAGACGCTTGAGGATCGCGATTACGTGATCATCGAGAAGCGCCGGCTCATGCCGCAGGCCAAGGGCCGTCTCGTCACGGCGTTTCTGGAGAGCTTCTTCGAGCGCTACGTGGAATACGACTTCACGGCCAGCCTTGAAGAGAAGCTCGACAAGATCTCCGACGGCCAGCTCTCCTGGAAGGATGTGCTGCGCGATTTCTGGCAGGACTTCTCCGGCCATGTGGACGAGATCAAGGAACTGCGCGTCACCAATGTTCTCGATGCGCTGAACGAGGAACTTGCTCCGCTCGCCTTCCCGGCAAAGGAAGACGGCACCGATCCGCGCGCCTGCCCGCGCTGCGGCACCGGCCAGCTTTCGCTAAAACTTGGCCGGCACGGCGCATTCGTCGGCTGCTCCAACTATCCCGAATGCGGCTTCACCCGCCAGTTCGGCGAGGCTGGAAACGGCGAGAATGGCGAGAACGGCGTCGACGGCGACAAGGTGCTCGGCAAGGATCCGCAGACCGACGAGGACATCACCCTGCGCTCGGGCCGCTTCGGCCCCTATGTGCAGCGTGGCGAAGGCAAGGAAGCCAAGCGCGCCGGTCTGCCCAAGGGCTGGTCTCCGGCCGAGATGGATCTGGAAAAGGCGCTCTCGCTTCTCGCCCTGCCGCGCGAGGTGGGCGAGCATCCCGAAACCGGCAAGATGATCTCCGCCGGCATCGGTCGCTATGGCCCCTTCCTGCTTCATGACGGCGCTTACGCCAATCTGGAAAGCGTCGAAGATGTGTTCACCGTCGGCCTCAACCGCGCGGTGACCGTCATTGCCGAGAAGAAGGCCAAGGGCGGTCGCGGCCGCTCCACGCCATCGGCGCTCAAGGAGCTTGGCGATCATCCCGACGAGGGCGGCAAGATCACCGTGCGCGACGGCCGTTACGGCCCCTATGTCAACCATGGCAAGGTCAACGCCACGCTTCCCAAGGGCAAGGACCCGATGGAAGTGACGCTCGAGGAAGCCGTGGAGCTGATCGCGGCAAAAGCGGCCAAGGGCGGAAAAAAGAAGCCGGCCGCCAAGAAAAAGCCTGCTGCGAAGAAGACAACGACGGCAAAGAAAACCACCGCGGCCAAAAAGAAGACCGCAGCCAAGAAAGAGGAATAACGCCTTGGCGCGCAGCATCTCCGGCAAGTCCAGATCCAAGCCCCGTTCGGCAAAATCATCCGGCGCGAAAGGGGCATCTGGCGCAAAAGGGCCTTCCGATACGCGACTGCCCAGCCGCGACGAGGTGCTGCGCTTCATCACCGACAACCCAGACCGCACGGCGAAGCGCGACATTGCCAAGGCGTTCGGCCTCAAGGGCGGCGACCGCATCTGGCTGAAAGATATCCTGCGCGACCTGCAGGATGAGGGGCTTTTGAAGAAAACCCGCAAGCGCCTGCTGCGCCCCGGCGCGCTGCCGCATGTGGTGGTGCTCGACATCTTCTCGCGTGACGCATCGGGCGCATTGCTCGCGCGCCCCGCAGAGAAAGACGATCAGGACGAGGGCGAAGGCCCCCTGCCCCTGGTTGAAATCCGCACCCAGAAGGGCGGCAAGGCCGCCGGCATTGGCGACCGCGTTCTGGCCCGCGTCTTCCCGACCGAAAGCAAGGATGGTCCGGCCTATACGGGCCGTGTCATGAAGGTCTTCGAGAAGCGCCGGCAGAATGTGCTCGGCGTCGTGCGCAAATCGAAGGATGGCGGCTTCCGCATCGAACCGGTGGAGCGCACGCAGCGCGAACTGGTGATCGACGCGGATTATCTCAACGATGCGCAGGACGGCGATCTGGTCGAGGTCGAACCGGTCTCCGGCGGGCGCTACGGCCCCTCTCGCGGCAAGGTCACCTCGGTCATCGGGTCGCTGTCGAGCGAAAAGGCGGTCTCCATGATCGCCATTCACGCCCATGAAATCCCCCATGTCTTCCCCGATCAGGTGATCGCGGAGGCCGAGGCCGCAGAACCGATCACGCTTTCGGGCCGTGAAGACTGGCGCGACCGCCTCCTCATCACCATCGACCCGGCTGACGCCAAGGACCATGACGACGCGGTCATGGCCGAACCCGACCCCGACGAGAAGAACCGTGGCGGCTTCATCGCCACCGTGGCCATTGCCGATGTGGCGCATTATGTGCGCCAGGGATCTGCGCTCGACCGCGAAGCGCTCAAGCGCGGCAATTCGGTCTATTTCCCCGACCGGGTGGTGCCGATGCTGCCCGAGCGCATCTCAAACGATCTGTGCTCGCTCCGTGAGGGCGAAGCCCGCCCGGCCATGGCCGTGCGCATGCGCTTTACCGCGACGGGCCGCAAGATCGGCCATTCGTTCCACCGCGTCATCATGCGGTCTGCGGCAAAACTCTCCTACCAGCAGGCTCAGAGCGCCATAGACGGCAATCCCGACGACAAGACGGGTCCGCTTCTGGAAACGATCCTCCAGCCGCTGTGGGACGCCTATGGCGCGCTCAGGCGCGGCCGCGAGGAGCGCCAGCCGCTCGAACTCGATCTGCCGGAGCGCAAGATCCTTCTGAAAGAAGATGGCACGGTCGACCGCGTTGTCGTGCCGCCGCGCCTCGATGCGCACAAGCTCATCGAAGAATTCATGGTGCAGGCCAATGTGGCCGCTGCTGAAACGCTGGAAGCCAAGCGTCAGGCGCTTGTCTACCGCGTGCATGATGCGCCCTCGCTCGCCAAGCAGGAGGCGCTGCGCGAATTCCTGCAGAGCTTTGAGATTTCGCTGGCGCGCGGCGCGCAGCTGAAACCCTCGCAGTTCAACACCATTCTCTCCCGCGTGCGCGACACCGAGCACGAACAGCTTGTCAACGAGGTGGTCCTGCGCTCCCAGAGTCAGGCCGTCTACGCGCCGGAAAATCTCGGCCATTTCGGTCTGAACCTCCGCCGCTACGCACACTTCACCTCACCGATCCGCCGCTACGCGGACCTGATCGTTCACCGCGCGCTGATCTCCGCACTCGGTCTGGGCGATGATGGTCTGAAGCCCGAGGAAGAGGCGCGGCTTGAAGAGACCGCCGCCCTGATCTCCGCCACCGAGCGCCGCGCCATGGCCGCCGAACGCGACACGGTCGACCGGCTGGTCGCAGAACACCTCTCCAGCCGTGTCGGCGAGGAATTCGATGCCCGCATCTCCGGTGTCGCCAAGGCCGGCCTCTTCGTTCAGCTGCCGGATTACGGCGCGGACGGTTTCGTTCCCGTTTCCACTTTGGGCGACGAATACTATATCTATGACGAAGCGCGCCACGCCATGGTGGGCGAGCGCAGCGGCCGTGGCTTCCAGCTTGGCGATTCCGTTTCGGTCCGCCTCGTTGAGATTGCACCGATGGCCGGCGCGATGCGCTTCGAGATGCTGAGCAAGCCCGACAAGCTTCCCGGCTCGATGAAATCCTTCCACAAGGCCAAGGGCCGCCGTGGAAGCAGCCAGGGCAAAAGCCGCCGCGCCAGCCAGAGCAGGAGACGGTAATGGAACAGAAGGTTTACGGCGGCGCAGCAGCCGGGCAGAAGCCGACACGCCCGCTTGGCGAGGCGATGAAGCGCGGTTTTCTGGGGCGCTGCCCCAATTGCGGCCGTGGCAAGCTGTTCCGCACCTATCTCAAGACCGCCGACGAATGCTCCGAGTGCGGCGAGGCCTTCCATCATCACCGCGCCGACGATCTGCCTGCCTATCTGGTGATCTTCGTCGTCGGCCATATCGTGGTCGGCGCGTTCATGGGACTGGAAGCCGTGACCGACTGGGCCGGCTGGGTTCATCTGGCCATCTGGGTGCCGCTCACGATCATCATGTCTCTGCTGCTCATCGAACCGATGAAGGGCGCAGTCGTGGGGCTGCAATGGGCCTATTACATGCACGGTTTCGGTGGCGAGGAAGATACCATTGAAACCCACCCGGAGCTTGATGCTTCCGCCTCAGACGAGATGCGCTGACGCCGCATCGATGCGGCACAGCGATGCGAGCTTTCAGGAGACAGCGATGAGTGATCGGCCAAACCGTATGGACGGTCTCGACAAGGCGGCGGTGGACCGCGCCGAGGCAAAGGACTTTTCGCTTGGCGGAAAGCCGATGCGCCCGCGCGACGCGGCAACGCTCATCCTGCTCGACCGCAGCGGCGATCAGGTGCGCGTTCTGATGGGACGCCGCCACCACAAACACGCTTTCATGCCCGGCCGCTTCGTCTTTCCCGGTGGACGCACGGACCCCGCCGACAGCCGCATTCCCGTCGCCTCCGGTCTCCACCCGGATGAAGAGCGTCGTCTCATCGGCACCGGATCGCGCGCCACGGCCGCGCGCGCCCGCGCCGTCGCCATGTCCGCAATCCGCGAAACCTATGAGGAAGCAGGGCTTCTGATCGGTGAAAAGGGTGCGTTTTCGACTGCTGCAAAGGACTGGCAGGGCTTTGTCGAGCACGGCGTCTGCCCGTCGCTTTCGGGCCTTCGCTACATTGCCCGCGCCGTGACGCCGCCGCGCCGCGTGCGCCGCTTCGACACACGCTTTCTCGCCGCCTGGCGCGATGACGTGGCCGTCGAACTGCCCGATGGCGGGCCGACCCACGAACTGGAAGAGCTGGTCTGGCTTCCCATTCCAGAAGCCAAGGAAACCGAGGTTCCGCTGATCACCTGCACGATCCTCGATGATCTCGAGGCGCGTCTCAAGGTCGATCCCGACCTTGCCCCCGGCGCACCCGTTCCTTTCTACGCAATGCGCCGCAACCGCTTCGAGCGGACGCTTATCTAGAGCAATTCCAGGAAAAGCGGAAACGCTCTAGAGCATTTTTCTGAGCGGAATCAGATCAGGCTCCAGCCGAAGCGGGCCGCAACGATGATCATGAAGATGCCGAACGCCGTTTCGAGCTTTCGCTTGTCGAGCGCATGGGCGATCCGCACACCGAGCGGCGCAACCAGAAGCGTGATCGGGATGATCAGGAACACCGCAATCCAGTTCACATAGCCGGTCGAGGCGACCGGCAGAAGCGGTTCGCCCCACCCGGCCCACACATAGCCAAACAGGCCCGGTATTGAGATCAGAACGCCGACGCCGGACGAGGTCGCCACAGCCTGATGCATGGGACGGTTGAACAGCGTCATGAAGGTGTTGTTCAGCACGCCGCCGCCAATGCCCATCAGCGTCGACAGGAAGCCGATCAGAACACCGACCATCGAGCGCACGGGATTGCCCGGAAGCTCCGTGCCGAGCCGCCAGCCCTCGCGGTTCAAAAGCAGCCGCACACCGACAAGAAGCGCGATCACCGCAAAGATGGCGCGCAGACCGCCGCTCGACACATAGGCCGCAACGAGCGAGGCAAGCACCACGCCCACCGGCACCGCGATGACGAAACTCTTCAGAAGGTCCATATCCACCGCCCCGCGCAGATAATGCGCGCGGAACGAGCGCAGCGAGGTGGGCACGATGATCGCCAGCGAGGTGCCGACGGAAAGATGCATGCGCACCGCCTCGTCCACACCGACCAGCCCGAAGACCTGATAGAACACCGGCACGAGGATCGCCCCGCCGCCAATGCCAAACAGCCCGGCCAGAACGCCCGCCACGACGCCCGCAGCCGCAAGGGCAGCGGCAAACATGGCGATCTCGCCAATCGGTAGGTTCATGTCAGTTCCCTCTCCCGCCCCGGTTCGACCGATCCGCTCGGCTGAAACACCCCATGGCTTGTTGCAGATTATGCGTGATGATTGAACACGCTTCAGGCCGCGTCGCGCTGCGTGCTGAGATCAACGGCGGCAAACGCCGCGCGCAGCACCTCCGGCCCCGCACCCGCCCGCGTCGCCTCGCTCGACAGGATCTGCCGGTAGCGGCGCGCGCCGTCATAGCCGTGGAACAGACCGATCATGTGCCGCGTCACATGCGACAGGCGTCCGCCTGCTTCAATGTGCCGCCCGGCATAGGCCGCCATGGTGTCGATCAGCGCTTCGAAATCAACCTTCTGCGGCGTGTTTCCGGCAAGGAGCGCATCGACGCCGGCCAGAACCACCGGGTTCTGATAGGCCGCGCGCCCCATCATGACGCCATCCACATGCGCAAGATGCGCGGCAGCGTCCTCAAGGGTTGCAATTCCGCCATTGATGCCGATGAAGCGGTCTGGATGCGCCGCCTTCAGGCGATAGACACGGTCATAATCGAGCGGCGGGATTTCGCGGTTTTCCTTGGGGCTGAGCCCCTGAAGCCAGGCCTTGCGCGCATGCACCCAAAGCGCATCCGCACCAGCCGACCAGGAAGCCTCCGCCAGCGCATCAAGCGCTGTCTGCGTGTCCTGCTCATCCACGCCGATCCGGCATTTGACCGTGACGGGAACCGACACACGCTCCTTCATTGCGGCGACACACGCACCGACAATCTCCGGCGTCTTCATCAGGCATGCGCCGAACGTGCCCGACTGCACCCGGTCGGAGGGGCAACCGACATTGAGGTTGATTTCGTCATAGCCGAACGCCGCGCCGATTTCCGCGGCCTGAGCCAGCTTCTGCGGATCGGAGCCGCCAAGCTGCAGCGCCACGGGGTGTTCGCTCTCGTCAAAGCCCAGGAGGCGCGACCGGTCGCCATGGATCGCAGCATCCGCAACAACCATCTCCGTATAGAGCAGCGCGCGCTCCGTCAGCCGGCGATGGAAGTAGCGGCAATGCCGGTCCGTCCAGTCGATCATGGGCGCTACGGCGAATTTTTGATTGTACTCAGCCATTTACGGGCTCTGTCTGCAGTGTTTCATGATGCAGCGCAGTCACGCGCCTCTCTGCGCAGATATGTGCCCCATCGCGCGGCATTTTTCAAAGCGTAACATGCGCTGGAGCACCGGACCGCACCATGGAAACCGGTTTTAGACCCGTTTTTCAATCGCCCCCTAACCGGCGATGGCCCGGCGACTGCCTGTCAGATAGGCGGTGAGAGCGTAGATCATGGCCGCGAATGCGCAGCCCACCAGCGCCGCCGAATTCTGATCCACGGTGAGCAGAAGAAGCGTCACGATCACGCCCGCGTTCAGCGACAGGATGGCGGCAGGCGCACTGACCCGGTGGCCCAGGACCGCTGCAAGCACGGTCGGCAGGAACACGGCGAGCGATGAAAAGGCGGCGATGATGGAAGACAGGAGGTCACCGAACAGCGCGCCGATCAGGGCCATGCCTGCGAAAACGGCGACCACCATCAGCTGTAACTGCCTGAGCGGCAGCGTCGTGCGCTCAAGCCCGGTCATCAGCGGCATGACGAATGTATCCATGGTCGACATGACCACGGCGATCAGCATCAGGTCGACGATCCAGCCATGGCCCGCCGGCACAAGACCGTGCAGGCCGCTCGTTATCGCGCCCTCCACTGCGCCGCCGAGCCCAAGCCAGACGATGCCGAGATAGCACAGGAGGCAAAGCGGAGCGCCGGCGAGAAATGCCCTGCGCGCCACCTGCGGATCGCGCGCCGTCGCCATGCGCTGCCAGTTGTCCACCGCCAGCACCGCGCTGACCGGGATGAAGAGCCAGACACCGATGAGGAGCGGCAGCCGATAAGGGCCCAGATCGAAGAATGGCCCGGTCTGCGGAACCGCACCCAGATTGGCGAATGTCAAAAGCGCAATGCCGGCAACGATGATGAGCGACTGCACGACATCCGTTTCCGTCGCCACGCGATAGCCGCCGATGGCCGTGTATGCGCCGGCGCAGAGCGCCGCAAGCCCCACCGCCGCCAGCTGTGATACGGGCAGGATCGTCATCAGGATCGCCGCCAGCGCCAGCAATTGCACGGTCGCGCGCAGCAGAAACACGAACGCAATGGGCAGCCAGACCAGAAGGGGCTGCTGGATGCGGTGGGTGACCACGATCAGATCGATCAGCCCCCTCACCCCGTGCCGTTCAGAAAGCGCATGCACGTTCGGTGCGATGATTGCGCAGATCACGAGGCCAAGCGTGTAGGCGAATGCCAGCGAAACACCGATCACGGGGCTCGCCGCCGAAAAAAGCATGATCGCCACGAAGGTGCCGATTCCGATATTGCCGCAGACAATGCCCGCAAGCGTGCCCCAGAACCCCGTGCGGCCGGAATTGAAGATGAAATCGTCGCGCGTTCCCGAAGGCGCGCGCCAGAGCGCATAGAGCGCCGGCAGCGCCAGAACCGCGCCGATCAGCGGCAATTGCAGATTGATGTCCATCGTCGGTCTTCTGTCCCGCTTCCCGCCCACTGAAACGCCGATTCGCGCGACGGGAGACTAGGCGTGCCGCCAGACCGGAGACACCGTCTGAACGGACAGTGTGGCCCCGTTTCGATGCCACAAGGGCCATCTGAAGGTGCTCACTCCCTCAAATGGGAGAGGCGCTTGGTTTCCCCATTTGCTCGATTGCCGGCAGCATTCTGCAGAAAGTGAAAGCCGGCATGACAACCATACTGATCATCGTCCTCGTCCTGTTTGGCGGGTTCGTCTTCTTCCAGAACCGCCTCGCATCGGCCCGCAATTCCGTACTGAACGGCTTTTCCGGCGTTCAGGTGCAGCTCAAGCGACGACACGATCTCGTTCCCGCGCTCGTCTCGGCGGCGCGCAGCGCCATCGCACAGGAAAACCGCCTGTTCGACAGCATTCTGGACGTGCGTGAAAAGGCGGTCGCCGCACTCAATGGCAGGATGGAAGAGGTTCAGGAGGCCGAGGCCGAACTGACGGCGAGCCTGCGCAGCTTCTTTGGCTATACGGAAGATCACCCGGAAATCACCTCGACGGGGAACATACTCGAGCTGCAGAAGCAGCTTGAGGAGACCGAAGACCAGATCAGCGCCGCGCGCCGGCTCTACAATGGCAATGTCGAGCGCTACAACACCATGCTCGATGCGATCCCCTCAAGCTGGGTCGCCGCCATGCTCCGTTTCGAGCGGGCCGACTTTTTCGCGCTCTCGGATGCCGAACGCAAACATGTCGAGGCCGTGCCGGCCATCGATCTGCCGGGAGCGCAGGCGTGAACGCCGTCAGCGGCCACTGGGATCCCGTTCAGGGGACCATCTCGGTCGAAACCGACGACATCTCGCAGATCAAGACCGGCATCACCCTGCCCGCTCCGGTTCGGCGTTTCCTTCCCATCGCCGCGCTTGCCGCCATGTTGTGGACCTTCGTGCAGGGTTTTCTCACTGACGGGTTCCCCTTCATTCCGGTCGCCGTCACCACGGTTCTTTTCGGCGCATTCATCTTCGCCGCAGAGCTTGAGAACGAAGATGGCCGAAAGACCCTGCGGCGCGTCAGGCTCGCACGGCAGAAGGGCTGGACCTACACCGGCAAGCTGATGGAGCGGGTGATGGCCTATCAAACGGCCTGGTCCTCGGATGGTGCGGAACGGCGCGCACAACGTGTGAAATCGGAACGCGCCAGAGCCGTCGAGACCCTTGTTCCGGAACTGACGAAGCTTCAGGTCGGCGCGTTCATGGGCGCTGACTTCGACGGCGAATTCTGGGGCAAAAGCACCAAAGACGACCTGCCTTTCTGGATGGCCATCGGCGCCATGCAGATGGAGGCCGGGCTTGCGGCAGACAAGTCGCTGCGTGAAGACGCGCATGGCGGCAAAGGCGGCTTCGGCGTCTTCTTCTCATTGCTCGGGGCCTACAGAATTGGCCGCAAGACAGGCGTTCGCGCCGTCATCCGCCCGGAAAACCTGGTCAACAGGGGGCCGCTCGACCGGGACATCAAGACCGAATCCGTGCAGTTCAACGCCGCCTTCAACATCACCGGAACAGCAAAGAGCGGTGATGAAAACGCGGTGGAGCACGACATTCTGCGCATTCTCACCCCCGCGACACAGGCGACCATGCTCGACCTGATTCAGCGCTACCACAATGTCGGTTTCGTGGTGGATGACGATGTTCTGTTCTTCATGGCGCAGGACAGGCTGGTGGGCAAGAACGCCAACCCCGACCGGATCGACACACTTCTGGCCGGCATCGCGGCAGACTTCGAAGAAGCGAAATTCGCCATCAAGCGCTACGTCGAATAGGCGCGTAGCCATCTGTGTCCTGTTCCGGCTGGCATCGCTGATGCCGGCCCGCTCTGCGCATTCATGCGGATGTCTGGTGTTTCCACCTGACTGCAAAATGCTCTAGGTTTCCCCCGTTTCGGGGAATCTGCACGCCCCGTTCAGTGTCGGTTCAGCCGGCGTCTGCCAGAAGGGCATGCAGGAGGAACCCATGGAAGCCAAATACTTAGCGCGTGTGAACGGCCCGCCGCTGTTCTACCGGAAATGGCGCTCGGCATCGCAGCCGCGCACTTCCGCCCCGCGCAGGGCCGTGTTCATCGGCCACAGCCAGCCCACCCATTCCGGCATGCTGTCGGATCTGGCGGAAGGGTTTCGCGCCGCCGGCTGGGATGCCCATTCCGGCGATATTCGCGGCCATGGCAAAAGCACGGACGCCCAGGTGCCGCTCGGCCATCTGGACACCGGCGATGGCTGGTCGCTGGCCGTGGACGACATGCGCCATCTTCTGGAACGCAGCTTTGATGGCGTCGGGTGGGAAGACCGCCTCGTCGTGGTGCCGAACATCACGGCGCTGATGACGCTTGAAGTGATGAAGACCTGGCACGACCTTGCCCGCCACATCGTGCTCATCTCGCCGGTTCCCAACCAGAGAACGCTTGCCCTGTTCGGCAAAGCCTTTTCAAAGGTCCGCATGCGTCTTCGCGCCGCCGACCAGCCGGACGAACAGATCCTGCATCATCTCTATGCCTTTCTCGGCGCGCATCTGCGCGACCGGGAGCATCCGGCAGATGTCATCAGCACCGACCGGGACCTGATCCGCGAGATCGTGTCCGATCCGGAAGGCTGGCCCATTCCCAGCCCCGCCTACTGGTCGAACATCTTCTCGGGCATGCTGTCCGCCTGGAAATGGCCAAACAATGCGCGCCTCAAGCCCGGCACCCGCGTTCTGGTGATGTTTGGCGGTGAGGACGCCATGCTGCGCGATGGCGGGTTCCTGCCGCCCATCGAACGCTTTCTGGCTGAAGTCGGCGTTGAGGACGTCGCCGCCGAACGTGTCGAAGGCGTACGCTCCGGCCTGTTTCTGGAAGAAAGGCGCTTCGGCATTTCAAAACGCATTCTCGACTGGGTCGGTCAGGATGGCGCAGCGACCGCTGACGCACGCTACAGCGAAGTGGACGTCGCACAGCTGGCGAGCGATGTGATCGCCCGCCTCGGCGGCGGAGCCGCGCCCGCAGACATGCGCCCCGACGAACTGGTCGAGCTCTGCTACAACGCCATTGATGACGAGACGCGCTGGACCGAGGTGATTTACCGGATCATCTACGAGGCCGAGCAGGATGGCGAGATGACGGAGGCCGAACTGGCCGAGCGCATCGAACGCCTGATGCCCCACTGGGAGCGGGCCTTCAGCCTCAACCGGCAGGTGATGATGAATGCCACGCTGGGCGTCCTGCTTCAGGCGGTCATCGACAAGCTGCAAATCGGCATTGCGATCCTCGATGCCGATGGCGCGCTTTTGCACGCCAATACGACCTACAGGGAAACGCTCTTACGGATTTTTCCCAAAACTTCACCCGGTGCCGATGGCGATGCCTTCAGCGCGGCTGCCACCCGCCGACTGTTCGTTTCAGGCGCAGCCGCCGAGGACACCGGGAAGGTCAACAATGACCGGATCGTGCTGCACGACAATGCGCCGGTCGGCTTCCATTTTCACCCGCAGGCGCTCCGGCAGACCGGACTTCAGCGCCAGGGCCCGGCAAGCATCCTCATCCTGCGGGCTACGGAACGCGACGATGACGACAACACGCGCCGCGTGCTCACCGAGCTGGCCTATGGGCTGACCGGCAAGGAAGCGGAAATCGCGCTCCTGATCGCCGAAGGGATGTCACTGGATGAGATCGCCGGCGAACTGGGCATTCTTGTCAGCACCGCGCGCGGGCACCTGAAGAAGGCGTTTCAGAAGATGAGCGTTCACAGCCAGGCCGAGCTGACGGCCCGGATCATGTCCGGGCCGGTGGGCTGGCTGAAATGAGGGGCCGCCCGGATTTTAACGTCGTCCCGGCGCGTAGACCTCGCAGCCCTGCCGAAGCGCGGCCCGCCTGTCCGGCTGGCATTCACAGACCGGCGTGATGCCCGAGCCGGTCACGCAGGAGACGCGTTTGACGTAACAACCCTGTGCGCGCACCGTGGCCGCATGATTGAAACGGCCGTTACGCTGCCGCTTGGGAAAGCCGCGCGTTGAACGCGCAAGCGCCACCGAGAAGCGTCGTCCGTGCACATTGCGCATCTTGCCCTGCCAGTTGACCCAGGCCCGCGCCACGGCTCCCTTGCCGGTGCGGTGTCCCTTGCTGCTCGCTTCAACCGCCTGAATGGAACAGATCGTCTTGGCCATCGCGGCAGGCGCATGGCCGACGATGGCAAGGCCCAGCATGGCAGCCAGTCCAATCACAAATCTTCGCATCTGGTTCTCCTTCACCCTGCGTTCTTCAATGCAGGCAGGAGACACGATCATGCGGCGCGTGGCCTCTCCCATTTGGGTGGTTTTGCAACGCAGTACTGCGCAACAATCGCCCTATCGGCATACGATGAAGCTGAACGCCGCACAGCCACCACCCTGGCAATAAGCGCCGACATTGAGCGCCTGAGCTGCCGTCGTCACGCCAAAACAGGCTGCATTGCCATGCTGCCTTGTGAGGCAGAAAGCGCGGGCGGCAGGCAGACCGCAATCACTGAGCGCATTGCCTGCCATCCTGAGACAGAGGGCAACCTTGTACCCGGCCATATGCATGAAATCCGGGTTTTGGTAGACCTCGCCTGCGCAGGGCTTTTCGGCATAGCCTTCAAGCTGCGCGAAATCAGAACCCTCTGTGCTGCTTTTCTTCCGGTCCGGGCCGCCTTCTCCCTCAAACAGATCAATTGCCCTGGACGGTTCTTCGCTGCCATCGAAAAGCTCGATCTCTCCGGAGGTCTCATCCGCACTGTCGGCATCGAGTTTAACCGGATTGTCGCGCTGGCCTTCCGAGGGAAAGGCGTCTTCCAGATAGGTTTCCGGAAATTCGCTTGCGTAGCGGTCACGCGCAGCGCTCCTGCTTTTCTCGCCCGAAAGGACCAGCGCATCGTCTGGCGAAACAGCCATACCCTCACAGCCAAAGCCCGATGCGCAGCGCAGAAGATCGGCATCCGCTGTTTCCACGGGCTCGGCAGCCGTCTCCTTCGCCGCCTCGAAGGCATCCTCGACATAAAGATCGGGATGATCCTGCGCATAGCGGTCACGCGCTTCCTGCGCCGAGCGTACATCCACAAGGCCAAGCGCGTCCTCCTGCGACACGCCGCCCGCGGGACAACCGAACCCGGCTGCGCATCGAAGCACCTGCGCATCCGGTTCCTGCCCATGGGTCACGGTCGTCATGGCCGCGAGCAGCATTGCACCTGCCAGATGCCGCCAGACCGTGTGGAGCGCGATCATTCCGATCCGGCCTCAATCGTGAAGCGATCAAAGGCGATATGACTTTCGCCCGGACGCGCCTTGTGCCAGTGCCCGGCCAGAACGGCCGGCTGACCGGAAAGACGCAGAACGGTCATCGGTTCTGTCTCGAAGCGGAACGTGTCGGCCGGTCGTCCGTCGGCTTCGGGCAGTTCCATCGCAATGGCCGCCGTCACCTGCCGTCCGCGCCGCTTGAGCCGCAGTTCCGCGCCCTGCGTGCCGAGCGCTTCCAGAACCCGGTCGCCATAAGCGCGGTCGCCGTCCTGACAGAGCCTGGCGACAATCGGCCCGTCAAAGAGGTTCGTATCGAACCTGGCTTCCTCCTTGCCATCGCTCACGCGGATCAGAGACAGGTTCAGATAGGCCCCGCAGCCCTTCCGCCAGACCCATGCCATCGCACCGATCTGGTTTTCCGCATCGTCCTGAACACTGAGCCAGACATTTTCATATCCGGTCTGCTCATGAATCCTGAAATCGAGCGCAAGGTCGAAATCACCCTCAGGCAGGGCATGATCGAGCACATAGCGGTTCTGAGCCTTCGCATCGTCATGATTGGCATAGCGGCCCAGCACCGAGGTGAAAAGCATGCCATCGCCGGTGAAGGCTGCGAGATTTTCAGCCGGGTTTACCACCTGCCAGGCCGCATCCAGTTCCGGCCCGTCGAAATTCTCCTCGAACACGGCCTGAACCACCGGTTCAGGCTGCGGCGCAGGTTTCAGCTCGGGCATCTGTCGCTCGGCCTCGGCGACAACCTCGCCAACGGCGCGCGCAAATTCGTCCGCATTGCTGGCAGAGTAGTAATTGCCGTTCCCGTTATCCGCGATGCATTGCAGGGCTGCGTTTTCTTCATCGCTCAGATCGAAACCGACCACATGCACCCGCGTGTTGATGCCGCGCTCGGCAAGGGCTGCCGCCGCCGCGCACGGGTCCCCGCCGCAGGTTTCCAGACCATCCGAGATCAGGAGCACATTGGCCGGACGGCCCGATTGCGGCATTGCGTCGGCAGCGCGCATGAGCGCGTCGGCAATCGGCGTCTTGCCGCGCGGCGTGATGCCTTCAATCGCCGGCTTCAACTGCCCGCTTTCATAATTGGCAACCGGATAAATGATCTCCGTATCGCCGCAGTCGCCCTCGCGGCGGTGGCCATAGGCCATCAGCCCCACATTCGTGTTGGCTGCCAGATCGCCCATCAGACCCGACAGAACCTGTCGCGCCGTGGTGATCTTCGCCACACCGTCGATCTGCCCCCACATGGAGCCTGAACCGTCCAGAACGAACAGAAGATCACTGCCGCCTTCGGCCAGACCATTGCCCGGCAGGTCTCCCTCTTCCATGCCCGGCACGATGGAAGACCGGTCGTCAGCGCCCGCACCCTCCGGCCTGCGGTCTCCGCCCGATCCGGCGCCGGAAGCCCCCCCGCCCGAAAGCGTTGCCTCCATGGCCGGATCGGAGCGGATTTCAAAACCCTGACCCTGCGCCAGCTCCGACAGCGACCAGTTGTCATCCTCGGAATAGATGTCGTTGATCTGCCACGTCCCGTCCGGGGCCTCGATCAGCGTGTAGATGAAGTTGCGCGGCGCGCCCATATTCGTGAATGTCACGTGGATCTGCGCCGCACCGCGCAGAATGGGCGCATCCGCATCCGGCGCGATGTTCAGATTGGCTATGTCCGCATCCTGTCCGCCATAAACCGGATCGAACATCAGCGCGCCCTGCAGATCGTCATGGGCAAGCCCGTCCACGAGAAAGCGTCGCGAGGCCTTGCCATCATTGAGAAGCGGCTCTTCATTGTTGTTGAAGCGGCGGCTGTGTTCGGCAAAGAACATGCGCACCACCTCCACGGCGTCATCAATCTCGGCCGCTTCCGCCTGCAGCGCCCCCATGGGAATGCAAATGGCCAGCGCCGTGCCCAGCATGGCGCGCCGCAACCCTTGCGCGAAACACGTCTTGCCCATCATTCTGCTCACCCTGCTCATTGCTGCCCCGGACGTTTGATGCTGAACCGGTCGAACTCGGCGAGTGTTTCCCCGCCCTTGGCCTTCTTGCCCTGCCCGACCATGAAGGCGGGGCTGCCGAAACCGGCCATGCGCGCGACCCGGCCGCCGGAAAATTCCTGCACGCCGCCTACCGCCTCGCCTTCACCGGCGGGCAAATCGAGCGTGACCTTCGCCTGGTAGCGCAATCCACGCCTGGAAAGCGTGAGAACGAATCCTTTTTCATAAAGATCGGCCAGAACCCGATCCCCGTAGGCGCGCCCGGTCTTGTTGCAGATATTCCGGGCTGCCGGCCCGTCAAAGAGGTTGACGGACATCGCAGAAGGCACGGCGGGTTCTTCCGGGTTGAGCGGCTGGTTGGCGACGGTGCTGATATAGAGCGCCGGTCCACAGCCCTTGGTATGAACATAGAGATGCGCGGCGACGAAATTCTCATCGCTCTCGCGCAGTCCCAGCCACACTTCATCAAAGCCGGTCTTGGCGTCGAGGCGGCCGCCAAGCGAGATGTCGAAATCGCCGTCCGGCATGGCGCCCTTCAACTGGTAGATGTTGCGCGCATCGGCATTGTCGAAACCGTCCCTGCCGCCGCTGGTGATGGCAAGCAGCATGCCCCGCTCGGCAACATACTGGTCGCGGTCCTCGTTCAGAACCTGCCAGTGCGCGGCAAGCCCGTCATCCTCGAAACGGTCCTCGAAAGGCAGGGCGATGGCGGTTGCGGGCGTCTCGCCTTCATCGGCGGCAGCAAGCCGCGCCTGCTCCTCCTTGCTCAGCGTCTGGGCACGGGCGTCCGCCCCGGCATTC
This sequence comes from Nitratireductor sp. PBL-C9, assembly GCF_050877045.1. Taxonomy (NCBI): domain Bacteria; kingdom Pseudomonadati; phylum Pseudomonadota; class Alphaproteobacteria; order Hyphomicrobiales; family Phyllobacteriaceae; genus Nitratireductor; species Nitratireductor sp. PBL-C9. The sequence goes on from NZ_JBPAXW010000007.1 coordinate 88,994, forward strand.
ACGAACGCCACGCCCGCAAGAAGCGCCAGAATAAAAGAAGATCTCAGCATCCCCCTGAGAGGGCTGCTGATCGCGAGCGAAGAATTGCGCGGGATGGCTGCTGCGCATGACATGAAACGAATCTCCATCAATCGATCAGATTGATTGGTAGTCGCTCACGCTTGTGCTGAACTCCCTCAAATGGGAGAGGCGGAGCTCCCCTCTCGCCTCAGGCTTTCCCCATAAACGCCGCCTTCAGCGCCGCCGGTCCTTCCAGTATCTGCGCCTCGCTTGGCGAGAATCCTGCGGCCAGCATGCGCCGGCCCAGCATGTGCTCTCCGGGCCGGTTCACGGTCTCGACCGCAACAAGCCGGTCTCCTGAAAATAGATAGACGCTGAACGCGCCGCTCTCGGCCTCGCCCGCCACGATCTCGCGATCCACGCCGAAAGGCAGGCCAACCATCTGCAGCTTGCGTTCGCCCTGATCCGACCAGAACCAGGCAACCGCATCGAAAGCGGTCTCCTGCCCCAGCATGGCCTTCGCCGCGCAGCGCGCCTGATCGGTCGCGTTCTGTACCGATTCCAGCCGCAGGAAACGCTCCGCCGCAACATGCGGGAACGAAACGCAATCGCCGATGGCGTAGATGTCGGGTGCGCTGGTGCGGCACGCCGCATCCACGCGAATGCCATTGTCGCAGACAAGACCTGCCTGTTCGGCAAGCGTGGTGTTCGGCAGCGCACCGATGCCCACCAGCACAAGATCGGCTGCAAGCTCCTGCCCGTCTGATGTCACAAGCGCCCGCACCCGCCCATTCTCGCCAATCAGGCGCTCCACGCCCGCGCCGGTGATGACTTCGCAGCCAAGGCTCTCGTGATAGGCCAGCATATGCGCGGCAATCCGCGCACTCACCGCACGGCCCAGAAGGCGCTCTGCGGCTTCCACCACCCGGACCCGCTTTCCCGCCATTGCCATGGTCGCGGCAGCCTCAAGGCCGATGAAGCCGCCCCCCACGACGACGACGTTTTGCGCCGTTTCCGCCGCCTCGCGCAGCTGCCGCGCATCGGCGCAGTCGCGCAGGTAGAACACGCCATCAAGGTCCGCACCCGGCACCGAGAGAGGCCGCGCATGGGCGCCCGTCGCAAGCAGAAGCCGGCTCCAGTGAAGCACGCTCCCGTCTGAAAGCGTCAGCGTATGGGCTTCGGGATCAATGGCCGTAACCGTTTCGCCGAGGCGCAGATCGATGCCCTGCGCATCATAAAAGGCCTGCGCCTTGAGGATCTGCGGTTCGGCATCCAGCGCCTTCAGAAAGGCCTTGGAAAGCGGCGGCTTGTGGTAGGGAAGTTCGGGATCTGCCGAAATCAGGGTCAGCTTCCCGGCATAGCCTTCCTCGCGCAGGCTTGCCGCCGCCTGCACGCCGCCATGCCCCGCTCCCACGATGATGATGTGCTCGTCCAGCGCTCTGTCTCCGCTCGTCTCAGGGCCGCTGCCCACGCCCGCCTGACATAGAGACGCCCGGCGGGCGCGGCAAGAGCAGCGCGCCTGCACCAGTCCTCAGACGGAAGCCTCAAGCGTCTCGACGCAGAACACCTCGTCATGGGACGCCACGTAGAGCGCGCCGTCACTGGCAATCCAGCCACGGAACATGCCGGCGGTGTTGTAGGGCGCGCAGACATTGCCCGCCCCGTCCACCGCCACGGCCCCGGCACCGATCCCGTAGGATTTCAGGTCTTCGCGAATGACGCCGTTCGCCGCCATCTCCAGCGTTTCACCGCGATAGGCGATGCGGCTTGCGATCTCGTGGCCAACCACGTGACGGATGAAGAACTCGCCCTGCCCGGTGCCGGAAACCGCGCAGACGCCATCGCGTGCGTAAGTGCCCGCACCGATGATCGGGGAATCGCCCACGCGTCCCTCCGGCTTGTTGTTGTATCCGCCGGTCGAAGTTGCGGCTGCGAGATGTCCGTCTGCATCGAGCGCCACGGCCCCCACCGTGCCGTGCTTCTCGGCTTCCGATGCAGCCGCAGCCGTTCCTGCCTTTGCGTGTTCTTTCATGGCGGCAAGCGCATCCTGCCTGCGCTTCGTGGTGAAATAGTCGGGCGCGACCATTTCAAGACCGCAACGCTCGGCAAAACGATCTGCGGCAGCGCCGGTGAGCAGCACCGCGCCGCTTTTCTCCATCACCGCCCGCGCCGCCTTGACCGGATTGCGAATGCGGCTTGCCGCCGAAACCGCACCCGCATCGAGGTCTGCGCCGTTCATGATCGAGGCGTCGAGCTCATGCTCCGCGTTCTCGTTGAGCGCTGCGCCGTAGCCAGCGTTGAAATGGGGCGAATCCTCCATCACGACAACGGCGGCTTCCACCGCATCGAGAGCCGAACCGCCCTTGCTCAACACGGCCCAGCCGGCGCGAAGCGATGCGGCAAGGTCTGCGCGCGCAGCCTCCCATTCCTCTTCACGCAGATCGCTCTTCGCCATGACGCCGCAACCGCCATGAATAGCCAGTGCAACAGGTTTCATTGTCTCCCTTTCAAAACCATGCCCCGCGCGCCGCAATCGGCCGCCGGGTCTGGCAAATGCGTCGGGCCTGGCTTCATCGCGAGCCACAGGCGCATTTGCCCTAAATCCATCGCCGCGCAGGTCACGCACGGCGTGCTTCTTATTCGACAAGCCCCATGCCGCTGACAAGCCCGTCGCCCCTGAAAGTAGGCGTGATCGACAGGCGCTTTTCCGTTGCCGAAACAAAAAGGGCCGCGCGATGCAAAGCCTGACACAGCGCATCGCGCGGCCCTTGGAAACCACCCTCCGGCGGGGCTCGAGAGCCGGAGGGCAGCGCTGCAACAACCCTGCCTAGAACAGGGCCGCGGTCTTCTGCAGCGTTATCCAGACACCCCAGAGGATCGGGATACCAACGATGGCCCAGGCCATGAGCGCCTTGCTGTCGAAGCCGCCCTTGCCGATGCCGAAGGAACCGGTCGGGCCGGAATCCGCAGCGGCAGACTTCGCCTGAAGCTTGGCCACTTCCTCATCCGACATGTACCATTTGTCCGAAAGCGGCTTGACCAGCATGTTGCAGATCAGGCCGAGCAGAAGCATTCCGGCCAGAATGTACATGGTGAAGTCGTAGACCTGCTCGCGCGGAATGCCCGCATTGAGCTGCGCTTCACGAATGTAATTCACCACCACGGGGCCGATGATGCCGGCCGTTGCCCATGCCGTCAGCAGGCGGCCATGGATCGCGCCCACGAACTGCGTGCCGAAAATGTCGGCCAGATAGGCCGGCACGGTGGCGAAGCCGCCGCCATACATGGACAGGATGATGCCGAACATCAGCACGAACAGAACCTGGCTGCCCATATGCGCCGCTGAAGGAACGAGCGCGTAGAGCACGATGCCGATCAGGAAGAAGGCATAATAGGTGTTCTTGCGGCCGATCTTGTCGGAAAGCGAGGCCCAGAAGAAGCGTCCGCCAATGTTGAACAGCGACAGAAGACCGGCAAAGCCTGCCGCAATCGCTGCAATCGCGGTCTTCTGCGATGCATCGAGTTCATTGAACGAGAGTTCGGGAAGGCCGATCAGACGTCCGCCGAAGATCTCCTGAAGCATGGGCGACGCCATGCCGATCACGCCGATGCCGGCGGAAACGTTGAGCGTCAGAACCGCCCAGATCAGCCAGAACTGCTTCGTCTTGTGGGCGTCGCGCAGATGCACATGGCGCGAGGTGATCATGGATTTCGCGCTCTTGGCAGGCGGGGTCCAGCCCTCGGGGCGCCAGCCAGCCGGCGGAATGCGGTAGCCGAAAGCGCCACCCATCATGAACACGAAATAGATCACGGCCATGACCAGGAAAGTCTGCCACACGCCAACGGAATCGGCCGTCTTGAACGTGTTCATCAGCATGTCGGCCAGCGGTGCGCCAATCATCGCGCCGCCGCCAAAGCCCATGATCGCCATGCCCGTGGCCATGCCGCGACGGTCCGGGAACCATTTAATCAGCGTCGAAACCGGCGAAATATAGCCGAGGCCGAGGCCAATGCCGCCGATCACGCCAGCGCCCAGCCACATCAGCCAGAGCTGGTGCATCATGACGCCGAGCGCTGCAACGGCGATGCCGCCGCACCAGCAGAAGGCTGCAACCACGCCGGCCTTACGCGGGCCGGCGCGCTCCAGCCAGCCGCCCCAGATGGCGGCAGCGGAGCCGAGCAGCACGAAGAACAGCGTGTAGATCCAGCCGAGATCGGAAACGCGCCAGTCGCAGCTCGTGGTGAACAGCGCGCCCACCAGCGTCATGTCTTCACAGACGACGCTCTCGGAAATGCCGATGGCCTGCGTCAGCGGCAGCCAGAACACGCTGAAGCCGTAGGCCATGCCGATGCACAGATGGATGGCGAGTGCTGCCGGCGGAACGAGCCAGCGGTTGAAGCCCGGCCGGGCGATGATTCTTTCCCTGTCGAGAAAGCCACCGGCGGGTGCGCCGGTTAGTGTTTCACTTGCTGCGGACATTAAGTCTCCTCCTCCTGCCGGAAACCCGGCAGCCGTCCTGCTGGTTACTTGTGCGAAAATCCCGCCTGCGCTGGTCCGGCGCCCTGCGCACCAGACACGGTCCCCGCTGCGGGATCAGGTGATTGAAAACGTCCTCCTCTTGCATTACCCATTGGGCAAGCAATGAGCGTGCCAGTCGGCACGGCTGAACGATTTCAATTGCTTATCGATTGAAAGAGTTTCTCTATGGACAAATTGTCCATGGGACCCGGACAAAATGTCCGGACATTTTGTCCAAAGGCCTCAACTGGCCTCGGGCAACCAGATCGTGAAGCGCGTGCCCACGCCCTCTTCGCTTTCAGCCGAGATCTTGCCGCCCTGTCGCGAAATCAGCGTCTGGCTGATCGACAGGCCAAGCCCCGTCCCTTCCTGCCGCTTGGTCGTGAAGAAGGGATCGAACACCTTGCTTAGCATTTTCGCCGACATGCCAACGCCCGTATCGGCCACCTCGATCAAGACGCCCGGCTTGCCGTCCAGATCGCTGTCATGGCTGCGCAGCGAGAGCGTGCCGCCATCCGACATGGCGTGGATGGCGTTCACGATCAGATTGACCAGAACCTGCTGCAGTTCCGTTCGGTTCATCAGAACCAGCCTGCTTGCCCGATCATCGCGTTCAACGACGATCTCGCTCTTGTTGAGAAGATGCTGCACCAGCGGCAATGTGTCGGAAATCACGTCCGCCGGCGCGTGTCGTTCCAGAAACCCTGCATATTCCTCAGGTCTTGCAAACTGAAGCAGCTTGGTGACGATCTGGCTGATGCGGTGGATCTGCTCGTCCAGCAGGCGAAACTCTGTGCGCGCCTCTTCCGCCCGCTCGCCCATCACCTGCCGCACCACCTCCAGATTGCCCTGCATCACGGCAATCGGGTTGTTGATCTCATGCGCCACGCCAGCAGTGATCTCGCCGATGGCGGCGAGCTTTTCGGAGACGATAAGCTGGCGTGTCGTCGCTTCAAGCTGCCGGTTGGCAAGGCGCAGTTCCCGCGTGCGCTCTTCAACGCGCGCGTTCAGCTCCTCGTTCCAGGCGCGCAATTGCCGGTCGCGCTCCTGTAGCTGTTCCAGAAGCAGGTCGAGATGCTGCGCCACGCGGCCAATCTCGTCATCGACGCCGTGAATCCCCGTCCGCGCGCCAAGATCGCCGCTTTCCACTTCCGAAATCGTGCCGGCCATCCGCTCCAGCGGCTTGAAGATGGAGCGCGCCCAGCGCAGGAAAAGCGGAACGCTGAGCGCCGTTATCGCCAGAAAGGCGATGGCGATCGTCAATAGCGTTGCGTATTTCGCCTGGGTGAACGGCGTTTCCAGAAAGCCGACATAGAGCATGCCGACGCGCTTGCCATAGGTGTCCGTGATCGGCTCATAGGCGGAGATGTACCAGTCATTCACGACAAAGGCGCTGTCGAGCCACACGCGCCCCTGTCCCAGCACGGCCGATCGCACAATGCTCGAAACGCGGGTGCCCAGCGCCCTGCGCCCCTCGAAAAGGCGCACATTGGTGCTGATGCGCACATCGTCCAGAAACAGCGTCGCCGTTCCCTGACTGCCCTCCGGCAGGCTCGCCTCGCGGTAAACCAGATCATTGATCGTATCAATAAAGACGAGGTTCCGATTGAGCAGATTGCCGCCGACAAGTGCTGCCGCGCTTCCATCGGCAAGCCTTACCGGCGTTGCCGAATGCACGACCATGCCGCGCGTCTCCGCTGCGCGCTCCGTGGGAACGGCATTGGCGGTCGGCACCAGTTCCAGCCGGGCGCGGTCGGCAAGGGCGGGCGATATATCGGCAAGCTCCTCACGGGAAAAAATGTCGACGCCCGTCATGGCCTCACCGGCATAGGCCTTTTCGGTGATCAGCCAGTCACGCCGGGGCGCGCCTGCAAGGTGCGGTGCGGAGGCAAGCACCCCGCCGTCTTCAGGCAGGAGATAGAGAAAATCGAGGTCGAGCCTGCGGCGATGCTCTTCCAGAAGGGCTGAAAGTCCCTCACCGCCCGCGTCAAGCGTATCGCGAAAGCGCGCGGATGCGCCAAGCGCCGTCACGCGTTCCCCGGTGTTCTCAAGCAGGCGCGCGAAATACTGGTGCGCAATGGTCAGGTCGCCATTCACCTTGGAGATGAGCGCCGCGTCGAACTTGGCGTTCCAGCGATAAACCGCCATGCCAAGCAGCAGCGGCAGGATCACCAGTGTCGGCAGGAGCGCGATCGCCAGAAGACGAAAGCGGACCGAACCGCCCTTTCCCCTTTGCTGGCGTGTCGCTAATCGCTCAGACATTCCAGGCCGCGCATTTGCGGTCGATTGTCTTGCGCGAAATGCCCAATTGCTGCGCCGCCGCTTCCCGGTCACCGCCGGTGCGCTTCAGAACGGCCAGAATATGCCGGCGTTCGATGTCGGCCAGGCTTTCGCCGCCGACGGTCGCTTCGGGAACAATTGCGCCATTTCCGCCAAAGTCGTCCGGGAAACGCCCCAGAATGAGCGTGCGTTCGATCAGATTGCGCAATTCGCGCACGTTTCCGGGCCACGCATAGGCCGCAAGTGCGGCCCGCACATCCGCGCCGATGGGCACATCCGGCGTGCCGAGCTGCAGCGAGAGTTTGCTCATGAACAAATCCGCCAGTTCCTGCACATCGTCATCGCGATCCTTGAGCGGCGGCAGGTGGATCTGCATCACATTGATGCGGAAGAAGAGATCGGCGCGAAATTGACCGGCCTCCACCTGTTTCTCAAGCTCCGCATTGGTGGCGAAGACGAAACGCAGATCGACCGGGATTTCACGTTCCGAGCCGACCGGGCGGATGCGCCGGTCTTCGAGTACCCGCAGGAGTTTGCTTTGTGTCGCAAGCGGCAGTTCGCCGATCTCGTCGAGAAACAGCGTGCCGTCCTGGGCATGCATGAAGAGGCCTTCGCGACCGCCTTCCGCCCCCGTGAACGCGCCTTTCAGATGGCCGAACAGCTCGGTCTCGATCATGTCTGGCGGGATCGCCGCACAATTGACCGGCACGAAGGGCTTGTCCGCGCGGTCCGACAGCGAGTGCAGCGAGCGCGCCGCCACTTCCTTGCCCGTGCCCGACTGGCCGGTCAGCAGCACCGATGTGGGCAGCGGCGCGACGCGCGCGATCGTGTTGCGCACATCACTGATCGCCTTTGATCCGCCGATCAGCTTGTCGCGCAGCAACACATGGTCCGATGTGGATTTCAGCTCATAGCGCAGCACATAATTTTCACGCTGGAGCCGCATCTGATCGAGACAGCGGGCCACCGCGTTCAGAAGCTGGTTGGAGCGAAACGGCTTCAGGATGAAATCGACCGCGCCCGCGCGCAGCGCCTGGATTGCGGTTTCGAGGTCCGCATAGGCCGTCATCAGGATGGCGTTGGAGAAAAAACCGATGGCCCGCTGCTCCGCCAGCCAGTCGACGCCGTTCTTGCCGGGCATGATGTTGTCTAGGATCACCACATCATAGTGGTTGGCGTCGAGCTTTCGGGAGGCTTCTTCCGTGTCGGCGGCTTCATCGAGCCGCTTGCAGCGCGGACCAAGCGTGCGCACGAGAAAGTTGCGCATGCCCGGCTCATCATCGATGACAAGAATCGAAGCCTGCGCAAGCCACGGCCCGAATTCCGGATCCGCTGCCATGTTGCGCTGCGCCTTTGCTGCCTGACCGCTCGCCATTTCCTCCCGCACCCCTCCCCGATTTTTGCGGCATGATTAGCCAAGGATGACGGGAAAGCAAATAGCGCGCCTTCTACTCTCCACCGCCCGCGCGAAAGGATTTGCGCCACTGGTCGAGAAACGCCTTGCGCTTTGCCTGATCGAGCCCGACCAGAAGGGCCGGTGAAAGCCCGATGGGCCGGAAGGCCGCCGCCTCGGCAGACGGTCCGTCGCCCGTATCGATCCTGCCCAGCATTTCAGGCCCGCTCATCGAGGAGAACAGGCGCGACGGGCCGGAAAAAAGCTCCTGCCCCTTGTCGCTGAGCGCCAGGGCGATCAGTGCATTGGCGGCGCGCTTGTTGCGGGCATGGCGCGAGACCAGTGCCGCGCGCGACAGCGCCAGCGTGTAATCGGACGGAAAGATGATGCCGATGCGCGGATCTTCCTGCTGCCGGGCGAGCGCATAGGACCCCAGAACATTGTAGCCGAGCACCAGCCGGCCGGTCCGCACGCCGTCGATCACATCGGAACTGCAACAGAAAAGCTGCGCCCGGTTCTGACCAAGACTCTCCAGAAGCCGCCCCCAGGTGGAAGCCTGCGCGGCGTCTTCGAAGGCAAAGATGTAGCCGACGCCGGAGCTTTCGATGTCATAGGTGCCGATGCGACCGCGAAAACGCTCCGTCTGGCGCAGAAGGTCGACCAGCTCGAAACGGTTGCGCGGCACCTCATCCGGTTCCAGCCCTTCCCGGTCGTAGACGATCACCGCGGGCTCGAAGGTGAGACCCACAAGCTCGTTGCGCCACGAGGCCCAGTCCGGCAGATCAGGTGGCAGCGCAAAGCGGAACGGCTCCGAACAGCCATCGTTCACAAGGCGCACCTGTTCGGGAATGGCGGACGAAATCACCGCATCGGCAAAGAAGCGCCGCTCCTCGCAGGCTTCCGCCGCAGCGCCATAAAGATCGAGGCTGGTCATCTGGCGATAGACAACCTCTGTTGTCGGATTGGTTCTCTGAAACTCCCGAATGAGCGGTTCGATGTGTTCGAGATCGGTCACGCTGCCGATAACCAGCGTTTCAGCCTTGCCGTCCGGCGCATCGAACACCGTGTCATTGGCGTGGGCCGGCAGCGCATGAAGGAGCGCGAACAGCGCCGAAACGCACAGGATGAAGCGTATCATGCCGGCTGGTCTCCCGGTGTTGCAAGCGGCAGATCGAGGCTGATGGAGAACGCGCCCTCCCCGCCATCAAGCGCGATATGCCCGTGATGAAACTCCGCCACCTCACGCACGATCGCGAGCCCGAGCCCCGCACTTTCCGGCTTGTTGGGGTTGATCGCATAGCGCTGGCCGATCTCGACGGGATCACGCACGGAGAGCCCCCCGCCGCGATCCGTGACGGTGACCCGCGCCCGTTCGCCATGGCTCGATACGCCAAGCGCGATGGGCGGCTTTCCATGGGCGTGCGCGTTGTTCAAAAGGTTCTTCACGGCTTCCCCCAGACTGAACGCATCGCCGCGCACCATCACCGGTTCTTCCGGCAAGTCGAGACGGATGCGCGATCTGCCGCCACCCGCAAGCTGCGTGAACTCGCGTTCAGCGTCGACAGCGATGCGCCGCAGGTCGAGCGGCTCCAGCGGTGCGGTGTCGGCGCGGTGTGTCACCAGCGCATGGCTGAGCAACTGGTCGGTCAGCCGGTTCAGCCCTATGGCGCGGCTGCGGATGCGTCGGTGCAGCACTTTCAGCCGTTTGGGATCGTCCTCGTCCAGCGCCAGCTCGCTATGCGCCCGCAGAGCCGTGATCGAGGTGCGTATCTGATGCGCGGAATCGGCCACATAGTCCTGCATGGCGCGCACCCGCCGGTCGAGCCGCCCCATGAAGCGGTTGATGGAGGCGACCAGCGCCGACACCTCCTCCGGCGCATGCATGGAAAAGGGCGAGAGGTCGAGCGGGTCACGCTCAAGGATCGCCGTTTGAATGCGCTCCAGCGGGCGCATCGCATAGCGCATGGCCAGAAGCGCCAGAACCAGAATGGCGACACCCGCACCGGCGATCACGGCGACGGCCTGTGTGGCCATGCTGCGGGCAAGCTGCTCGCGGCTTCCCGTGGTGTGCGCCACGACGATGTAGATATCGCCGCTCACCGCCCGTTCCGCCAGCCTGCGCAGGGTTGCAAGCGCGCGCACCCGCTCGCCGCCAAAATCCACTTCATAGGCAAGACCGCCCTCGGGGATCTCGTCAGTTTCGGGCAGCGGGAAGTCTTCATAGCCCGTCAGCGTCGCGCCGTCCGGCTGCGCGACCCGGTAGAAAACGCGTTCGTCCTTGGCAAGCGAGAGAAGCTCGAACGCCGAAACGGGGATATCGACGCGCACCTCGCCTTCGATCACGAAAATGCGCTCCGCAATCTGAAGCGCCGCGCCCTGAAGCAGCCGGTCGAAAGCTTCGTTGGCCGCCTGCCGGCCATAGCCATAGGCCGCATAAATCGTCGCTGCCACGGCGAGCCCGAGCACCAGAGTCAGAGAAATGGCCAGTCGATAGGCAATCGAAAGGCTGCGGTCGGGCGCAGCCTCGCGCCCCTGATGCGCCATCAGCCGCCCGTCTCCATCGTCACCGCCTGATAGCCGAGCCCCCGTAAGGTGCGGATTTCCAGTCCGGAACCCTCGATCTTGCGCCGCAGCCGCCCGACATAAAGCTCCACCGCATTGGGATTGCGCTCATCATCATGGCCGAACAGGCGCAGGAGCAAATCCTCCTTGTCGAGAACACGATCCCGGTTTGTGAGGAAAATCTCCAGAAGCGTCTGCTCGCGCCGGGTCAGATCACAGGGCTGCCCGTCGATCAGAACCCGCCGCGCCGCCATGTCGAAGGTCAGCTTTCCGACCGAAAGCGTCCGGTCAGCCTCGCCGCTGCGCCGGCGGATGATGGCGCGGATGCGCGCTTCCAGCTCGCCGAGATCAAACGGCTTGATCATGTAGTCGTCCGCGCCGAGATCGAGCGCATCGATCTTGTCGTTGACCGCAAGCCGCGCCGTCAGAACCAGCACCGGAACCCGGTTTCCCGCAGCCCGCAGCGCTTTCAGAAACGCAATGCCCGACCCGTCGGGCAGGTTGATGTCGAGAATGACAAGGTCGTGATGCGCCATCGCCACGAAGTGCCTTGCGTCTTCCAGCGTCTCCGCACGATCACTCACATGACCGGCCTTTTCCAGCCTTCTTTCAATGGCTTCTGCGACATCGCGTGTGTCTTCGACGATCAAGAAATGCATTTTTCCCGACTTTGACAGCTTTGTGACAGGGACACCCTATAGGCTCTCCATCGTCATGAGAACAATCTCATTGGCGCACCGCTCCGGTTTCCGGGAGGACAGCGGTTAAAAAACAGGTTTGAGGAGAGTTCCGTCCACCATGTGGCGGAACTGCTTAACAGGAGGAATTCCATGAAGAAGCTGCTTGGCCTTGCGGCCGTGGTCACACTTGCGTCCAGCCTGTCGGCGTTCGCGTTCGATCCCAACAACACCGAGTGCATCGCGCCTGCAAATCCGGGCGGCGGCTGGGACTTCACCTGCCGCCAGGTTGGCAAGACGCTTCAGGACCTGAAGCTTGTTCCCGGCACCATGCAGGTCGCCAATGTCGCCGGCGGCGGCGGTGGTGTGGCCTTTGCCGAAGTCGTCGGCAAGCGCAATGACGAGAACAATCTGATTGTCGCCGCCTCCTCGGCAACGGCCACCCGTCTCGCCCAGGGCGCGTTCCCCGGCAACACGATGGATCAGGTGCGCTGGGTCGGCGCAGTCGGCGCTGATTACGGCGTGATCGCCGTCGCCAAGGATTCGCCCATCAACACGCTCCCCGAGCTGATGGACAAGATCAAGGCGGACCCGTCCTCCGTCTCCGTGGCCGGCGGTTCTGCCGTGGGCGGCTGGGATCATCTGAAGGTTCTGATCGCCGCCTCCAAGTCCGGCATCGAGGATGTCCGTCAGGTCAAATATGTCGCCTTTGACGGTGGCGGCGAAGCCGTTACCCAGCTCCTCGCCGGCTCCGTGCAGGCGTTCACGGGCGATGCCTCGGAAGCCAAGGGCTTCGTCGATTCCGGCGACATCAAGGTCATTGCCGTCATGGCGCCCGAGCGTCTTGAAGGCGATTTCGCTTCCTTCCCCACGGCGAAGGAACAGGGCATCGACGTGATCGGTGCGAACTGGCGCGGTTTCTATGCCCCCGGCAACATGTCGGACGAAGCCTATGACTACTGGGTCGACGCCGTCAGCAAGGTCTATGCCTCTGACGAGTGGAAAGAGGTCATGGCCAACAATGGTCTCGCACCGCTCGACCTGCAGGGCGCGGAATTCCAGGCCTTCGTGAAGGAATCCATCGATTCCATCACCGATCTGTCCAAACAGATCGGCATCGTGAAGTAACGCACGAGCGAACCTAATCGGGCCTGTCGGGACACCCCACAGGCCCGAATTGTATCAAGAACAATCAGGGGAACACGTCTGTCATGAGCGACCGCATCTTCGGCGTTTTCGGTTTCCTCCTCGCCGCCTTCTATCTCTGGCAGGCGACGCAGATCGAACTGAGCTTCATATCCGATCCCTTTGGCCCCAAGGCCTTTCCCTACATGATCGGCACCGTGCTCGCGATTTCCAGCGTGGTCATTATTCTCAAGCCGGACACCGAGCCGGAATGGCCAGGCTTCGCGCGGCTGTTTGAAATCGGCGTCGCCACCGCCGTGATGATCGCCTATGCGCTGTTCCTGAAGGAATATGGCTTCGTGCTCTGCACGGCCATCGCAGCGAGCTACCTTTCCTGGCGTCTGGGGTCGCACCCCGTTTCCGCCATCATCGCCGGCGTTGTGATCGCCGTCGGCATCTATGTCATTTTCCATCTCGTCCTGGGGCTGTCGCTTGCACGCGGCCCCTGGGGCTTCTGAGACGGGAGGCCCTATCATGGACACACTAGCCTCTTTGGCAGACGGCTTTGCCGTCGCACTGACCTGGCAGAACCTCATGCTGGCGCTGATCGGCTGCTTTCTCGGCACCATCATCGGCGCGCTGCCGGGGCTCGGCCCTTCAAACGGCGTTGCGATCCTCATTCCGCTCGCCTTCACCCTCGGCCTGCCGGCCACACCGGCGCTCATCCTGCTGACCAGCGTCTATTATGGCGCGATGTATGGCGGCCGCATCTCATCGATCCTGCTCAACATTCCAGGCGATGAACCGGCCCTCATGACAACGCTCGACGGCCATCCCATGGCCAAGGCCGGCAAGGCCGGCGAAGCGCTCGCCATCTCCGGTCTTGCATCCTTCGTCGGCGCATTCTTCGCCACCTGGGGGCTCGTCTTCCTCGCGCCGCAGCTGGTCAAGGTCGCGCTCCTGTTCGGTCCGGCCGAATATTTCGCGCTGTTCGTGCTCGCCTTCGCCACGCTTGGCGGCATCGCCAGCCGCAATCAGGCCAAGGCGGCGCTGGCCGCGGTTCTGGGCCTTGGCATCGCCACCATCGGCGTCGATGGCCAGACCGGCGTTCCGCGCTTTTCCTTCGGCGAAGTGCATCTTTATGACGGCATCGACTTCCTCGTCGCCATTGTCGGCCTGTTCGCGCTTTCGGAAGTGTTCATCTTCCTCGAACACCGTGCCGGCGGCGGCGCAGACGACAAGGTGGTCAAGGTGGGCCGCATCGTGCCGCCGTGGAAGATGGTGCGCGAAACCATTCCCGCCATGGGCCGTTCGACGGTCTTCGGCTTCATCGCCGGTGTTCTGCCGGGCGCCGGCGCTTCGCTCGGCTCCTTCATCTCCTACACGTTCGAGAAGCGCATCTCCGACCGCAACGGCACGTTCGGCAAGGGTGATCCGCGCGGCGTGGCAGCGCCCGAGGCCGGCAACAACTCGGCCGCCGGCGGCGCGCTGGTGCCCATGCTGGCGCTCGGCGTTCCCGGTTCCGGCACCACCGCCGTCCTGCTCGCCATGCTGCTCGCGCTCAACATCACCCCCGGCCCCCTGCTCTTCCAGCAGAACCCGGATGTGGTCTGGGGCCTGATCGCCGCGCTCTTCATCGGCAACATCATGCTTCTGGCCATGAACCTGCCGCTGGTGTCGCTGTTCGTGCGCGTGTTGCTGATCCCGACCCGCTATCTGATGCCCGCCGTGGCGATGATCTCCTTCGTCGGCATCTACGGCATTTCCGGCTCCACCTTCGACCTTCTGGTGATGATCGCCTTCGGCGTTCTGGGCTGGGTTCTGCGCAAGCTCGACGTGCCGCTGGTGCCGATCATCCTCGGCGTTCTTCTGGGCGACCAGATGGAAAAGAACCTGCGCCGCGCGATGACCATTCATGACGGCGACTGGACGATGCTGTTCAACTCGTGGCTCGCCATCGGGCTCTGGTCCTTCGCCATCATCGGCTTCGTCATGCCGCTGATCGTCGGTCGCTACTTCCGGCCCAAGATCGCCGACGAGGCGATTGCCGAAGGCGCCGATCCCGATTGATCGGCGCTTACAGGCTTCAACTGCCAGAGGCGGCGTGGCTTCTCAGCCGCGCCGTCCTCAATGTGAGAAAGGCAGTGGCCGAAACGATGATGGCCGCGCCGATCACCGTGTTGAGGCTGGGCACCTCGCCGAAGAAGACATAGCCCACCACGCCCGACAGGATCAGGCTCGAATAGCCGAGTGGTCCCAGAAACCCCGCATCGCCAAGCCAGTGCGCCCGCAGAAAACAGAACTGTGCGGCCTGCGAGAAGATGCCGACGGCCAGCAGAAACGGCCAGTGACCGGCCGCCACGTCCTGCCAGCCCGAAATGGCCGGCCAGGCGGTGATCAGCGCCAGCCCGCCCGTATAGAACAGCATCATCACCACCGGCGGCGTGCCCTTGAGCTGGCGTGTGACGATGATCGCCCCCGTGCCTGCCAGAACGGCGGCCAGCGCCGCGAGCAGGGCCGGCGTCCATTCCACATTGCCGGGGCTTGCGGCGATGAACGCGCCGACGAGCCCCAGCCCCGCCGCAAGCCAGCGGGAACCGGACACCGCCTCGCGCAGGATCAGCGCGGAAAGCGCCACCAGCACGACGGGCCGCGTGAAATTCATGGTCATGTAAAGCGCCAGCGGCAGATGCGCGACGGCATAGAAGCCGCCCGTCAGCGCCACTGCCGACAGGAACACCCGGAACAGATGCAGCGGAACGCGGTCGATCGACCACAGAACCTGCCGCTGACGCGCCAGCCACGGCAGGATCAAGCAGAACCCGACCAGTGCCCTGAGAAAAACGAGTTGCCACGGCGGATAGCCCGCGCCCAGCGCCTTGACGATGGATATGGCCCAGATGTTGAGCCCCATATCCGCCAGAAGCCAGGCCCCGGCGCGCAGATTGTCCTTTGCCGTGGCAGGCGCACTCACGGTCGCGCCAGAAGGTTCGCCATCAGGCGGAACGCGCCGGGCACCAGTTTCTCCATCTGGTGATGCAGGATCAGCGCCGCATGGGTGTGCCGCCCCTTGCCGATCTGCGCCGAGAGAAGCGCGCCCTGATGCGCGTCCTCTTCCGGGTCGGCCATGGACAGAAGCGGCTCATAGGCCTCGTCCCAGCTCTTGGCGAAATAAAGCCCGCGCTCCTTGTGCCAGTCCTTCCAGTCCTCATCCGTGATGCGGTTCGGCGTGTTGAGCAGCGGATGTCCGGGCGCGAGATGGGTCACCTCGGCATTCTCATCCGTCACCCGCCAGCGCAGCGACGGTTTGCCGATCTCCAGCCGGCGCGGCGGCACCGTCTCCGGATCCCACGCATCCCACGGGCGGTGATAGAGCGTGACCAGATTGCCGCCATCCTCCACCCAGGCTTTCACCGCGGGCATCGCTTCTTTAAGCGCCGGACGGGCGCGCATGGCGAAAATGCCCACCACCAGCGTGTCGATGTCCTTCAGCCCCTCAGCCGTCAGCGCCTCATCACTCATGTCGGTGACATCGAGCCCCAGTGCGCGCAGCCACAGTCCGACGCGGTCATTGCCGCCGCCCACATAGCCGGTTCGCACATCCGGCAGCGCCACATCAAGCACCCGCACGGAGAGCTTGGCCGGAAAGGCGCGCGCCCGCGCGCCGATATGCGGATAATCGAACCGGTGAACCGTTTCGGCCGTCTGACCGTCAATCTCCAGCGGCAGCTCATAAAGCCCCGGCGCGATAGCCTCAGGCGCTGTAACCCGCAAGCCCCCCGTCACCGACGATGCAGTCCAGCCGTCCGGCAGTTCCAGCGCGGTTTCCGCCTGTGCCGGATGGAGTTCCGAAACGCGCAGATCGATCGTGCGCGCACTGGCTGCAACATTGATCAGCGCCCGGTCAGGCGCAAGCGTGGCCGAGCGCGCGGGCAGAACCACCGGCGCGCGCTCAAGCGGCAGCATCGTTTCCGCCGAAACCCCGTCAATGGTCACGCCCACACGCACCGCAGGCAGGCGCGCCCTGCCCGGCAGATAATGCGCGGGATAGCAGTCGGTGGGTTGCGCATCCTCCGGCACATGGACGAGGCCATCGGCAGCGCGCCAGCCCTCCGGCACGACGGGCGTCACTTCCGCCACGGGTCCGGCGCTCTCGATGGTCAGCGCCACGCTCTCGCCGGGGCGCAGAATGTCGCGCTCAAGTGCAGCGCGCACCTGCACGCCGCTTGCGATCCGCATCACGTGCGAAAGCTGAACTTCCTTGGCGGCAAGGCGGTGCTGCACCTCGTCATGGGCGTGCGCCGGGCAGGCATCGCGCGCCTCGCGAACGGCCCTGAGTGCCGAGGCTGCCTTTCGCGCCACGCTCTCCCTGTTCGGGAAAGCGGCAATGGCCGCCATGCAGGCCTCATGCGCGGTTTCCAGTTGCGCGGCGATTTCCGGAGCACCGGCAAACGCCGCCAAATCGATCAGCGTGACCGGCAGGCCGTCCGTCACACTGTCATCCGGGCCGGAAACCTCCGAGCGCACCAGATGGAGCGGCCAGTCGTTCGGCGCGCCATGCGCGACCCAGCGGCCCATGCCCTGTGTGCGATGGAACACGCGTGACTGCTCGCCGATCTGCGCCCAGCTCCAGCCCGTCACCGGGTCTTCGCCGCCGCCTTTCACCGTCAGCGTGGCGCTCGGTGGCGGCAGATCGTCATCATAGGCGTCGCCCGCACCGGACCATGCCGGCAGATAGAGCTTCTTCACCTGCCATACCGGCAGATCCACATCGGGAAACGCCGGATCAGCCGCCGCGTCCATCACCGCATGCGCCAGTTCCGTCATCGCCCGGTGATGGCCGTGCTGGCCCGGAATGTCGAGGAAAGTCGGGCAGATGATGTCCGGGCGTTCGGTGCGTATGATCTCGACGAAACGCTTCAGCGTGCGTTCACGTCCCCATTTGCCCAGCGTTTCCTTGCCGCTCTTGGAAAAACCGAAATCGAAGACGGCGTCGTCCGGCGTTTCGGAAAGCCAGTAGAGATTGAGGTTCAGCACATCGGCGGCGCGCTCCATCTCGGCAGTGCGCACCACACCCAGATCATGCGTGACTTCCGAGCCGATGGCGTTCTGCCCGCCCTCGCCGCGATTGGCGCAGGCGAATGACAGCGCCACGCCGTCCCGCAGCCCGAGCGCTGCCAGCATCTCGGATGTCTCGTCATCGGGATGCGCACCCGTATTCATGAAGGAGACGCAGGATTTCAGCGGCGCCAGCGCGCGCCACAGCTGGACGATACGCGGGTTGCGCATCTGCGCGTCAATACGCTCCTGATCGGACAAGGGCATTCCAAACCTCCCGGAAATTATCAAGTCTTCGCGGCAATGCGCGGGGTAATGGTGTCGTGGATGACGAGGGCTGCCCCGCCAAGGGCGGCCGTCAGGCGGCCGCATGCGCCGCGCTGCACACGCGGAGAAACGCGCCCCTCACGGGCCGCAACCGAGCCGCCGGGCAGATGCAGCGCGCCGATCAGGTGATCGAGCACTTCGTCGGGCATCGCCCCGCCGAGAATGACGGTTTCCGGATCGAACAGGTTCTCGATCATGCCGATGGCCTGCGAGAGCGGGCCGGCCGCCTCGCCGATCCACTCCATCAGATGCGGATTGCCTGCTTCATAAAGCTTCTCGATGTCGGTCGCGCTGTCGATCTCGACGCCGGCACAGGCCAGTTTGGAGCGCACGGAAATGCGGCTCGCATAGGTTTCCAGACAGCCCTTGTTGCCGCAGGCGCACTGGCGTCCACCCGGCGTCACGATCACATGACCGATCTCGCCCGCATTGCCGAATGCGCCGCGCTGCACCTCGCCATCATTGACGACGCCAAGGCCGAGACCCGCGCCGAAATAGATGAAGCAGAAAGTCCTGAGCCCCGATGCAACGCCGCGCACGCGCTCGGCAACGGCTGCGGCGGTGGCGTCGTTCTCGACCACGACCGCCATGTCGAGCGCATCCTCAAACAGCGCGACGGGGTCCGTCTCCTCCCAGCCATGCAGGGCTGTCTGACCGGCGCCGGAAATGCCGACCTTTCCGAACGGGCCCGGCATGACGACACCAGCGCCCAGAATGTCCTGCTTTTCCGCATTCCGGCCATGGAGCGCCACCGTCCTGATGCGCCGGGCCACATCTGCAACCGTCTTCGGATCGTTCTTCGGCAGGGCTTCGCGCGTCGTGAAAAGCGTCTCGCCGGCAAGGTTCACCAGCGCGCCGAACATGGCATCCGGCCGCACCTCGATGCCGAGCGCCGCCGCGCCATCACCGTTCAGCCGGTATTGGAGGACCGGAAGCCCCCGACCCGCCGACTGGCGACCGGCCTCGACGATGAAACCGTCCTCCTCCAGCTCCGCGATGATGTTGCTCACCGCCTGCGTGGAAAGTCCCGAAATGCGCGCGATCTCGGCGCGCCCGATGGGCTGGCGCTCACGCACATGCCCAAGCACCACCTGTCGATTGTGCAGACGGGTGCGTTCAGCGTTCGATCCGACGATGCGGCGTGGGTGGACAATCTTCATACAGGCTTATTAATTCAACTTACTTGAACATTCAACTTGATTGAGTTAATCGTTAACGAATGAGCCGGCTGTCATTACCGGATGGCCGATCTGAGGGTGAATGCCGAAACCAGCCGGAAAGAGGCGGCTGGCGGTCAAAGGGAGCGAGTAAAATGAAATTGCACGGGTTACGGACTTACATCCTGGGTGCTGCGACGGCAGCGCTTACGGCTGCGGCCACCAGCGCTTCGGCTGTCGAGATCGAATACTGGCAGTACTTCTTCGACGCCCGCGTCAAGGCGATGGACCAGCTGATCGAGAATTTCGAGGCGGCCAATCCCGACATCACCGTCAAGATGACGCATTTCCCCTATGACAGCTATCGCACCAAGGTTGCCGCCGCGATTCCGGCCGGCCAGGGTCCGGACGTTGTGCAGCTGTTCTATGGCTGGCTGAACGACTATGTCGAGGCAGAGCTGATCCAGCCGCTGCCGGCCGACACCTTCCCGCCGGAGAAGATCGAGGAAGAGTTCTTCCCCATGGTCAAGGCGATGCGGATGGGCGACAGCTACTGGGCGCTGCCCACGGCCGTGCGTTCGCTGGCGCTCTTCTACAATGAGCGCATGTTCGATGAGGCCGGTATCGAGAACCCGCCCACCAATCTCGACGAGTTCGTCGAGGCGGCAAAGAAGCTGACCAAGAAGGACGGCGCCGGAAACCTTACCGCCGTCGGCATCACCACCGGCATGACCGCGCAGGACCATCACTGGATCCGTGAAGTGCTCATCCGCCAGTTCGGCGGCGAGCCCTATCTCGATGATTACAAGAAGGTGAACTACGAAAACGAAGCCGGTCTCAAGGCTTTCGGCTTCTACAACGACCTGCAGGCCAAACACGGCGTCACCAAGGCCGCGTTCATGGACGAGCCGCAGGCAGCCTTCAAGGCGGGCCGCGCCGGCATGCACATCGACGGTTCCTTCCGCATCGGCGCGCTGGAAAACGTGCGCGGCCTCAAATGGGGCGTGGCGGAGCTGCCGGCCGGTCCTGACGGCACCAAGTCGAACTATTCCTCCTACTGGGTGAACGCCATCACCTCCAAGGCGGAAGGCGAGAAGTTCGATGCGGCGGTCAAGTTCATGGAATACCTCACCTCCGACGAAGCCATGCAGATCTGGCTTGAGACCGTTGGCGAGCTTCCGGCCAAGCCCTCTGCCGCAATGACCGACGAGAATGTCAACCACCCCGTCTACGGCCCCTTCATCAAGGGTCTCGAATACGCAAAGACCACGGTCTTCGCCAATGAGAGCGCCCAGCGCCAGACGATGGTGGACATGATGCAGCGCATCGAGCTGCAGGGTCAGGCGCTTGAAGAGAGCGTCTCCCAGGCCGCCGGGGAAGAGCAGAAAATCCTCGACGAGTATTACAACAAATAAGGCCTGTCGGGCGTCCGGACCATGTTCGGGCGCCCTTTCAGCGTTTTCTGCTACCGGGTGAACACATCCGGCTTCGCATCGACGCATCGACAGACAGACAGGGTGGTTTCGCGGGCTTCGGCACGGGCGAAGACACTCTGGCGCCGACCGGGACGGGGCCATGCGCTTTTACAAAAACCTATCCATACCGCAGAAGCAGATCGTCTGGGCCTGGGCTTTCCTCGCCCTCCCCGTTCTCTTCTACGTCGTCATCCGTTTCTATCCGACGGCCAACGCCTTCGTTCTTTCCTTCCAGGAATGGAACCTGCTTGGCGACCGCAAATACGTCGGACTGGAAAATTACACAAAGCTGTTCAGCGATCCGGTCTTCTGGAAAGTGTTCAAGAACACCTTCATGTATCTGATCCTCGGCACACCGATCAGCCTCGTCCTGTCCTTCATCATTGCCTATCACCTCGACAAGGTGCGGTTCATGCACGGCACGATCCGCGCACTGTACTTCCTGCCCTTCATGACAAGCGCGGTGGCGATGGCCTGGGTCTGGCGCTGGTTCTACCAGCCGGTTCCCATCGGCGTGTTCAACAATTTCCTGGCCAGCCTCGGCTTTGCACAGATCGAATTCCTGAGCTCCACCACCAACGCCCTGCCTTCGGTGCTCGCACCGGCCGTATGGGCGGGTCTGGGCTTTCAGGTCATCATCTTCATGGCCGGCCTGCGCGCCATTCCACAGAGCTATTACGAGGCAGCCCGCATCGATGGCGTCTCCACCTGGACGGTGCTGACGGAAATCACCATTCCGCTCCTGAAGCCCACCATCGTGTTCCTGGTCGTCTTCTCCTCGATCGGCTTCCTGCGGATCTTCGATCAGGTGTTCAACATGACCACCAACAATCCGGGCGGTCCGCTGAACTCCACCAAGCCACTGGTGCTCCTGATCTACGACACCGCTTTCAACGGCTTCAACATGGGCTACGCAGCCGCGCAGACCGTTGTTCTCTTCACCATTCTGCTGGTCGTCAGCCTGATCCAGCTTCGTCTCCTGAAGGATAGCTGACATGGCCAGTCAGGACATTGCAGTCAAAGCGTCCACGGACGCGCTCTTCTCCGGCTCCTCGCGCAATTCACGGCGCAATATGGGCCAGTTCATCCGCTGGGTGCTCTTGTTCGGCGGCGGCATCCTCATGGTCATGCCGATCGTGTTCATGATCTCGACCTCGCTGAAATTTCCCTTCGAGGTCTACAATCTGAACCTGATCCCCGAAGAGCCGACAATCGAGAACTACACCTATGTTCTCGAAGACGGACGCTTCTACGGCTGGTTCATCAACTCGCTGGTCATTGCCATCCTCACCACCGTGTCGGCCGTCTTCTTCGACGCGCTGGTTGGCTACGCGCTCTGCAAGTTCAAGTTCCCCGGCCGCTATCTCGTCTTCATCGCCATCCTGTCGACGCTGATGATCCCGACCGAGATGCTGGTCATCCCGTGGTATCTCATGAGCAAGAGTTTTGGCTGGCTCGACACCTATTGGGGCATCATGTTCCCGGGCGTCATGACCGCCTTCGGCACCTTCCTCATGAAGCAGTTCTTCGAGACCGTTCCCGACGATTTCCTGGAGGCTGCGCGCATCGACGGGCTGAACGAATTCCAGATCTGGTGGCAGGTGGCCATGCCGCTCGTGCGCCCCGCCCTTGCCGCCCTGGCGATTTTCGTCTTCCTCGGCAACTGGACCGCCTTCATCTGGCCGCTGATCGTCACCAACTCTGCCGAGATGTACACGCTGCCGGTCGGCCTCTCAAGCTTCGGCGACGAGGTGGACGTGGCCTGGGAACTGATCATGACGGGCGCCGCCATCTCCACGCTGCCGACGCTGGTCGTCTTCCTGATCTTCCAGCGCTTCATCATCCGTGGCGTCGTCATGGCCGGCCTCAAGGGATAAGTGAACGATGAGTCTCAACGAGAAATTTCCCCATCCCGTCTACAAGGACACGGTGCTTGCGCCCCTCTTTGAAGGCGTGAAGGCCAATTATGTGGGTGCGTTCCGCGCCATCAACCGGGCGCATCTGGTGATGCTCACCGAAACGGGCATCCTGACGCGTGAGGACGCCGCCCGCATCGCCGGCGCGCTCATCGACATCGACGGGACTGTCGATGTCGACGCCCTCACCTATACCGGCGAGGTGGAAGACTATTTCTTCCTCGTCGAGGCCGAGCTGAAGAAGCGGCTTGGACCGGATCTCGCCGGCATGCTGCACACGGCCCGCTCGCGCAACGACATGGACCATACGGTCTTCAAGCTCACATTGAAGGCCCATGCCGACACGCTGATCGAGAAGGCGCAGGCCCTTGCCTCCGCCCTGATCGCCAAGGCTGAAGCCGAGCGCGACACGCTGATCGTTGCCTACACGCACGGCCAGCCGGCACAGCCCTCGACCTTCGGTCACTATCTGTCGGCTGCCGTCGAAGTGCTTCTGCGCGACATCGAGCGCCTTCAGGCGGCCCGCGCCAATATCGACCATTGCCCGATGGGCGCAGCCGCAATCACCACCAGCGGCTTCCCCATTGATCGCGCCCGCATGGCCGATCTGCTGGGCTTCTCCGAGCCGCTGCGCAATTCCTATGGCTGCATCGCCTCGGTCGACTATGTCACCGGCCTCTACAGCGCGATGAAGCTCACCTTCCTGCATCTTGGTCGCCTGATCCAGGACATGCAGTTCTGGTCGGCCTTCGAGGTGGGACAGCTCCATGTGCCCGGCAGCCTCGTGCAGATCTCCTCGATCATGCCGCAGAAGCGCAATCCGGTGCCCATCGAGCACCTGCGCCACCTCGCTTCCATGACCTGCGGTCGGGCCGATGCGGTCGTCAACACGATGCACAACACGCCGTTCACCGACATGAATGACAGTGAGGGCGAGGTTCAGGTGGCCGGCTATGCGGCTTTCCACAGCGGCGCGCGCGTGCTCGACCTTCTGGCAGCCCTGATCAGCGCCGTTTCCATCGATGGCGAGCGCGTGGCCAGAAACATCGACGCCGCCTGCATCACCGTGACGGAACTCGCCGATACGCTGGTGCGCCGCGAGAACCTGTCCTTCCGGCAGGCGCATGAGATCGCAGCCGCCACGGCCCGCGCCGTCATTGCCGCCGGCAAGCCGCTCGGCGAAGGCTTCGAGGCGTTCTCCGAAGCCTTTACGGGCCTGACCGGCCGCGACAGCACGCTCGACCGCGCAGCCTATGGCGAAGCCGTCAGCGCGCGTCATTTCGTGACGGTGCGCGAACGTTTCGGCGGTCCCGCGCCCAAAGCCATGAACGAGGCGCTTGAAACCTACCGCGCCACGCTTGCCAGCCTTTCAGAACAACAGGCCGCGGCCCTTGCCCGCGCTGCCAATGCCGGGGCCGCGCTCGACGCCGCCTTTGGCGCACTCTTGCAGGAGTAGACCCTTGGCCACACTCAACCTTCGCAAACTCGTCAAAACCTATGGCAAGGTCGAGGTGCTGCACGGCATCGACCTCGATGTGGCGGATGGCGAATTCGTCGTCTTCGTCGGCCCTTCGGGCTGCGGCAAATCCACGACGCTGCGCATGATCGCCGGCCTCGAAGAGGTTACCGGCGGCGAGATCCACATTGGCGACCGCCTGGTCAACAATCTGGAGCCCAAGGACCGCGATATCGCGATGGTGTTCCAGAACTACGCCATCTATCCGCACATGTCCGTGCGCAAGAATATCGGTTTCGGCCTGCGCACCTCCAAACTCTCGAAAGAGGACAAGGACAGGCGCATTGACGAGGTTGCCGCCATTCTCGGCATGACCGACCTTCTCGAGCGCCGCCCCAACCAGCTCTCCGGTGGTCAGCGGCAGCGCGTCGCCATTGGCCGCGCCATGGTGCGCGATCCTGCCGTCTTCCTGTTTGACGAACCGCTCTCCAACCTTGATGCGCAATTGCGCACGCAGATGCGACTTGAGATCAAGAAGCTGCATCAACGCGTTGGAAACACGATTATTTTCGTGACCCACGACCAGGTTGAAGCCATGACCATGGCTGACCGTATCGTGATCATGAAGGACGGCTATATCCAGCAGGTCGGCACACCGCTGGAGGTCTACCACAAGCCCGCAAACACCTTTGTCGCCCAGTTCATCGGCGCGCCCTCCATGAACATGCTGCCGGGCACCTGGAACGGCAATGGCGTGAAGCTCGGCGACGGTCTCGGCATCGAACTGCCCCACCGCAAGGCCACCGAAGGCGCTGACGTGGTGGTCGGCGTGCGTCCGGACGATCTGGTCGTGACCGGCGACAAGGGCCTCTTCTCCGGCAAGGTCAACATCGTCGAGCCGCTTGGCGCGGACACGCTGGTCTATGTCGGCGTGAATGGCTACGAAGTGATCGCCAAGGCGTCCGGTCGCGAGCCGCCGAAGCCCGGCGAGACTGTCAACCTGACGGCAAGCGCCGGCGAGATGCATCTCTTCGACGCGAAATCCGGGGAGGCCCTGCCGTGACGCGAGCCAAACGCTCGGGCCGCGTTTTGAGTGTGGGCCGACTTTACTGCGACCTTATCTTCACCGAACTGCCGAAGATGCCGACACTCGGCGAAGAGGTGTTCGCCGGCGGCCTGTCGATCAAGCCCGGTGGCGGCGCGTTCATCACCGCAGCCTATGTGGCCGCTCTCGGCCGCCCGGTTTCGCTCGCCTCGGCGCTTCCATCCGGCCCCTTTGCCAGCGCCCTGATGGCCGACCTTGAGGCAAGCGGCGTCGACCTTTCGGCATCGGAGGAAACCCCGGCCAATCTCGATCCGCAAATCACGGTCGCCATGGCGTCGGGCCTGGAACGCGCCTTCCTGACGCGCCGCGCCGGCCCCGCCGTACCCGGGGCTTTCGATGCGGCAGTTGCAAGCGGCGCGTTTGCGCATCTCCACATCGGCGAGCTTGCCACGCTGGTCGAAGCGCCCGACCTCATCGAGAAGGCGCGTTCGGCGGGCCTGTCCATTTCGCTGGACTGCTCCTGGGACGATGCGGTGCT
The DNA here is from genome assembly GCF_050877045.1 of Nitratireductor sp. PBL-C9. NCBI lineage: Bacteria > Pseudomonadati > Pseudomonadota > Alphaproteobacteria > Hyphomicrobiales > Phyllobacteriaceae > Nitratireductor > Nitratireductor sp. PBL-C9. Next base: position 114,522 of record NZ_JBPAXW010000007.1, read on the forward strand.
CGCGCGCGACGATCTGGCCGGGCTGATTTCCGCCGTGGACATCTTCCTTCCCAACGAAACGGAGGCAGAGCGGCTTGGCATTCTGAAGGCGGCAACCCCGCCCGCCCCGCTCACAATCGTGAAGCGTGGGCCGGATGGCTCCATCGCCATCACGGCGGAGGAAACCGTTTCCGCACCGACAAAGCCCGTGGATGTAATCGATTCCACCGGTGCGGGCGACGCATTCAACGCCGGCTTCATCGACGCCTGGCTTTCGAAACTGCCGCTAAAACAGTGCCTTGAATCGGGCAATCGATGTGGCGCTGAAGCCGTGATGCGTGTTGGCGGAGCCTCGGACCTGCCAGACCTCAGCGCCCTTGCGCAAGAGGCCGAAGCTTAAGAGAGCCACTCACTGCGCCTAAACCTCGTCGGGCAGCACATCGCCGCGCGCACGCGCCTTGAGCCTTGCATAGCTCATCGCCACATGCGCCCGGCGCACCTGCCCGACCGTTTCCAGCGCCCCGCACGAAACCGCCGTGGCGATGTCTGAGATTTCGCGCAGGAAATAGTCCGTTTCGCTGGCAAGCGCTTCTTCATGGCGCTCAAGACCGGCCACCGTCTTCAGCCAAAAGCGCGTGGTCTGGTAGTAGAGCCGTTCTGAAAACTCCCGCAGCGGCTCGTTCTCCGTGAGCGTCATCAGGAGATCCAGAAAATCCATGTTGAGCTGCGCGAAGGTGCGCTGGTCCGGCGCTTTCGCCAGCGCCTCGCAGCGCCGCCGCATGACATCGAAAGCCTCGATGGTCTCCGCGTCCGGCACGATGGGCGAAAGCCGGCCGATCAGTTCGGAAAGCTCCACGCGCAGCCGGTAGACCTGCTCGAGCGAGGCGCTGTCGATATCGGTCACCATTGTGCCAACACCATGCACCGAGCGCACATAGCCTTCGTCTTCAAGCCGCGCCAGAACGCGCCGGATCGGCGTGCGGCTGGTTTCGAATTCCTCCGCGAGGTCTTCTTCACGCAGCCGCATGCCCGGCGGGTAATCCAGAAGACAGATCCGGGAGCGCAGCAGCGCATAGATCCGCTCGAACCGCGCCCGTCCCTCGCCTGTCATCGTTTTTGCTCCATCGTCCTCAGCTCATCCTTTTTCCCAGCCGCTCGAGCATCCCAAGGCACTGGTCGAGTTGTTCGATGGAAACGAACTCGTCCGCCTTGTGGGCCTGCTCGATGGAACCCGGCCCGCAGATGACGGACGAGATGCCCGCCTTCTGGAACAGCCCGGCCTCCGTGCCGAACGCCACCACTTCCGCTTCGGTAAGACCGGTCAGCTCCGAAACGATCTGCCGCGCTTCGGATTCGGTCACCGGCTCCAGCCCGTCCACTTCGCCGATCACGTGGGTCACAATGTCGGCGTCCTCAAACACGGCGCGCATCGCCGGTTTCAGTTCCAGCTCTGCATAGGCGCGAATGCGGTCTTTTACAAAGTCCGCATCCTCGTTGCGCACAGGCCGCATCTCCCATTCCACAGAACAGTGATCGGCAATCACGTTGCGCGCAGCACCACCCGAAATCGTCCCCACCTGAAGCGTCGTCCAGGGCGGGTCAAACCGGTTGCCGAGCGGCGCCCGCGTCTTGAGTTCCTCGGCAATCGCCATCAGGCGCGTGATGTAGCGCACCGCATATTCGACCGCATTGACCCCGCGCTCCGGCCCGGAGGCATGGCCCGCAAGGCCACGGAACTCGGTCGTGTATTCAAAACAGCCCTTGTGCCCCTCGATGATGCGCATCATGGTCGGCTCGCCGATAATGGCGACGGACGGGCGGATTTCGGCCCGTTCCAGCTCCTCCACCAGCGCCCGCGCACCGAAGCACCCCACCTCCTCGTCATAGGTGAAGGCGAAATGCAGCGGCCGTTTCAGGTCGAGCCCGGCGTAGTGCGGGGCCATGGCGAGACAGCAGGCGATAAACCCCTTCATGTCGCATGTGCCGCGCCCATAGAGATTGCCGTCGCCCATGCGCAGCGCAAACGGATCGCCGGTCCACTCCTGCCCGTCCACCGGCACGACATCGGAATGGCCGGAGAGGACGATGCCGCCATCGCCCTCCGGTCCGAGCGTGGCGAACAGGTTCGCCTTGTGCCCGCTTTCATCCAGCGTCACCGAAAGCCGCGCGCCCAATGCGCTCAGCATTTCGCTGGCATAGGCGATCAGTTCCAGATTGCTCTCTGCCGAAATGGTGGGAAACCCCACCAGATCGGCCAGAATGCGGGTCGTGTTATCAAGCCTTTCAGTGCGCATGGATCACGACTTCACGATCAGTTCGCGCGGACGGCGGCACAGCGCCTCGGCCGGACCGTCTTCCGTGATCAGGATGCTCTCGGTGATTTCGAGCCCCCAGTCGGCCATCCACAGGCCCGGCATGAAATGGAAGGTCATGCCGGCTTCCAGCACCGTCTCGTCCTCGCGGCGCAGCGAAATGGTGCGCTCGCCCCAGTCCGGCGGATAGGAAATGCCGATCGGATAACCGCAGCGCCCGTCACGCGTGATGCCGGCCCGCTCCAGCGCGCCATAGAGCGCATCGGCGATCTGGCCTGCGCGGTTGCCCGGTCGTGCGATCTCAAGCCCGGCCTCGATGCCTTCCACCAGCGCCTTTTCCGCATCCAGCATGTGCTGCGGCGGCGTGCCGAGAAACACGGTGCGGCAGAGCGGCGCGTGGTAGCGGCGATAGCAGCCGGCGATCTCGAAGAAGGTCGCATGCCCCTGTTCGAACCGTCGCCCGTCCCAGGTCAGGTGTGGTGCGGCCGCATCGGAGCCCGTCGGCAGAAGCGGCACGATGGCCGGATATTCGCCCCAGTCGTCATCCACGCCGCGAATGGCGTCCGCATAGATCTCGGCCACCAGGTCGTTCTTCTTGAGACCCGGCTCGATGCGTTCGACAATGCCGTCGATCATCTTTTCCGAAATCCGCGCCGCCCGGCGCATGAAGACGATTTCCTCTTCGGATTTCACCGCGCGCTGCCAGTTCACCAGCGCCGTCGCGTCGACGAATCTGGCGTTCGGCAGTTCTTCCTTCAAAACCAGATAGGCCTTGGCGGAGAAGTAATAATTCTCCAGCTCCACGCCGATGCGCTGATTGCCATAGCCGTGAATGCGCAGGATTTCCGCCAGATGCTGCATGGGATGCAACGTGTTGGCCTGCACATAGTGATCCGGATAGCGCAGCACCCTCTCATCATCCATGTAGACGGTGCGCACCGCGCCGTTTCCGTCCATGGCGCGGCCCCACCAGATCGGATCGGCATCCTTGAAGACGATCACGCCCTGATGGACGTAGAACGACCAGCCATCATAGCCTGTGAGCCAGGCCATGTTGGACGGATCTTCCACGAAGAGAACGTCGATACCCTTCGCCTCCATGGCGTTGCGGGTCTTTTCCAGACGCGCGGCATATTCCTGCGCGCTGAAGGGCATTTCGGCTGCTGGCATGGTTCCTCCACCTGAGAAAAGCCGGACGCTGACGCCCCCGGACAAACCGTACACCGATCAGGCTCTCCCACCTTGTGTACAACTAATCCATCATCACATTTTTGAACGCCTGAATCGCACAGAAACGACATCAAATGTCGTTGTTCTATTCTCCACCCGGATGATGATGTGTACAAATCCTCTGATCATCATGTATTCGCGCATCACGGGGCGCGCATTACGGGGGCCTTTTCATGTGTCACACAACCTCACGCATTCCGGTCGCGCCCAAATGACGTCGCTCACCCTTGCAGACATTCTGGCCGCCCGTAAACGCATTGCCGGCATCGCCGCGCTCGACACGCCTTTGCCGCCCTCGCCCTGTCTCAGCGCCATCGCCGGTGACGATGTTCTCCTGAAGCTCGAAATCGGTCAGGCCACCGGCGCCTTCAAACTGCGCGGCGCGGCGAACGCCGTCCTGAGCCTGCCGGAGAGCACGAAAGGCGTCACCTGCTGCTCGACCGGCAATCACGGCCGGGCCGTCGCCTATGCCGCCCGTGCGCGCGGCTTCCGGGCTGTTATCTGCATGTCGAGCCTCGTCCCCGAGGCCAAGCTTGCCGGCATCCGCGCTCTGGGCGCGGAAGCGCGGATCATCGGCAAGAGCCAGGACGAGGCGCAGGTGGAAAGCCGCCGCCTCGCCGAGGAAGAGGGTTTCCACGAGATATCGCCCTTTGACGATCTTCATGTGATCGCCGGCCAGGGCACGATCGGGCCTGAGCTTCTGGAACAGCGCCCGGACCTTGAGACCGTGCTGATCCCGCTGTCGGGCGGCGGTCTTGCCGGCGGCATCGCCTTTGCGCTCAAGACGATCAAACCATCGATCCGGGTCGTCGGCCTCACCATGGAGCACGGCGCGGCCATGCACGCCTCGCTTGCGGCCGGAAAACCGGTGGCAGTCACCGAAATGGCGAGCCTTGCCGATTCGCTCGGCGGCGGCATCGGGCTCGAAAACCGCCATTCCTTCGCACTCTGCCGCGATTTCCTCGATGAGGTGATCCTCGTCAGCGAGGAAGAAATCTACCGCGCCATGCAGGTGCACTACCATGAAGACCGGCTGGTCTGCGAAGGCGCAAGTGCGGTGGGCGCGGCCGCACTGCTTTCCGGCAGGCTGGGCAGGCACCCCGGCCCCACGGCCACGCTCATAACCGGGCGCAATGTCGACATGCAGGTTTTCACCGACATCGTGTCTGGCCGGGCGGTGCAGCTCGGCGACACAACGCTCAAGGGACACATCCATGCTGCATGACATTCTCGTTCTGACCGAAGCCGATCTGCGCAAGGCCGTCCGGCTCGACCTCGAAGCGATCGACGTGGTGGAAAACGCCTTCCGCGCGCTCGCCTCGGGCGCGGTCATCATGCCGCCCATCCTGTCCATGGACATTCCGCAGGTTCATGGCGAGGTGGATGTGAAGACCGCCTATATTCCCGGCTTCGACGGGTTCGCCATCAAGGTCAGCCCCGGTTTCTTCGACAATCCGAAAATCGGCCTGCCAAGCCTCAATGGCCTGATGATCCTGTTTTCGGCGAAAACCGGGCTGGTGGAAGCGCTTCTGCTCGACAATGGCTTTCTCACCGATGTGCGCACCGCTGCCGCCGGCGCGGTCGCCGCCCGCCATCTGGCCCCGTCGAGTGTCGAGACCGCCGGCGTCATGGGAACCGGTGTGCAGGCCCGCCTGCAAATGATCGCCGCCCATCAGGTACGCCCCTTCTCCCGTCTTCTCGTCTGGGGGCGCGATGCAGAAAAGGCAGAAGCCTGCGCAGCCGATCTGGCCAAAACCCTCGGCATCGACGTGAAAGCGGAAGCAGACCCGGCCCGTCTCGTTGCCGAAAGCCAGCTTGTCGTCACCACCACGCCCGCGCGCGCCCCGGTTCTGATGGCCGACTGGCTTCATCCGGGCCTTCACGTCACGGCCATGGGGTCCGATCAGGAAGGCAAGAACGAGTTGCAGCCGGCAGCGCTTTCCCGCGCCGATCTCTATGTCGCCGACCGTGTGAGCCAGTGCGAAAAACTGGGCGAACTGGCGGCAGCGATCCGTGCCGGCGACTGGAATGGCGGCACGCCCGCAGAGCTCGGCGAGATCGTGACCGGAGCCAGATCCGGTCGCACCGGCGACGACCAGATCACCATTTGCGACCTCACCGGAACCGGCGCGCAGGACACGGCCATCGCCACCCTGGCGCGTCAACGGGCCTTGACAGCGGGAGCCGGTACGACGATCCAGAGCTGACCATGCTCAAGCTCGACGACCGCGATCTCAAAATCCTCGGTATCCTTCAAAGGGAAGGCCGCATCTCCAAGGCGGCGCTGGCCGAACGGGTGAACCTGACGCCCGCCCCCTGCTGGGAGCGGCTGAAACGCCTTGAAAAGGCGGGGATCATCACCGGTTACCGCGCCGAAGTGGCGCTGGCGAAGCTCGCCCCGCACATCGCCGTCTTCATGGCGGCGGAGCTTGCCGGCCACCGCGCCGAAGACTTCCAGCGATTCGAGCGCAGCGTTCAGGAGATCGATGAAATCACCGGTTGCTGGGCTGTCGGCGGCGGTTTCGACTATATTTTGCAGATCATCGCCCGCGATATCGACACCTATCAGCGTCTGGTCGACCGGCTTCTGGACATGAATGTCGGTCTGGCGCGCTATTTCACCTACATCGTCACCAAGCCGGTAAAGCAGCCGGGCGCGTTCCCGCTTGGCGTTCTGGTGAATGCCGACGAGGCGACACAGAAGGAATAATGGGCGAGCGGCGCGAAGTTCAGAAGAAACGTTGGCGCGCCATGGCAAGTTCATCAGAAAATTTGGCGGCCCGAACGGCATAATTCCAGTCAATCCAACACTGGAAATCCGCTTGGGAGTGAGCCGATGTCCGCTATTGCAGCCCTTCAGAAAACCGCCCTTTCCGATCTCGCCGATCCGCGCCTTTTCCGCGAATACGCCTATGCGAACGGTCACTGGATCGCCGCCCCCGGCGACCCGGTCGTGGATGTCTTCAACCCGGCCGATGGCGCACGGCTCGGCTGCGTCCCGGCACTCACCGCCGAACAGGTCGATGAAACCATTGAAGCGGCTCACGCGGCGTTTCCCGGCTGGGCGGCCCTTCTGCCGCAGGAGCGCGCGCAGATCCTGATGCGCTGGTACGATTTGATCGTCGCCGCCAAGGAGGACCTCGCTCACCTCATGGTTCTGGAGCAGGGCAAACCCCTCTCTGAAGCCCGTGGCGAGATCGATTACGCCGCCTCCTTCGTCTCCTTCTACGCTGAGGAAGCAAAGCGCGTTTCAGTCGAAAGCATCGCCTCGCATCTGCCGGGCGCAGACATGCAGGTTTCGCGCGAGCCATTGGGCGTTGCAGCCCTCGTCACGCCGTGGAACTTCCCCTCCGCCATGCTCACCCGCAAGGCGGCGGCAGCGCTTGCCGCCGGCTGCACCGTGGTCGCGCATCCCTCTTCCGAGACGCCGTTCTCCGCACTCGCCCTTGCCGAGCTGGCCGAGCGCGCAGGCGTACCGGCAGGCGTCTTCAACGTGCTCACCGGCAAGGCCGCCGAAGTGGTCGGCGCGATGACCGCCTCAACCCGTGTGCGCGCCGTTTCCTTTACCGGCTCCACCGAGATCGGCCGCCTGCTCTACGCGCAGTCCGCGCCGACCGTGAAGCGTCTGGTCATGGAGCTTGGCGGCCATGCGCCCTTCATCGCCTTTGCCGATTGCGACCTCGATCACGCAGTCGAGAGCGCCATTTCGGCCAAGTTCGCCACCTCCGGGCAGGACTGCCTTGCCGCCAACCGCTTCTATATCGAGCGCTCCATCTATGACGCCTTCGTCGCCGCATTCGCCCGCAAGGTCGAGGAACTGACCGTCGGCAATGGCCTCAGCGATCCCGATATAGGCCCGCTCATCCATGAGCGCGCGGTCGCCAAGCAAACCGAACAGGTTGCCGATGCGCTCGCAAAAGGCGCGCGTCTGGTAACGGGCGGAAACGTGTCGCGGCACGGCCCAACCTTCTTCGAGCCCACGGTTCTGGCCGATGTGCCCGAGACCGCACTCATCTTCCGCGAGGAAACGTTTGGGCCGATTGCCGCCTTCACCCCCTTCGATGACGAAGCGGACGTGCTGGAGAAGGCGAACGACACCGAAACCGGCCTTGCCGCCTATCTGCACACGCAGGACCCGAGCCGCATCGCCCGCCTTTCGCGCGGCCTGGAATTCGGCATGGTCGCGGTCAACCGCACCAAGATCACCGGCGCGCCCATCCCCTTCGGCGGGGTCAAGCAGGCCGGCCTCGAGCGCGAAGGCTCCCGCCACGGGCTGGAAGCCTTCACCAACATCAAATACGTCTGCCGCAACATCGGTTGAGCAGCGCTGACTGACACAGTCTGAGAATAACAGGAGAGTGACATGCTGTTGAAGAACGACCAACTCGACCAGTGGGACCGCGAGGCCTTCTTCCATCCCTCGACCCATCTGGCCCAGCATGCGCGCGGCGAAAGCCCCAACCGCATCGTGACCGGCGGCAACGGCGTCTATATCGAGGACCGTGACGGCAACAGGCTGCTCGACGCCTTTGCCGGCCTCTATTGCGTCAATGTCGGCTATGGCCGCACCGAGATCGCCGACGCCATTGCCGAGCAGGCCAGGGAGCTTGCCTATTACCACGCCTATGTGGGCCACGGCACGGAAGCCTCGATCACGCTTGCCAAGATGATTGTCGACCGCGCGCCGGAGAACATGTCCAAGGTCTATTTCGGCCTCGGCGGCTCCGACGCCAACGAAACCAACGTCAAGCTGATCTGGTACTACAACAACATTCTCGGCCGCCCCGAGAAGAAGAAGATCATCTCGCGCTGGCGCGGCTATCACGGCTCCGGCCTGATGACCGGCTCGCTGACCGGCCTTGAGCTGTTCCACAAGAAGTTCGACCTGCCGCTGGCCCAGGTGGTTCACACCGAAGCGCCCTATTACTACCGCCGCCCGGACCTCGCCATGAGCGAGGAGCAGTTCACCGCCCATTGCGTGGCCGAGCTTGAAGCGCTGATCGAGCGCGAGGGCGCGGACACCATCGCCGCCTTCATCGGCGAGCCTGTGCTCGGCACGGGCGGCATCGTGCCGCCACCGGCCGGATACTGGGCCGCGATCCAGAAAGTGCTGCGCAAGCACGACATCCTGCTCGTCGCCGACGAGGTGGTGACCGGCTTTGGACGCCTCGGCTCCATGTTCGGCTCCATCCATTACGACATGGAACCCGACCTCATCACCATCGCCAAGGGCCTCACCTCGGCCTATGCGCCGCTTTCCGGCTCCATCGTCGGCAAGAAGATGTGGGAAGTGCTCGAGCGCGGCACGGACGAATACGGCCCCATCGGCCATGGCTGGACCTATTCGGCCCACCCCATCGGCGCGGCAGCCGGCATCGCCAATCTCGAACTGGTCGACAAGCTCGGCCTCGTCAAGAATGCCGGCGAGACGGGCGCTTACTTCGTCAACGCCATGCGTGACGCCATCGGCGCACATGCCCATGTCGGCGAAGTGCGCGGCGAAGGCATGCTCTGTGCAGTCGAGTTCGTGAAAGATCGTGAGAACCGCCAGTTCTTCGACGCTTCCGAAAAGATCGGCCCGCAGATGGCCGCAGCCCTTCTCGAACAGGGCGTCATTGGCCGCGCCATGCCGCAGGGCGACATTCTGGGCTTTGCGCCCCCGCTCTGCCTGACGCGCGAAGAAGCCGACCGCATCGTCGATGCGACCGCCAAGGCCGTGAAGACCGTCTTCAAGGACTGACCCCGAACTTTCGGCGCTTCGGGTCCCTGCCCCGGAGCGCCGGTTCGCGCTCTCCCCGGGCTTGCCCCGGAGCGCCAATTAAGCCATCTCTTTCTCCGCAGTCATCTGGGAGAATTTCATGGCCGATTTCGTTTTTCCGCCCGCCAGCCAGCCCTCCGTCGCCGTAGCCGGCGAAGAAGCGCGCTTTCCCGTGCGGCGCATCTTCTGCGTGGGGCGCAACTATGCCGCCCACGCCCGCGAAATGGGCCATGAGCCGGAGCGCGAGCCGCCATTCTTCTTCACCAAACCCGCTGACGCCGTGGTCGATGCCGACACGGTGATTCCCTATCCCGCACTCACGCAGGATCTGCATCACGAAATCGAGATGGTCGTCGCCATCGGCAAGGGCGGCAGCAACATCGATCCGGCCCATGCGCTCGACCATGTCTACGGCTATGCGGTGGGGCTCGACCTCACCCGCCGCGACCTGCAGGCAGAAGCCAAGAAGAAGGGCCGCCCGTGGGACTGGGCCAAGGCGTTCGACCGCTCATCGCCCTGCGGCCCCATCGTGCCCGTTGCAAAGACCGGCCACCCGTCGCAGGGCCGTGTCTGGCTCGCCGTCAATGGCGAAATCCGCCAGGAAGGCGATCTCGACGAGCTGATCTGGCCGGTGGCCGACGTGATCGCACTGTGCAGCCAGGCCATGGAGCTGAAGGCCGGCGATCTGATCTACACCGGAACACCTGCCGGCGTCGGCGCGCTTCAGCCGGGCGACCACGTGGAAGGCGGCGTTGACGGCGTCGGCGAGATCGCCATCACCATTGGCGAGGCCTGATATGGGCGAAGTCGTTCTGCACAACTACTTCCGCTCCTCGACCTCCTACCGGGTGCGCATCGCGCTCGCCATGAAGGGCATCGACTATCGCTACGCCGCGCATCATCTGCGCCACGGCGAACATCGCGGCGAGGCCTATCTGTCGGTCAATCCGCAGGGCCTCGTGCCCGCACTCGTGTGGAGCGACGGCACAATGATCGCGCAGTCCATGGCGATCATGGAGTTTCTGGACGAGACGGTGCCCGAGCCCCCGCTCCTGCCTGCGGATGCGCATGGGCGCGCGCGGGTTCGCATGCTCTCCCAGATGATCGCCTGTGAAATCCATCCGGTGAACAATCTGCGCATTCTGAACGCGCTCAAAGAGCGTTACGGCGCAGACGACGCCGAAGTCGGCGCATGGTTCCGCCACTGGGTGAACGCCACGTTCGAACCGCTTGAAAAGATGCTCGCCGAGAGCCCTCAGACCGGCGTCTTCTGCCATGGCGATGCGCCCGGCATGGCCGATATCTGCCTCGTTGCGCAGGTGGCGAACAACAAACGCTTCGACGTCGACATGACGCCCTATCCCGTCATCCAGCGCATCAACGACGCCTGCATGGAACTGGAAGCGTTCCGGAAGGCCGCGCCGATGAACCAGCCCGACGCGGAATGATTCAACCGGAAGGCCGGCTCAGCCGGCCTTTTCCTCGAGAATAAGCATGATAATGGTTTCGGCTGCGAGCGCGGGCGTGTCCTCGCCCTCGATCTCCACCTCGCCGTGATGACGCACGAGAAGCCGGCCCGGAGCCTTTTCCTCGATACCTTTCAGCGTGCTGCGCAGGCGCACGCGGCTGCCAGCCTTCACCGGCGCCAGAAAGCGCAGCTTGTCGAGGCCGTAATTGATGATCGTGCCCAGATGCACCGGCCACGCGCCACAGTCATAAGACAGGCTTGATAAGAGCGACAGCGTGAGGAAACCGTGCGCCACGGGCCTGCCGAACGGGCTTTCGCGCTCCGTGCGCTCGCGATCCACATGGATCCACTGATGGTCGTTGGTGCAATCGGCGAAACGGTCGATCATCGACTGATCGACAACCACCCAATCGGAAACGGTCGTGCCGCCGCCGATCTGCGCTTCAAGAACATGTGCGTTCATGAGCTGAGCCTTCCCTGTCAAATTCTGCAGCAGCGCGGGCGCATCCGACCGGACACAAAAACGCGGCAGAGTAGTCCTTCATTCAGCGGATCGGCTCGCCGCCAGCAAGTGGGCTGCATGCGACCGAAACGCCCCTGCGCCCGGTCACACAAAGCAGCCGGGACTGATTGCTTTCACCATTTCAGGCTGGGCACCCATTCCCCTAGCGTCTCAATATTGTGCAACGCAACATAATTCGCATAAACGCACGTTCAGCGCCCTTGCGCGGACACCCGTTCGCAAGGCACATAAAGTTGATTTGCTTTGTCAGATTTTATCAGACTCACTCTGGAATTATTCTAAACAATAAGCCATATTACGGGAACGTTATCTGAAAGGATTGTTATGCGCTTAACGCGACAAACCAACTACGCCATTCGCATCCTCATGTACTGCGCGGCCAATGAAGGTCGTCTGAGCCGCATCTCGGAGATCGCGAAGGCGTATTCGCTCTCCGACCTGTTCCTGTTCAAGATCCTTCAGCCCCTCGTGGAGAACGGTTTCGTGGAAACCGTGCGCGGCCGCAATGGCGGCGTGCGCCTTGCAAAGCCGGCAGAAGACATCACCCTGTTCGAAGTGGTGCGCGTGACCGAAGACAATTTCGCCATGGCGGAGTGTTTCGAAAACGACGATGCGGAATGCCCGCTGGTCGACAGCTGCGGCCTGAACGAGGCTCTGCGCAAGGCGCTCAATGCCTTCTTCGAGGTTCTGGGCAGCTATACGATTCGCGATCTGGCCGATTCCAAGCCCGATATGCGCTTCCGGCTTGGTCTGGACGAGTTACCCGAGCGCGCAGCGGCGCGCTAGAAAAGCGAAATTTGAGAAAAAGGACCGCCAGTTTGACGGTCCTTTTCTTTATTTCGGTCCTGCGTTTTCTGGCATTTCTCTCAAAGCTGCGCGGACTGCGGCAGTATATAGGGCAATGCCCCCACGGGCGGCACGCCCACCTGTATCCGGCATTCGAACACGTCAGAAATCAGCGTGTCGTTGAAAACCTCCGCCGGCGTTCCCGTCGCCACCAGTTTTCCGCGATGCATCATGGCCACCCGGTCGGCAAAACGCGCCGTCAGGTTCAGATCATGCAGCACGGCCAGCACCCCGCCACCGGCCGCTGCAAACTGCGCGGCAATATCCATGATGATGAGCTGATGCTTGATGTCGAGGCTCGACACCGGCTCATCGAGCAGAAGATAGCGCGGCTGTCCGTCAAGCACCGGACGCCAGACCTGACAGAGCACACGGGCGAGCTGCACACGCTGCTGCTCGCCGCCCGACAGTTCCTGATAGAACCGCCCTGAAAAGCCGCCGAGATCGACACGCTCAAGCGCGATTTCGGGCAAACGCTCCTGTTCGGCGCGGGTTGTGCCCGAGCGGCCGCTCAACAGGCCCAGCTTCACGACTTCGCGGACCTTGTAGGGAAAGGACAGCGCGCTCGCCTGCGGCAGCACGGCCCTGTGCCCCGCCGCCTCCCATGGCTTCATGCCGTGAAGCGATGCGCCATTGATCCGCACCATTCCCGTGAAAGGCAGATCGCCCGAGATCGCTTTGAGGAAGGTCGTCTTGCCAGATCCGTTGGGGCCGACAATGGCAGTCACCTCACCGGGCCTTGCACAAAGCGCCACATCCGAGAGGATCTGCTTGCGCCCCCCCCGCACACCAAGATTGCTGACTTCAATCGACATCACAGATCCAACAATCCTCTCTGCCGCAGCAGGATCCAAAGGAAGAACGGCGCGCCGATGGCGGCGGTCACGATGCCGATCGGCAGTTCCGCTGGCGCGACGACCACGCGGCTGATCGCGTCCGCCACGAGCAGAAGGCTTGCCCCCAGAAGCGCCGAAGCCGGCAGCAGGTAGCGGTGTTCCGGGCCGATGGTGAGCCGCAGGAGATGCGGCACAACGATGCCGACAAAGCCGATGCCGCCCGAAACGGCCACCGATGCGCCCGTGGCGGCTGCCACGGTGACGATGGCGGTGTTCTTCACCCGCTGCACGCGCACGCCCAGATGATTGGCCGTCGCCTCGCCCAGCACCATTGCGTCAAGCCCCCGCGCCAGAAACGGCGTGACCAGAAGCCCCGCCAGAATGAACGGGCCGGCAGCCCAGATTTTCGCCCATGTCGCACCGGCCAGCGAGCCAAGCCCCCAGAAGGTCAGGTCCCGCAATTCCTGATCGTCGGCGATGAAGACGAGTATGCCCGACAGCGCCCCCGCCAGTGCGCCAAGCGCGATGCCGGCCAGAAGCATGGTGGCAACCGAGGTCTGCCCGCGCCGCGTCGCCACGCGGTAAAGAAGCAGCGTCGAGGCAAGGCCGCCGAAGAATGCCGCCAGCGGCAGCGCGTAGATGCCAAGCACTCCGATCACCGGAGCAAGCACGGTGCCGCCCAGAACGATGATCGTGATCGCGCCCAGCCCCGCGCCGGACGAAACGCCGACAATGCCGGGATCGGCAAGCGGGTTGCGGAACAGCCCCTGCATGACCGCGCCCGAAACCGCCAGCGACGCCCCCACCAGCGTGCCAAGCACGATGCGCGGCAGGCGAATGTCGTTGATCACCACGCGGTCGCGCAGCGACAGTGCTTCGCTGCCGCCGCCAAGCCAGGCAACCGCCGCATCCCAAAACGAGGTGTCGGACGCCCCGGAACCAAGGCTGAACAGGAACAGGAGGACATAGAGAACGACGAGAGCGAGGATGACCGCTTTCGCCCGCATGGAGCGATCGCCATCCACCGCATCGCGCCAGCGCCATGAGGAAGCTGGCGCCATTTCTTCACGCACAGCCATGTCAGTCGACCACCGGGCCCGCGCCATGCAGCTTCTTAGAGAGTTCGCGGATCGCATCCGCCGTGCGCGGACCGAAACCGAGCAGATAAGAGCCATCCATGCGGATCAGCACCCGGTTTTCTCCGGCCGGCGTGGAAGCGATTGCTGGATTGTCCATGATGTCATCCGATGCATGTTCGCTGCTTTCGCCGCGTGACATCATCAGAACCACATCCGGTTTGGCGGCGATCACGGCTTCTTCGGAGACGAGCTTGTAGCCAATAAAACCGTCCATGGCGTTCGTGCCCCCGGCCATGCGGATAATGCCATCGGCGGCATTGTCCCGGCCTGCAGCCATGATCCGTCCCGCCTGAACGCTCAGAATGAAGAGAACACGCTTCTCTTCACCGCTTTCCTGCGCCAGCGACTCGGCTTCTTCGAGATCCGCCTCCAGTTCACGCGCGAGCGCCTCGGCCTTGTCGTTCACGCCCAGCGCTGCACCCGTCACCCGCACCTTGCGCAGGATCGCCTCACGGTCGAAACCCTCCGGCACGGTAACCAGTGGGATGCCCGCCTTTTCAAGAACCCCCATGGTCTCCGCCGGTCCGCTGCCTTCGGATGCCAGAATGGCGCTCGGACCCACGGAAAGAACGCCCTCGGGAGAGAGGGCGCGCATATAGCCGACATCCGGCAGTTCCTTGACTTCAGCCGGATAGATGCTCGTCTGGTCGCGGGCGACGAGCCTGTCTTCTTCCCCGAGACGGTAGACGATCTCGGTGACCGCGCCACCAATGCTTACAACCTTCGAAGTGTCGGCAAAAGGCTTCGGCAGCGCTTCATCAGCCATGGCCACGGGGGCCACGCCACCCATAAGGCCAGCGATCAGGACCGCGCCGCCCAAAAGGACGCGGCCGCTCATTAATTCGGTGATAGGCATGGGTCAGTTGATCTCCCTAGGCCACCTGCCGGCATTCAAGCCGTGGCAGGCCTTCGACCATGGCGCGCCAGTCATCGCGCTCCGCGCGCCCTTCCAGCCGCTCGCCGAAGAACTGCGCAATCAGCTGGCCATCGGCGCCATAGGCTTCCATGGAGGTCACATGCCCGTCCCTGGTCGGCTTTCGCACGGCCCAGAGTTCTTTCACATGGTCGGTGCGCAGATGAAGGTTGAAGCCGGGATCGAGAATGTTGATCCACGGTCCCATCGGCTTCACGGTCTGGATCGCTCCGGTGTGAATCTGAATACAGCCGCTGCTGCCCACAAAGCACATGATCGGCACTTCGCCGCTCACCGCCTCGTGGAGCATCGTCGTCAGCGCGTCCTCTTCCAGCCGCCAGGCGTAATCCTCACCGATCAGGTGAACGGCCTGATGCCGCGTCAGTTTCAGCTTGCGCAGGATGTTGAAGAGCTGATGAACATCCGTCATCGCGCTCCAGCGCTCGCGCAGCAGATCGGCAGCCGGAAGCTCCTCGCTGACCACGTCATCGACGATTTTCTCGGCCTGCACCTCGATCTGCGGATCCTGCTCGGGATGAAGCAGCTCCTCGACGAGGTTCTGATAGGCATAGAGGTTGGATTTCGGCCGCAGATGAACCTTGTGGACGGCGTCGCCCGCCGCGTCAAAGAATTGCAGGCTGCGCCGAACCGTGTCGCCGTCGCGTTTTTCCACCGCAAATCCGAATGCCCAGCGCCCCGGGAAAATGCGCAGATCGATGTCGCGGCCCAGCACGATCGCATGCTGCGCGCCGCTTGAGCATTTCTCATAAACGCCGACCTTTTCATGCACCGCGCTTTCATTGCGGGTGAGAACCATCACCTCGCCCAGCGCTTCGAGCAAGGGGAGAAGAGCAGCAACATTCGGTTCGATGCGCGTTGCACCCTCACCGATGTGAGCCGCAACCAGTTCCGCTTCGGAGACACCGAGTTTGAGCGCCAGGTCGCGCTCACGCATTTTCGGGTTTTCGTTGCGGGCGCGCCTGATCACCTCAGGCGCGCGAACAGCCTGAACAGTCATTCTGTAAACCTACTTGTTGAGAATTAGCTTTCCCTGACGGGTGATCTTCAGCCGGTAATACGCACCATGGTGCTCGATGCCGATTTCACGGCGGCCACCGAACAGATCGACGCTCGAGATCGTACGGTCAGGTGTAACGGTTCCATGTCTGGCGGCCAGATGCTGCATATCCGCCTGCCCCTGCGGGTCGATCGACAAATAGGTCTTCATTGGAAAAAACCTCCTTTTTGAATGTGCTTGCGACGGCTCGCATCACGGTGAAAAATTCGCCCCTCCGCTTTCTTGACTTTTATTATCATATTTTATAGCCACCGCAATACCGGAGTGAAATTATCAAGATAAATTTCCTAGCCGGTTAACCGTCGACAAGCCAGTGCCAGTCGGCCCGTTGAGTTTGTTTTCTGGAGAAGGCGGGAATGCAGGATAACAGTTTAAACGGACGGCTCGGCCTGTTGTGCGGAACCTCCCTCATGACGCTGGCGCTGAGCATGGGCGCCATGGCGCAGGAAGCCCCTTCCATGATGATGGCGGACGCTGCAGGCAGCGTCACGCTTCTCGACCGCATCACCGTGGTCAGCCGCACCGGCGACAGCGCGCTCGACACGCTCGCCTCGGTCAGCCAGATCAGCGGTGAAGAGCTTGAGCGCCGCATGGCGAGCAATGCCAACGACATCTTCTTCGGCGTTCCGGGCATCAAGGTCTATTCGAACGGCCGCCCCGCCGTCAGCAACATCAACATTCGCGGCCTGCAGGATGCCGGCCGTGTCGCGGTCATCGTCGATGGCGCGCGCCAGAACTTCCACAAGGCCGGCCACGAGGTCGCCCGCATGTTCTGGCTGGACCCGGAACTGGTGCAGCAGGTCGATGTGATCCGCGGCCCCAGCGCCAACACATTCGGCTCCGGCGCGATCGGCGGCGTGGTCTATTTCGAGACAAAAAAGGCCGAAGATTTCCTGCGCGACGACGAGAATTACGCCCTGTCGCTGACCGGCCGCTACGAATCAAACGGCTCCGGCTGGACGACCAGCGCCGTCGGCGCATACCGCTTCAATGAAGCCGCCTCCATTCTCGGCAACATCGTCTGGCGCGACTATGGCGACTACAAGGATGGCGGCGGCGTGCGTGTCGGCCATTCCGGTTTCGACGTGCTGTCCGGCCACCTCAAGGGCACCATCAAGCCGACGGAAAACAGCGAGCTGACGCTTGGCTGGACCGGTTCGCGCGACGAGTGGTCCTCCAAGGCAACCCGCGACTACCGCCTCGACAGCGACATGTTCACCGGAGAGTTCAAGATCTCCGACGCCGAGGAAAAGTGGGTGAACCTCAACATCAAGGGCGCGATCAACGATCTCGACCTGCGCCAGACCGATACCGGAACACGCCCCGGCACAACCGGCTACGACCTGCGCACGAGCAGCCTCGACATCTGGAACACCTCCTATTTCGAGACCGGTCTGTTCGCCCACGAACTGACAGTCGGCGGCGACTGGGTTTATGACGACTTCACCTCGAAGACCGGCAACGGGGCCGCCGACACCTACAACCCCACCGGCACACGCTCTGTCTGGGGCGCCTATGTTCAGGACAAGATCACCTATGACTGGCTCGAGATCGTCGCCGGGCTGCGCTACGATTCCTACGAACTGGAAGGGGCAGGCAAGAGTTCTGGCGACCGTTTCTCGCCGCGCCTCAGCATCGGCGTCTCGCCCTTCAGCGAAGGCGCACTCTCCGGCCTTCAGGTCTACGGCTCCTATGCCGAGGGCTACCGCGCGCCCAACACATCCGAAGCCTACATCACCGGCACCCATTCCATGGGACCTGGCCGCTCCTTCGCCTTCCTGCCCAATCCGGACCTGAAGCCGGAAACCGGCAAGACCTGGGAAGCAGGCGTCAACTACAAGGCTGACGGGCTCATTCAGGCCGATGACACGCTGCGTCTCAAGGCGGCCTATTTCCACAACGACATCAAGGATTACATCACCATCCCCACCTTCCCGGCGACGCCGGGCAGCGAATGCACCAGCCTCGGCCACACCATGTGCGCCCAGTACCAGAACATGTATTCGGCCAGGATTCAGGGCTTCGAGCTTGAGAGCCGCTATGATGCAGGGCGTTACTTCGCGGGCCTCAGCGCCTCCATCATCGATGGCCACCAGACCGACCGCAGCGGCGTGCGCAAGGATCTCACCACCATTCCGTCAGCCAGCGTCACGGTGGATGGCGGCATGCGCTTTCTTGAACGTCGCCTGACGCTCGGCGGTGAAGTCCAGTTCAACAAGGCGCCCAGCGGCTCCTCCTTTGCCAAGGACTACACGCTGGTCAATCTCTACGCGAACTATCAGCCCACCGAGAATCTTCGGTTTGATTTCCGCGTCGATAATCTTTTCGATAAGAGATACGTGCTGCCCATCGTCGACACGTCCGATGGCGTCTTCGCGCAGCCCGGCCTGACCGTAAAGCTCGGCGCGACCGTGCGTTTTGGAGGATAGAATGCCATCACGATTATCCGTCTCCGCCCGTTTCCTCGCCGCCAGCCTCGTGCTGGCGGCGGCAGGCGGCAGTCCGGCCCTGGCCGAAAACGCTCCTCAAGGCATGATCGACCTCGAACTCAATGCGCTTGAGAAGAGCGACAAAGGGTGCCGGATCACCTTCGTGGTGAAGAACAGCCTTGGCAGCGACGTCACAAGGACCGTCTACGAGATTGCGCTTTTCAACAGGCAGGGGCTTGTCGAACGGCTCATGAAGCTCGAATTCAAGGATCTTCCGGACGAGAAGACGAAAGTCAGCCGCTTCGATCTGGCCGATACCGATTGCGACGCCATCGGTCGCGTCCTGATCAACGATGCCGACGCCTGTGAGGGTGACGGCGTTCAGGCGGGCGACTGCATCGCCAGACTGAACGCGACGAGCCGCAGCTCCGTCACCTTCGGCAAATAACCAGAAACTGCGACACCACGGGAATGCCAAACATGTTCGACGGCGTCATCAACTCCATCGGCTCCTTTCTCAAGCTGGGCGGCCCTGTCGTTGCCATCCTGCTCGTGCTCTCGGTCTTCGCCCTGGCGATGATCCTTCTGAAATTCCTTCAGTTCCAGCGCGAGCGCGTGGGGCGGCATGGACGGTCCAACCGGGCGCTTCACGCCTGGTTCCACCACAATCAGGGCGAGGCGCGGGCCATGCTCGCCAATGCCCGTTCGCCGCTGGAGGAAACGCTCTCCACCACCATGCGGCTCGCAGCGGCCAAAGCCGACAAGAGCGCCATTGAGGATGAGGTGAGCCGTCTGGCGCTTGGCCGCCTGCATGATCTGCAACGCGGCTTCCGCGCGCTGGACGCCATTGCCCAGGTTGCCCCGCTGCTTGGCCTGTTCGGCACCGTTCTCGGCATGATCGAGGCGTTCCAGAAGCTTCAGGAAGCGGGCAATTCGGTCGATCCGTCCCTGCTTGCAGGCGGCATCTGGGTGGCCCTTCTGACAACGGCCTGCGGCCTTGCCGTCGCCATGCCGGTCTCGCTGGTGCTCACCTGGTTTGAAACCCGCATCGAAAACGAGCGCGTCGCCATCGAAACCATGACCGCCACCGTGCTTTCGCACGCTTCAATCGAGGCCGCGGAAGCCGGAGCCACGCCGGTCAGCGCCAGCACGCCGAGGCTCGTGACGGGTGAAGGCCATGCGCATTGACGCAATCAGGGTCAGGAAGCGAAAGCCGCTTTCGCTCACATCGCTGATCGATGTGATCTTCCTGCTCCTTCTGTTCTTCATGCTGACCTCCACCTTCACGCGCTTCGCCAAGGTCGAGATTTCAGGCGGACCGGCTTCGGCCTCCGCCGGCGGCAAGCCGCCGGACGTGCTGATCCGCGTGGACGATCCGGCCGGCTGGCGCATCAATGGCCAGACACTGGCCGAGGATGCCGCCATCCTCGAGCTTGCGCGCCTGCAGGTAGCCGGCGCAGAGACCGCCGTTCTGCTCGTTCGGGGCGAATTAACGTCACAGGACCTCGTCAGCGCCGTCGAGCGCATCCGCCGCAACACGCAACTTAATCTTTCCGTCGCGAGGTAATCCCCATGCTGCGCCTTGCCCGTCCCACACAGACACGTCAGCGGGAAAGCACGATTGCCCTGATCAACATCGTCTTCCTGATGCTGATCTTCTTTCTTGTCGCTGGCACCCTCACCCCGCCGCTCGACAATGATGTCAGCCTGATTTCCACCATCGAGGCGGATCGGTCTCAGCCACCGGACGCCCTTTTCGTCACCAGTGAGGGCGAAATGCGCCTGCGTGGAACCGCCACGGATGCGCAGAGCTTCATGCTGGAGCGTGTCGACACGCTCGGCGAAACAGCCGCCCGCGAGCTTGAAATCAAGGTCGCCGCCGATCGCGAACTGCCGGCTGCGAAGCTGGTCGACATTGTCGGCGCGCTGAAAGCCGCCGGCGCAAGCCGGATCAGCATCATCACCGAACGTGTGCCGCAATGAAGATGCGGGCATGGAAATGGGCTGCAGCACTCGCGGTCTCGTTGGCAGTGCATGCCGGCGCCGCCGTCTATGTGATGGAGCGTACCCCCGATATCGAGATTGCCGGTGGCGGCGTGACAGAGATCGCCCTAGCCGGCAATGCCTTTGCCGACATGGTGTCCGCGGGCGACGCCGTTGACGAGGCCGAGCCCTTAACGGAAACGGCAACCGAAACGGTTCAGCCGGAAACCGTGGCCGAAATCGTGACCGAGACTGCGGTTGAGGCGACAAGCGCCGCCACCGTGGAAAGCGTAAGCGAAGAATCTCCGGTGCAGCCGGTGGAGGCAGAGGAGCCCGTCGAGCAGGCCCCAGAGGCCGAGACCGCTGAAGAAATTGTCGAACCGGTCGAAAACGCGCAGGTCGTAGCAGCCCTCGCCGAGGTGCCGGTTCCCACACCCCGCCCCGCCTATACACCGCCTCCCAAACCCAAGGTAGAACGCAGGCAGAAGGTGGCGAAAGCCGCACCGCCGAAGAAGCGTCAGGCCGGCTCAAGAGGAAAAGACCAGCAGGATGCACGCCGCGGCACCGCATCCGGCCGCGAGAACGCCCGGAAGGCGACCGAGGGCCGCAAGACCGCCCGCGCCACCCAAAGCGGCAATGCGCAGGTTTCCAACTATCCCGGAAAGGTGAGGACCAAGCTTCGTAGAGCGCAGCGCTATCCCAGCGCAGCCAAGCGCCAGCGCCTGAAGGGCGAAGCTCATGTCCGCTTCACCATTGCGCGCAATGGATCGGTCAGCGCCATACGCATCGTTCGCAGCTCCGGCTCGGATATACTTGATCAGGCGGCTGTCGACACCGTGCGCCGCGCCGCCCCCTTCCCCAGAATTCCGGGTGGCGCAGGCCGTTCAAGCTGGGGCTTCACGGTGCCTCTCGCCTTCCGGCGCTAACAGAACGAAAAACGGGCGGAGATTTCTCTCCGCCCGTTTTTCTTTCTGCATCAGGACAATCGCCTGAACTGTGGTTCCGCTAGACCGAAGCCAGAAGGCTCGCATTGCCGCCCGCCGCTGTCGTATCGACGCAGATGGCGCGTTCATGGGCATAGGCTGCCGGATAGATCGGCTCGATCACCAGCGGCACGATGGCCCCGTCCCGGCCGGCAAGCGCGCCGCGCAGGCTCTTCAGCCATGCGGCATCACCGCTGGCCGCCACCAGGTCGAGCCTCAGCGCGCCCAGCGCCTCGGGCGCTGCCACACCGTCTGCAGCTTCAACCGGAAGCCCCTGACCAAGCAGCGGCTTCAGGATGCGACGCGCCTCGGGATGAACGGCCAGAACCGCATTGCCCGTAGCCAGCGCCTGCACGACCTGCGCCATCAGCGTGTCTTCATCCGCGCCGAGGCAGAGCGCGCGTCCGCGCGGCGTCAGCATCAGCGAGTTGGCCTCACCGGTCGGTCCGGGCAAATCCACCGGGCCCTGATCGAGCGCGGCGGCAGCCGCCATGGCCGCCTGCGCCTGCCCGCGCAGGATCTTGCGCAGCGCCGGCAGACGGTCCGCACGCGCAGCCCACTTGCCGTCCACTGCCGGCATCAACCTGTCCAGCGTGCCGGAAGAGAGAACGGCCCCCTCAGGCGCAGCGCCCGCGCCTTCCGAACCACGGCGGAAACGGCGCAGATAGTGAGGACCGCCAGCCTTGGGACCGGTGCCCGAAAGCCCTTCACCACCGAATGGCTGGGAGCCAACGACCGCACCGATCTGGTTGCGGTTCACATAGATATTGCCCGCATGAACCCGGTCCACCACATGCTGCGCACGCGCATCGATGCGTGTGTGAAGCCCGAAGGTCAGGCCATAACCCTTTGCGTTGACGTCGGAAATCACCTTGTCGATGTCTTCTGCGTCGAAGGTTGCCACATGCAGGATCGGCCCGAAGATCTCGCGCTCCATTTCGCCGATGCCCGACACCTTGAATGCCGCCGGCGCCACGTAACGCCCGCCAGCCGGCACATCCAGCGCCGCGATCAGACGGCCCTTGCTCGTCATCTGCTGCGCATAGCCGCCAATGGTCTGAAGCGCTTCGTCATCGATCACCGGCCCCACATCCGTCGACACGTCCCAAGGATCGCCAATGCTGAGCGCCTGCATCGCGCCCTTGAGCATTTCCAGAACCCGGTCCTCCACATCCTTCTGGACATAGAGCATGCGCAGCGCCGAGCAGCGCTGTCCCGCACTCTGGAACGCGGAGGCCACGATGTCGCGCACCGCCTGCTCCGGCAGCGCGGTGGAATCGACGATCATGGCATTGAGACCGCCGGTTTCGGCGATCAGCATCGCCTCCGGTCCGGCATTGGCAGAAAGCTGGCGCTCGATCAGACGCGCCACTTCCGTCGAGCCGGTGAAGCACACACCTGCAATGCGTGGATCAGCCGTCAGCGGCCCGCCCACGGTCGGGCCATCGCCGATCAGAAGCTGCAGCGCATCCGCCGGCACACCGGCTTCGTGCATCATCGCCACGGCGCGCGCCGCAATCAGCGATGTCTGCTCTGCGGGTTTGGCCACAACGGCATTGCCTGTCACCAGCGCGGCTGCGACCTGGCCCGTGAAAATGGCAAGCGGGAAGTTCCAGGGCGAAATACACACGATGACGCCGCGCGCATCCGTGTCCTTCTCCACATGGGCCGCTTCACGCGCATAATAGCGCAGGAAGTCGACCGCTTCGCGCACCTCGGCAACGCCATCGGCAAGCGATTTTCCGGCCTCCCGGTTGGCAAGCGCGAAGAACTCGGCGGCATGCTCTTCATAAAGGTCGGCAACCCGGCGCAGGATCGCGCCGCGCTCGGCCACCGGCGTTTTGGCCCAGGCCGGCTGCGCCTTCAGGCCGATTTCCACCGCCGCCGCAGCCTGTTCGCTGGTCGCATCCTGCACCGAACCGACGATCTCGCCGAGCTTCGCCGGATTGATGACATCGCGCGTTTCACCCTTGCCCCCCCTGGCTTGGGTAATGGCGCGGGTGATGGACGCGGCGTCCCACCGGTGCGGCGCGGCAAAGGGCGCACGGCCCGCGTCGAGTTCGGCCATGGTGACCGGATCGGTCACGTCCCAGCCCTTCGCATTCCGGCGTCCTGCGCCAAAGATCTCCGAAGGACGGCGAATTGCCGTATTCGTCGCCTTGGCTTCCGCCTCGACTGCGGCAAACGGATCGGCTGCAATCTCTTCCGCGCTCACATCGGTATCGACGATCTGATGAACGAAGGAGGAGTTCGCACCATTTTCCAGAAGGCGGCGGACCAGATAGGCCAGCAGATCCTGATGCGCACCGACCGGCGCATAGATGCGGCACCGCGTGCCCTCGCTCTTGCGCACGGCCTCGTGCAGCGCTTCGCCCATGCCGTGCAGGCGCTGGAACTCAAACGCGCTCTTGTCCGTGGCCATGGCGAGGATCGCCGCCGCCGTGTGCGCATTGTGGGTGGCGAACTGCGGATAGATGCGGTCCGTCATGCCCAGCAGCTTGCGCGCACAGGCGATATAGCTCACATCCGTGTTCGACTTGCGGGTGAAAACCGGGAAACCGTCAAGCCCGAGCACCTGCGCGCGCTTGATTTCCGTGTCCCAGTAAGCGCCCTTCACCAGCCGCACCATGATGCGGCGGTCAAGCCGTGTTGCAAGGTCGTTCAGCCAGTCGATGACAAAGGGCGCGCGCTGCCCGAATGCCTGGACAACCACGCCGAACCCGTCCCAGCCGGCCAGATCCGGATCGGACAGAACGGCTTCGATCACATCCAGCGAGAGGTCGAGGCGGTCTGCCTCTTCGGCATCGATGTTCAGCCCCATGCGGGCGTCACGGGCGGCGAGCGCAAGGCTCTTCAGCCGCTCCACCATGACCGGCAGCATATGTTCCTTCTGCGTCGCCTCATAGCGCGGGTGCAGCGCGGAAAGCTTGACCGAAATGCCCGGATTGGCGCGAATGTCGTCACGGTTGGAAAAACGCTTCAGCGATGCGATGGCGTCGCCATAGGCCTTGAGGTAGCGCAGTGCGTCGACCTCGGTGCGGGCCGCTTCGCCGAGCATGTCGAACGAGTAGGTGTAGCCCTTCTCTTCCATCGACTTGCCGCGCTTCAGCGCCTCGTCGATGGTGCGGCCCAGAACGAACTGCTCGCCCATCTCACGCATGGCGCGCGATACGGCGCGGCGGATCACCGGTTCGCCCATGCGGCGCACCAGCCCGCGCAGCGTGGCTTCCACGCCCTGCCCTTCATCGTCCAGCACCCGGCCCGTCAGCATCAGCGCCCAGGTGGACGCGTTCACGAAGATCGAGGCGGATTCGCCCGAATGCGCCGACCAGTCATGCGGTGCGATCTTGTCGCGGATCAGATCGTCCATCGTTTCAGCATCCGGGACGCGCAGCAGCGCCTCGGCCAGACACATCAGCGCAACGCCTTCCTCGGTGGAAAGACCGTATTCGGAGAGGAAAGCCTCCATCAGGTCCATGTCGCTTGATGCGCGCACATTGCGCACGAGATCGGCGGCGCGCTTCGAAATCTGCTGGCGGTCCTCCCGCGACAGTCCGGAAAGCTCGATCAGCCTGCGCAGAGCCTCGGCCTCATCGGCCAGATAATGGGCTCTGATGTCCTCTCGCAAGTTTGCGGGCGCTTTGTTCTGCATAACATCCTCAGATGGCTGGAAAGGTCTTCGCGGCGCTCCCATCGCCGCCATTCGGGCGATCATAGCATAACAAAAACAGCCAATCGGGCTGATTAGTTGCCGTCGACAAGCCAAATGGACTATGTTGATCGCAGCAAGAACACCCATAGGGACGAAATTCCCATGTCAACAGAACGTGTGGACCGCATCGACCGCAACATACTGGACGCGCTGACCAAGGATGGCCGCCTGTCCATCGCCGAACTGGCCCGCCGGGTCGGGCTCTCCAAGACCCCGGTTCAGGCGCGCTTACGCCGGCTTGAGAAGGATGGTTACATCCGTGGCTACTCGGCCATCATCGACCGGGCGCGCATCGGCGAGGGTCACATCGCCTTCGTGCAGGTGGAGCTGGAAGACACCCGCTCATCGGCGCTTGCCGCCTTCAACAAGGCCGTTCTCGCGGTTCCCGAGATCGAGCAGTGCCACATGACGGCAGCCGGTTTCGACTATCTGCTCAAGGTGCGCACGCGCGACATTTCCAGCTATCGCAAGATTTTGGGCGAGCGCATTTCCGCCCTGCCCCATGTGGCGCGCACATCCACCTTCGTGACGATGGAGACGGTCAAGGATCGCTAGGGGGACCGCTGATCGGCTCGCTGCCGGGTTCAACGTCGAGCGTCTTCAGAAAGGCGATCAGCGCCCGCCGTCCACGGTCGGTGAACACCACGCCGCGAATCTCGCTTTCCCCGGAAACAGCCTCCGGCGCAGTGCTGTAATGATCGATCACCCCGTCGAGCGTGTCGATCTGGCCCGCATGCATATAGGGCGGTCTGCTGGCCGCCCCGCGCAGCGACGGCGTCTTGTAGGCCCGTTCCATCACCGCCGCATCGCGCTGCATGAAGCGCAGCGCCTCGCAGGCCTCCGGGGCGGCGTCGCTGTAGCGTCCAAGACAATTGAACGGATCGGCCAGAACATCCGCCATGCCTTTGGCGCGGCCCAGATCGTCCGGCAGCCCTGCGACGGGCGGAACGCCGGTATTGTGGAAATGATCGTCGGTGAAACGCGGGCCGTTGTGGCATTCGAGGCAGTTCGCCTTGCCGATGAACAGCCTCAGCCCCTCCTGCTCCAGATCGCTGAAGGCGGCGTCGCCCTTTGCCACTTCGCCCGCCGCCACGGCGCGCGCAAACCGGTCAAAGCGGGTTTCGGGCGGGTGCAGCGTGCGTTCGAACGCGCCGATTGCCTTGCCCAGATTGGCGAACACCCGGTTCACCGCATCACGCTCTTCCTCGCCCATCGCGGCCCAGGCCGCGCGCTCGGCCTCATTGCCAAGCGGGCTGGCATTGGCCGGCAGCCCGTCGAGTTCCGGCAGCGCGCCAAAAACCTCTGCATAGCCGTCCGGATATGTCGCCGCGATGTAGTGTGCGAAGGCGGTCCGGTTGCCGGCATGCTCGCGCTGGTCTTCCAGCGGCGTCAGCGCCTGTGACCAGAGGCTGTCGCGCCGCCCGTCCCAGAACTGCCAGACATTCCACCCCGTGCCCGCCAGCGGCATGGTGCGCCGGTCGCTTTCGCCCACCGCGACACCGCGCGGCAGACCATCCTGAAACTGCAGATCGGGCATGTGGCAGGTGGCGCAGGAGACATTCCCCTCGCCGCTCAACCCCTCCTCGAAGAACAGAAGCTGCCCGAAAGCCGCTGCACGCGGATGATCGGCAAACCGGTTGCCGGGTGACGGCGGCAACGGCCCCAGCGCGTCAATGGAAAGCGACGCGATCTTTGCCTTCTCGTCCTCGCTCAGTTCGGAAGAATCGCAACCGGCAAGCGCGACAAGCCCGCCAAGGACAAACGACACGAAAAGGCGTCGCGCCATCCCCATCGTCAGAGATCCAGATTGAACACCGCCTCGTCGAGGCCGGGTTCGGCGTCTATCCCGATGCGGATTTCCCAATGCCCGCCCATATTGAAGCGCATGCCTTCCACGCGGTAGCGCCCCTCGCCCGGATTCTCGCTGGCCTCGGGCTCGGTCGGCAGGCCATGACCGTGATCCGGCATGCCGCCATCGATGGAAATCTGCGCATTCTCGACCGCAGCCCCCTCCGGCGTGGTGATCACCACCACCCAGTCATGGGTCTCATTGAGCGGCACCGGCTGCGTCTCCGGCTCGAACATCACCTGATAGAGACCATCACGGCTCACGGTGTTGTAGGCAGTATCCATTTCGGGCGGCGGCGGGGCAAACAGCCGGAATGCCGCATAGATGGCGACAGAAGCCACCAGCAGTCCAACACCTGCAAGAATGAGGCGCTGTTTTCCGTTCGCGCGTTGCGCCGCCATGTCGTCCCTCCGATTCACCAGCATTGCCAGGCCACTACATAACCCGCGCCCTGACCGCAGTTCCACCACCGGGTTGTCGCATCCATGCGCCCACACGAAAAACGGGCGCGAAAAACGGGCAAAGAAAAACCGGCGTCGATGACGCCGGTTTTCAATTTCAGCCGATTGTGGCTCAGAGGCCGAGGCCGCCGATGCACACATATTTGGTGTCGAGATAGTCCTCGATGCCCTGATGGCCGCCTTCCTTGCCCATGCCGGACTCTTTCAGACCGCCAAACGGCGCTTCCACCGTGGTGATGATGCCTTCATTGACGCCCACCAGACCGTATTTCAGCCCTTCCATCACGCGGAAGGCGCGGCCCAGATCGCCCGTATAGAAGTAGCAGGCCAGACCGAACACCGTGTCATTGGCAAGCTTGATCGCCTCTTCTTCCGTCTCGAATCGGAAGACCGGGGCCACCGGGCCAAAAATCTCTTCCTGCATGAAACGCATGTCGGAGCTGGCGTTGGAAATGACGGTCGGCTGGAAGAACGAGCCGCCCAGCGCGTGGCGCGCGCCGCCGGCCGTCACCTTGCCGCCCTTGCCGGTGGCGTCGGCGATCAGTTCCTCGACCTTCTCGACCGCCTTCTCGTCGATCAGCGGGCCCTGCTGCGTGCCTTCCTCAAGGCCCGAGCCGACCTTCAGCCTGTCGGCAGCAGCCGAAAGCTTCTCCACGAATTTGTCGTAGATGCCGGCCTGTACGAAGAAGCGGTTGGTGCAAACGCAGGTCTGGCCCGAATTGCGATATTTGGCGGCAATCGCCCCCTCGACCGCGCGGTCCAGATCCGCATCGTCGAACACGATGAACGGCGCATTGCCGCCGAGTTCCATCGAAACCTTCTTCACCGTGCCGGCCGTCTTCTGGATCAGAAGCTTGCCGATCTCGGTGGAGCCGGTGAAGGTGATCTTGCGCACCAGCGGGTTTTCGCACAGCTCGTCGCCAATCTCGGAAGCCGAACCGGTGACGATGTTCACCACGCCCTTCGGGAAACCGGCTTCTTCACACAGAACGCCCCAGGCAAGGCCCGAATAAGGGGTCTGCGAAGCAGGCTTCGCCACGGCGGTGCAGCCCGTCGCCAGCGCCGGACCGAGCTTGCGCGCCAGCATGGAGGACGGGAAGTTCCACGGCGTGATCGCGCCAATGACGCCCACCGGCTCCTTGGTCACGAGAATGCGGCGGTCTGCCCAGGGCGACGGCACCACATCGCCGTAAACCCGGCGGCCCTCTTCCGCATACCAGAGAATATAGGCCGCCGAGCTGCCGACCTCGCCCTTTGCCTCGGCAAACGATTTGCCCTGCTCCATGGTCAGCAGTTCGGCCAGCGCGTCCTGATTGTCCATGATCGCGTCATGCAGCCTGCGCAGCAGCGTTGCGCGGTGCGCCGCCGAGGTCTTCTTCCACGAATGGAAGGCCGTTTCGGCAGCCTCGATGGCGCGGCGCGTTTCTGCACCGCCCGAACGCGGCACGGTGCCGATCTTTTCGCCATTGGCCGGATTGAAAACATCGACGGTCTGCCCCGAATCCGCGTTGACCCAGGCTCCGTCGATGAAGTTCGCCTGACGCAGGAAATGATTTGTTTTCTGAAGCATTTGCTTCTCCTTTTGTTTTGCGCAGCAACCTAATGGTCCAGACGTCAGCGACTAGGGGCTGTCTGGCCCTATTGATAGATCCAGTGGACCACTGACAGCCAGAATGCCGTCGTAAATACGGCAAAGAGCGTACCGATGGTCATCGCGTTCGACGCCAGAGCCTGTCCGGTGCCGAACCGCGAGGCGATCAGATAAGGGTTCACCCCGGAGGGGAGCGCTGCCGCCACCACCGCAACCTGCGCGCTGAAGGCCGGCAGTCCGACCGCCAGCGCCACACCGAGGGCAACGGCGGGCATGAGGAAAAGTTTCAGCGCCGCGATCACGATGGCCGGACGCACATCGCCCGTAATGCCAAACCGGTTCAGGCCAAGCCCCATGGCAAACAGCGCCACCGGCCCCGCCACATTGGCCAGCGCATCCACGAAACGCGTACCAAGGGCGGGCATTTCAAGCCCCGAGAAGCGCCACAGAAGCCCCGCGACGATGCCCAGGATCAGCGGGCTTGAGAAAAGCTTCGTCAGGAACTCGCGGGCAATACCGATTGCGCCCGTTCCCTTGCGCCCGACCAGAGAGAACAGAAGGATCGATGCCCCCAGCATCACCGGCAGGTGGATCGACACGATCAGCGACAGCACCTCGAACCCCTCTTGCCCGTAAACACCGAGCATGAAGGGAATGCCGAGCAGAACAAGGTTGGAGAAACTGGTGGACAGGCCCGCCACCACGCCGACACGCGCATCGCGGCCGAAAAACCGCATGATGGTGAAGTGCCCTGCGACCCAGGCAACGCCGACGGCGCTGAAATAGGTGAACCAGAGCGCCCAGGGGATGCTGGAGCCAAACTCCGCCCCCGCCATGGTGCGAAACAACAAAAGCGGAACCGCAATGGTAACGGCAAACTCACTCAACGCTTCGCCGGTCTCCGTCTTCAGCAACCCGGTCCACCCGGAGATATAGCCGAAAGCGACGAGACCGAAGACGAAGGCAACAGTTTCGACAAGTGGCGACATGCAGCCTCTTTAGACGCAAACCCAGGTGGAAGGAAAGCCGCTGGACAAGCAGCGCGCGAAACTGGCCCAGCAGGCGTGCCTCCCCGCTTCCGTGCCGCCCGGCCGCCCAGCCCCATGCGCCGGGGATCGTGGCGGGGCAGCGACGGCAAGGCACCTTTCAAGCTGCCCCCACATGCCTATATGCTTCAGAAGAAGTATATTTTGAGGATTGCCACATGTTTCGATTGCTCGCCGTCATCGCCCTTCTTCTCGGCGTATTGCCAGCACAGGCGACGGAAGCCGGCTGGGCGCTTTTGCGCAATGGCGGTCAGGTGGTTCTGATGCGGCATGCCATCGCACCGGGCAATGGCGATCCGGCCAATTTCGACATCGAGAACTGTGGCACGCAGCGCAACCTCTCGGAGCGCGGTCGCCTGCAGGCACGCCGCATCGGCGCACTGATCGAGGCACGCGCCGCGCCGGTCGAAAAGGTGCTGACCAGCCGCTACTGCCGCGCCCGCGACACCGCCACGCAGGCCTTCGGCGCAGGCCCGGTCGAAATCTTCGAGGCTCTGGACCTGCCGGCCGACGATGCCGCGCTCGAACAGCAGAAAGCTGAAATTCTGAAGCGAATCAACGAATACACCGGATCCGGAAACCTGATCATGATCACCCATCTTGAGATCATACAGGCGCTGATCGGTGGTCAGGCGCGTGAGGGCGAGGCCATTATTTTGTCACGCGGAGGCGACAATCTGCATGCTTCGGCAAGGATCAAATTCAACTGATACCGGCATCGCCCGGAGCCTTAGCCCTTTTCCTGCCGCGAAAAACCGATTAGAGACCCCCGATCATCCAATTGTAAAAGAATCTCCCCAGACCTGAGGGCCCCAAGTGACGACATTCGACAAGGTTGCTGACATCATCGCTGAGACCAGCGAGATCGACCGCGAGAAAATCACCCCCGAGAGCCACACGATCGACGACCTTGGCATCGACAGCCTGGACTTCCTCGACATCGTGTTCGCAATCGACAAGGAATTCGGCATCAAGGTTCCGCTCGAGAAGTGGACCCAGGAAGTCAATGACGGCAAGGTTTCGACGGAAGAGTATTTCGTCATGAAGAACCTGTGCGCCAAGATCGACGACCTCGTGGCCGCCAAGGCCGGCTGATCGCATTTCCGACACCGCATCGTTGAAGAGGCAGGCATGAGCCCGCGCGACGTAGTTATCACCGGTATGGGCATCGTTTCCTCGCTTGGCGAGGGCGCGGACGCCCACTGGCAGGCACTGACAGCCGGCACGCCGGCTCCCGTGCTCGATAAGGAGCGCTTCGCGCCCTACACCATCCACCCCCTTCCCGAGATCGACTGGGGTCAGCAGATCCCGCGCCGCGGCGATCAGCGGCAGATGGAGACCTGGCAGCGCCTGGGCACCTATGCAGCCGGTCTGGCGCTCGATGACGCCGACATGAAGGGTGACGAGGCGCTCTGCGCCTCCATGGATATGGTTGTGGCCGCCGGTGGCGGCGAGCGCGACGAGACCGTGGATGAGGGCATTCTCGCCGCATCGCTCGAGCGCAGCGATCATGATCTGCTTCTCAACGAAAAGCTCACGACCGAGCTGCGCCCGACCCTGTTCCTGGCGCAGCTTTCCAATCTGGCCGCCGGCAATATTTCCATCGTCCACAAGGTGACCGGCTCGTCCCGCACCTTCATGGGCGAGGAAGGCGCTGGCGTTTCGGCCATCGAGACGGCTGCGGCCCGCATCCGCTCCGGCCAGTCCTCGCACGTTCTGGTGGGCGCGTCCTTCCAGACCGAGCATTCCGACATGCTGCTCGCCTACGAGCTCGGCGGCTTTCTGCACCGTGGTGACTGGGCGCCGGTCTGGCAGCGCGCCAATGGCGAAGGCGGCGGCGTGGTCACCGGCTCCGGCGCGGCCTTCCTGGTTCTGGAATCGCGCGAGCATGCCGAAAAGCGCGGCCGCAAGGCCTATGCCGCCATCGGCCCCGTCGTTTCCCGCCGCAGCCGCCGCAAGGCAGAGCCGCTTGCCGCAGGCGTTTCCGAAATGATCGACCGGCTCGAGCTGCCCGGCGCACCGCTCATGGCGCTCTCGGGCGCATCGGGCGCGCATGAGGCAACCGCTGCCGAGCTGGAAGCCTTTGGCAGCCGCGAGAACATGGCGCTGCGCGGCTTCTCCTCGCTCACCGGCCACATGAAGGAGGCGCAGTTCCCCTTCGCCGTGGCGCTTGCAGCGCTCGCCGTTCACCACGGACAGGCCTACCCTGCATTTGACGATCAGCGCGAAGCCGCATTCGATGGCAGCCTCGACGCCGTTCTGGCAACGGCCGTCGGTTATCACTGCTATGAGGGCATGGGGCTCATCACCAAAGCCTGACCCGACAGTCGGGAAGGCCCGGGCCCGTAAGTTTATGAGCCGGAAGATTTAGAGAAAGCGATCACGTGAAAACGACCGACAGCTTTGGAAGACCCGTTATCGCCGTCACCGGCATGGGCGTTGTCACCTCTCTCGGCCAGGGACGTGCGGAAAACTGGGATGCGCTGATCAATGGCCGTTCCGGCATCCATCCCATCACGCGCTTTCCCATCGACCATCTCGCCACCACCATTTCCGGCATGGTCGACTTCCTGTCGTCCAGCACCCGTGGCGCAAGCGTCCATACGCATGAGCTTGCCGATCTGGTTGCGGCGGAAGCCATCGAACAGTCGGGCCTTCCCGCGTCCGATTTCGGCGCCCCCCTGTTCCTTGCAGCGCCCCCGGTGGAGCTTGACTGGCATCACCGCCTGGCGCTCTACGCCAAGGCCCGCGAGCACAATGGCAACACCTCGCTGATCGAGGCTGCCCGCGAGGCGCACGCCACCGAACTCTTCGAGGAAAGCCAGTTCGGCACCATCGCCGACCGCCTTGCGGAACGTTACGGCACGCGCGGCCTGCCCATCACCCTGTCGACGGCCTGCGCATCGGGCGCGACCGCCATTCAGCTCGGCACGGAAGCGA
This sequence comes from Nitratireductor sp. PBL-C9, assembly GCF_050877045.1. Classification (NCBI taxonomy): domain Bacteria; kingdom Pseudomonadati; phylum Pseudomonadota; class Alphaproteobacteria; order Hyphomicrobiales; family Phyllobacteriaceae; genus Nitratireductor; species Nitratireductor sp. PBL-C9. The sequence continues at coordinate 147,598 of NZ_JBPAXW010000007.1, forward strand.
TCCGCCGCGGCGAATGCGACCGCGCGCTCGCCATTGGCGCAGACGGTTCGGCGACAGCCGAAGCGCTTATCCGCTTCTCGCTCCTTTCCGCGCTCACCACCCAGAACGACGATCCCGAAAAGGCATCGCGCCCCTTCTCCAAGGACCGCAGCGGCTTCGTTCTGGCCGAGGGCGCAGGCGCACTGGTTCTGGAATCGCTCGAAAGCGCCCTTGCCCGTGGCGCCGAGATCCTCGGCATCATGAGCGGCTGCGGCGAAAAGGCCGACGATTTCCACCGCACCCGGTCCAAGCCGGACGGTTCGCCGGCCATCGGCGCAGTCCGCGCCGCGCTCGCTGACGCCGGCATGTCGACCGAAGACATCGAATACATCAATGCGCACGGCACCTCGACGCAGGAAAACGACAAGATGGAGCACATGTCTCTGTCGACCGTTTTCGGCGAGCGCATGAAGACGCTGCCCATCTCGTCCAACAAGTCGATGATCGGCCACACCCTCTCGGCCGCCGGCGCCGTGGAAGCCGTCTTCTCGCTCATGACCATGCGCGAAGGCGTCATTCCGCCGACCATCAATTACGACACGCCCGACCCGGCCATCGAGCTCGACGTCGTGCCGAACGTGAAGCGCGAGGCACAGGTTTCGACCGTGCTTTCCAACTCGTTCGGCTTCGGCGGACAGAACACCTGCCTTGTCATGGCCAGGGAACCGGTCTAATCGACCGGTTCAGACCGGTGGAATGCGTTTGGCGTTCGGTGCCTGCGCGGTGTGTCGCGCTCCACGAACGCCGAATTTGATCGTTCCGCCGGAAACGCAAACTTGCCGGTGGCCTTCCTTTTTCCAGCCTTGGCGCTCATCCCCGAAACGGATCGAACGCAAATGCCGGAAACAGACCACCAGCCAGAACATCGGAAGACATGATGCGCGCACTTCAACTCGTCGCCGACCGCAAGCTTGAAACCGTCGATCTTGCGCCGCCCCCCGCTCCCGGACAGGGAGAAGTGACGCTGAAGATCCGCGCCGTCGCGCTCAACCACATCGATGTCTGGGGCTGGCGCGGCATGGCGTTCGCCAAGCGCAAGATGCCGCTCGTGGTCGGTGCGGAAGCCTCCGGCGTGGTCGAGACGGTCGGCCCCGGCGTGAGCAACCTGCTCCCCGGCCAGCTCGTCTCCATCTACGGCGCGCGCACCTGCGGCCTCTGCCGCCCCTGCCGCGAAGGCCGTGACAATCTGTGTGAGCACGTCTCCGGCGTTCATGGCTTCCATCTCGATGGTTTTGCGCAGGAAAAGATCAACCTGCCGGCCCGCCTCCTCGTCCCCGCACCGCCCGGCGTCGACGAGATCGGCGCAGCCGTTGCGCCCGTCACCTTCGGCACGGTCGAGCACATGCTGTTCGACAATGCGAAGCTTGAGCCCGGCGAGACGATCCTCGTCCAGGCCGGCGGCTCCGGCATCGGCACCGCCGCCATCCAGCTCGCCAAAAGCATGGGCTGCACCGTCATCACCACGGTCGGCTCCGACGACAAGATGGAGAAAGCCCGCGCACTCGGCGCGGATCACGTCATCAACTACCGCGAAGACCGTTTCGAGGGCGTGGTGCGCAAGATCACGAAGAAGCGCGGCGTCGACGTGGTGTTCGAGCATGTGGGCGCAGACACCTGGGCAGGCTCGCTTCTGTGCATGAAGCGCGGCGGCCGTCTCGTCACCTGCGGCTCCACCTCCGGCGTCTCCACCAGCATGAACCTGATGCAGCTCTTCCAGCAGCAGCTCAAGATCTTCGGTTCCTTCGGCTGCCGCATGGAAAACATGGCCGACGCCATGCAGAAGATGGCGCGCGGGCTGGCTTCGCCGGTCATCGACACCGAAGTGAGCTTCGACGACATCGACAAGGCGCTCGCCCGCATGGAAGGCCGCGACGTGTTCGGCAAGATCATCCTGCGCGTCGACTGATCCATCCAGCATGAAGCGCTTTCTTTTCCTTCTCGGCAGGCGTCTGAAGACGCTGGAATACTGGCTGACCGCCAAACTGGTGATCGGCGTTCTGGCGCTGCTGCGCCGCCTGCCGCCTGAAAAGGCGCTCAATCTGGCAGACCGGGTCGCGCGCACATTCGGCCCCAAGGTCGGACGGCATCGCCTCGCCGTCGACAATCTGCGTCAGGCCTATCCCGAAAAGAGCGACGCCGAGATCGAGACCATTGCCCGCGACATGTGGGGCAACATGGCGCGTCTCGCCGTCGAATACGTGTTTCTCGACAAGCTGTTCGATTTCGACCCGGAAGCCGAGACGCCCGGCCGCGTCGAAGTGGAAGGCGTGGAGATCTTCAAGCGGCTGCGCGAGGAAAAGGGTGTCCCGCACATCTTCTTCACCGGCCATATGGGCAATTTCGAGTTCCTGCCCATTGCCGCAGCCCGCTTCGATCTGACCACCACCTCGCTCTTTCGTCCGCCCAACAACCCGTTTGTCGCCGACTACATTCTCGAGACCAGGCGCAGCGCCATGGGCGGGCTCGTGCCCTCTCAGGCCGGTGCAGCCCTCCAGCTTGCCCGCGTTCTCGACGATGGCGGCAATATCGGCGTTCTGGTCGATCAGAAATTCCGCAAGGGGGTGAAGACCCGCTTCTTCGGCCGTGAATGCCGCACCAATCCGCTGCTCGCAAAGCTTGCGCGGCAGTATGAGTGCGATGTCTACCCGGCGCGCTGCAAGCGTCTGCCCGGCGGCCGCTACCGCCTGATCGTGGAAGACAAGGTCGCCCTGCCCCGCAACGCCGACGGCGTCATCGACATCGAGGCCAGCGCCCAGATGCTCAACGACGTGGTCGAACGCTGGGTGCGCGAAGACCCCGGCCAGTGGATGTGGTTCCACAAACGCTGGCAGATGTAGCGGAAGCGCGCCTGCGCTTGCCCGTCAGCCCCCGTCAGCCCCGTCAGTCCGTCACGACGATTCGCGTGTTTCCCGGTCCGATCTTCTTCACCAGCGCGTAAAGCCGCTTCGCATTTGTTGTGTGCAACCGCACACAGCCATGCGAGGCCGGACTTCCCAGCCTGGAGACGGCATTGGTGCCGTGGATGGCATAACCGCCATAATAGAAGATCGAATAGGGCATGGGCGACATGTTGTATTTGCGCGAATGCCACATCTTGTGCATCCGCTTCGGTCTCCACTGCCCGCGCGGGGTCACATAACCGCGCCGCGCCGTGGAAACACGCCAGCGATGCAGAACACGTCCGCGATGCATCACCGTCATGGTCTGCTTGGATACACTGACCTTAGCCACCAGGCTTGCAGCGAAGCTTTGGTCCACGCCGCCAGAAAGAATCATGCCTGCAATGGCTACAGCAAAGAAAAATCGTTTCATGAGCGCCCCCCGCTGCATGTGTGAAGTTTCTACCCGTAGTCTTGAGAAGCTTAGCTTCAAAACATAACGAAACCCCAAACTTCCCGATTAAAATTGAACTACACGCCCGCGTAACGTGCAAGTTCCGGGGCTTCACAATCGCGTGCGAAGCATCTTGCCAAGCCGCTTTCGTATCGCTCTATTGCTCGCATGAATGAACAGCTTGCCTTAGCCGTACGACGCAGGACGGAAGAACTCGTCGCCCTCACCATCGATCTGATCCGCTTCCCGACGGTCAACCCGCCGGGAGACGCCTACACGCCCTGCTGCGAGTACATCGCACGCCGTCTCAAGGCGAAGGGATTTGCCACCCAGTTCATCCGGGGCGTCGGCGCGCCGGGTGATTCCGACCGTTATCCGCGCACCAATGTGGTCGCCCGCCGCGAGGGCCGCAGCCCCGGTGCGACCGTGCATTTCAATTCCCATATCGACGTGGTGGAAGCCGGCGAAGGCTGGACGCTTGATCCCTATGCGGGCGTGGTTCGCGACGGCAAGGTGTTCGGTCGCGGCGCATGTGACATGAAGGGCGGCCTTGCCGCGTCCATCATCGCCGCAGAAGCCTTTCTGGAAATCTATCCGGATTTCCCCGGCGCCATCGAGATTTCCGGCACGGCTGACGAAGAGTCCGGCGGTTTTGGCGGCGTCGCCTATCTGGCCCGCGAAGGCTTCTTCTCCAAGCCCCGCGTCGATCACGTGATCATTCCCGAGCCGCTCAACAAGGACCGCATCTGCCTGGGCCATCGCGGCGTCTGGTGGGCGGAGATCGAAACCCACGGCGCAATCGCCCATGGGGCAATGCCGTTCCTCGGCGATTCGGCCATCCGCCACATGGGCGCCCTGCTTCACGCCTTCGAGGAGGAGCTTTTCCCCGCCCTCGACGCCAAGCAGACCCGCATGCCCGTCGTGCCGGAGGGCGCGCGCCGTTCGACCCTCAACATCAATTCGGTCCATGGCGGCCAGACGGAGGATTTCTTCCCCGGCCTGCCCTCACCCAATGTCGCCGATTCGTGCCGCATGGTGCTCGACCGCCGCTTCCTCATCGAGGAGGACATTTCCGAGGTGAAGGGCGAAGTCGTCTCGATCCTCGAGCGCCTGAAGCAGGAACGGCCGAAATTCGACTATTCCATGCGCGACCTGATGGAAGTGCTGCCGCTGATGACCGAGGAAGACGCGCCCGTACCCAGCGCCATCGCCGCCGGCATCCGCGAAGTGTTCGGCAAGGAGCCGGAATATGTCATTTCGCCCGGCACCTATGACCAGAAGCACATTTCGCGCATCGGCCATCTGCATGACTGCGTTGCCTATGGCCCCGGCATTCTCGACCTGGCGCACCAGCCGGACGAGTGGGTCGGCATCGAGGACATGGTGCAGTCGGCCACCGTCATGGCCATGAGCCTTGACGTGCTTTTGCGCGGTGTCACACCGCCGAAATAACCCCTTCCAAAACACGCGATTTACACGTGCCCTGAATCGCGGTTCAATCCATAAAAATGACACGGCCCTGCGGGAGAGACACATGAAAACCATCAAGTCCATCATTGGCGGAGCCGCGCTGTTATTGGCAGCGGGCACCGCTGCATTTGCAGCACGCACCGACCTCGTCATCGGCGTGGTTCTTGAACCGCCGCATCTCGACCCGACCGCCAGCGCTGCTGCCGCCATTGACGAAATCCTCTACGCCAATCTCTTTCAGGGTCTGACCCGCATCGGCCGCAATGGCGAAGTGCTTCCCGCACTGGCCGAAAGCTGGACCGTTTCCGACGACGGCAAGGTCTACACGTTCAACCTGCGTTCGGGCGTCACCTTCCATGACGGCACCGCGTTCGACGCCGAGGACGTCAAGTTCACGCTCGACCGCGCACGCGCCGACGATTCGACCAATGCGCAGAAGCAGCTTTTCGCCGCCATCGACACGGTCGAGGTGGTGGACCCGGCCACCGTCAAGGTCACGCTGAAATCCCCGCAGGGCTCATTCCTCTACAATCTGGGCTGGGGCGACGCCGTCATGGTCGCGCCCGAAACGGCTGACGGGAACAAGGAGAAGCCGGTCGGCACCGGCCCGTTCAAGTTCGGCAACTGGGCCAAGGGCTCTTCCATCACCCTCGTCAAAAACCCGGATTACTGGGGCGAGCCCGTCGCGCTGGAGAAAGCCGAGTTCCGCGTCGTTCCGGATGCCGCAGCCGCCATTCCCGCCCTCTTATCGGGCGATGTGCAGGCATTCCCGCAGATGCCCGCCGGCGATGCGCTCATCCAGATCGAGAGCGATCCGCGTTTCGTCGTCGCCATCGGCGCCACCGAGGGCGAGACCATCCTGTCGACCAACAACGGCAAAGAGCCCTTCAACGACATTCGCGTGCGTCAGGCCATCGCCCACGCCCTCAACCGCGAAGACATCATCGCCGGCAATGGCTCCGGCTATGGCACCCCCATCGGTTCGCACTTCTCGCCGGCCAACGAGGCCTATGTCGATCTGACCGAAACCTACGCCTACGATCCGGCAAAGGCGAAGGAACTGCTTGCCGAAGCGGGCTACCCGGATGGCTTCAAGGCAACGCTGAAACTGCCGCCGCCGGCCTATGCGCGCGATGGCGGCCAGATCGTCGCATCGCAGCTTCGCCAGGTCGGCATCGATCTGGAAATCATCCCCGTCGAGTGGGCCCAGTGGCTGGAACAGGTCTTCAAGAACAAGGACTACGACCTGACCATCATCTCCCACACGGAGCCGAACGACATCAACATCTACGCCCGTGACGACTATTACTTCGATTACAACAATCCGGCCTTCAAGGAGGTCATGAACACGCTCGAAGCCACCGCCGATCCGGAACGGCGTGTCGAGCTGTACAAGACCGCGCAGAAGATCATCGCCGAAGATGCGGTGAACGGCTTCCTGTTCCAGCTTCCCAAGATCGGTGTCTGGGACGCCAAGCTCGAAGGCATGTGGGAGAACTCTCCCATTCAGGCAAACGACCTGACCGACGTGAAGTGGGCTGACTGAACCTTCATGAACCGCCCTGCCGTCCGCGTGAGCGGGCGGCGGGCGGGCTGCAATCATATGGATAGGTTCTGACCCCGGACTCATGCTCGTCTATCTTCTCAAGCGCATTGCCATTGGCCTCGCCACGCTGCTCGTGGCGTCCGCCGTGGTGTTCTCCGTCCTGGAAATCATTCCCGGCGACCCGGCCCTCTTGATGCTCGGCATGAACGCCGAGCCCGACACGCTCGCCGCCCTGCGCGAGCAGATGGGCCTCAACCAGCCGGTTTTCCTGCGCTATCTCGACTGGGTGTCGGGTCTCGCCGTCGGTGATTTCGGCACGTCCTACACCTATTCCTCGCCGGTTCTGGAGCTCATCGGCGAGCGCGTCATGGTCTCCCTGCCGCTCGCTCTCATCTCGTTATTCCTGTCCACCGTCATCGCGCTGCCCGTCGGCATTTTCGCCGCTGCGCGCCGCGGCAAGCCCGCCGACACCATCACCATGGGGGCGGCGCAGGTGGGTGTCGCCATCCCCAATTTCTGGTTCGCGCTGCTCCTGATATACCTGTTCGCCGTCTGGCTCCGCCTTGTGCCCGCCGGCGGCTTTCCCGGCTGGGATGCGGGCATCTGGGCCGGTCTCAAGGCGCTCATCCTGCCGGCCATCGCGCTGGCGCTGCCGCAGGCGGCCATCCTTGCCCGCGTCACCCGTTCGGCCATGCTCGAAGTGCTCGGCGAGGATTACATCCGCACCGCCCGCGCCAAGGGCATGCCGCGCCGCATCGTTCTGTGGCACCACGCGCTGCGCAATGCGCTGATCCCGGTGCTCACCATTCTCGGCCTGCAATTCGCCTTCCTGCTCGCCGGCACCATCATCATCGAGAACGTGTTCTACCTGCCGGGTCTTGGCCGTCTCGTTTTTCAGGCCATCACCCAACGCGATCTCATCGTCGTTGAAGGCGTGGTGATGCTGCTCGTCGCCACGGTGATCATCGTCAACATTCTCGTCGATATCGGCTACGCCATCGTCGATCCGCGCCTGAGGACACGCCGATGAGCCAGGACGCAAGCATGCCCCCCGCACCGCCGCAGAACCATTTCCTGCAAATGGCGCTCGCCAACCGTTCCTTCATGATCGGCCTTTTCATAACGCTGATCATCACCGGCATGGCGCTCCTGTCCTTTGTCTGGACGCCCTACGACATTACCCATCTGGTGGTCTCCGACCGCATGCAGGGCCTGTCATGGGCGCATCCGCTGGGCACCGACCACCTTGGCCGCGACATCCTTTCCATGATCATGATCGGCGCACGCAACTCCATCGCCGTGGCCATTGTCGCCGTTGGCATCGGCATGGGCGTCGGCGTGCCGCTCGGCTGCTGGGCAGCGGCGCGTGGCGGCGTGGTCGATGAAGTCCTGATGCGCTTCAACGATCTGGTCTTCGCCTTCCCGGCCCTTCTCTCGGCCATCATGATCACCGCCATTTTCGGCCCCGGCGCGATCAACGCCATCATCGCCATCGGCATTTTCAACGTTCCGGTCTTTGCCCGCGTGGCGCGCGCCGGCGCGCTCTCCATCTGGCCGCGCGAGTTCATTCTGGCAGCCCGCGCCGCCGGCAAGAACAGGGTGCTCATCACCATCGAGCACATCCTGCCCAACATCGTCGCGCTGCTCCTCGTTCAGGGCACCATCCAGTTTGCGCTCGGCATTCTGGCCGAGGCGGGCCTGTCCTATCTGGGGCTTGGCACGCAGCCGCCCATGCCCTCCTGGGGGCGCATGCTGTTCGAGGCGCAGACCCGCATGATGATCGCCCCCCATCTGGCCATCTTCCCCGGACTCGCCATCGTCATCACCGTGCTCGGTCTCAACCTGCTCGGCGACGGCCTGCGCGACCTTCTCGACCCAAGGCTGAGGCGCGAGCGATGAGCCTGCTTGAAATAGAAAACCTGTCCCTTTCCATCGCCGGCCACCCGGTTCTTAAGGATGTCGACCTTCAGATCGCTCCCGGCGAAGTGCTCGGCGTCGTCGGCGAATCCGGTTCCGGCAAGTCCATGAGCGCCCTCACCGTGATGCAGCTCCTGCCGGAGCTCACCCGCGCTCAAGGCCGCGTCACCTTTGACGGTATCGACATTCTCGCCGCCCCCGAAGAGGCCATGTGCCGCCTTCGCGGCGATGATCTCGGCATGGTCTTTCAGGAGCCCATGACCGCGCTCAACCCGGTCAAGACCATCGGCGAACAGGTGGCCGAGGGCATTCGCTGGCACACCGGCGCCAATCGCCCGGACGCCGAAGCGCGCGCCCGCGCCATTCTCGACCGTGTCGGCCTGCCCGAGAGCAAGTTTCCGCTCTCGCGCTTTCCTCACGAGCTTTCCGGCGGCCAGCGCCAGCGCGTCGTCATCGCCATCGCCTGCGCGCTCAAGCCCAAACTGCTGATCGCCGACGAACCCACCACCGCGCTCGATGTCGTGCTTCAGGCGCAGATCCTCGATCTGCTGCGCGACCTGGTGGAAGAAAACCGCATGGGCCTCATGCTCATCTCGCACGATCTGGCCGTCGTCGCCGACATGGCCGACCGTGTGACCGTCATGCGCCATGGCGTGGTGATGGAAAGCGGCCCCACGGCCACCGTTCTGCGCGAGCAGAAACACCCCTACACCCGCCAGCTCGCCGAGGCCTCCACCCATGTGCCGGCCCGCGCCCGCCCGCAGGAAGAGGCCGGGAAGGAGGAGCAGACGCCCCTCCTCAGCGTCTCCAGCGTCACGCGCGACTATCCCGGTCGCCGCAAGGGGCTTTTCTCCAAGCCGGAACCCTTCCGCGCCGTCGACAATGTCAGTTTTTCGCTGGTTCCCGGCCATGCGGTTGCGCTGGTGGGACGTTCAGGCTGCGGAAAGTCGACGCTTGCCCGCATGATCCTTGCGCTCGATCGTCCCACATCCGGCGAAATCCGCCTCGACGGCGAAGCGCTTGGCGGCAAGAGCGAACATGAACTGCGCCACGCCCGGCGCAACATGCAGGTGGTCTTTCAGGACCCCTATGGCTCGTTCAATCCGCGCCATCAGGTGGAGCGGCTGGTGGCCGAGCCCCTGCATCTGCTCGACACGAAACCGTCCGTCACCGAACGCCGCGACCGTGTCGCCGAAGCGCTCGAATCCGTCGGCCTCAAGGCCAGCGACATGCAGAAATACCCGCATGAGTTTTCCGGTGGCCAGCGCCAGCGCGTATCCATTGCCCGCGCCATCATCACCCGTCCGAAGCTGATCGTGGCCGACGAGCCCGTCTCCGCCCTCGACGTCTCGATCCGCGCACAGATCCTCGACCTGTTCGCCGATCTGAACCAGCGGCTCGATCTCACCTATCTCTTCATCACCCATGATCTGACGGTGGCGCGCGCCATCACAGACGAAGTCATGGTCATGCATGACGGGCGCATCGTGGAAAGCGGCCCCACCGCCGCCGTTCTGGAAAACCCGGAATCGGAAGCGGCAAAGGCGCTCGTCGCCGCCGCGCCCGATCTGGAACGCGCCATCGCGGCACGGCTCGCCCGGGAGAAGGCCTGAGCCCGGTCATAACGCCAGACCGACGGCATTGCGCAAGCGCCCGCCCCGGTCTGGCGTCACATCATCAAACATCAGAGGATTCTTTCTGCCGGCCACATTTTGACCGATCCGAAACCGCATCCGGTTTGAATGAAGAAGATTCTGAAAACAGCCTCTACCCTCATCCTTGCCATTTTCGCCGCCGCGCTCGCCTATGGGGGATGGGGCTATCTCGATGCAATCAAGGATGCCGATGCCCTGAAACTGCGGGCAGATGCGCTCATCGCCGAGAACCGCGGCGGGCAGTCGCTTGGAGACGCCCGGTTGCAGCAGTTGCTGCAGGTGCAGGATCCAAACTTCCAAGGCCATTCCGGTGTCGACATGATCACCCCCGGCGCAGGCGTCACGACCATCACCCAGTCGGCCGCCAAACGCTTGGCTTTTGAAGCGTTCAAGCCCGGCATCGGAAAAATCCGCCAGACCGGCTATGCCCTTGGGCTGGAAAGCGAACTCACCAAAGAGCAGATCCTCGCGCTCTGGCTCGACACGCTGGAGATGGGCAAAGGTCCCGATGGCTGGGTCACCGGCTTTCACCGTGCAAGCGAAAAAGTTTTCGGCAAAGCGCCCTCAGACCTTCAGGAAACCGAGTTCCTGAGCCTCGTGGCCGTTCTGATTGCGCCGGGAAAATACCGGCTTGGCACGGACGATCCGGCCCTTGCCGAACGCGTAGAGCGCATCGCACGTCTTGTTTCAGGATCGTGCAGCCCGCTGGACAATGGGGACGTCTGGCTGGAAGGATGCCGTTGAGCCTCAGAGCCGCGCTCTAGCCAGACAGATGCGCCACTTCATCTGCGCCGAGCCCCAGTACATCGCACACCCGCGCCGTCAGCCGGTCAGCGCGGGGACCAAGCTCCGCGTCGCGCGCGGCCAGATCAAACAGTGTCTCGGCAAGGATCAGCCGCCGCTCGTGGCTGGTCTGGCGCAGGTTCGCGCGCGCCTGCATCACTTCGGCCTCCGTCGCCAGCGCCGAAAGCGCGGCGACAAGCTCTGCAATCTCGTCTTCAGATAAAGCAAGCGCGCCAGCGGCGACGCGGCCAAGGACCGTCTTCTCACGCTCCCCCAGCGGCTCGTCGGTCAGTGCCAGCCGTAAGAGCAGCAGCACGTCGCCGGCCATGGCGTTCAAAGCGGCTGACATCTCGTGGCCCTCCGCCCCTGAGCCGAAATCTGGCCCGGCATCTGGCCCGGAATCTGGCCCGGAATCTGGCGAAGTAAACATGGCTTGCTCCCGGTCTCTCCGTTCCTGACCACAATACGGTGCCACTGCCCAACTGGATCACCGGGCCGGGCATCGCGCCATAACGCAACCGCCACGAAAGTGCTCAAACACAACACTTCCGGTGAGGGTCGACACGCATCGTCGTCAAGGCCGTTCCTTCATTGATTGCGCCACAGCGCAAAGCTTCCTGTACAACTGCCGAAACCGCCTTGCGGAGCGCATCCGGTTGTGATGCAAGAAGCCATCCTTATCGCTGGCTACTCCGTGAATATGTTTGAAGCAAGTCTCGAGATTCTCCTCCTTCTGACCCTGGCAGCCTTTTTTGCCGGCTTTATGGATGCAATCGCCGGTGGCGGCGGTCTCGTCACCATCCCCACCCTGCTTCTGGCCGGCTTTCCACCGGTGCTTGCACTCGGCACCAACAAGCTGCAGGGCATGTTCGGCAGCGGAGCCGCGGCATACGCCTATGCCAAGGCGGGGCATGTGCGCATTTCCGACCAGATATGGCCCGCGATCTTCTCGTTTCTGGCCTCGATAGCCGGCGCGCTGGTGGCAACGATCCTGCCGGCCGATCTCCTGCGCGGCATGCTTCCGGTGCTCCTGATCGCGGTCGCGCTTTATTTCGCGTTTAAACCCAATTTGAACGACATCGACCGCGCGCAGCGCATCACGCCCTTCGTTTTCGGCTTAACCGTCGCGCCTTTTCTCGGCTTCTATGACGGTGCGTTCGGTCCCGGCACGGGCTCGTTCTTCATGCTCGCCTTTGTCGGCCTCGCCGGTCAGGGCCTGCTCAAGGCCACCGCGCACACCAAGTTTCTGAACTTCGCGTCCAATGTCGGTGGCTTCGCAGCCTTCGCCATGGTCGGCGCCATCGCGTGGAAGGTCGGGCTGATGATGGGACTGGCGCAGATCGCCGGCGCGCGCATCGGTGCGGCCTTCGCCATGAAGAAGGGTTCGCGCGTCATCAAGCCGCTTCTGGTGATCACCTGTCTGGCGCTTGCGGTTCGTCTCCTGATGGATCCCGAGAACCCGCTGCTGCGGTCTATTGGCCTATAAGCCCGATCCGCTCCTAACCTGATCCCCGCTATCATCACCATCGGGGATTCCCATGACACTCAACGCACCCACAAAAGTCGTCTTTCTGCTCAGCCTGGTCATCGCGATCATAGGGGTCGTCGCAGCGTTCAATCTCCTGACCTTCGTGCCGATCCCCGCCTTCTGGATCATGACGCTGGCCTATCTTCTGATGGTCGGCGGCTCGCTTTTGAAAGGCGTATAGGGAAAGACATCAGGAGCCACCGGCCTGAAGAGCATTGTATGATAGCGTAATCGGGGTGCGTTCAGGGTCCTGCCCTTAACGTGCGGCAGCAAGCAGCGCGTCGCAGTCCAGATGCTCTTCAAGTTGCATGGCGATGTTATCCAGCGCCTGCTCGACCTGCGCGCGATAATTCGTTCCCCCCGTCTCGATGCCAAATTCCCTGAGGAATCGCGCCCGAAACGCGTCGGAGCCGAACAGACCGTGCAGATAGGTGCCCGTGACAAGGCCATCGCTGGATGTCGCACCATCCGGGCGGTCGCCGATCATGGCCACCGGGCGGGCGCAATCCGCCCCTACGGTCCGGCCGATATGGATCTCATAGCCGGACAGGGCCACGCCGTGGCGCGGTGAGTGCGCCTCCACCTCGCGCAGCGCCTTTTGCGGCTGCATCACCGTCTCCACATCGAGCAGCCCCAGCCCCTCGAAGCGCCCGGCCTCGCCCTCAAAGCCTTCCGGATCATCGACGCTGCGGCCAAGCATCTGATAGCCTCCGCACAGGCCGACAATGCGCGCGCCGCGCGCGTGATGCGCCTTCAGATCCTCATCCCAGCCCTGCCGGCGCAGAAACGCCAGATCGCCGATGGTCGATTTCGACCCCGGCAGAACGATCAACCCCGCATCGCGCGGCAGACGCTCCCCCGGCGGCACGAACACCACCTCCACCTCCGGCTCCGCCGACAACGGATCGAGATCGTCGAAATTGGCGATGCGTGAGAGCATCGGCACGGCAACCTTGAGCTTCGCCGGCAAATGGCTCGTCCGCCGCGCCAGCGTGACGGAATCCTCCGGCGGCAGGCGGCTTGCGTCGGCCAGCCACGGCACCACCCCGAAGGAGGGCCAGCCGGTGAACCGGCCAATCGCGGCAATGCCGTCATCGAACAGCGAGAGGTCACCGCGAAACTTGTTCACGATGTAGCCGACGATCATGCGCCGGTCTTCATCGCTCAGGATCAGATGCGTGCCCGCGAGTGCGGCGATCACCCCGCCCCGGTCGATATCGCCGACCAGCACCACTGGCACGTCCGCCTGCGTGGCAAACCCCATATTGGCGATGTCACGGGCGCGCAGATTGATCTCGGCGGGCGAGCCTGCGCCTTCGACGATCACCAGATCGGCTTCTTTGCGCAGCCGCTCGAACGATTCGAGCACCGGCCCGATCAGCGCGCCCTTGCTGCGCTGATAGTCGCGCGCCCGCGCCGAGCCGCGCGAGCGGCCCTGCACCACGAGCTGCGCGCCCATGTCGCTCTCCGGCTTGATCAGAACGGGGTTCATGTCCACGCTCGGCGCGACCCCGCAGGCCAGCGCCTGCAGCCATTGCGCCCGACCGATCTCGCCCATCTCGTCGCCACCGCCCGGCATCGCGGCAATCGCTGCATTGTTCGACATGTTCTGCGGCTTGAACGGGCGCACATTGAGGCCCCGCCGCTTCGCCATCCGGCAGAGCCCGGCCACCAGCACCGACTTGCCCACATCCGAACCCGTGCCCTGCAGCATGATGGCGCGCGCCATGGTCATCCCCGTCTTCATCCTGTCCGCGCGCCCATACTGTCCGTGTTTGATGCACAGCGCCTGTGCCACACCTCGCATTGCGCGGCCCACTCAATGCACTAAACTGATCCGACTGGGAAGATTTTCCATTTCGGGAGGACGTCATGGACGCCAATGCTTCGTCTGGCGCAGAGCAGTTCGAGCTCAACGCCGATCAGCGCGCCATTCAGGAAATGACGGAGAGCTTCGCCGCCGACCGTGTTGCCCCCAACGCGCTCGACTGGGACCGTGACAGGCATTTCCCTGCCGATGTGGTGCGCGAGACCGGGCCGCTTGGCTTCGGCGGCATCTATGTGCGCGACGATGTGGGCGGCTCAGCGCTCGGTCGGCTCGACGCCGTGCTCATCTTCGAGGCTCTGGCCGCCGCCTGCCCCGGCTTTTCCTCCTTCATCTCCATTCACAACATGGCCGGCTGGATGATCGACACGTTCGGCAGCGAGGAGCAGCGCCAGCGCTTCCTGCCGAAACTCACCTCCATGGAGTGGCTGGCAAGCTACTGTCTCACCGAGCCCGGCTCCGGCTCCGATGCCGCGGCGCTCAAGACCAAGGCCGTCAAATCCGGCGACCACTATGTGCTGAACGGCACCAAGCAGTTCATTTCGGGTGCCGGTGAAAACGACATCTATGTCGTCATGGCCCGCACCGGCGAGGACGGCCCCAAGGGCGTTTCAACGCTGATCGTGCCCAAAGACGCGCCCGGTCTCTCCTTCGGCCCGGCCGAGTTCAAGATGGGCTGGCACATGCAGCCGACCCGTCAGGTCATCTTCGAGGATTGCAAAGTGCCCGCCGAAAACCTTCTCTCCAATGAGGGAGCAGGCTTCAGCATCGCCATGGCCGGGCTCGATGGCGGTCGCCTCAACATCGCCGCCTGCTCGCTGGGTGGCGCGCAATCGGCCCTCGACAAGGCGCTCGCCTACACGGCAGAGCGCGAGGCGTTCGGACAGGCCATCAACCGCTTTCAGGCGCTCCAGTTCAAACTCGCCGATATGGAGACCAGTCTCCAGGCCTCGCGCATGATGCTCTACACCGCCGCCGCCCGGCTGGACGCCAGGACACCGGACGCCTCCAAATGGTCGGCCATGGCCAAGCGTTTCGTCACCGATACCTGTTTCGATGTGGCCAATGACGCGCTGCAGCTTCATGGCGGCTATGGCTATCTGCACGAATATGGCGTTGAAAAACTGGTGCGCGATCTGCGCGTCCACCAGATCCTCGAAGGCACCAACGAGATCATGCGCCTGATCATCGCAAGACAGTTGGTCGGTCGCTCCTGACCCCAAACGAGAACACGATGCCCAGCCCGCATTTCCGGAGGAACCCCAATATGGCAACCATCGCATTCATCGGTCTCGGCAATATGGGCAATCCCATGGCCGCCAATCTGGTCAAGGCCGGGCACAGCGTTCAGGGCTTCGACCTGATCACGGAGAACCTCGAAACCGCCGCCAGCAATGGCGTCACCGTCATGGCCAGCGCCGAAGCGGCTGTGAAGGATGCTGCCGTGATCATCACCATGCTGCCGGCGGGAAAGCATGTGCTCTCCGTCTATGCCGACATCGCCCCGAAAGCCGCCCGGGGCGCGCTCTTCATCGATTCCTCCACCATCGACGTGGAGTCGGCCAGAAAAGCCCACGCCATTGCCGCCGAGAACAATCTTCTCTCCATCGATGCGCCGGTCTCCGGCGGTGTGGGCGGCGCGGAAGCGGGCACCCTCACCTTCATGGCCGGCGGCTCTGCCGACGCCTTCGCAAAGGCCAGCCCCATTCTGGAGCCGATGGCCGGTCGCGTCGTGCACTGCGGCGAAGGTGGTGCGGGCCAGGCCGCCAAGATCTGCAACAACATGATCCTCGGCATTTCCATGATCGGCGTCAGCGAGGCCTTCGTGCTGGCCGAAAAGCTCGGGCTCTCCCATCAGGCGCTGTTCGACGTGGCGTCCACCTCGTCCGGCCAGTGCTGGTCGCTGACGAGCTATTGCCCGGTGCCCGGCCCCGTGCCCGCCTCACCCGCAAACCGCGACTACAAGCCCGGTTTCGCCGCCGGCCTCATGCTCAAGGATCTGCGCCTTGCACAGGAAGCGGCACAGGGCGCCGGCGCCGTTACGCCGCTCGGTGCGGAAGCCACCCAGCTCTACGCACTTTTCAACGCCATGGGCCACGAAGGCACGGATTTTTCAGGCATCGTGAATTTCCTGCGCGGCAAGGAAAGCTGAAAAAAATAGTCTGCCGGCAAAAAAGATGCGTTTTTATACTTCCCGCTAACCTCCCGGTAACCATGAGGGGCTAGAAATGACGTCGAGGCGGATTTGAAGCCTCCCCGACGCCGGAACAGGTCTCGCGTACCGGTACGGGAAGTTTTCGCAGCGTAGCGTATTTGCGAAGACAGCGTATTCGAGTAGCAAAAAACCGCGTCTCTTCCCGCCCGAAGAAACGCGGTTTTTCTTTGCACTGGTGAGAACGCCGGGTGCACACACCCGGCTGCAAAACTCTCTACCCCTTCCGCAGATCCGCTTCCGCGCGATCAAGCGCTGCGCCGATCCGCTCGCAGGCCATGTCGATGGTCTCCCGCGTCCAGATCAGCGGCGGCGACAGGATCATCGTGTCGCCCACGGCCCGCATCATCAGCCCGCCGGAAATCGCATGATCGCGCACGCAGGAAGCCGCCGCGCCATCACCCGGAAAACGCGCCCGCGTTTCCCGGTCCGCCACGATCTCGATGGCCGCCATCAGACCAAAGGCCCGCACCTCGCCGACAATGCCGTGATCGCCCAGCCGCGCCTGAAGTTCTTTGGCAAAATAAGGCCCGGTGTCCATTCGCACCCGCTCGACAAGCCCTTCGCGCTCGATGATCTCCAGGTTCTTCAGCGCCACCGCACACGCCACCGGATGCCCCGAATAGGTGTAGCCGTGATAGAACTCGCCGCCCTTCTTCACCAGCGTCTCGGCAACCCGGTCGCCGACCAAAAGGGCCGAAAGCGGCTGGTAACCCGATGTCAGCGCCTTGGCTGTCGTGATCGTGTCGGGCTCAAGCCCAAGCCGCTCGGCCGCAAACCATTCGCCCGTGCGGCCATAGCCCGTGATCACCTCATCCAGCATCAACAGCACATCATGTTTTTTGCAGATGCGGTTGATCTCCGGCCAATAGCTTTCCGGCGGGATTTTCACGCCGCCGGCCCCCATCACCGGCTCACCGATGAAGGCAGCGACATTGTCCGGCCCGGCTTCCAGAATGGCGTCCTCCACGGCCTTCGCCGCGCGCAGGCCGAAATCATGATCGCTCTCGCCCTCCTCCCGCAGCTCAAACGCGTAGGGCGGCATCACATGGGCGATGTTCGGCACTTCGCCATAAAGCTGGCCATGCATCGCCGACATGCCACCCAGCGACGTCGCCGCCACGGTTGAGCCGTGATAGGCCCAGTTGCGCGAGATGATGCGGTTCTTTTCCGGCCTGCCTTCCAGCGCCCAGTAATGACGCACCAGCCGCAGCGCCGTGTCATTGGCCTCCGAGCCCGACGATCCGTAGAACACCTGATTGATGTTGGCGGGCGCGATTTCCGCCAGTTTCTGCGACAGAAGCACCGGCGTCGGCGTCGTGCAGCGGAAGAAGGAATTGTAGTAGGGCAACTCCTTCATCTGTTCACAAGCGGCCTCGGCCAGTTCGTCCCGCCCGTAGCCCACATTCACGCACCACAGCCCCGCCATGCCGTCGAGGATTTCATTGCCCTCCGTGTCGTAGACGAAAGGCCCGTCCGCGCGCGTCACGATGCGCGAGCCCGCAGCCCGCAGATCCGCGTGGTCGGTGAACGGATGCAGATGGTGCGCAGCATCCATCGCCTGAAGCTGATCCAGGGAAAAATTCTTGTATGTCATAGACTTGCTCTCTTCGCTTGAATTCATTCGGCAAGGCCGAAAACCGGTTCAGGCGAAGAGCGGCGGTGAGTACCCTATGCGCGCGCAAAGCCGCAGAAGCTCCGTGTGCCGTGTGCGCGGCGACGGTCTGGCGGTCGGCAGTTTGGCGCTTGTCAGTGTTTGACGACGGCTCATGGCGCAAGTCTATCCCCGCCATCATTCACCTTGCAAGATGCCTCCGCCAGCACGGCGCGCAGCGCAGCCCGTGTCTGCGCATCCGTCGCAAGGCTCGTGATATAGGGCAGCCCCGGCCGCCGCGCCGTCCACCCCGCCACAAGCAGGAGATCCATGCCCGGCTCGAAACGCTGCGCCAGCGCCCAGCTTCGACAGTCTACGGCACACAAATCCGCACGCCCGTCGCGCACGGCCCGAAGCGACTGGCGATGCCCGCCTGTTTCAAGACATTGTGAAAACAAATCAATGCCTTCTCCGGCCTCTCTCAGATCCTGAATCAAGCCGAGATAGCCTGATCGGGAGACCGGCTCATTAAACGCAAACCGCATCCCGCGCATGCGATCAAGCGGCAGGCGCGCCATGCCGCCCTCCGGCGAACGCACGCTCATGGCTCCCCCCGCAGCATCACGGCGCATCACGATGGCGCTCGAATAGAGCGGCCCCGCACCGCCCTCAAAGGCGGAATAATCCGGCTGCGCCAGCACCTGCACGTCATTCGCCAGCCCCGCCTCCAGAGGCCCCCAGCAGGTCTGCGCCAGAAGCAGGTCCGGGTCCCGCCAGATCGCCTGCACATCGCCGCCGCGCGTCAAAGCATCCGGCGCGGCCACGCCACGGGCGCGCAGCCCGTCACGAATGACCCGCCACAGCGCATCGGTTTCGTCCCGGCACTCCGGCCAGTCATACATGGGAAGGGCTGCCAAAGGCATGGGAAGGGCTGCCAAAGGTTCGCTCATAGAACCTTATCCGATGGCTGGAAGGATGATGGCAAGCGCCCTACTCCTTCACGGGCCTTGCCGGAACCGGCACACTTCCCGTCCCGCTCATCGAGCGGCCATGGGCGCGCGGACGAAACGCGCTGGCGGCTTCCCGTGCCCGTCGAAGTGCGGGATGCGGCACCGGCTCCTTCGTGCGAAAGGCAAAATCCTTCGCCAGCGCAAGATAGCCCGGATAGCTGTACCCGTCATTCATGGCGAGCCACTCCGCCCGCCGCGCGCGATAAAGCGCCGGCAGTCGATACCACGGCACGCCCGGCATCTTGTGATGGACCAGATGCAGATTGTTGTTCAGAAACAGCAGCGCCAGCGGCGAGCGCTCCACGATGATCGTGCGCCCGTCCGGCCGCTCGGACCATTGATGCTCTGCAAAGGTGCGAACCGAGATCAGCGATTGCCCCAGCCAGGCCGGCCCCAGCACGTAAAGCCACAGCGGCATCCCGAACCCGAAAACGACCACCGGCAGCAAAACCGCCAGCCCGGCTGCATGCAGAAGCCACGCCCTGCGCACTCCGGGTGCATTTTCCCGGATCAGCTTCATCTCCGCAGCGAGAAAGCCTGCCGTCATGATCGCCGGTCCCAGCACGAACCGACCGGCCATCGTGTTGTTGATCCCAAGAAGACGCCGCGCCCAGCCCGGCATTTCCTCATAGCGCCACCGCGCCCGGTAATAGCTCTCCGGGTCCTCGAACGGATCGGTCAGGCGCTCGTCTGCGTGATGGCGCAAATGCAGCGCCCTGAAACGGCGATAGGGATAGACAAGCCCCAGCGGCAAGAACACCAGCGCCTCGTTCACCAGCGCCCGCCGCGTCGGGTGGCCGTGGAGGCATTCGTGCATCAGCGAGCTCTGCAGCGCGACCGTCAACGCCAGAAGCGCCAGTGCCGTCAAAGGCCAATCCGGCCACAGAAAAAGCCCCACCGCAGCCCAGGCTGCGTAGCATAAGAAAATCAGCGCAAGCGTCGGCCATTCCACCGCCGCACGGCCTGCGCCCCGGCGTCTGGTTGTCATGTTCATCTCTATCCCGGTTCTGCGCCGCACGGCACCAATCGCCTCCCCCTCTCAGCCCGGAAACGCGGCGCGCCGTGCATCCTGACACGAAACTGTCAGGGGGGCCCCGGCACACGCAATGCGAAAATACGCACAATTCGTTGACTTTGCGCACCAAGAACATCAATTGTTTACAAAACTCATCAGTCGACGATTGAGCGCATCATGGACAGGATTGTCATCGACAAACGCGATCTCTCCGGCACGTTCCGCGAGCGCCTGAAAACCCTGCTCAAGCGCTCGGGTCTCAACCAGTCGGCCTTCGCCAGCGCCGTCGGCATAGACCGCTCGGCCCTCTCCCAGCTTCTCTCCGGCGCGTCCACACGCCTGCCGCGTGCCGAAACGCTCATCAACATCGCTGCCGAACACAAGGTCTCGCTCGACTGGCTCCTTGGCCTCAGTCAGGATGAAGGCATCACCGGCGACCTGCGCGAAAGCCTGGAGATCGCCGAGGCGCAGGGCGGTTTCAACGACACGCTGCTCGCCAAATGGCACGCCGAGGCCGTCGGCACCAAGATCCGCTACGTGCCATCGGGCATTCCGGATCTGCTGCGCACCGAAGCCGTCATCCTCTACGAAGCCGAAGCCATGCCGCAGCGCCGCGCCACCCAGATCAGCGAAGCGCAGTACCGGGTCGATTACAACCGCAGGCCGGAAACGGACATGGAAGTCTGCATGCCGCGCCAGACACTCGAGCTCTTCGCCAAGGGAGAAGGCGTCTGGCGCACCCTGCCCGAAAAGGTGCGCGCCGAGCAGGTCGTGCACATGGCCCGCCTGCTGGACGACCTCTACCCGACCTTCCGCCTCTTCCTGTTCGACGGGCGCAAACGCTTCTCCGCGCCCTACACGATCTTCGGCCCCTACCGCGCCGCGCTCTATATGGGCGGCGTCTATCTGGTCCTCAGCGCCACCAGCTCCGTGCAGCGCCTGACGCGCCATTTCGACGGTCTCATCCGCGATGCCGAGATCAACGCCCATGAGGCCGCCGGTTTTGTAAAGAGCCTGCGGCTCGGCTGATCGCCTTCCCGTGTCCCGTCCGGGCCTTCCGGGAGGATTGACGGGCATAAACGCCTCTCTATACCCTCAACGCCTGAAACAGCGCCGCCCGAATGGAGGGCACCCGATGCAAGCTTCTTCGATCCCCAATCCCATCGATGCCCTCATCGCCGAAAAAGGCGTTCTCCTCGCCGATGGCGCGACCGGAACCAACCTCTTCGCCATGGGGCTTGAGTCCGGCGATGCGCCGGAACTGTGGAATGAGGATGCGCCGGAGAAGATCGAGGCGCTGCATCAGGGCTTCATCGATGCAGGCGCCGACATCATCCTCACCAATTCCTTCGGCGGCACCCGCCACCGGCTGAAACTGCACAATGCGCAGGACCGCGTCTTCGAGCTGAACAGGAAAGCCGCCGAAATCGCCTGCCGCGTCGCCGAAAAGGCCGGCCGCCGCGTCATCGTCGCCGGCTCCGTCGGCCCCACGGGCGAGCTTCTCGAACCGCTCGGCGCGCTCACCTATGATGAAGCGGTCGAAGCCTTTGCAGAGCAGATGGAAGGCCTCAAGGCGGGCGGCGCGGAAGTCGCCTGGATCGAGACCATGTCTGCGCCTGAAGAAATCCACGCGGCTGCCGAAGCCGCGATCCGCGTTGGCCTGCCCTACACCTACACCGGCTCCTTCGACACCGCCGGTCGCACCATGATGGGCCTTGCGCCGAAGGACATTCACGGCGTTGTCGACGATCTCGGCCAGCCGCCTGTCGCCGTCGGGGCCAATTGCGGCGTCGGTGCACCCGATATACTCGCCACCCTTCTCGACATGACCGAAGCCCGGCCAGACGCCACAATCGTGGTGAAGGGCAATTGCGGCATTCCCGAATTTCGCGGCACGGAAGTCCATTATTCCGGCACGCCTGAATTGATGAGCGAGTATGTGCGGCTTGCCGTCGATGGCGGCGCGAAGATCATCGGCGGCTGCTGCGGCACCTCCTTCGAGCATCTGGCGGCCATGCGCACGGCGCTCGACGGCCACAAACATCCCGAACAACGCCCGACCATCGAAGATGTCGTCGCCCGCGTCGGCCCGCTGCGCAACAAGTCCGCCTCCGAAAGCGGTTCCGCCACAGGCACGCGCCGCTCCCGCCGCGCACGCTCCGGCGAGAGCTGAGCGCCGCCAGACCCTACGCCTTTTGGACGATATGTCCGCCGCCATCAGCGGGCATTGATTGGTGTATACTGATCGGCTCAAACCACATCGCACCTCTCAGACAAGATCCGGAGGGCGCCATGAGCAAACCCATTGGCCTCTATTGGTGGCAGGCTCCAAAAGGCAATTTCGGCGATGATCTGTCGCCGCTCATCGTTGAACACTACGCACAGCGCCCCGTTCGGCACGCAAGCATCAAGTCCTGCGACATGATCGCAATCGGCAGTCTTCTGGGGCAGGCAACCAAGCGACGCTGGCAACGCGCAATCCGCAAGCCACTGCGCAGAACACACATCTGGGGCACCGGCTGCTTCGGCGACATTTCCGGTCGCTACCATCATGCAAGCGTCAGCGGCGTGCGCGGTCCGCTCACCCGCAGGATGATGAACCTCCCGGCAGAAACGCCTTTGGGCGACCCGGCCCTTTTGTTACCCAGAATTCTTGACCGACCCGCCAGAAAACACCGCTGGGGCCTCATCCCCCACATTCACCATCAGGAAAGCCCGCTCATTCGGGAACTGGCCAGGGCTCCCGGCGTCCACCTGATCGACCTCACCAGCAAAGACACACTCGAAATCGCCCGTGACATCGCCCGCTGCGACTTCGTGCTCTCCTCAAGTCTTCACGGCCTCATCGCTGCCGATTCCTTCGGTGTGCCCAATGTCTGGCTCCAGGTTGGCGCGTCGATGGGAAACTGGAAATTCGAAGATTACTTCCAGAGCGTCGGCCGCACGGCCTCTCCCATCACGCAACCCGTGGACCTCGTTTCCCTTGAACAAACCGCAACGGCAGCCGATCCGGGAATCGTCTCACGACTGGCAGACGGTCTGGAGCGATCCTTCCCCTATTGAAAGCGTCCGCTGCCGCCTCCGTCGTCTCCCCGTCACACGCCCCCGTTACACGCCCCCGTTACACGCAAAGCTTGCTGGACCAAACGAAACCGCCTTGCCTGTCAGGCTGGGCGCGTTAAAAGCGATGCTTCGCCGAAGGCATCCTCCTTCCGCGATTGATTCCGGCAGGCGTTGAACATTCCGCCCGCCGCAAGGGGTAGACGACATGACGGTTTTTGCTTCCGGCGCACGCGCGCCGGTCAATCCGTGGATCGCGGAAGCGCGGGCGACACTCTCGCTCGCCTGGCCGATGGTGCTCACCAATCTGGCGCAGAACGCCATGACCACCACCGACGTCATGATGATGGGCCGTCTGGGACCGGATGCGCTGGCTGCCGGCACGCTCGGCTACAACCTCTATTTCGCACCGCTCATCTTCGGCCTTGGCCTGCTTCTTGCCACCTCACCCATGATGGCGACCGCGCTTGGCCGCAAGCTGCATGCGGTGCGCGATGTGCGCCGCACCGTGCGTCAGGGCCTGTGGCTCGCCATTGCCGTGTCCCTTCCCATCTGGCTGCTTCTCTGGCAGTCCGAGAGCATCCTCCTGTGGATGGGGCAGGACCCGGAACTCGCCCGCATCGCCGGCAGCTATGTGCGCACGCTGCAATGGGCGGCCCTGCCCTTCTTCGGCTACATCATCCTGCGTTCCTTCATCTCGGCGCTGGAGCGCCCCGGCTGGGCGCTTGGCATCATGTTCGTCATGGTGGCTTTCAACGTGCTGGCCAACTGGGCGCTGATGTTCGGCAATCTCGGCTTTCCGGCCCTTGGCGTTCCAGGCTCCGGCATCGCCACCACGATTTCGAGCACGCTCATGTTCCTCGGCCTTGCCCTCGTCGTTTCGGTCGAGCGCAATTTTCGCCGCTATCAGCTTTTCGGCCGTTTCTGGCGCGCCGACTGGCCGCGCTTCTTCGAGCTGATCCGGCTTGGCCTACCGATTGCCGGCTCCATGACCTTCGAAGTCACGATCTTCAACGCCGCAGCCCTCTTGATGGGCCTCATCAGCGCGCCCGCACTTGCCGCGCACGCCATCGCCATCCAGATCGCGTCGATCAGCTTCATGGTGCCGCTTGGCCTCAGCCAGACCGCGACGGTCCGCGTCGGTCGCGCCTTTGGCGCACAGAATCTCGACGGCATCACCCGCGCCGGCTGGACCGCCTTTGTCATGTGCATCGCTTTCATGGCGCTGATGGCGCTTTTGATGGTCACGATACCCGAACTGCTCATCGGTGCGTTCCTCGATCTCGACCTGCCTGAAAACGCAGAGGTGATCGGTCTGGCCATCACCTTCCTGGCCTTTGCCGGCCTGTTCCAGATCTTTGACGGCGCACAGGCGGTTGCGGCGGGCATGCTGCGCGGCCTGCACGACACCAAGGTGCCGATGGTCTATTCGCTTCTGGGCTATTGGGGGCTCGGCATGACATCGAGTGTCGTCCTCGCCTTCACGCTCGGCATGGGCGGCCCCGGCATCTGGATCGGCCTCGTCAGCGGCCTCGCCATCGTCTCGGTGCTGCTCTACGTGCGCTGGCTCCGGCGTGACCGGCTCATCCCCTGGCTTCGACCGAACGCGGCAACCTGAATTTGCCGCGTTTGGCCTCATCGATCAGCATGTTCGCCACCTGCATGCGCTCCATCGCATTGGCGCGCAGATGTGACGGCACACGGTCGGGGTGATTGTTGAAGGCGAAGTCGCGGCGAATCCGGCCAAGCAGGCCCGCATCAATGTCCGCATACAAGCCGAGCTCCCGGGCAATCTCGTCGGGATCGGTGGAAAGCGGCAGCGCTGCCGGTGGCTCGTCTTCCGCGGCGGCCTTGACCTCATCAACCGCGTCGGGCGTCTCATCCGACGCAAATGCTTCCTCTGCGTCATAGGCGTCCTGCGCCCGCTTGTCGGTGAAGTTGATCCGGCCCGAATGCAGCTCTTCGGCGACCGACAGATAATCGAGCGAGTTGAGGCTCGTGGCCGCACCGCCGGTGCGCTCTGCCTCCTCGCTGATCAGTTCGTCCAGTAAGGCCGCAAAATTGCGGTTTCCTCCGATCGCCATGTCTCTCTTTCCGGCCACCTTCAGGCCCGAAGCGCACAAACGCCTCCCGTTTGCGCAAAGCCTGCCAGCTTCAGCCTTAGCCGGCTGCGGTTAAGAAATCCCCCAGCGAAAACACACTATTTGAACGAGCGGCGCAACGCACCCTGCGCGAGAGCTGCGCGACGCAGCTGCCTCCCCATCGCCCCGGACACAATCCGGGCAATCTTGGAACAGTAACATCTGTCCGAATCGACGCACGCCGCGTTACTCTCCCGCCAGTTTCAAAGCCGAGGAGGCCATGATGAGACCCGTTCTAACGACCGCCGCAATCCTTGCCGCGCTTCAGGCTCCGGCCTTTGCCCAGCAGCAGGACGCCTATCTGGACGACCGTTCTAGCCCTGAAACGCTGCTGCGCTCGCTCTACAACGCGGTCAACCGCAAGGAATATGCGCGCGCCTACGACTATTTCTCGACGCCCCCGGCAAAGAGCCTCGATGCCTATCAGGAAGGCTACGCCAACACCGCCAATGTCGAGCTCGCCACCGGCGCGGTCAGCTCCGAAGGCGCAGCCGGCAGCATCATCTATTCGCTTCCCGTCGCCATCCGCGCCACCGACAATGACGGCAAGGAGCAGGTTTTCGCCGGTTGCTACACGCTTCGCCTCTCCAACCCGACAATCCAGGGCACGCCCTACAACCCGCTCCACATCGAGAAGGCATCGCTCAAGCCCGCAAGCGGCGAGTTGACGGATGTTCTGCCGGCAAGCTGCGGCGATGGTCCCCCCGACGAGACCGACAGGGTTCTGGCCGAGGCCAAGGCGATGTTTGCTGCGGTCTACGCCGAAACCTGCCCGCCACCGCCGGAAAATTTCGATCTGGTGGACAGCTACACCATCCCCTTCAACTATTCCTACGAGACCCTGGACACGCCCAAGCATGAAGCCCGGCTCTTCCGCTTCTATTGCGGCACCGGCGCCTATAACGAGATCCACGCCTATATTCTGGCCAGCCCGCAGGGCGGCGTGTCGCCGGTCCAGTTCGCCATGCCGGAAACCAGCGTTCAGTACGAGAATGGCGACAGCGACGGCAAGGTCGAAGACATCCGCATCGTCGGCTACACCGCCGAGAGCACGCTGGTGAACTCGGACTATGATCCGGGAACGCAGACACTTACCAGCTACAACAAGTGGCGCGGCGTCGGAGACGCCTTCTCTGCCGGTACATGGATCTTCCGCGAGGGCGCGTTCACTCTGGTGCGCTACGATGTGGATGCGTCCTATGACGGCGAGCAGAACCCGGTCACGATCCTCGACTATCACACCGGCCCGTAAGCCAGGGCCTCACGCATCACGGCTGCGCGAGCATCCAGTTCAGGGTCTCGCGCCAGTCGCTCATACGGATCGGCGTGCCGTGCGTCCCGCTCTCAAAACGCACGAAGCGCGCCGGGTAACCCTTTGCCGACGAACGGATTTTCCTGAAAAACGCTTCCTGATTTCCAACCGGGAAAACCCGGTCTTCGCTGCCATGCCCGAAGAACACCGGCACCCGTTCAGCAAAGGCCGGGCTTTGCAGAAACGCATCGTTCCACATCGAACCGAGCAGCAAAAGCCCGCCCAGCCGGTCGGCTGTTACCCGGTCCTGCGCCAGCCGCCAGCACAGCGCGCCGCCCATCGAACCACAGGCCACGAACACCCGCGCGCCGGGTGAACGTTCCGCATAATACGCGATCAGCGCCGCGATTTCCTGAGCGCCCCGCGCCTCGAAATCCGAGAAATCGGGCGACAGGTAGAGCCCGCCGCTCTTTGCCATAAGGTTCTTGATGCGGTTGAAATTGCCCCCGAAGGTGAAGTCGTCCACCCCCTGCCGACGGTTGCCGCCCTGACCATGCAGATAAAGCACGATGGCGCTCGCACCCTCGGTCTTGCCGACCGCGACATGGCGCACCGTGCCCGCATTGGTCTGCAGCGCCAGATCCTGCTGCGCCCGCCGTACACCGGTGGAGATGTAGCGCCCGTCCACGCGGCGCTCCGGCACCGCGTCGCGCCCGTTGATGTCCCGCATCTCCCGATAGTCGACCACCCGGTAAGCACCGCCATCGCTCGATGACAGAACCGCCGGATAGGCAAACAGCCGGTCCTTTTGCGAGGCAAGTTCCAGCGCCTGTGCGCCGCTGCCAGAGGCCGCCACCATAAATCCGGCAAAAGCCAAGCGAATACAGATTCTTGCAAGAGACATCGCACTCATCGATTCAACACGCCGCCAGCCTTTTCCAGCGCCTCCGGCGTGTCCACATCCAGATGTGCGGCAGCGCCCGTCTCCACATCGACAATGCCGACCAGCTCCTGCTCCACCACATGCCGCGCGCCGGTGTCGCCCTCAAGCCGCGCCACTTCGGCAAACAGCGCGCGCGGCAGGATCACCGGATTGCCCCGCTTGCCGTTATGCGTCGCCCTGACCACTGCATTGCCGCCCGCCTTCACAAACGCCTCCACCAGACGGTCGAGATCCGCAGTGCTGATTTCCGGCATGTCGGCCAGCATCACCAGCGCGCCCGCCGCCTCCTCCGGCAGCGCCGCAATGCCGGCTTTCAGTGAGGTCGACAGTCCTTCCGCATAAGCATCATTGACCGCCACCGCCATGCCAAGCCCGTCCAGCGCGCCCTGCACGCGCTCCGCCTCATGCCCGAGCACGGCGACAGCCCCGTCGACACGGCTTTGCGCCAGCGCCGCTCCCATGCGCCGCACCAGCGGCACGCCGTCGAACGACGCCATAAGCTTGTTGTGCTCACCCATGCGCCGCGACTGTCCCGCCGCCAGAAGCACGCCCCAGACAGAGGGTGCACGCTCCGCAATCCTGCCTTCACGCGGCTGCGGCCGGGTCGGAATTTCGGCCAATAGCCCGCCAACGCCCATCCCGGCAATGTCCGCCGAGGAAAGGTCGAGCCCCGCCATCAGCCGGTCGAGCACCCAGTCGAAGCCATTCGTTTTGGGGCTGCGCGCACATCCCGGCGCGCCGATCACCGGCCGCCCGTCGATGGCCCCCAGCACCAGCAGATTGCCCGGATCGACCGGCATGCCGACCCGCTCCACCGTTCCACCCGCCTTGCGGATGGCGGCGGGGATCACGTCGTCGGCGTCGCACACGGCCGAAGCGCCAAAGACGAGCAGCATGTCACTCTCATCCTTGAGCGCCGTAACGGCGCGCGCCACCGCATCCGGCTCATGGGCAGGCCGCAGTTCGCGCGTCACATGACTGCCGGAGCGCTGCAACCGCTCCACCGTGATGCGCGCCGTCTTGTCGAGCACGCTGTCCTTCAGGCTCGGCAGCGCGGTCTGCACCACGCCGACGCGCATGGCCCTGAAGGGCCGCAACGAAAACACCGGCCCGTGCGCGGCAGAAGCCGCCCTGTCCACCTGCGCGGCGGAAACGGCAAACGGGATGATCTTCACCGTCGCCACCATCTGTCCTTCGCTCACCGCGCTGTAATCGGGCAGTGTGGCCATGGTGATCGCCGGATCGACGGCGTTCACCGCATCGACCGCCTGCCGGTCCACAATAAAGAGCCCCGCCTTCTGCGCATGCAGATTGACCCGCCCGGTCGTGGGCGCGCGCGCAGAAATTCCCTCCACCGCAAGCGTTGCCGCAAGGCGCTCTGCCGCCTGATCCTCGTCCAGATCGCCAGGCTCCAGCCGCGCCGCGATCACCGTCCTGACGCCTTCCGCCCTCAAAAGCGCGATGTCGGCAGCGCCAAGCCGGTGCGCCTTGCGCAGCCGCGTCTTGCCGGCCATCGTGGCATGCGCCAGCACCGCCCCTTCGGCCTCGTCAATGGATAGCGGTCCGAACTTCACGCCGATACGCTCCTGTCCCCCGGCCCGCGCGAGCGCAACGCCGCAATCACCGCGCCCAGCACGGCAACCGCGATCTCCGCCGGCGTCGCCGCCCCAATGTCGAGCCCGATGGGCGCATCGATCCGCTCAAGCGCTGCCGGCGAAACGCCAGCCTCCGTCAGCCGGTCGATGCGCTTTGCGTGGGTCTTCCGGCTGCCCAGCGCGCCGATATAGAAGCATTCCGCTTCAAACGCCGCCCGCAGCGCGGGATCATCGATCTTCGGATCATGCGTCAGCGCGGCAAGCGCCGTGTAGGCGTCGAGCGGCTGGCGCGCCAGCGCCTCGTCAGGCCATTCGGCATGCAGCGCAACTCCGGGAAAACGCTCCGGCGTGGCAAACGCCGTGCGCGGATCGATGATCGTCAGATCGAAACCCGCAATCTTCGCCATCGGCGCCAGCGCCTGGCTGATATGCACCGCCCCGATCACCACGAGGCGCGGTTCGGGCAGGTGCACGTTCAAAAAG
The DNA here is from genome assembly GCF_050877045.1 of Nitratireductor sp. PBL-C9. Lineage (NCBI taxonomy): Bacteria > Pseudomonadati > Pseudomonadota > Alphaproteobacteria > Hyphomicrobiales > Phyllobacteriaceae > Nitratireductor > Nitratireductor sp. PBL-C9. The sequence goes on from NZ_JBPAXW010000007.1 coordinate 176,999, forward strand.
AAAGTGCGCCCGTCGATCTCCACCACACCGGACTTGCCGGAGCGGAAGGCGCGCGCCACCGCCTCGCCAAGCGCACCGGCCACCGTGTCGCCCTCGCGGATCACCCGGTCGCGCCCGTCTTCCAGATCGGTGAGCAGGATCGCGGCCCTGCGTTCGCGCCGCAGCGCGTTCAGTTTCTTCAGCGACAGCGGATCCACTAGCCGAGCCTCTCCACATAAACCCTGATGCGCCCGCCGCATGACAGGCCCACTTCCCAGGCCGTCTCGTCGGCGACGCCGAATTCCAGCATGCGCGGCCTGCCCTCGGTCAGCACATCGGCGGCCTCCGCCACCACCGCGCCCTCTACGCAGCCGCCCGACACCGAGCCCTCGAAATTGCCATCCGCATCGATCACCAGATGGCTTCCCACCGGGCGCGGTGCAGACCCCCAGGTCTCCACCACCGTGGCAATCGCCACATCGCGGCCTGCCTGCATCCAGTCCTCGGCGATCATCAGCGGATCGCGTGTCTCATCGGATTGTTTCAGCTCAGACATTGGCGTTTCTCCCGCCCTTCATATGGGCACGCTGAAAGTGCCGTGCCAAGTCCCCGCCCTGTGCGGGCGCATCCGTCAGCGCGGCGCACAGATCGCCAAGCGCATCGAGATTGTGCACCGGCCGCAGCTCGTCCACATGAGGCAGCATCGCCCGCATGCCGCGTGCGCGTGGCTCGAACCCCTCGAAACCGAGCAGCGGGTTAAGCCAGATCAGCCGGCGGCATGATTTCGAAAGCCGCTCCATCTCCCGCGACAGAACCTCGATATGATCGCGCTCCAGCCCGTCGGTGATCAGGAGCACGATTGCGCCCTGTCCCAGAACCCGGCGCGACCACAGCCGGTTGAAATCGCCAAGCGCCGTGCCGATCCGCGTGCCGCCGGACCAGTCGCGCACCGCTTCAGACGCTTCTTCCAGCGCCTCGTCGGGGTCACGCCGGCTGAGCGGGCGCGTGATGTTGGTCAGCCGTGTGCCGAAGGTGAAGCTGAAGACCCGCCGCCGCTTTTCCGTCAGTGCATGCAGAAAATGCAGGAAAACCCGCGAATACTGGCTCATCGAACCGGAGATATCGACCAGCGCCACCAGCGGCGGCGCGATCTGGCGCGGCGAGCGGAATTTCGGCAGGATCAGGTCTCCGCCGGTGCGCAGGCTCGCCCGCAGCATCGCATGCGGATCGATCCGCGCCCCATGCGGGTCCGGCCTGAACCGGCGCGTCGCCACCCGGTCGAACGGCAGAACGAGATCGCGCATGGCGCGGCGGGCCTCGGCCACTTCCTCAGCCGACATCTGCGCGAAATCCTTCTGGCGCAGAACCTCCATCGCCGTGAAGGAAAGCCGTGCGTCCAGTTCAAACTCCGGCCGCTTCTTGATGATCGCGCGGCGCTCCTCGTCCAGCGCATCCTCGGCGCGGCGGTCGCCGGCGCGTTTCTTCTCGCGCAGCACTTCCGCCTCGTCGCCCTCGTCTTCGGTCCGCCCTTCATCGCGCTCGTCGCGCCGCGCCCAGTAGAGCCGGAACGCCGCATCGAACAGCGCATGATCCTCATGTCTGGAAATCAGGGTGGCGTGCAGCGTCCAGTAAAAGTCGTCGCGCCGCTCGACGCCGACCGTCACCACCGCCTGAATGGCGTCCATAACGGCGGCCGGTCCCACGCGCAGCCCCGCGCGCCGGAGCATGCGGGCAAAGCCGACGATCCTGTCGGCCAGCCGCGCGCCCTCTTCGCGTTCCGGTGCTCGTTTGTCCGCGTCTGGAGCAGCCGGCATGTCAGCTGGCCTTGACCTCTTCGAGAACGCGCGCGCCCTCGCCGTCTTCCAGCCGCGCAATGTCGTCCTGGTATTTCAGCAACACGCCCATCGTGTCCGACACCGCATCCGCATCGAGGCTGTCCTTGCCCAGCGCCGTCAGCGCCGTTGCCCAGTCGATGGTTTCGGCCACGCCCGGCGCTTTGAAGAGATCGAGCTCGCGCAGTTTCTGCACGAATGTCACCACCTGTTTCGCCAGCGTGGCGTTGGCGTTCGGCACCTTGCGGGCGAGAATTTCCAGCTCGCGCTGCGCATCCGGGTAATCGACCCAGTGATAAAGGCAGCGCCGCTTCAGCGCATCGTGGATTTCGCGGGTCCGGTTGGTGGTGATCACGACGATGGGCGGTTCATCCGCCTTGATCGTTCCCAGCTCCGGCACGCTCACCTGATAGTCGGAGAGCACTTCCAGAAGATAGGCTTCGAAGGCCTCATCCGCCCGGTCGAGTTCATCGATCAGGAAGATCGGCGGCCCGTCAATGCCGCTTTCCAGCGCTTCCAGCACCGGGCGGCGGATCAGATATTTTTCGGAAAAGACGCCGCTCTCCATCTCGGAGCGGTCGTGAATGCCCGCAGCCTCGGCCATGCGGATCTCGATCATCTGCGCGGCATAGTTCCACTCATAGACGGCAGACGAAACATCAAGCCCTTCATAGCATTGCAGCCGGATCAGCCTGCGCCCGAGCCCCGCCGCCAGAACCTTGGCAATCTCCGTCTTGCCGACACCTGCCTCGCCTTCCAGAAACAGCGGGCGCTGCATGGTCAGGCTCAGAAACAGCACGGTCGCCAGCGCCCGGTCGGCCACATAGCCGCCTTCCGTCAGAAGCGTAAGCGTCTCGTCGATAGATTGCGGCAGGCCGCGGGCTGTCGTTTCGGACATCATTCCCCCATTGCTTCCCAAAGGGCTCCCCGGGTTTCCCGAAATACTCCCGGGTCGAGAGGCTACAATACCCGGTAGCCCCGCTCATGGTAGAGGAGCGGATTGCTTTTGTCGCCGATGCTCAGGCCGGCCACGCGGCCGAAATAGACCCGGTGCGTGCCGATTTCCACGGTCTGCACCACATGGCAGTCAAACACGGCCAGCGCATCCGGCAGCGTCGGCGCGCCCGTGGCGATGGTCTCCCACTCGGTCAGCGCAAAACGCTCTTCGGGCGAAAGCCCCGTCAGGCCGGAAAAGGCGTTGGAAAGCGCCTGATGGTCCGCCGTCAGCGTGTTGAGCGCGAAGATGCCATTCTTCACGAAGGCCTCATTGTGCGGGTTTTCGCGGTTGAGGCACACCAACACCGTCGGCGGATCGTCCGAGACGGAACACGCCGCAATCGCCGTCACGCCGCGCAGGCCAGCCGGCCCGTCGGTCGTGACCACATGAACGGCCCCTGCAAAGCGGGCCATGGCATCGCGATAATGACGCGGTTCGATCTCGTTGGTCTTCAGCACAGTCAACTCTTTTCAACTCACATGTGCGATATAGGATTGCTGCAGAGCCTTACCAAGGCGCACCATCGCCCGACAGTCCAAAAAAGGAAAAAGGACTGCGCCAGAAAGTCTCCATCGACGGAAGCACTTTATGGCACAGTTATTTACCAGTTCCGCAGCTTTGCGGTTAACTTCGGATGCGGGCGGCCTGATTCTCATGCTAGTGCGTGACCGTGAAATGGGTGATTGATCTCCAGATATGCGTTGCCTCGCTTGCCTTCTCGTCTCCAGTTTTGCCGCGTTGACCGCGCCTTCCGCGCATGCGCAGGAAACCTCCATTGGCATCGCCGCGCCACTCAGCGGCAATTTCTCCATTCTTGGCAATCAGTTGCGCGACGGTGCCCGCCTTGCCGCTGAAGCCGGCGGCGCCACCGCCATCGAGGCTGACACACGCTGCACCACCGAAGGTGGCGAGGCGGCAGCCCGCGCGCTGATCGCGCAGAATGTCGCCATCGTGGTCGGCTTCCTGTGCACCGACGCCATCGAGGCCGCGCTGCCGCTCTTTGCCGAGGCCGGCATTCCCGTCGTAACGCCCGGCGTGCGCACCGCCACGCTCACCGACCAGCGCGAGCGCACCGGCTGGCCTGTTTTCCGCACCGCGCCCCGCGCCGACGCAGAACGCGACGCCGTGGCCGACATTCTCGTTCCGCGCTGGCGCGAGAATTTCTTCGCCATCGTCGATGACGGCACGATCTACGGGCGTGAACTGGCCGAAAACATGCGCGCCGCCGCCGAGCTTCAGGAACTGAACCCCGTCTTCATCGACACGTTCCGCCCCCAGCTCGACAACCAGATCGGCCTCGCCGGGCGCCTGCGCCGCGCCGGAGCCACCCATGTCTTCGTCGGCGGCGACCGCAGCGACATCGCCATTCTGGCGCGCGATGCGCGCGGCATGGATTACGAGCTCACCATTGCCGGTGGCGAGGCGCTGCGCGCGGAAAACAGCAGCGTCCCCCTTGCCACAGGCACGCTCATGGTCGGCCAGCCGCACTGGGCGGACATCGTCTCGGATGACGTCAGGCAGACGCTTGAAGTCGCCGGCATCGTGCCGGACGGCTATGTCATTCCGGGCTATGCCGCAACGGAACTTGCCATTGCCGCCGCCCGTCAGGCGGACGCGGAAGCAGGATCGGTCTTCGACGCCCTTTCTTCCGGCACGTTCGGCACCGCGCTCGGCTCTCTTTCCTTCGACGCCAAAGGCGATCTGAACCAGGGTTTCTATCGCCTCTTCCGCTTCGAAGACCAGACATTCCAGGAGGTTGAATGATGTGGCGCACCGGCCCGCGTAATCTGCTCACCGATGTGGCGGGCATCACTGTGGGAAACCACACGGACGAGACCGTCAAATCCGGCGTTACCGCCATTCTGTGCGATGAGCCTGCCGCCGCCGGCGTTCAGGTGCTGGGCGGCGCGCCGGGCACCTGCGAAACGGACGCTCTGGAGCCGCACAATCTGGTCGATGGCGTCGACGCCATCTCGCTGTCGGGCGGCTCGGCCTTCGGCATCGACGCCGCAGCCGGCGTGCAGGCGGCTTTGCGCGAGATGGATCGCGGGTTCGAGATCCTCGGTTTCCGTGTGCCGATTGTGCCGGGGGCTATCCTGTTCGACCTGCCCAATGGCGGCGACAAGAACTGGGGCCGCTTCTCCCCCTATCGCGATTTCGGCTTCGAGGCCGCCATGGCCGCCTCGCAGGAGTTCGAGATCGGCAGCGTCGGCGCAGGCGCAGGCGCAACCACCGCCGCGCTCAAGGGCGGGCTCGGTTCGGCCTCGACCGTGCTTGAAAACGGCATCACCGTCGGCGCGCTCGTCGCCGTCAATGCCGTGGGCTCCGTCACCGTCGGCGGCACGCCGCATTTCTGGGCAGCGCCCTTCGAGATCGGTGACGAGTTCGGCGGTCTCGGCCTGCCTCACCCGATGCCCGACGACGCGTCGAAAGTGTTGACCAAGCTGCGCGCCACCGCGCGCGGCAACACCACCATCGCCGTCATCGCCACCGACGCAAAGCTCGACAAGGCAGCTGCCAAGCGCCTCGCCATCGCCGCCCATGACGGTTTTGCCCGCGCCATCTGGCCGACCCACACGCCGGTCGACGGCGATCTCGTGTTCGGCCTTGCAACGGGCCGCAACGACACGGTCCTCGACATGGAAGGCGTGATCGACCTGAACGCCGCAGCCACCGCAACCATGGCCCGCGCCATCGCACGCGGCGTCTTTGCCGCAAAAAAGACCAGTCGTGATATATTCCCGGTTTGGGAAGAGCTCAAAGCCACCAGCAGGCGTGACTAGTTTCAGTTTAAAAGGATTTTCAGCATGAAATCTCTTCATTCAGGGTTTTGCGCCATCGCCCTCGCCGCCACCTGCACCATGGCGCAGGCGGGCGACACCGCCTCCGTCAACATTCTCGGCTTTTCCGCCGATGGCTCCACCTTCGCCTTTGAGGAGTATGGCATTCAGGACGGTTCCGGCTTTCCCTACGCAAACCGCTATTACATCAACACCGCCAATGACAGTTTCCTGCCCGGCACACCGGTCCGTGTGCGCATCGATCAGGATGGCGCAAGCCTCACCGACGCCCGCGCACAGGCCAAAAGCCAGTCCCAGTCCGTCATCAGCGACGCAGTGCTCGCCGAAAATCCCGGTTTCACCGCCGGCTGGAACGCGGTCACGGAAATTTCGGCCGATCCCTATCGCATCGAGGTCAATCCGCGCCCGGTCTTCCCGTCGATCGACGGCACCCTTGATTTCCGCCTCGCCGAACTGCCCATGCCCGATGGCGCGGAATGCTATGGCTTCGGTGAAGCGGCAGGTTTCCGCCTCACCCGCATCGCCACCGAACCGGGTGCGGAAACCACGCTCGTGCATGAGGACAATTCCATTCCGAAAAGCCGCGGCTGCCCGCTCGGCTACCGCATCGCCGGCGTCCAGACCTTCTACCCTCAGGGCGGCTCGCCGGTCTTCGCCGTCATGATCGCCGTGCGCGGTATCGGCTTTGAAGGGCCGGACCACCGTTTCATCGCCGTCACCGGCCAGCACTGACCTGTCATGTCCGGGGGCGGTGAAAGCATCGGGATCTCATGAGACCGGCTCTCGCCGCCATCAGGCGCGCACTGCCCGCCCCCGCCACGGCTCTTCTGGGCGCGCTCCTCTGGGGCGCGCTGATGGGGCTCAACGCCTTCGCCTTCTTCTGGCAGCTCGAATGGCAGACCGCGCCGCGCGTAACCGCCCTCACCGTAATCTTCGCGCTGGGCGGCGTGCTCGCCTTTCCGCTCGGCCACACGCTTCAGGCGCTCATCGCGCGCCATGGCCGGCCCGAACAGCGCTTTGCCGCAGCCTTCCTCGCCTTCGCGCTGTGCACCCTGTGCATCACCGCCGCCCTCTACGCGCTCGAATACCGCGCCTATTACGCCCAGTGGCACGGCCCGATCCTGTCGCTTCGATGGGCGTTTGAGTTCGCCTTCACGATAGCCGGCGCACTATACCAGTTCGCCGTTCTCGGCCTGCGCGTCTATTTTCCCTGGGGATTGGCCGCACTTTTCGCGCTCTCGCTCGCCTATGCCGTCAAGCCGCGTTGAGCAAAACGCGCACCTCTGCTAGTGAAGCGCCAACCTCACACCTATGGAAGGCAAGGCACGCATGATCCCGCGCTATTCGCGGCCTGAAATGGCCGCAATCTGGTCGCCTGAGACCAAGTTCCGTATCTGGTTCGAAATCGAGGCGCATGCCGCAGACGCGATGGCCGAGCTCGGCATCGTGCCCAAGGACGCCGCGAAGACCATCTGGGACAAGGCCGGCGAAGCCACGTTCGACATTGACCGCATCGACGAGATCGAGCGCGAAACGAAGCACGACGTCATCGCCTTCCTGACGCATCTGGCAGAGATTGTCGGCCCCGAAGCCCGCTTCGTGCATCAGGGCATGACCTCTTCCGACGTGCTCGACACCTGCCTCAGCGTCCAGCTCGTGCGCGCCACCGACATCCTGCTTGACGACCTCGACAAGCTGCTCGCCGCCCTCAAGAAGCGCGCCTTCGAGCACAAGGACACCGTCACCATCGGCCGCAGCCATGGCATCCATGCCGAGCCGACCACGTTCGGCGTCAAGCTCGCCCAGGCCTATGCCGAGTTCGAGCGCTGCCGCCAGCGCCTCGTCAATGCGCGCGAAGAAATCGCCACCTGCGCCATTTCCGGCGCTGTCGGCACCTTCGCCAACATCGACCCGAGCGTCGAGGAGCATGTGGCCGAGAAGATGGGCCTGAAGCCGGAGCCCGTCTCCACGCAGGTCATCCCGCGCGACCGCCACGCCATGTATTTCGCCACGCTCGCCGTGATCGCCTCCTCCATCGAGCGGCTCTCGGTCGAGGTGCGTCACCTGCAGCGCACCGAGGTTCTGGAAGCCGAAGAGTATTTCTCGCCGGGCCAGAAGGGCTCGTCGGCCATGCCGCACAAGCGCAACCCGGTCCTGTCGGAAAACCTGACCGGTCTTGCCCGCATGGTTCGCGCCTATGCGACGCCCGCCATGGAAAACGTGGCGCTCTGGCACGAGCGCGACATTTCGCACTCCTCCGTCGAGCGCATGATCGGCCCCGACGCGACCGTCACGCTCGACTTCGCGCTCGCCCGCCTCACCGGCATGATGGAAAAGCTGGTCGTCTACCCCGACGCCATGCAGAAGAACATGGACCGCTTCCGCGGCCTCGTTCACTCGCAGCGCGTTCTGCTTGCCCTCACCCAGGCTGGCGTGTCCCGCGAGGACGCCTACCGCCTCGTGCAGCGCAACGCCATGAAGGTGTGGGAACAGGGCGCCGACTTCCTCACCGAACTGCTCGGTGACGACGAGGTGCGCGCCGCCCTCTCCGAAGAGGTCATCCGCGACAAGTTCGACCTCGGCTACCACACCAAGCATGTGGACACGATCTTCGAGCGCGTTTTCGGCGAAAGCTGATCTTGACGCCCTGAAACGTGAAAACGCCGGCGCATCACCCGATGCGCCGGCGTTTTTCTTTGTTGGCTGGAGCAATTCCACAAGAAGCGGAAACGCTCTGGCCGAATGACGGCTTCCTTCTCCCCGCCAGCAGGGAGAAGGTCCCCGCAGGGGGATGAGGGGCTGACGCGGCGTATGAAAATCCCGCCGCATTGTGGGTTCGCGGAACCTGACGCATCAGTTCGACGGTGCGACCCGCACGACCGTGCCCCACGGATCGGCGAACTCGGTCTCCGCCGTCGCATTCCTGCTCTTCAGTTCAAGCCAGGAGAGCCCCGTGCGGTTCGGGTTGCGTTTGCCCGCCCCGGCGCTGCGCCAGCTGTTTGCGCCGATATGGTGGTGGTAACCGCCCGTCGCCAGAAACACCGCCTGCGATCCATAGCGCGTCATCGTGTCGAAGCCCTGCGCCTCATGCCACCAGGCTTCCGCCGTCACCGGATCGCCGACGCGCAGATGCACATGGCCGATCACCATGTTCTCCGGCGCGCCCTGCCAGCCCGCATCGCCATCGGGAACCGTGGAAAGCAGGCTGCCGAAATCGAGACGCTCGGTCGCCATGGCGATCCCGTCCGCGGTTTTGGTCCAGCTTTCGGGCGCACGGTCGGCATAGATCTCGATGCCGTTCCCTTCCGGATCGGACAGATAGACCGCCTCGCTGACCAGATGGTCCGACGCGCCCTCAAGCCGCATGTTGCGGTCGCGGGCAAAGAGCGACCAGCGCGCCAGATCGGCCCGCTCCGGCAACAGGAACGCCGTGTGAAAGAGACCGGCCTCGCGCGGATCGTCCGGCTCGGCAGACCGGTCCTCGGCAATCTCCAGAAGCGTACGACCACCGACACCCAGCGCAATCGCGCCATTGTCGCCGTCCATCTCCTGAAGGCCCAGAATATCCGAATAGAACGCCGCCAGCTTCTGCGCGTCGCGCGCTTTCAGGCCGACACGGCCAATGCTGACCGGCGTGGTTGCGGCAAAGGGAAACCCACTCATCGCTTTATCTCCTGCGAAGCGGCAGCCAGCCCCTTTGGCGGGCCGCCTCATGTCCCCCTGAAACTGGCGCGCCATCCCCCTCCGCACAAGCACCTGCCCGGCGAACACGCTGTTCACCAAATAAAATACAATCTTCAAAAATCGTTCGAAAACGCGCGCAATTCGCGCCGCAGATCATCCCAGCGCTTGCATGCCTCCGACACGATGGCTACATGCCCGGCCATGAAAGCTTCAGACGCCGATATTCTCATCATTCCCGGTTACACCAATTCCGGGCCCGATCACTGGCAGACGCGCTGGCAGTCGCGGCTGTCGACGGCGCGTCGCGTCGAACAGGAAGCCTGGTCGAAGCCGGTTCGCGAGGACTGGATCGCCAATGTGGTGACGGCCGTCAACGAAGCGGAAAAGCCCGTTGTGCTGGTCGCCCATTCGCTGGGCGTCGCCACCGCCGTTCAGGCCATTCCCGAGTTCAGGAAGCCGGTTGCGGGCGCGTTCTTCGTCGCCCCGCCCGATGTCGCAAACAGCAAGATCAGGCCCAAACACCTGATGACCTTCGGGCCGTACCCGCGCGATCCGCTGCCCTTTCCGTCGATCACCATCGCCAGCCGCAACGATCACTTCTGCTCTTACGAAGTGGCTGAAGACATTGCAGCCGCGTGGGGTTCGCTGTTTATGGATGCGGGCGACGCCGGGCACATCAATGCCGAATCGGGCTTCGGCCCCTGGCCGGAAGGCTCCATGACCTTCGCCAAATTCCTGCAGCAGCTCTGAACAGCCTGTCTGCAGACCGCGTCTTCTGCCGGTGCGCCTGAAAAGCAAAGGGCGGCTCATCGTTCCTGAAAAACGAAGAACCGCCCTCAATCATTTGCCAGACCGGCTGTGGCCGGATCAGCCCTTGATCGAACCGCGCGCAGCCGCAAGCATGGCCGGTGCACCATCGGTCATGTAAGCGCCCTCGGACCCGAGCGCGAAAAACCGGTATCCCATTGCATGGAAACGGCCGACAAGCAGCGGATCGACCACATAGATGGCCGCATGTTTGCCCGCCGCGCGCGCCTTTTGCGCGATGGAGGCGATTGCCGGCATCATGTCTTCAAGCGCCGGATCCATTGTCGCGCCATTCGACCACGCAATGGAGAAGTCCGAAGGACCGACCAGAACACCGTCGATCCCGTCCACGGCGAGAATGTCATCAAGTGCCGCCAGCGCCTGCCGCGTTTCGATCATCGCGAAGGCGACCGTGTTGGCGTTCTCGTTCGCCAGCCAGCTCTGCGCATCGGAGGCCCCGGCGCGCGGCATGGCGAAGCTTGGTCCCCATGAACGCAGCCCGACGGGCGGATATTTCATGGCGGCGGCAAAGGCGCGCGCATCCTCTACCGAGTTGACCATGGGCGCGATCACGGTTTCCGCTCCCATGTCCAGCGCGCGGCTCGCCATGTCAAAACGGCCGACGGGAATGCGCACCACCGGGTGCTTTCCCTTCAGCCGAACGGCGCCCACGCCGCGCAGCACGCTGTCCTCGTGATGACCGCCATGCTGCATGTCGAGCGTGACGGCGCCGAAATCCAGTCCGGCAACCAGTTCGACGGTCTGCGAATCGGGAATCAGCGACCAGGCGGAGAAAACGCTCTCCCCCGCCCTGAGGCGTGCTGCCAGCGACAAGGACGCCAAGACGCTTACTCGCCGTTCTTGATCTGCTCGAGCGCCGTGGAGAGCAGCTCTTCCATGGTGCGGCGAATCTGGTGATCGGACTGCTCGACATTGGCGGCGTCGAAGTCCTTGCGCACCTTGCGGAACACGTCCTCGTCACCGGCTTCCTCGAAGTCCGAGTTCATCACTTCGCGCGCATAGGCCTCGGCCTCGTCGCCGCTTTTGCCAAGCTTTTCTGCGGCCCACAGGCCCAGAAGCTTGTTGCGACGCGCCATCGCCTTGAACTTCTGGGTTTCGTCGTGGACGAACTTGTTCTCAAAAGCGTCTTCGCGGTCTTTCATGCTGGCCATACTGAATGTCCTCCGGCTCGGGCATCGCGAACGATGCGGATACAACTGGGTTGGCAAGCAAAAACCAGAACCCCCGCTCCGGGTCAATACGCTCTATGGGCGCATTTGCCCTTTGGCTGCGGCCATAAACCGGTTGGCTTTGAGAAATGGCAATTGTGGTATGGACGGGTTTGCGCTAGAGACCCCGTGAAACGATGCATCTTTGAAACTGCCGCGTTGCGGAACTTCCGCGCGAAGTTTCCCTGTCAAGGCAACGGACCAGGAAAAGCCATGAACCGTCGTCGCCGCATTTATGAGGGCAAGGCCAAGATTCTTTATGAAGGCCCGGAGCCCGGCACCTTGATTCAGTTCTTCAAGGACGACGCCACCGCCTTCAACAAGAAGAAGCATGAGATTGTCGATGGCAAGGGCGTGCTCAACAACCGGATCTCGGAATACATTTTCGAGCATCTGAACCGGATCGGCATCCCGACCCACTTCATTCGACGCCTCAACATGCGTGAGCAGCTGATCAAGGAAGTGGAGATCATTCCGCTCGAGATCGTGGTGCGCAATGTTGCCGCCGGCTCGCTCGCCAAGCGTCTGGGCATCGAGGAAGGCACCGTGCTGCCCCGCTCGATCATCGAATTCTACTACAAGGCGGATGCGCTGGACGACCCGATGGTCTCCGAAGAGCACATCACCGCGTTCGGCTGGGCAAGCCCGCAGGAGATCGACGACATGATGGCGCTCGCCATCCGCGTCAACGACTTCCTGACCGGCCTCTTCCTTGGCGTCGGCATCCAGCTCGTCGATTTCAAGATGGAGTGCGGCCGCCTTTGGGAAAACGACATGATGCGCGTCATCGTGGCGGATGAGATTTCGCCTGATTCCTGCCGCCTGTGGGACACCACCACGCAGGACAAGATGGACAAGGACCGTTTCCGCCGCGACATGGGCGGGCTGGTCGAGGCCTATCAGGAAGTCGCACGCCGTCTCGGCATCATGAACGAGAACGAACCGCCGCGCGGTGGCGGTCCCGTCCTCGTATCCTCCAAAGACAACAAGACGCGCCACTAGGGCGCGTCGGGAAATCAGGGAGCACTACCGTGATCAAGGCGCGCGTCACCGTGACGTTGAAGAACGGCGTTCTGGACCCGCAGGGAAAAGCCATTGAAGGCGCGCTCGGCGCGCTCGGTTTCTCCGGCGTCGGTTCGGTGCGTCAGGGCAAGGTCTTCGACCTGGAGCTCGAGGGCTCCGACAGGGCCAGGGCCGAGAGCGACCTCAACGCCATGTGCGAAAAGCTTCTGGCGAATACCGTGATTGAGGACTACACTGTCTCCGTTACCTGAGGTTGTGGAGAAAGACTGTCATGGGCGACGTCACCAATGAGCTGCTTTATGAGGTTCTCAAAAGCATGCAGGGTCGCCTGGACAAACTTGAAGCCGGACAATCGGAGATCCGTCAGGAGCTGATCTCCATCCGGGGGCATATGATTGCGATCCAGCAGGACACCCACAATATCTACGGTATGCTCGGACGCCATGACGACCGCCTTGAACGCATAGAACCCCGCCTCGAGCTCCGCGAATTGGCCGAAGGCCCTCAGAAACCGTACGATCCCAGCCCGAACGATCAGAACCCATGAAATCAGCCATCATCCAGCTTCCCGGCCTCAATCGCGACCGCGACATGATCGCCGCGCTTACCAAGATTTCCGGAAAAGCGCCGATCACTGTCTGGCAGACGGAGACCGAGCTTCCCGATGTCGACCTGGTGGTCATTCCCGGCGGCTTCTCCTATGGCGACTATCTGCGCTGTGGCGCAATCGCCGCCCGCATGCCGGTGATGCAGGCCGTGGCCGAAAAGGCCCGCAAGGGCGTTCTCGTCATGGGCGTCTGCAACGGTTTCCAGGTTCTGCTCGAAATGGGCCTCCTGCCCGGCGCGCTGATGCGCAACGCCTCGCTGAAATTCGTGTGCCGCGAGGTGAAGCTTGAAGTCACCAACGCCAACACGCCCTTCACGCGTGGTTATCAGCAGGGCCAGATCATCCGCTGCCCGGTTGCCCACCACGACGGCAACTATTTCGCGGACGCCGAGACGCTGAAGCGGATCGAGGGCGAAGGCCAGGTTGCTTTCCGTTACGCCGAGGGCACCAATCCCAACGGCTCGGTGAATGACATTGCCGGCATTGTTAGCGACAGCGGCAATGTGCTTGGCATGATGCCTCACCCCGAAAACCTGATCGAAGCCGCCCATGGCGGCGATGACGGTCGCGCGCTCTTCGCCGGCGTGCTTGGAAAGGCCGCCTGATGGGCCGCGCCGGTCACGCCGGTTCACATTTTCAATTACGCTCCCGGCTTGCCGCCGGCGCAGCCCTTGCAGCGCTGACATTTTCCCTCGCCGCCTGCCAGACAGAGCCGGCGGGCGGGCCGCTCACCCTCGAAGTCGAGGAATCGAGCGCGGTAAAGGCGCTTCAGACCATCAACAGCGCAGGCCTCAAATGCTGGATACGCTCCGGTGACCGCCGCTTCCGCGATCTGCGCATGGTTCCCGAACTCGACACGCGCGTCGGGCGGCCACGCCTTCTGATCGTGCGCAGCAACAAGCAGCAGGGTCTCCCGCTGCTTGTCATCGAAGCGTCAGGGTCGCCAGCGACGATCAGCACCTATGGCCCTCTGGCCTCCACACGCACCGGCGCACGCATAAACACCGACATCATGCGCTGGTCCAGCGGCGGCTCTTCGTGCTGATTTTGCGGTTTCAATCGCTTTAAATTTAAACCTGGAATTTAGATTCCGGGCTTTATTGCATCTCCCTGGGAACTCAAGAGCATCGGGCCGAAATGTGAATTCCGGCTATTCCGATGCTCCATCACTGGTTTAGATCGTCCTTTGTGCATCCAGACGGACGCACGGCGATCCTGGGGGGATTGCATGGCCAGATTATTGAACGTCGCAGGCCTGACCATAGGTCTGTTCGCGCTCATCCTTCAGTTCGGCCTGACCATCCCCGACGCCATGGAAGCCGGGCGCGGCCTTGCGGGCTCGATTGTCTTCTATTTTTCCTTCTTCACCATTCTGACCAACATACTGGCCGTGCTGGTTCATGGGGCGGCCCTGTTTGGTCGACAGGGCTTTTTCACGCAGGCATGGGTGCGCGCCGGCATCGCCGTTGCGATCACCGTGGTCGGCACCATCTACTGGCTACTGCTTTCAGCGCTCTGGGAGCCGGAAGGCCTGTTCCTCGTCTGTGACATCGTGCTCCACTACGTCGCGCCCGCGATCTACCTCGCCTGGTGGCTTTCGGCCGGCACGGATGGAAGTCTCGGCTGGCGGCACGTTCCGCTCTGGCTCGCCTATCCGTTCGCCTACATGGTCTACGTGCTCGCCCGCGCACAGATCACCGGCGAGGTGCCCTACCCGTTTCTCGATGTCGCGCTGAACGGCTGGCCGAGCGTTCTCGTCACATCCGCCGCCATTCTCCTGCTCTTCGCCTTTCTTGGCCGCCTCGCGATCCTCGCAGACCGCCTCACAACCGAAGGCAGCGCCACCCGCGAAACGGGCGGCGGCAGCTAGAGCAATTCCAGCAAAAGTGGAGACCGGTTTTGCGTTCGCAATTGCGTCAAATCATAAAGACAGAGCGTTTCCGGTGATCCTGTTTTCACCGGAAACGCTCTAATCCCAGAAGGGGCGCAGCCCTTCACGCCGCGCCTCACTGCGCGACACGCCAATGTCGCACAACTGCTCGTCGGTCAGCTCCAGAAGATCCAGCCTGCTGCGGCGCTTGCTCAGCCATGCCGCAAGCTTTCCCATCACATAAGCGAGGCTGAACCCCGCGCGCTCGTCCTTCAGACGCGGCGCAGCGGGACTGCATGCACCACGCATTGTCTTACTTGCACCCATTGCAATACCCTCAATTCGTCTTCATTTGAACGATTGAACCTATGCATTGACTTAAAAACAGGTGCAATATACACAATTGTCACCATGACAAATTGGCTTCCAAACCTCGCGCGCGGCACCGGCCCGCTCTATGTGCGCCTCGCAGACCAGATCGAGCGGGACATTGAGAGCGGACGTCTTGCGTCCGGAACCAAGCTGCCGCCCCAGCGCAATCTCGCCTACGACATCGGCGTGACCATCGGCACGGTCAGCCGCGCCTATGCACTCCTGCGTCAGCGCGGGCTCGTTTCCGGCGAAGTCGGTCGCGGCACCTATGTGCTCGAACGCGTCGGCACGCCGCGCACCGGCCCCTCTGCCGCACAGGCGTTCGGCGGCACGCGCGACATGGTGGTTGCGTCCGGCAAGACGCGCATGGATTCCTCCGCTGCCCCCGATATCGGCCAGGCCGCGGCGCTTGAGCGCATCACCACGCGCATCGTTTGCGAGCACCCGCACAGCATCGCCAGCTACACGCGCAGCCTGCCCGCTCACTGGTTTGACGCAGGCCGCCAGTGGCTGGCGCGCGAGGGCTGGAGCCCGCCGCCCGAAGGCATTGTCCCCACGCTTGGCGGCCATGCCGGCATTCTCGCCACCATCGCCGCGATGACCACGCCGGGCGACCGCATCGCCTTTGAAGAACTCACCTATTCCCATGTCGCGCGCAGCGCCACGGTCATCGGCCGCCGCCCGCTTCCCATCGCCATCGATGAAGACGGCATGATCCCGGAGGATTTCGAACGCGTCTGCGCCCAGCAGCATCCCCGCATGGTGTTTCTGGTGGCCTCGCTCCACAATCCCACACTCGCCACCATGCCCGAGGCGCGCCGGCGCGCAATTGTGGATATCGCCCGGCTTCACAATGTCTGGCTGATCGAGGACAACATCTATGGCGCGCTGCTTGAGGAAACCCCGCCTCTCTTCGCCTCGCTTGCGCCGGAGCGCACCTTTCATGTGGGCGGCCTTTCCAAATCCGTGGCCGCCGGCGTTCGCGGCGGCTGGGTGGCGAGCCCGCCCGCCTATGCCTCCCGCATTCTCACCGCCCACAAGATGATCACCGGTGGCATGCCGTTCCTGCTGGGCGAACTGGCGGCGCAGCTCGTCCTGTCCGGCGAGGCGCAAACCCTGCGCAATCAGGTGCTTGAAGAGATCGCCGCACGTCACGCCATTGCAGCCGAAGCGTTCGCCGGGGCCGAGTTCACCAGCCATCCCCGCGCGCCGTTTCTCTGGCTCAAACTGCCCGAACCCTGGCTTTCCAGCACGTTCAAACAGGCGGCCTTCGAGGAAGGCGTGCTGATCGACGACGAGGACGAGTTCCGCGTCGGGCGCTCCGGCGCGCCCCTCCACCGGGTGCGCATCGCCTTCACCGTTCCCCAAAACCGCGACCTGATCCGGCGGGGATTTGCCACGCTCGCAGGCCTTCTGGACAACCCGATCAGCGGATTTGACAATTACGGCTGATGAAAACCGGCATTGGGAAGTGGATTATCGGGCCGCAATACTGTAACGCAGCCTCGAGACACCCGTTGCCACCCTTTTGCAGGGAACGCCGACCCCATGACCATCCCCAATCACATCCCGATCACCGAAGACCTCATTGCGGCTCACGGCCTGAAGCCCGATGAGTATCAGCGCATCCTGGAGCTGATCGGCCGCGAGCCGAGCTTTACGGAGCTGGGCATTTTCTCGGCCATGTGGAACGAGCACTGTTCCTACAAGAGCTCCAAGAAATGGCTGCGCACGCTCCCCACAAAGGGGCCGCAGGTCATCCAGGGCCCCGGCGAGAATGCCGGCGTGGTCGACATTGGCGATGGCCAGTGCGTGGTCTTCAAGATGGAGAGCCACAACCACCCCTCCTTCATCGAGCCCTATCAGGGCGCAGCCACCGGCGTCGGCGGCATCCTGCGTGACGTCTTCACCATGGGCGCACGCCCCGTCGCCGCCATGAACGCGCTGCGCTTTGGCGCGCCCGATCATCCCAAGACGAAGCATCTGGTTGCCGGCGTCGTTTCCGGCATTGGCGGCTACGGCAATTCCTTCGGCGTTCCCACCGTCGGCGGCGAAGTCAACTTCGACGCCCGCTATAACGGTAACATTCTGGTAAATGCCTTTGCAGCCGGCATCGCCGAGACCAACGCGATCTTCTATTCCAAGGCCGAAGGCGTCGGCCTGCCCGTCGTCTATCTGGGCGCAAAGACCGGCCGCGATGGCGTCGGCGGCGCGACCATGGCGTCTGCCGAGTTCGACGAAGGCATCGACGAGAAGCGCCCCACCGTTCAGGTCGGCGATCCGTTCACCGAAAAATGCCTGCTCGAAGCCTGCCTTGAGCTGATGGCCACCGGCGCCGTGATCGCCATTCAGGACATGGGCGCTGCCGGCCTCACCTGCTCGGCGGTCGAGATGGGCGCAAAGGGCGATCTGGGCATCGAGCTCGATCTCGACTGCGTGCCCGTGCGCGAAGAGCGCATGAGCGCCTATGAGATGATGCTGTCGGAAAGCCAGGAGCGCATGCTCATGGTGCTCCGCCCCGAAAAGCGCGACGAGGCCGAGGCCATCTTCCGCAAATGGGGTCTCGACTTCGCCATCGTCGGCAAGACCACGGACGATCTGCGCTTCCGCATCTTCCATCAGGGCGAGGAAGTCGCAAATCTTCCCATCAAGGAACTTGGCGACGAAGCGCCGGAATATGACCGCCCCTGGGTGGAGCCGAAGCTTCAGGCCCCGCTCGAAGGCCCGGCTCCCGAGGCCGACATCGCCGACAGCCTCGTCAAGCTGCTCGATTCGCCCGATCTCTCGTCCCGCCGCTGGGTCTGGGAGCAGTATGACACGCTGATTCAGGGCAATTCGCTTCATCTTCCCGGCGGCGACGCCGGCGTGGTGCGCGTCGACGGACAGGACAAAAAGGCGCTTGCCTTCTCCTCCGATGTCACGCCGCGCTATTGCGAGGCCGATCCCTATGAGGGCGGCAAGCAGGCGGTTGCCGAGTGCTGGCGCAACATCACCGCAACCGGCGCCGAGCCGCTGGCGGCCACCGACAATCTGAACTTCGGCAATCCGGAGAAGCCCGAAATCATGGGTCAGCTCGTCCATGCCATCAAGGGCATCGGCGAGGCCTGCACCGCGCTCGGCTTCCCCATCGTTTCCGGCAATGTCTCGCTCTACAACGAGACGCTGGGCGAAGCGATCCCGCCGACACCGACCATGGCCGGCGTTGGCCTCATCCCCGACTGGCAGAAGGCAGCCCGCGCCGCCTTTGCCGCCGAAGGCGAAGCCATCGTCCTCATCGGCGCACCGGAAGGCTGGGGCACGCATCTCGGCCAGTCCGTCTATCTGCGCGACATTCATGGCCGCGCCGAAGGTCCGCCCCCGCCGGTCGATCTCGCGCATGAAAAGCGCACCGGCGACATGGTGCGCGGGCTGATCCGCGCCGGTCAGGTCTCCGCCGTTCACGACTGTTCCGATGGCGGACTCGCCGTTGCACTCGCCGAAATGGCCATTGCTTCGGGCATTGGCGCGACCATCGATGCGCCTGAAGACGCCATCCCCGCCTTCTTTGGCGAGGATCAGGGCCGCTACATCGTCACCACCAGCGATGTTGAAGCCGTGCTCGCCGCAGCCGAAAAGGCCGGTGTGTCGGCCTTCGAGATTGGCGAGACCCGTGGCGACACGCTTGAGCTCGGCGACGCCGGTGCTGTCTCCGTCGAAGTGCTGAAGACGGCGCACGAGGCCTGGTTCCCGGGCTTCATGGACTGATATCGCACTGTCCCGCCCCGGCTCGTTTTTAAAACCGGGGCGGACATTCGGCCGCTGCCTTCGCGGGCTCACTGCGATTGACCTTGCCTGCCGGAACAGCCATATCTCGTTAAGACAGACTGTTTTGGAGACTCGCCTACCCATGGCTATGAATGCTTCTGATATCGAGCGCCTCATCAAGGAAGGCATCCCGGACGCCCAGGTCACCATCCGCGACCTTGCCGGCGACGGCGATCATTACGCCGCAGAGGTTGTGGCGGAGAGCTTCCGTGGCAAGTCGCGCGTGCAGCAGCACCAGATGGTCTACAATGCGCTCAAGGGCAATATGGGCGGTGCGCTCCATGCACTCGCCCTGCAGACCAGCGCTCCGGACTGATTTCATCCGGAAAGTTTGACGCGTGGCGTTGCGCCATGGAAAATGGTGCAATACATAACGTTTGATGATGAAAATGCCGGGCCTTGAACCCGGACATGAAAGGACTTGCGATGAGCGGCATCAACGAATTCATCGATAATGAGGTCAAGAGCAGCGACGTTGTGCTGTTCATGAAGGGCACGCCCGGCTTTCCGCAGTGCGGTTTCTCCGGTCAGGTCGTCCAGATCCTCGACTATCTCGGCGTCGAGTACAAAGGCATCAACGTCCTCACCTCCGACGAGCTTCGTCAGGGCATCAAGGATTATTCCAACTGGCCGACCATCCCGCAGCTTTATGTGAAGGGTGAATTCGTTGGCGGTTGCGACATCATTCGTGAGATGTTCCAGGCCAGCGAGCTTCAGGCTTTCCTGAACGAAAAAGGCGTGGCAGCCAAAGGCGCCGCCTAAAAAGCTTTTCAGGACCGCGCCTGCTTTCACGCTGGCGCTCTCCTCTTTGGAAATGCGCTGGTTTTCGCCAGCGCATTTTTTCGCGTCTGAACATGCTTTTTCGCCCGCAGGGCAACTGGTGTTTTGACGCAGGAGATAAGCGCGCCTCGCCATGCGAGAACCCTCATGGATATTTCGGGGGATTCTCCTGGGCGGTACTGTTCGGGCGGACGCGCTGAAACCTTTTGCAGACGCGCGCCCTGACGGCGCGGACGCCTGCCCCTGTTGACCGGCCCACCTGCCTTTTTACTGCGAGGGGGCGCGACCGGCCATTTGATTGCACGCATTGACGACCGCTGGAGAGATATATGCAGAAACCCGTTTCAGAAACCGCCCTTAAACCGCAAAGATCCCTCGGTCGTGTCGAATTCGTCGCGCTGACGGCAGCGCTCATGTCCATCAACGCGCTCGCCATCGACATCATGCTGCCCGCCCTTCAGCAGATTGGCGCAGAACTGGGCGTCGATGACGAGAATTCGCGCCAGTATATCGTGACCGCCTATCTCGCAGGCCTCGGTGCGGGACAGCTCTTCTTCGGCCCCGTTTCAGACCGTTTCGGTCGCCGCGCGCCGCTCTTCTTCGGTCTCACGCTTTACGTGGCGACGTCGCTGATTGCGGCCATCTCGCCCAGCTTCGCCTTCATTCTGGTCCTGCGCTTCCTGCAGGGCGTTGCCGCTGCCGCGACGCGCGTTGTCGCCGTCTCCGTCATCCGCGATGTGTTTGGCGGTCGCCAGATGGCAGAAGTCCTCTCCATGGTCATGATGGTCTTCATGGTCATCCCCGTGATCGCTCCCAGCATCGGCCAGATCATCATGATCTTCGGCGACTGGTCGGAGATCTTCGTGGCGATGGCCGTTCTCGCCATCATCTTCGGCACGTGGGCGGCTTTCCGCCTACCCGAAACGCTTGCGCCGGAGAATCGCCGCCCCCTCACCGTCTCATCGATCACGAAGGGGTTCGGCATCGTTCTGACGAACCGCATCTCGCTCTGCTACACGCTGGCCACCACCAGCGTCTTCGGCGCGCTGTTCGGCTTCATCAGCTCCGCGCAGCAGATCTACACCGACGCTTTCGATCTGGCGGACTGGTTCCCGATCCTGTTTGCCGTCGGCGCCGGTCTGATGGCCGTCTCGTCCTTCACCAATTCGCGCCTCGTGGGCCGCATCGGCATGCGCCGTCTCTCCCACGGCGCACTGGTCGGCTTCACCACGGTCAGCCTGCTCTGGCTCGTTCTGGCAAGCATCGGCTTCATGCCGTTCTGGCTGTTCTTCCTGCTGTTCTCGGTCGCCATGTTCCAGTTCGGCTGGGTCGGCGCGAACTTCAACTCCATCGCCATGGAGCCGCTGGGCCACGTGGCGGGCACGGCAGCCGCCACGCAGGGCTTTCTCACCACGCTGGGCGGCGGCCTGATCGGCGCCTTCATCGGCCAGATGTTCGACGGTTCAACCGCCCCGCTCGCCACCGGCTATTTCATAACCGGGGCAGTCGGCATCGTTCTGGTGTTGGTCGCCGAGCGCGGACGCATGTTCCACGCGGTCAATCAGCCCGTGTAAGACCCGCAAAGTCGAACAGTTTGCGATCCAGAAGATGGGACGGGCGCGCATTGGTCAGCGCCCGGATCATCGTGTCCTTGCGGCCGGGCATGCGGGCTTCGATGTCGGTCAGCATAGACTTCATTGCATTGCGCTGCAGCCCGTCCTGACTGCCGCACAGATCGCACGGAATGATCGGAAAATTCATGGCGTCGGCAAACTTCGCCATGTCGCTTTCCGCACAATAGCTGAGCGGGCGCAGCACCATCACGTCACCTTCATCGTTCAAAAGCTTGGGCGGCATCGCCGCCAGCCTGCCGCCGTGGAACAGGTTCATGAAGAAGGTTTCGAGAATGTCTTCCCGGTGATGACCGAGAACAAGCGAGGAGCAGCCCTCTTCGCGCGCGATCCGGTAGAGGTGCCCGCGCCGCAGCCGGGAGCAGAGCGAACAATAGGTGCTCGATTCGGGCAGTTTCTCGGTCACCACCGAATAGGTGTCCTGATACTCGATCCGGTGCGCGACCCCGAGACTGTCCAGATAATCCGGCAAAATATGCTTTGGAAAGTTCGGCTGCCCCTGATCCAGATTGCAGGCGAGAATCTCCACCGGCAAAAGGCCGCGCCACTGAAGATCCATAAGCACCGCCAGAAGCCCGTAGGAATCCTTGCCGCCCGAAAGCGCCACAAGCCAGCGCTCGCCGGGCTTCACCATGGCGAAATCCTCGATCGCCTGACGCGTGTTGCGCAGCAGGCGTTTGCGCAGCTTGTTGAACTCCACCGAAGACGGCATACCCTTCATGAAAGGTGGTGTGTCCTCGCCGGTCGGCGTTGCCATTTCAACGGTTTCCGCCGGTTCTTTCGGTTGCGCCAAGGTGCTATGCATGGGCGGGCCTTTGTCGGATCGTGTGATTTCGCGCCTTCCTATCAGAAGCCTTGCGGCAAGGCGACTTAACGAATAGGCATTTTCGACTTTCTGTTGGCAAATCACCTTTTGATCGTGTCACCTTTTGATGGAGATTGCGCGCGTGGCCAAACGGCTCGACATTCTGGTCCCGTTCCTCAACGAGCGGGAAAGTGTAGCCGGCTTTTGCGCCCTGGCCGGCGATCTGGCTGCGCAGGCAAAAGAACGCTTCGGCCTCGACGCCAATTTCATCTTCATCGATGACGGCAGCACCGATGGCGGTGGCGCGCTCTATGGCGAGCACATGACCGGCGACTGGTCGCTCATCACGCTCGCGCGCAATTTCGGCAAGGAAACGGCGATCCTCGCCGGTCTCGACCAGAGCGAGGGCGATTACGTCCTGCTCATGGATGCAGACCTCCAGCACACCGCCGATGTCGCGCTCGACATGATCGGCCGCATCATCGCCGATCCCGATCTCGACATGGTCTATGCCATTCGCGCCGACCGCGCCGAAAGCCGCACGCTCGGGCGTTATCTGGCCAACGGCTTCTACTGGCTCATCAATATGGGGCAGCGCTACGAAATCCCGGCCAATGCCGGCGACTTCCGCATCATGACCCGGCGCTTCGCCATGGCGCTCCGCCAGCTGCGCGACCAGCGCCGTTTCAACAAGGGCCTCTATGCGTGGACCGGCTTCCGGCAAGAACGCATTCTCTACAAGCCCGCAGATCGCCAGGGCGGTGAAAGCAAGTGGTCGCGCCGCAAGCTGATCGCCTTTTCGCTTGAAGGCTTCACCTCCTTCTCCGTCGTTCCGCTGCGCATGGTGTCGCTGTTCGGCGGCGGTGTTGCAGCACTCGGCTTCATCTACGGCATCAAGATCCTTCTGGAGGTTCTGTTCACCGGCGTCGCCGTTCCCGGCTATCCGAGCCTCATCGTCGCCGTGCTCGTGCTTGGCGGCCTCAACCTCGCCCTGACCGGCCTTGTCGGAGAATATGTCTGGTCGGCGCTGAGCGAGGCCAAGAACCGGCCGAACTACATCATCAAATCCATGTCCGGTCCGAGCGCCGTCCCGCTGGCCGAGACGCGCAAGACCGGCAGAGCGTCTCACGATGACTGAACCCGCCGCCCGCTCGGTCTGGTTGATCGCCGACGATTACGGTTTCTCCCCTGCCGTCAGCGAAAGCATCCGCATGCTTCTCGCCAATGGCCGCCTGAGCGGCACGGGCTGCATGACGCTGTTCGATGACTGGCGCGACCACGCCGCCGCGCTGACAGCCACCAGCGGCAGCTTTGCGACCGGCATGCACCTCACCCTCACCGATTTTCCGGCCCTTTCCAGCGCTCGGAAAATGCCGGAGCTGAAACGGCTTCTGGCCAGTCATGACGATGATGCCGCCATCGCCGCCGAGGCCGATGCGCAGCTTGACCGTTTCCGCGAGGCGTTCGGCCGCAATCCCGATTTCATCGACGGGCACCAGCACGTGCATTTCCTGCCGCCGGTCCGGCGCTGGCTGGCGGCGCGCTTTGCCGATGCTCCCGCAGCCGAGCGCCCCTGGCTTCGCGGCGCACCGACGCTGCGCGCCGCCCCGGCGCTCATCAAGGCCAAGATCGTGGTTGCCCGCCTGCTCGCACGCGGTTTCGATGCCGAAATGCGCCGGCACGGCTTCGCCGTCGAAGGCCCGCTCTGCGGCTTCTATGACTGGCGGCGCAAGGGCGCATTCTCCCGCGCGCTCGATCTCTTCATTGACAGGGCGCCCCATGGCAGCGTCATCATGTGCCATCCCGGCACGGTGGATGATGTGCTGCGCAGCCGCGACGTCTTCACCGATGCCCGCGAGGAAGAGCGCGATACGCTCGCCGCAGACGCCTTTCCCGCCCGCCTTGTCGCCGCCGGGCTTTCCCTGAGACAGGCCCGTTCATGAGCGAAGGCGAGAACCGCACGCTTTCCGCAAAGCTGGGCCGCTTCGCGGTGGTCGGCGTTTTGAACACGGTGATCGACTTCGCCACCTTCACGGCGCTGATCGCCCTGTCTTTTGCGCCGCTGCTCGCCAATTTTCTCGGCTGGGCGGTGGCGGTGATCTTTTCCTTTGCCGTCAACTCACGCTGGACATTCGAGCGGGCGGAGCGTTTCAGCCTGCACAGGGCGTTTGCGAAATTCGCCGTCAGCGGCAGCATCATCTCGCTTGGCTCGTCGACGCTCGCCGTCTATCTCCTGCCCCCGCTCACCGGCCTTTTCGCGGCCAAGCTGATCGGCATCGTGATCGGCGCGATCCTGAATTTCTTCGCCGCGCGCTGGTCCATAGAAGACCGCATCGTTTGAGGGAATTTCGGGTAAAACGAAGAAATTTCGTCCCGAATTTCCCAAAAACAGCGCGTTTTTCCGAAAAAGGAATCAAGAGCCCTGAGCCGCCGGCGGCATGAAGAACAGCTGCACCGTCCAGCTTCGTTCGCCGCCGAAACCGGGCACGGTCAGAACCTGCGTCTCCGCCCCTGCGCCCGCCAGTTCTTCAGCCTTTGCAAGACATCCCGACTGACCGTCAAAACAGGCAATCGCCATGCCCTTCTCGGCCACCGCCTGCGGCGAAACCCAGGGTGTCAGCGCATAGGAATTGCCCTGCATGGAGAAGGGCCGCGAGGCGGTGTAGAACGTGGTGCCGCTCGCCAGGATCTTGTCACCCGCCACATGGGTGAGCGGCGTATCGAACCGTTCGTTCCAGGCCGCCTCGATCTCCGTTGCAATCGCGCGAACCGGCACATTGTTGTAGTGCGAGGTGTTCTTCGCCTCTTCCGCATAGATGAAGGGCGACAGCGCAAGAAGGGACGCGCCGTAGATCACCACGGCAGCGGGAATTGCCAGTTTCTGCGCCTCAAGCCGCCCCGGCTTGATGAGCAGCATCAGGAAGATGGGCGCGGCGAAATAGAGCGGCAGCGCCCAGACGGAGCTGAACTGCACCGTGAATGCAATGCCCAGAAGCAATGTCAGCGCCAGCGAGCCGAAACCGGTCCACAGAAGCGCCCTGCCGGCCAGCGTCTTGCGCAGCGCCAAGAAGGGCGTTGCATCAAACCACGGCCCGCGCCCGTTGCGCAGTATGGCGATCAGAAGCACCAGCACCACCGGCAGCATGTAAGCCAGAAGCGCGCCAAGGAAACGGGGGGCGGAGGTGATGCCGATCAGCGCGGAACCATCGCCCTGCTCCGACACATAGGTGAGCGGCAGGAAATCGTTGCCAACAAGCCAGATCAGATGCGGCGTGACCAGCGCGACAAAGACGAGGCTGGCGACCCAGACGCCCGGGCGCAGCAGCAGCCCGCGCGCTTCCCGGTCGATCAGGACATGAAGGACAATCGCGCCCAGAAGCGCGCCGGAGAAATATTTGATCAGCACCGAAGCCGCAGCCAGCGCGCCCAGAATGATGGCGTCGGAAAGCCGCTGCTTTTCAAGAAAGCGCAGATAGAACCAGACCGTCGCCGCCCAGAAAGGCAGCATCGCCGAATTGGCGTTGTACTTGATGGCTAAAAAGGTGACCGGCGGCAGGAAGAAGAAGAGCGCGGTGCTCAAGAACGCGCGCCACGGATCGAGAAACCGCACGGCGATGCGCCAGCTTGCAAACATGAGCGCGGCGCTGTTGACGGCCGACAGGAGATAGTAGGCCCAGTCCACATTGGGGAAGACGGAGAACCAGGCGGCCGTGATCCAGGCGAAAAGCGGCGGATGCTTGTAGTAGCCCTGCTCCCAGGCGATGCCCCAGGAGTAGTTTTCCAGCATGTCGCCGAAACCGTCGAGATTGAGCTGCGTCAGGCTCGCATAGACCGTCCATAAGCCCACGAAAAAGGCCAGCAACAAGCCCATCCGCAACCCGGACGCCTTCGCCAGTCCCGTCATGCAAGCACCTCGCCTCTTCCCGAAAAAAGACAAAAAAGAAGGCGCCCGGCCACTGGCAGGACGCCCCCCAAAAATTACCTGCCGAAAGGTATCAGCGCGAGTAATACTCGACAACCAGGTTCGGCTCCATATGCACGGCATACGGCACATCGGAGATGGCCGGAACGCGCAGATAGGTGGCAACCATCTTGTTGTGGTCGACTTCGACATAGTCCGGAACATCGCGCTCTGCGAGCTGCGTTGCTTCCATGACGATGGCGAGCTGCTTCGACTTTTCCTTGACCTCGATCACGTCGCCAGCCTTACAGCGGTAGGACGGGATGTTGACGCGGCGGCCGTTGACCAGGATGTGACCATGGTTCACGAACTGGCGCGCAGCGAAGATCGTCGGAACGAATTTGGCGCGGTAGACCACGGCGTCGAGACGGGACTCCAGGAGACCGATCAGGTTCTCGTTGGTGTCGCCCTTGCGACGGTTCGCCTCGTCGTAGGTCTTGCGGAACTGCTTTTCCGAAATGTCGCCGTAGTGACCTTTCAGCTTCTGCTTGGCGCGCAGCTGCAGACCGAAGTCCGAGAGCTTGCCCTTGCGGCGCTGACCGTGCTGGCCGGGGCCATATTCACGACGGTTGACCGGGGACTTCGGACGGCCCCAGATGTTTTCGCCAAGACGGCGATCAAGCTTGTACTTTGCAGAATGGCGCTTGCTCATCGCATTCCCTTTCATATCAAAAACACCGAAGCCGAAGCTCCGGACGAAGGAAACGCGCCCTCCTCTGGCCTCCGTTTTCGAGACCTGACAGGACATGCCACGCACGCTAATGCGGCTTGTCCACGGGACACGTTAAAAAGCGCGGCAGCCGGAAGCCATCGCGCTTGAGCGGGTGATTATGCCAGCGCGCCCCGAATGTCAACCGAAACGCGATATCTTGGCGAAAGACGGGGCCGGGCCGGTTCCGCAAAGTCCCGGCCCTGAAGAAAGTGCGGATGCTCAGCGCATCCTGAAGCCGAATCCGGACAGCAGCCGGCGATAGCCTTCTGCGGGTGCGCCGGAGGTGAAATGGGCGATGTCTGCGCCATTGCCGTTTCCATCGCCACCGCCATGAGCCGCGGATGATGGCGCGGTCAGATTTGCCGACAGTGCCAGCGCGCGGCGGGCAATCGCCTCTGACGTGTCGATCCAGTCGACCGGCCATGGCGCGGTCTTGCGCATGCGGTTGACCAGGAAGGGATAATGCGTGCAGGCCAGAACCACGATATCGGTGCGCCCGCCATCCTGATCGACGAAACAGGGCGCGATTTCGGCCTCGACGGCAGCCTCGTCCACGAAGCCTTCGCGCATATATTGCTCGGCAAGGGCTGCGAGATTTTCGCTGCCCACGAGCCGCACATGGCACTTCGCAGCATAATCGCGGATGAGGTCGCGGGTGTATTGCCGCTTCACCGTGCCCGGCGTGGCAAGAACGGAAACGAGGCCTGAGCGGGTGCGCTCCGCAGCCGGCTTGATGGCCGGAACCGTGCCGACAAAGACCTCGTTTGGAAACGCCTCGCGCAGACGATGAATGGCGAGCGTGGATGCCGTGTTGCAGGCGATGACCGACATGACCGGCCTGTAGGTGTCGAGGAGATCGGCAAAGAGGCCGACCATGCGCTCCAAAAGCGCCTCTTCTTCCCACGCGCCATAGGGAAAGGCGGCATCGTCCGCCACATAGACGTAAGGCCGCCCCGGCAGAAGAATGCGCGCTTCCTTGACGACCGACAGGCCGCCAATGCCCGAATCGAAGAAAAGGATCGGCCGCGTTTCCATCTTCATCTCCGATCCATCTCTATCGCCACCACTTTGCGGTCAACGCTCAGGCGCGCCAGAACCGCGCGGGTTCCTGGGCGAAAATTTCTCAAGCGACGTCAACACGCCGCGCAGAACGGCAAGCTCCTCGACGGTGAAACCCGGCCGCGTGAACAGGGCGCGCAGGTTCTCCATCATCTTGGGCTTCTTGTCTTCCGTGCGGAAATAACCGCGCTCGTCGAGCACATTGTCGAGATAGCCCATCAGGCTCTCGATATGCAGCTTCTGTGCGGGCGCAAGCGCCTGCTCCGGCGGCGTCACGGCCTGATCGCCGGTCTTGATCCACTCATAGGACATGAGAAGCACGGCCTGCGCGATGTTGAGCGAGGCGAAGGCCGGATTGACCGGGAACGTGACGATCTCGTCGGCGAGCGCCACTTCCTCATTGGTGAGGCCCCAGCGCTCGCGCCCGAACATGATGCCGGTCTTCTGGCCGCCGGCAAAACGGCTGCGCAGATCGCTTGCCGCCTCGACCGGCCCGCGCACGGGCTTGAAATTGTCACGCGGACGCGCCGTCGTCGCCAGGACGAAATTGAGATCGGTCACCGCTTCGGCCGGCGTCTCATAGACGGTCGCCGCATCAATGACGTGGTCTGCGCGGCTTGCAGAAGCGCGCGCCTTTTCATTCGGCCAGCCATCGCGCGGGGCGACGAGCCGCAGCTCCGCCAGACCAAAATTGGCCATGGCGCGCGCCACCATGCCGATGTTCTCGCCCAGTTGCGGCTCCACCAGAATGATCGCCGGGCCTTCCGCGAGCATGTCCTGCTGTTTGTCTGTTCCTGCCATAATGCGGTGCTGTTACCCGCTTCACGCGCTGCGGTAAAGCGCGCAGTTCATCCATTCACGAACATGGCGTTGCGCACGAGCTGCGGAATGATGGCCACGCTCTTCAGCGCATCTTTCAGCGTCTTCTGCTGACGCGCAGTGAGACGCTCGGGCGCGACATTGTTGGAAAGAGGAATGCCGAGCGCGATGTCGTCCACCTGCTGCTCCAGAACGAGTGTGAGGAAAAAGCGGTGCGCATCACGCAGCGCCAGAAGATCGTTGCGCGGCATGCCCGGATGTTCGGCCAGCGCCTCAAGCCGCGCACGGGTGGAGGCGCGCGGCAAGTGGTGCCGGATCGCCAGCGCGCGCGCCATCGCCGCAATGGGAAAGAGACCATGCATTTTGAGATCGACCCGCCCCTCCTCCAGCCTGAACCCGCCGAACAGGGTGAAAGGGTTGTTCATGTCGCGCACGCTCTCGCCCAGAAGCTTGGCAAACTCGATCTGCTCCGATCCGCGTTTCCATGCATGGGCGCTGAGCGCGCTTACGAGGCGTTCGTCGCCATGGACGGCGCGCAGGTCGTAAAAGATATCGACGTTCAGAAGATCCTGCGGGCGCGCCTTCGTCACCCATTCATCCACGCGCTGCCGCCAGGTTTCCGCCGAGCCGCGCCACACCGCATTGCGCGCCATGACCCCGCCCTTGCAAAGGGGGATTGCGGCGGCGTGAAGATGGTCGGCGAAACGGGCTCCCAGTTCCGCAAACCAGAGGTCCTGCGGGCCATCCGGTTCGCCTTCGGCGAAGATCAGCGCATTGTCCTGATCGGGGGCCAGCAGGCTTTCGCCGCGCCCGCCGGAGCCCAGAACCATGACCGCAAAGGCACAGGGCGGCTTGCCATCGCCCGCCGCCTCCATGTCGTGAAGCGCCATCTCGCAGGCCCGCGCGGTCATCGCGCACAGGACGCCGGAGATGATTTCCGTGATGCTGCGTGTGTCGATCTCCTCGTCAAGCAGCGCCGACGCCACCACGGCGACACGCGACCACGCGCCCGCAAGATCAGCCGGGGTGTCGGCGTTTTCGATGCGCGCCTGAAGATCGACCGCAGCACCGGCGCGAAATTTCAGAAAGTCGCGCGCGGAGATGACGCCCGCCAGCCGGCCATCGGCATCGCTGACGCCCAGATGGCGGATCTTTCTGCGGTTCATAAGCCCGAGCGCCCGGTAGAAGAAAGCACTGCCCTCAATGGCGATCAGCGGGGCTGCTGCAATGCCCGAGACCGGGCCGGCAAGCGCCGTGCCGCCGGACGAAGCCACCGCGCGCAGAACATCGCGCTCCGTCACGATGGCGTATCGCTCGGCCGGGCCGCCCGGCGCGCCATCGGATGAGAGAAGCAGCGAGCTGATGCGACGCTCGGCCATGATGCAGGCGGCTTCCTGCACCGAAATGTCGTCACGCGCGATCACTGGCTCGGCGCTGGCCGCCTCGGCCACGCGATGGCTGAACGCGTAAGGGTCGATGGCCTCAAGCGCGTGGCGGGACGCGCCATTGCGGCGCAGAAAGGGCTCGCTCCAGCCCGCCTCGGCCTGCTGGCGCAGCGCCTGTGAGCGCAGGCTCGACGCGCGCTCCGCCTCCGCCACGGTGCGGATGCCGCGCCCGGCAAGATGCGGGGCGAGTGCGGTGAAGACCTCCCCGGCAATGCGCGCATCGGCAAGCGCCGAATGGCGGCCCGAAGTCTCCACCTCGAGCCAGGCGGCAATGGCGTCGAGCGAGGCGTCCGGCAGGTCGGGATTGACGATGCCGGCCAGCATGCGCACGCAAAGCGTTCGCGGGGCCTGCCATAAAAGGCCGGCGCGGTGCGCCTCGCGCTCCAGAACCGCCAGATCAAAGCCCAGCGCATAGCCGACCAGAAGCCGGCCGCCGCGATACTCTTCGAAACGCTGCCAGGCATCGGTGAAATCCGGCGCAGTGCGCAGCATCTGACCGGTGATACCGTGAATGGCGGTGGAGCGCGGCGGGATCGGAACGCCCGGATCGACCAGCGTTTCGAACGCATCGTCAGCGCGCAACCGCCCTTCCACCAGCGCCATGCCGCCAAGCTGCAGAATGCGCGCTTCCTTGACATCAAGGCCGGTGGTCTCGGTGTCGAACGCCACAGCATTGGCCGCGATAAGGGGCGTGGCGTCGGTTACGGCTTTCACGACAGATCCCCCTCTTTTGCGCCGGAATGGCCGGTTTTGGCGAATTTTGCCTCAAACCAAACCCGATTTCACGCCAGAATGCGCCATTCTGGACCAAAGTCTGATGGATGATACGCGCGCGCCGTACGGGAGCGGGACGGCTGGCGCAAAACATTCCTCCCCGCTTTGCGCTTTCTGCAAGGAGTGCTATAGGGCAGCCGACCTTTGCGCGGCCGGTCTTCGCCGCGTCGTTTCACACTCTATAGTTGGGAGCTTTTTCATGGGTAAGATCAAGGTGGACAATCCAGTCGTCGAGCTCGACGGCGATGAGATGACCCGGATCATCTGGCAGTTCATCAAGGAAAAGCTGATCCATCCCTACCTCGACATCGACCTGAAATATTACGATCTGGGCATCGAATCCCGTGACGCCACGGACGATCAGATCACCGTCGATGCAGCCAATGCGATCAAGGAACATGGCGTCGGCGTGAAATGCGCGACGATCACCCCGGACGAGGCGCGCGTCGAGGAATTCGGCCTGAAGCGCATGTACCGTTCGCCGAACGGCACGATCCGCAACATTCTCGGCGGCGTGATCTTCCGCGAGCCGATCATCATGAAGAACGTTCCCCGTCTGGTTCCGGGCTGGACGCAGCCGATCATCGTTGGCCGTCACGCATTCGGCGACCAGTACCGCGCCACCGACTTCAAGTTCCCCGGCAAGGGCAAGCTGACGATCAAGTTCGTTGGTGACGACGGCCAGGAAATCGAGCACGAAGTGTTCGACGCCCCCTCCTCCGGCATCGCCATGGCCATGTACAACCTGGACGATTCGATCCGCGACTTCGCACGCGCCTCGATGAACTACGCGCTGATGCGCAAGGTTCCCTGCTACCTCTCCACGAAGAACACGATCCTCAAGGCCTATGACGGCCGCTTCAAGGATCTGTTCCAGGAGATCTACGAGGCCGAGTTCGAGGCGAAGTTCAAGGAAGCCAAGATCTGGTACGAGCATCGCCTGATCGACGACATGGTCGCTTCCGCTCTCAAGTGGTCGGGCGGTTATGTCTGGGCCTGTAAGAACTACGATGGCGACGTGCAGTCCGACACGGTTGCGCAGGGCTTCGGCTCGCTCGGCCTGATGACCTCGGTTCTGATGACGCCGGATGGCAACACGGTTGAAGCCGAAGCCGCACACGGCACGGTGACCCGCCACTACCGCCAGCACCAGAAGGGCGAGGAAACCTCGACCAACTCCATCGCTTCGATCTTTGCCTGGACGCGTGGCCTCGCCCACCGCGCCAAGCTGGACGACAATGCAGAGCTGGCGCAGTTTGCACAGACGCTTGAGCAGGTCTGCATCGACACCGTCGAATCGGGTTTCATGACCAAGGATCTGGCGCTGCTGATCGGTCCGGACCAGCCGTGGCTCTCGACCACCGGCTTCCTCGACAAGATCGACGAGAACCTGCAGAAGGCAATGAGCTAGGCAGCTCTTCGCGCATTCTGCGCAGCTTGAAGTTCAAAACGGCCGGAACCTCGCGTTCCGGCCGTTTCTTTTTGCGCATCGACAAACGAACAATGGGACGGGCCGACGACCCCGAAATGGTTCAACAGGTCATGAGGGAGGATGCCCGTCGAAGGGCGGAGCCTCGTCGCGGCTCTCGTGCCAACAGGGGTTTTCGGATGTGAACGCGTGGAACCTGACCGTGAGGTCGATCTCCGTGCCCAGCGCATTCGCCGGGGACGTCCGCACACCCAGCGTAAACAGCGGCCATGCCGGTAAGGCGGCCCCGGCGAAGCGCGGAAAGGCATGACATCGAAAGCCAGGTGCGGGGCCTCTTTACGCTCGACAAACATGCCCCATCCCTGCGAGATAAGGTCAACGGCAAACACTCTGGGGCGATGAATGCGCGGCGCGATAAAATCCCTGTGGCAGCACAACAGGCTGCTCTTCATCGCCTTCTGCGTCGCCCTGCTCGTCACGCTGTTTCTGGCCGTGCGCACCGTCGCCTTCTACGCCTACTGGTCGAGCCATCGTTCGGTGCCCGTCGAGGAGTGGATGACGATTGGCTATGTCGCCCGCTCATGGGAGGTGCCGCCGCAGGAGCTGCGCGGTCTGCTCGACCTTTCGGTGGAGAACCATGACCGGCGCAGCATCGCGCAGATCGCGAGGGAGCGTGAGGTTTCGGCCACTGCCCTTGTCCGCGAGGTGGAGCAGGCCGTGGAGACACTGCGTGCCGAGGGCGGGGAAACGGCGCAGTGACAGAGGAGATCCTTGCTCTTTTCGCGCTTTACGGCCTGCCCGGCATCTGCGTGATCCTTGCGGCTGGCCAGTTTGGTGTTCCGCTTCCCACCTCGATCCTTCTGATGACAGCGGGCGCGCTGATTGCCGATGGCGACCTGACGCCGACCCAGGTTTTCGCCTGGGCGCTTGCGGGCGCAGTGTTCGGCGACCAGTTGAGCTATGCAGTTGCGCGCTTTGGCGGACGCAGCCTGCTGGACCGCGTGTTCAAAGGCGGAACGTCCGAAACCGGAAGCTTCGCCCGGGCGGAGCGTTTTTCGGCCAGATGGGGCGGGTTCGGCGTTTTCTTCAGCCGCTGGCTTGTGAGCCCACTCGGGCCATGGATCAACCTGACCAGCGGGCTGGCGCGCTACCACTGGGGCAAGTTCCTGTTCTGGGATGTTGCGGGCGAAAGCGTGTGGATCATCGGCTATCTGTCGATCGGCTATGCCTTCAGCCGCTCCATCGCCGGAATTGCCGAACTTCTGGCCAATCTGGGCTGGCTGATCGGCGCGGCCGCCGTGACGCTGCTCCTGGGCGTGCTGATGTGGCGGGCGGTGAAAAGGCACCGCGCGCGCAGCGCCAGCGGCACACGCAACGCCTGAGCCGGATACGAAAACGCCGCGCATCCGTCGGGACGCGCGGCGCTTGATGTTCACGTGATTTCAGAGCTGGCGGCCGGTCAGCCTTCCATCGCCGCCTTGACTGCGGCAATGGCTTCGGCGGCCTTCGAGCCATCGGGACCACCGGCCTGCGCCATGTCGGGACGACCGCCGCCGCCCTTGCCGCCAATGGCGGCAGACGCAACGCGCACGAGATCGACAGCGCTGAAGCGGTCGACCAGATCCTTGGTGACGCCCACCACGACGCTGGCCTTGCCTTCATCCGACGTGCCGACGAACACGGTGACGCCCGACCCCAGCGACGCCTTGCCATCATCGGCGAGCGGCTTCAGATCCTTGGGCGAAATGCCATCGACCACGCGGCCCATGAAGCCAACGCCGGCAACCGTCTCCGCGCCGCCATCCGATGCCGAACCACCGCCGCCAAGGGCGAGTTTGCGGCGGGCTTCGCTCAACTCGCGCTCCAGCTTGCGGCGCTCTTCAAGCACGGCTTCCAGACGGGCGGGCACATCGGCGGGCGCGACCTTCAGCGCGCCGGCGGCGCGCTTCAGCTGCTGCTCCTGCTCACCAAGATAATGGCGGGCAGCTTCGCCCGTGAGCGCCTCGAGACGACGAACGCCGGCGGCGACCGCGCCTTCGGAGACGATGCGGATCAGGCCGATATCGCCGGTCGCCGTCACATGGGTGCCGCCACACAGTTCAAGCGAGTAGGTCTTGCCTTCCTTCTCGCCATCCTGCGCGGTGCCCATGGAGACGACGCGAACCTCGTCGCCATATTTTTCGCCGAACAGCGCCATTGCGCCAGCCTCGATGGCGTCATCGACGGCCATGAGGTGCGTTTCGACGGGCGCGTTCTGGAGAACGATGCGGTTTGCGATGTCTTCGACGCGGGCAAGCTCGGCCTCGGTGATGGGCTTGGGGTGCGAGAAGTCGAAGCGCAGACGCTCGGGCGCGACCAGCGAGCCCTTCTGCGCCACATGCGAACCCAGAACCTCGCGCAGCGCCTCGTGCAGGAGATGCGTTGCCGAATGGTTGGCCCGCACGCGGCGACGGCGCACGTGATCGACCTTCAGCGCGACGACATCGCCGACCTTGACCTGACCACCCTCGACACGGCCCATGTGAACCAGCAGGCCGTCACCCTTCTTCTGGGTGTCGCCAATGGCGATGGAGAAGCCCTCTCCCGCGATCACGCCGGTGTCGCCCACCTGACCACCGGACTCACCGTAGAACGGCGTCTGGTTGGTGACGACGATCACCTCGTCGCCATCGCTGGCGTGCTCGACCATCGCGCCATCGCGCACCAGAGCCGAAACCACGCCCTCGGCCTCTTCGGTTTCATAGCCAAGGAAGTCGCTGCCGCCGGTCTTGTCCTTGACGGCGAACCAGACGGCCTCGGTTGCGGCCTCGCCGGAGCCGGCCCAGTTGGCCCGCGCCTCGGCCTTCTGACGCTCCATCGCGTCATTGAAGCCGGTGAGGTCCACATGGATGCCGCGCTGGCGCAGCGCATCCTGCGTCAGATCGAGCGGGAAGCCATAGGTGTCATAGAGTTTGAAGGCGGTCTCGCCATCGAGCCGGTCGCCTTCATCCATGTCGCTGGTGGCGTCGGAGAGAAGCGTGAGACCGCGCGCCAGCGTCTTGCGGAAACGGGTTTCCTCGAGCTTGAGCGTTTCGGTGATGAGCGGCTCGCCGCGCACCAGCTCGGGATAGGCGCGGCCCATCTCGCGCACCAGCGCCGGCACGAGACGCCACATGAGCGGCTCCTTCGACCCGAGAAGCTGGGCGTGACGCATGGCGCGGCGCATGATGCGGCGCAGCACATAGCCGCGCCCTTCATTGGACGGCAGAACGCCATCGGCAATGAGGAAGCTCGCGGCGCGCAGATGGTCGGCGATGACCTTGTGGCTGGCATGCTGCGCACCCTGCGCCTTGACGCCGGTGGCCTCTTCGGAAGCGTGGATCAGCGCGCGGAACAGGTCGATGTCGTAATTGTCATGCACGCCCTGCAGAACGGCTGCGACGCGCTCAAGCCCCATGCCCGTGTCGATGGAGGGACGCGGCAGGTTGACCCGCTCTTCCGGCGTCAGCTGCTCGAACTGCATGAAGACGAGATTCCAGATCTCGATGAAGCGGTCGCCATCCTCATCCGGGCTTCCGGGCGGACCGCCGGGGATGTCCTCGCCGTGATCGTAAAAAATTTCCGAGCACGGACCGCACGGGCCGGTATCGCCCATGGCCCAGAAATTGTCGTTGGTGGCGATGCGGATGATGCGCTCATCCGGCAGGCCGGCGATCTTCTTCCAGAACTCGGCTGCCTCGTCATCCGTGTGGTAGACGGTGACCAGAAGGCGCTTTGCATCGAGGCCGAATTCCCTGGTGACCAGGTTCCAGGCCAATTCGATGGCGCGGTCCTTGAAATAGTCGCCGAAGGAGAAATTGCCCATCATCTCGAAGAAGGTGTGATGGCGTGCCGTGTAGCCGACATTGTCGAGATCGTTGTGCTTGCCGCCGGCGCGCACGCATTTCTGCGCCGTTACCGCGCGATCATAGGGCCGCGTTTCCAGACCGGTGAACACGTTCTTGAACGGCACCATGCCCGCATTGGTGAACATGAGGGTGGGATCGTTGCGCGGCACGAGCGGGCCGGAGGCCACGATCTCATGACCGTTTTTCTTGAAATAGTCGAGAAAGGTCGACCGGATGTCGTTGACGCCACTCATGTTTCAGCCTTTGCGAGAAGCCCGTCCAAGGGTGCGGGGAATAGAAGTCCGCCTTTTAACGCCAGCACCGGGACGTGTCCAGAAATCCCGTGCGCCAGCGCACATCATGCGGGCTTTACACAAAAAAACACCGCCGGCGAGCGGCGGTGTCTTGTCTTTCACAGTCAGCCAACGGTCACATCCGACAGTCGGCGTCACTCAAATGATCAATCGTCAGCGCCATCCTGGTCGCCGGGGCCGCCATCCTCGAGGAATTTTTCGGCGATGAGACCGGCATTCTGGCGCAGCGCCAGCTCGATCTCCTGCGCCGCCTCGGGATTGTCGCGCAGGAACTGCTTGGCGTTTTCACGCCCCTGCCCCAGACGCTGGGAATTGTAGGAGAACCATGCGCCCGACTTCTCGACGATCCCGGCCTTCACGCCAAGGTCGACCAGCTCGCCGGTCTTCGACACGCCCTCTCCATACATGATGTCGAACTCGACCTGCTTGAAGGGCGGAGCCATCTTGTTCTTCACCACCTTGATGCGGGTCTGGTTGCCGACCACTTCGTCACGGTCCTTGACGGAGCCGATGCGGCGAATGTCGAGACGGACCGAGGAGTAGAATTTCAGCGCGTTACCGCCCGTCGTCGTCTCGGGCGAGCCGAACATCACACCGATCTTCATGCGGATCTGGTTGATGAAGATGACCATGGTCTTGGAGCGCGAAATGGAAGCGGTGAGCTTCCGGAGCGCCTGGCTCATCAGGCGGGCCTGCATGCCCGGCAGGGAATCGCCCATCTCGCCTTCGATTTCGGCCCGCGGCGTCAGCGCGGCGACCGAGTCGACCACGATCACGTCGAGCGCGCCGGAGCGTACCAGCGTGTCACAGATCTCAAGCGCCTGCTCGCCCGTGTCGGGCTGCGAAATGAGAAGGTTTTCCAGATCGACGCCCAGTTTGCGGGCATAAACCGGATCGAGCGCATGCTCGGCGTCGATGAAGCCGCAAATGCCGCCCTTCTTCTGCGCCTCGGCCACCGTGTGCAGCGCGAGTGTCGTCTTACCGGAGCTTTCCGGGCCATAAATCTCGATAATACGGCCGCGCGGCAGACCGCCCACGCCCAGAGCAATATCGAGGCCCAGAGACCCGGTGGAGATGGTCTCGATCTCGACCACCTGATCGTTGGCGCCGAGCCGCATGATCGAGCCCTTGCCGAAGGACCGTTCAATCTGCGATAGCGCCGCGTCCAGAGCCTTGGTTTTGTCCACCGAATTATCCTCTACAAGCCGCAATGAATTCTGAGCCATGATACAACACCCCTTCGAGGTCAATGGAGGCGGTTCCGCCAAATCCGCGATGATTATCTGTACCTCTTTTGTTCTATTTTTGCAATAGGCACCAAAATATTGAAAAACATAGACAAACCAGATTTGTTCTATTTTTGTACGCGCAACGACATGCCGGACAGCCTCTCTGCCGCTCAGGAAGGCCGTGGCGGCGAAGGGGATTGCGGGGGTGCATTTCGATTCGCGGGAGAGCGCCATGAACGCGGATAAAGCCCCTCGCCTGCTGGCCATTGGCGGCGCGCATCCGGACCGGCGCGGACGCCTTAATGCGCCGCACATTCCCGCCACATCCAACCCCGGACGGATGAGCGAAGAAGTGGGCGGCGGCATATTCAATGCGGCGCGCATCGCGAGCCGACGCGGCGCCGCGGTGTCGCTCATGTCTCTGCGCGGCGGCGATGCAGCCGGCAGCGCCGTGGCGCGCGCCATCGAGGATGCGGGCTTTGAGGACCTCTCCGCCACGTTTCTCGACCG
This sequence comes from Nitratireductor sp. PBL-C9, assembly GCF_050877045.1. Lineage (NCBI taxonomy): Bacteria > Pseudomonadati > Pseudomonadota > Alphaproteobacteria > Hyphomicrobiales > Phyllobacteriaceae > Nitratireductor > Nitratireductor sp. PBL-C9. Next base: position 215,338 of record NZ_JBPAXW010000007.1, read on the forward strand.
CGCGACGCCCAGCTATACGGCGATCCTCGACCATGATGGCGAGCTGATCACCGGGTTCGCGGACATGGCGCTTTACGATACGGCCTTTCCCAAACAGATGCGCCGCTCGAAGGCGCGGCATGCCGCCGAACAGGCCGATGCGATCCTGTGCGACGCCAACATGCCTGAAGATGCGGTGGTCAGACTTGCGGAGATCCGGGCCGGCGCGCCGCTCTACGCCATCGCGGTCTCGCCCGCAAAGGCGGGGCGGCTGACCGCCAGTTTTCCGCAGATCGCCGTTCTCTTCATGAATGTGCGCGAGGCGCGCAGCCTTGCAGGCCTTGATGACGAGGCCGCCCTTCCCCGCGCCATCGAGGCACTGCGCGCGCTTGGTCTAAGCGCCGGCGTGATCACCGGGGGTGGCGGATCGGTCATGATTTTCACCCCCGAAGGGCTGTGGCAGATAACGCCGCCGCGCATCGATGAGATCGTGGACGTGACGGGTGCCGGCGATGCGCTGACCGGCGCGACGCTGACGGCGCTGATGCGCGGAACGCCCTTGCCGCAGGCCGTGCGCGAGGGCGTCGCGGCGTCCGGACTTGTGATCGCCAGCGCCTCGGCAGCGCCAGAATTCGACGATAACGCCTTCCATGCGGCGCTTGAGCGGGTGCCCGCGCCGCAACCAGTTTCATAAAGGAGCCTCCCCCGTGCAGTCCAAGAACATTATCGACATCCACGCGCCCGTCGCCGAAGCCCTTGCCGCCGGCAAGCCGGTGGTGGCCCTGGAAAGCACTATCATCACCCATGGCATGCCGTGGCCGCGCAACAATGAGATGGCGAGCGACGTGGAGGCTCTGATCCGCGAAGAAGGTGCGGTTCCCGCCACCATCGCCGTGATCGACGGGCGGCTGAAGGTCGGCCTTTCCGACCATGAGCGCGAGGCGCTGGCGCAGGCCAAGGATCCGATGAAGCTGTCGCGCGCCGACCTCGCCTTCGCCATTGCCGAAGGCAAGAGCGGCGGCACCACGGTGGCCGCGACCATGATTGCCGCACAGATGGCCGGCATCCCGGTTTTCGCCACCGGCGGCATTGGCGGCGTTCACAAGGGCGCGGAGACGAGCTTCGACATTTCCGCCGATCTGGACGAGCTGGCGCAGACGCCGGTGATCGTCGTTTCGGCTGGCCCCAAGGCCATTCTCGACACGGAAAAGACGCTCGAGGTTCTGGAAACGCGCGGCGTGCCGGTCGTGGCGTATGGCACCGACACGATGCCGGCTTTCTGGTCGCGCCAATCGCCCTACACCGCGCCGCTGCGGCTTGACACGGCCGAGGCGATTGCCCGTTTCCAGGCAACGCGCCGGGCGCTTGGCATCGACGGCGGCATGCTGATCGCCAACCCGGTTCCGGCGGATGAGGAAATCGCTGCCGACGTGATGGCCGGATACATCGCCACCGCCCAGAAGGAGGCGACCGAAAAGGGCATCTCGGGCAAGGATGTGACGCCGTTCCTGCTGGCCCGCATTCTGGAGCTGACCGATGGCGCAAGCCTCACCACCAACATTGCGCTGGTGAAGAACAATGCCCGCCTTGCCGCGCGGATCGCTGCCGCCATCGCCGCCGGCTGACCGCGCGACCTTATAACGGACACGAAAAAAGCCGCCGGCGATGCGCCGGCGGCTTTTCTTTTTGCGTATGACCGCTGTGTGCTCGATCAGGCGCCGGTGAGCGGCGACAGACGGATTTCCACGCGACGGTTCTGTGCGCGGCCTTCCGGCGTTGCGTTGGACGCAATCGGCTGGCTCTCGCCACGACCGATGACCGCGAAGCGCTGGCTGGCCGCGCCCTGCGAGATCAGGTAGCTGGCAACTGAGCTGGCGCGACGCTGCGACAGGTCCATGTTGTAGCTCGGGCTGCCGGTGGAATCGGTGAAGCCGAACACGTCGACGAGGGTGCGGTTGTACTTGTTGAGCACCAGCGCCACCGAATTCAGCGTGGAGTAGAACGCCGGCTGGATGGTCGACGAATCGGTTGCGAAGGTGATGTTCGACGGCATGTTGAGGATGATGTAGTCGCCCTGACGGGTGACGCTCACGCCCGTGCCCTGAAGCTGGCCGCGAAGCTGCGCTTCCTGCTGGTCCATATAGGAGCCAATGGCGCCGCCGGCGAGCGCACCGATGCCGGCGCCGATCAGCGCGTTGCGGCGATCATCGCCACCAGCCAGAAGTCCAATGCCCGCACCCGCCAGCGCGCCGAGCCCTGCGCCGCCGGCCGTGTTGGAGATCTTCTGCTGACCGGTATACGGGTCTGTGCTGGTCACGCAGCCGGCGGCAAAGCCCGCCACGAGCGCAACAGCGATGGATTTCTTCAACATGGTCAGTATCCTCACTTGAATGGAAAGCAGCGACATGAATCGCGCGCAAATCGCCCCTTGCCTCTCCGTTTAGCACAGATCGGTTGGAATTCGACGTCTTACCCGTCAAAGTGTAGGCAAAATTTAACAAAATGCGTGCGGCGGAATGCCCGGACTTAACCCTCAGTCCTGCCTGTAGAGAAGCCAGTTCTTCGTGAACTTCCCCTTGGGGATCCGCGAGAAGAGCGTTGCCCGGTTTCGACCGTCGACTTTCGACGCGTAAAGCGCCTGATCGGCCTTTGCGTAGAGCTCTTCGGCATCGCCGGCGTCTGCCGCCATGCACACGCCGAGCGAGATGTGGATGGGGCCGTAATTGCGAACGCCGGCCCCGATGACGAACTCCGCCTTTTCCACGGCAAGACGTATGGCTTCTGCAACCTTCATGGTCGCTTCTTCCGATAACCCCTCGACAATAATGGCGAATTCCTCGCCGCCGGTGCGCGCAACGAAGCAGTCTGTGGTCGACTGTGTCTTGAGGATCTGTGCAACGCCCTGAAGGATCCGGTCGCCCACCGGATGACCATAGTGATCGTTGAACGCCTTGAAGCCATCAATGTCTGCAAGGATCAGCGCGTGGAACATGACCGAGCGCTGGTCGTCATAGACATCCGCCATGCGCTTGTCGAAGGCGCGCCGGTTCCAGATCCTGGTCAGCGGATCGGTGTCGGCGAGCTTCTTGTACTGGGCGAGCTTGGTGCGCATCTCTTCCAGCTCGTTGGACTTCTCCTCCATCGCCTGGCTGATCTGCCGCCCCTGCTGGATCGTGGTCTCGGTGGCGGCCGCCATGATGCCGACGATCTTACGCAGAATGTCGTGGGAGAGATCGCGCCCGCTCAGGCCATTCGAGGTCTGATCGAGAATGACGCCGAACTTTTCCAGCGAACTGCGCTCGCGCCCCAGAAGCGAGAGAATGTCCTGCGCACGGGCTGCGATCTGCTCCTGTGCGCTCTCGACAACGGCCTGTCGCTTGTTCTGGGTGAAATATTTCAGGGAAAGCTTGTCCAGCGCTTCCTGCGTGGGACGACCGTTCAGCGCCTCGAACTCGCGCACGAGATCGCGGTTCGAACCGGTGAACACCTCATAGAAAATCTCGTAGTTGCGCGGCAGACCGCTAACCCCCATGCGACGCATGGAACTTGCGATCGTGCTGGCAATATCGGTGGGCCCCTTTCCCGGGACGTCTGACACCTGCAACATACGCCGTCCACCTTCCCCCAAAGGCATGTTGTCTCTCGCCGCGCGGACGCGTGACCGACGACAACCGCAAGTAAACTATTCAAGACCAGCTAACGCAGGGTTAACCCGTTGCGCAAGGCCGTATTCAGGCCATATCCCAGACCGGTGAGAAGTCATAATCGCATATGCGATAGCCGCGTTTACGCAGTGCGGAAACGGCAACCATTTCTTCACCGCTCAACGCGAAGTCGAAAATGCCTGCATTCTCGATCAGGCGATCCGGATTGGTGGTGCGGGGAATGGCGACGACGCCTTCCTGCTGGACATGCCAGCGAAGCACGATCTGCGCCGGGGTCTTGCCATGACGCGCGGCTGCATCGGCAATTGCAGGCTGTGCGAAAAGATCGCCACCACGCGACAACGGACAATAGGAGACCATGGCCATGCCAGCCGCGCGGCATGCCTGATACACCTTCTCCTGGTCGAGATAGGGGTGATACTCCACCTGATTGGCCACCAGCGGCGCATCCGACAGGCGCACGGCTTCGGCAAGAAGCGCGGTCGGGAAATTGGAAACGCCGATATGGCGGGCAAGCCCGCTCTCACGCACACGATTGAGCGCCGCAATGCTTTCGGACAGAGCGACATCCGGGTTCGGCCAGTGAATGAGCAAGAGGTCGACATGGTCGAGACCGAGCCGCGCACAGCTCTCTTCTGCAGACCGTTGGAGGTCGCCAGCGCCGATATTGGTCCACCAGACCTTGGTGGTGACGAAGATTTCGTCGCGCGCGAGCCCCGATGCGCGCAGGCCGGCGCCCACGGCTTCCTCGTTTTCATAAGCCGCTGCGGTGTCGATGTGCCGGTATCCGGACTTCAGCGCATGGGTGACGAGATCGGCGCAGGTCTGCCCCTTCAAGGTCCAGGTTCCCATTCCCAGAGCAGGAATGGACGCGCCGTTTGCTTCAACCATGTGCATAGAAAACCTCTCCGTCTTTCGGCCACTTTTAGCGCCGACTAATATAAGCACAACACATAACAGTCATTTTCCAGGGGGCGGAGCATACATGCGGCATCGGGCGGCAGGGAAGACGCGCATCGAAGCCATCGACATTGCGCGCGGTGTCGCCCTCTTCGCCATGGCGGTCTACCATTTCGGGTGGGACCTCGAATTCTTCGGCTATATGGAGCCGGGTACCACCGTGACCGGCGGCTGGAAGCTCTTTGCCCGCAGCATCGCCACATCGTTCATCTTTCTGGTCGGCGTGGGTCTTTTTCTCGCCCATGAGAAGGGGATTCGCTGGAGGAGTTTCGCAAAGCGGCTTTTGATGATCGTCAGTGCGGCGGCTGCCATTTCGCTTGCCACTTGGTTCGCCTTCCCCTCGGGCTTCATCTTCTTCGGCATTCTCCATCACATCGCGCTTGCGAGCCTGCTCGGCCTGGCGTTTCTGCGCTTTCCGGCATGGAGCCTTTTTGTTCTGGCAGCACTTGTAGCGGCGGCACCCCATTTCCTGCGCTCGGCTTTTTTCGACACGCCGGCGCTTTGGTGGGTTGGCCTTTCGACGTTCCGCCCGCCCTCCAACGATTACGTGCCGCTGTTCCCGTGGTTTGCGGCCACGCTCGCCGGGATCGCGGCGGCGCGCATCGCCCGTGACAGCGGCTTCCTCAGCTGGCTCTCGCTGATGAAGCCGGCGCGCTGGCATGCGCCATTCACCTTTGCGGGCCGGCACAGCCTCGCCTTCTATCTGCTGCATCAGCCGGTGCTGATCGGCTGCGTGTGGGTGCTGGCGCAGATCTGGCCGCCGGCAGTGGAGCCCGCCGAAATCCGCTTCACCAAGGCCTGTGCGAGCCAGTGCCTTGAGAGCCGCGACGAGGCTTTCTGCACCGCATATTGCGCCTGCTTTACCGATACGCTGAAGGTGGAAGGCCGGCTGGATGCACTGATGACATCAACGCCGGGAATGGAAACGCAAAGCCGCTTGAGTGAAATCGCTGCCGAATGCACTATGACCGCTGAAACGGGGAGCGATTTTACGGAGCGGGACACTTCGAATGAACGACCATGAACAGCGACCGGCGCGCTTTCCCTGGCCACCGGTGATTTATCTCTCGGCCATCGTGATCGCGGCGGTGCTTGGCATTTTCTATCCCCTGCCGTGGATCGGGCCGCCGCTTTCCGATCTTCTGTTCGCCATCGGCTGGCTGCTGATCGCAGGCTTCGTGTTCATCGACCTGCAGGCCATGCGCACGCTGCACAGGGCGGGCACGGCGATCCTGCCGACCCGCGGCGCAGACACGCTGGTGACGAGCGGCCCCTTCTCATTCAGCCGCAACCCGATCTATCTCGGCAATTCCATGCTGACGGCGGGCATCGGGCTTGTGGCCGGAAATGCGTGGTTTTTCGCGAGCCTCATCGTCGCCTGCTTCCTGACGCAGAAACTGGCCATCGAGCCCGAGGAAAAGCACCTCGGCCTGCGGTTCGGCAAGAAATACCGGGATTATCAGAAGCGGGTGCGCCGCTGGTTCTGAGGCGGGTTGGGCGTCAGGTGTTGACGCCGAGCTCGGCAAGGCGCTCCACGCAGGACTCTTCCGCGCGGCTTAACTCATCGAGCGTGTCTTCCAGATCACGGCGCTTCTGGCGCAGATCCTGCTGCTTTTCCGAAATGCGCGCCAGCATGAGCTTGAGCTGGCCAATCTCGCCGGGCGGCGCCTTGTAGACATCGATGATCTCGCGGATTTCGGCGATGGAAAAACCGATGCTGCGCCCGCGCAGGATCTGGCGCACCAGATGCCGGTCGGACGGGCGGTAAAGACGGGTGCGCCCACGACGCACGGGCTTGATCAGCCCTTCATCCTCATAGAAGCGAAGCGTTCTGGTGGATATGCCGAACTCACGCGTCAGCTCGGTGATGGAATAATAGTCGCGCATGGCTTTTCGCCCTTTGCTTCCGGCCCCCTGCCCGGTCGTTCATCAACCGGCGCCCCCAGGAATATGCCGCCATTTATCGTGTTCGACAGAAAGCCGATCACACCGGACCGGCAAACCATCAAGACCCGCCATCCATTTCGGTCGATTCCCTTAAAGCATGCAGCGGGCGCGTAAACTGCCACGGCCCTTACGTAAAAGTCAATTTTTCGTTGTGCACCATTACTCTTTAGACAGGAGAGACACTTGTGCGGAGCTCAGGGTCAGGACCCATTAATATGACCGCAATGCTGTCCTGCTCCAGGCTTTGTGCTGGCGGGACATACGGCCAGTATGCCATGGCGGGGCGCGCGGGCATGGACAGGCATGACAGGGCGACTGGCCCTACGGTGGCGCATCGCCACGCGCTATGAGAATAACTGTTCAGGATCGAGCCTGTTTCGGCAGGCGCGCATGAACGCCTCTCACGAGCAAGGATGACAAGACGTGCATTTGCGCAGCTTCTACAGCGCCGGCGACAACGCGATCGACGGACCCTATGCCTGGTTCCGGATGACGATCGCGATCCTGATCGGCACCTTCGGCACTGTGGGGCTCTGGGCCTTTGTCGTGGTTCTGCCGCCCATTCAGGCGGAGTTCGGCGTTGACCGCGCGGCGGCATCCCTGCCCTATACAAGCGCGATGGTCGGATTTGCGCTGGGCAATGTGCTTCTTGGGCGCTTTGCCGACCGGACCGGCGTGGCGATGCCGGTGGCGATTGCCGGTGCGGCGCTGGGCGCAGGCTTCATCCTCTCCAGTTTCACGACCGCGCTCTGGCAGTTTGTCATCCTTCAGGTTCTGATCGGACTGGGCGGCGCGGCCTGTTTCGGGCCGCTTCTGGCGGACATTTCGCACTGGTTCGAAAAGCGCCGCGGCATCGCGGTGGCGGCTGTGGCCTGCGGCAATTACCTGTCCGGTGTCCTGTGGCCGACCGTCATCAAGCTTGCGCTGGAACACACGAGCTGGCGCGTGACCTTTCTGGGCATCGGCATTTTCTGCATTGTCAGCATCGTGCCGCTGGCGCTCCTGATGCGCGCAAAGCCTGTCGTGCAGGAGGCGGATGAAATGCCGGGCGCACAGGCGCGGCGGCCGGGCGGACGACGCCCCATCGACCTGTCGCCCCGCGCGCTTCAGAGCCTGCTCGTTTTGGCCGGTCTCGGCTGCTGTGTCGCCATGTCGATGCCACAGGTGCACATCGTCGCCTACTGCATCGATCTGGGCTACGACATTGCGCGTGGCGCGGAAATGCTGTCGCTGATGCTGGGCGCGGGCATTGCAAGCCGCCTGATCTCCGGCGTGCTCGCAGACAAAATCGGCGGCGTGCCGACACTGCTGCTCGGCTCCGTGCTACAGGGCCTTTCGCTGCTTCTCTACATTCCGTTCAACGGGCTCGCTTCGCTCTACATGGTGTCGTTCATCTTCGGCCTGTCGCAGGGCGGCATCATTCCGAGCTACGCGATCATCGTGCGCGAATATCTGCCGGCGCGCGAAGCGGGCCAGCGCATGGGCGTGGTGATCATGGCGACCATTATCGGCATGGCGCTGGGCGGCTGGATGTCGGGCTGGATCTACGATCTGACCGGCTCCTACCAGGCGGCGTTCCTCAACGGGATCGCATGGAACCTGGGCAATGTGGCCATCGCGTTCTTCATTCTCTATCGCGCGCGCCGCTCGGCCATGGCAGCCGTTCCGGCCTGAGCAATACCGGGCGGAAAAGCGGTTCCCATTTTTCCTGGAACTGCTCTATTAGACGCCGAACCACCAGGTCGCCAGACCAAGGAAGGCGAAGAAGCCCACCACATCCGTCACGGCCGTCACGAAGACGGCCGAGGCGACGGCCGGATCGGCGCCCACCCGGTCGAGCAGAAGCGGGATGAGAATGCCGCCAAGCGCCGCCACGAACATGTTGATGATCATGGCGGCGGCGATGATGCCGCCCAGATTGTAATCCTGGAACCAGGCGGCGGCGACAGCGCCGATCAAAATCGCGAAAACGATGCCGTTGAACACGCCGACGCCCATCTCACGACGGATGATGCGGCCGGCATTGTAGATATCGATGTCGCGGGTGGCGAGCGCGCGCACGGTGACCGTCATGGTCTGCGAGCCGGCATTGCCGCCCATGCCGGCGACGATGGGCATCAGGATGGCGAGCGCCACCACTTTTTCGATTGTGTCGTCGAACAGGCCGATCACCGACGCAGCAAGGAAGGCGGTGATGAGGTTCACCATCAGCCATGGCACGCGCGAGCGCGCAGCCGTCCACACGCGGTCGGAGAGTTCTTCATCACCCACGCCGCCAAGGCGCAGAAGATCCTCTTCGGCCTCCTGCTGGATGACGTCGACCACGTCATCAATGGTCAGGACACCCACGAGGCGCTCATTGTCGTCCACGACGGCGGCGGACAGAAGATCGTATTTTTCAAAGATCTGCGCCGCCTCTTCCTGATCCATCGTGGCCGGAATGGCGTGTCGCGTCTCCCGCATGATGTCTTCGATCTTGGTGCCCCGCCCGGTGCGCAGGATGCGGTCGAGATCGACGGCGCCCACGAGGCGGAAGGTCGGATCGATGACGAAGATCTGCGAAAAGCTCTCCGGAAGGTTCTGCTCCTCGCGCATGTAGTCGATGGTCTGGCCGACGGTCCAGAACGGCGGCACGGCGACGAATTCCGTCTGCATGCGCCGGCCGGCGGTTTCATCCGGGTAGCCAAGCGACCGGCGCAACCGCACCCGCTCGGTGAACGGAAGCTGGGCGAGAATCTCGTCCTGATCGGACTGTTCCAGATCTTCCAGGATATAGACGGCGTCATCCGAATCGAGCTGTTCGACGGCGCGCGCGACCTGCGCATTGGGCAGGTTTTCGAGAATTTCGAGACGGATCGCCTCATCGACCTCGGTCAGCGCCGTATAGTCGAAATCGTCGCCCATCAGCACGACCAGCGCGAGGCGCTGATCCGGCAGGAGGGCTTCGAGCAGATCGCCGATTTCGGACTGGTGGAGCGAACTCACCTCTTGTCTGAGGGTGATCGTGTCCCGGTCGGCTATGGCTGCGCCGATATGGGCCAGGAACGGCGCGGAGACGACGCCATCCTCGTCATAAATGCCCAGACCGTCGGCGGCTTCCGCCCCGGTTTTCTCGTCCAGTCCTTCAGGCTCGCTCAAATGGTCCTCCCTGGCTGGGAATTGCGGCTTTGTGAACGGGCACGGCCCTCATCCGGCAATACAGAGGCGCGCGCCGCACGGCAACCGCGACAGGGCGCTTTCCGCCAGAGAAATTCCGCCCGGGCCCCGCCCCTGCCTGAGGAGCGGTCACACATCTGCCAGAACAATAATGCCGGTGAATTGGCATTGTTCCCGCTGGGGTTGCCACCGGGTACGGGGCAAAACACTCTTCTTTTGCATCACCTCGCCTTGAAATCCGCAGCGAAACGGACATGTGATCTGCACGGAAGCACGCAGCCACCTCCCCTCAAGAACATCAATACGGATCAAACCATGCCCATCATTCGCGTCCTGCCGGTCTTTCTGCTTCTCGTTGTCGGCGCGGGTCTCGCCATCGGATACATCACCGCGCCCGGCCCCTGGTATGCGGCGCTGGCAAAGCCGGCCTTCAACCCGCCAAACTGGGTGTTCGCGCCGGTCTGGACCATTCTCTATGTGCTGATCACGGTGGCTGGCGCACGGACATGGCAGCGCGCACGGCATGGCATGGCGATGCGGCTCTGGTGGCTTCAGCTCGTTTTGAACTTCGCCTGGTCGCCGGCCTTCTTCCTGCTGCATCAGGTGGGGCTCGCCCTGCTGATCATCCTGCTTCTGGCGGCAACGATCACCGCTTTCATTGTAGCAAGCTGGCGCTCGGACCGTGCATCGGCGCTGATGTTCCTGCCCTATGCGGCATGGGTGTTCTTCGCGGCCCTTCTGAACGGGGCCATTCTCTCGCTCAACTGAGCCTCCCTGTCGAAACGCAGCCTGGCACACTACATAAGGGCCATGAGCACAGTTCTGAAAGACGGGTTACGCATTGCCGGCATGGCCTTCGCCCTTGCGGCGGCGGCGGCCATACAGGCTGCAATGCCGGTTCATGCGGCAGAAGACACGAAGACGCTGACCGAAGCGGAACGCGCCCGGCAGGAGCGCGCCGAAAGCGAGGCCGAACGGACCCGCGATGCGATGGACGACCAGCATCGGGACTGGCTGCGCCAGCAGCAGGACCTCAAATACCGCATCCAGCCGGTGCAGCCGGATCTGGATGTTCCGATCTACACAGCCCCGCCGCGGCTTTACTAGATCGCCGCGCCTTCTTCCGGACCCACGAAAAAACCACGCGCCGTTTCCAGCGCGTGGTCTCGAATTGTGCCGTGTCAGGCAAGCGCGCCTGACAGCACCAATTTCTTAGTCGACAGCCTTGCGGGCTTCTTCGAGCCAGCCATCAACCATTTCGCGGTTCTTCTCGATCCAGTCCGAAGCCTGCTTCTTGATGTCTTCGGGGCTGTCCGCACCGTCATTCATCGCAGAGTTCTGGGCGAAGATGTCTTCAAGCGGGATCGAAGCCGTCTTGAGAACTGCGGCAACTGCCGGGTTTTCCTCAAGGAACTTGGAGTTTGCGACCGGCACGATGTCGTTCGCCTCAAAGCCCATCACGCAGGGGTCGGCCACACAGGACGCGATGCCGGCAGCGGCGTTCTCTTCGGTGGCTTCCTCGGGAACCTGAATCCAGACAACGTCTTCACCGAGCTTCAGCTCGTTGACGGTCCAGTTCGGCGTCCAGGTGTAGAACAGGATCGGCTCGCCGCTGTCATGGGCGGCAACCGCATCGGCCATGGAAGCCGAATAGCTCGCCTTGATCTCGTTGATGTGATCCTTGAGACCGTACTCGGTCAGGTGACCTTCAATGGCAACCTCACAGCCCCAGCCGGGCGGGCAGGCGACCAGATCGGCCTTGCCATCGCCATCACGGTCGAACGCTTCCTTGACCTCGTCGCGCTTGAAATCGTCAAGCGTCTTGATGTCGAACTTCTCGGCGGACGCCTTGTCCACCAGATAGCCCTGAAGCGCGCCGCCAGCGGCAACGGCGCCGATGATCTCGGCCGAGCCCTCGAAGGCCGGACGATAGGTGTCGTGGATCGGGAACCAGCCATTCACCCAGAGATCGACGTCGCCATAGCCGACGGCCTGGTAGAAGGGCGGGTTGTCGAGCGTGGTCGGGCCATCGACAGTATAGCCGAGCTCCTCGAACAGCTGCTTGTAGATCTCGGAGTGGAACCAGCCGGTGTCCCAGGTGGCCTGGGCCATCTTGATCGTCTTGCCCTCGCCCGGGGCTTCTGCGGCCATCGCCGGCATGGCGACGGAGCCGAGCAGCGCCAGGGCTGCAATTGCGGGAATGCTTTTCTTAAGACCAGTCATAACAAGCAGTCTCCTTTATGTGATTTTCAGTGGTGGCAGCGAATGGAGCCGCTGCCGCAAGAGCGGAACGCGCAATTGCGTTCCGCAGAGCGGGTCTCGCCTCAGGCGGCTTTGCCCGCTTGCTCTTCCTTGACCGGCTTACCGAGCCCGAACATCGAGCGCAGCGTCTGCCAGAGCGAAGGCGTCTGCACGGCTTTCTTTTCGCCGAGCGACTGAGTGATGCGATCGAGAATGATCGCGAGAAGCACGATGCCGATGCCGCCGGCCGTTGCCGCGCCCACATTGAGGCGTCCAAGGCCGGTGTAGACCGTGAGACCGAGACCGCCCGCGCCGATGAGCGCGGCAATGACGACCATGGAAAGCGCCAGCATCAGGGTCTGGTTGAGGCCCGCCATGATGGTGCGAAGCGCCAGCGGGAACTGGACCTCCCACAGCATCTGCGAACGGGTGGAACCGAACGCCTCGGCCGCCTCGATCAGGTCGGCGCGCACATTGCGGATGCCGAGATTGGTGAGACGGATGATGGGCGGCAGCGCAAAGATGATGGTGGCGATGATGCCCGGCACCATGCCCACACCGAACAGCATCACGATCGGCACCAGATACACGAAGGACGGAATCGTCTGCATGATGTCGAGGATCGGACGCACGACAAGCAGGACACGATCGCTGCGCGCCGCCCAGATGCCGATGGGAATGCCGATCACGGCGCAGAAGAACACCGAGGTGATGATCATGGACAGCGTGGTCATCGTTTCCGCCCACAGGCCGATCATGTCGATGAAGACCAGCGCGATGAGCGTGAAGATTGCCACGCCACGACCGGCCGTGCGGTCGGCGATCACGGTCAGTATGGCCGTGAAGACCAGCATGGGCAGCCAGTGGAAGAAGGCGTCGAGCCAGCCCAGAACAACGGTGACCGGCACCTGCAGGCTTCTGAAGAAGGGGCGGAAATTCGGCACGAGGAAATCGCGCACGAAGCTGTTTACCCAGTCGTCGAGCGGGATCTGAACGAGGTCAGCGGGGCTAATCATGGGCGGTCTCCTTCGCTGGCGGACTGCCGGGCTTCGGCGTCTTCCGCCGGAACCGCCGTGTCGTCGTTCTCATCGCCCGAAAGCTGCGAGAACACCGCCTGCGCCTCGATGACGCCGGCCAGCCTGCCGCGCTTGTCGGCAACGGCGATCGGGTAGCCGGCGCTCGCTGCGCCATAAAGTTCGTTGAGCGGGGTTTCGCGCTCGACGGTCGGAACCTCGGTGACCATCACTTCGGAAAGATCGGTCCGGCCCTCCTCGCGTGCGGCAACCGCCAGCTCCTGATAGGTGACGAGGCCGGCGATGCGGTCCTTGTCGACCACGTAGAGCGCATTGCGATTGTGCTCTTCCATGAGCTCAAGCGCCTTTTCCGCCGCGCCCTTTTCACCAAGCTCGACCGTGATCGGGCGTTCTGCCACATGGGCGGCGTCGAACACGCGGCCGCGATCAATGTCGGCGACAAAGGCGGCGACGTACTCGTCAGCCGGGTTGTCGACGATTTCCTGTGCGGTGCCCACCTGGACGAACTCGCCATCCTTCATGATGGCGATCTTGTCACCGAGGAGCAGCGCCTCGTTGAGATCGTGGGTGATGAAGATGATGGTCTTCTTGAGCTTCTTCTGCAGGTGCAGGAGCTCTTCCTGCATCTCGCGGCGAATGAGCGGATCAAGCGCGCCGAAAGGCTCGTCCATGAGCAGGATCTGAGGATCGGTGGCGAGACCGCGCGCCAGGCCGACGCGCTGCTGCATGCCGCCCGACAGTTCGCTGGGGAAGCTGTCCGCATAGGCGGCAAGCCCGACCTGCTCCAGCGCCGCCAGCGCCTTCTTGCGCCGTTCGGCAGCGCCCTCGCCCTTGATCTTGAGGCCGTAGGCGACATTGTCGGCAACGGTCTTGTGCGGGAAAAGCGCGAAATGCTGGAAGACCATGGTGATCTTTTCGCGGCGCACCTTGCGCAGCCGGTCTGCCGAGCAGCTGGCGACGTCATCATCATCGATGAGGATTTTGCCGTATGTGGGGGCAATCAGACCGTTCAGCGTGCGGACAAGTGTCGACTTGCCCGAGCCGGACAGGCCCATAACCACAAAAATTTCGCCCTCACCAACATCGAAACTGACATCCTGGACACCAACGGTTTGTCCCGTTGCTTCGAAAATCTCGATTTTCGACTTGCCCTCTTTCAGACCTTCGAGCGCCTGTTCTGGATGATCTCCAAATATCTTATAAACATTCTCGACCCTTAGCTTGGGTTTCATGGTTCCTCTTGATTGATTATTTTATGGAAAATGAAATACAGGTAGAACACCTGCTCAATATTTCACATATCCCTGCACTCAGGCGGAGCGCTGAGAGACTTAAGTCTTCCTCGCGCATGATGTGAAAATACCATACATGGCTAAAGACATAACGTGCGATATTACGAATCGCAACAGTGAGTGAAAATTAATTCAGCATCGAATTATCCTGAACCATGCCCAGAAAGCCTGACCGCGGCGGACTGGCGGGCGTTCCTTTCGGCCAGATGAACTGTTAGGGATAGACACGCGGGGGGCGCCTGCGACGCAGCAAACGCACCAGTGAAGGGATGAAGAATGAACGACCGCTACGACGCTTATGCCGCTGCCACCATCGTGATTTTCGGCGCAATCGTGATTGGCGGCCTGATGGCTGCATCGCTGTCATTTGGTGAGCGGGATGCGTTTTTCTTCGCACTCGGCGCGGCCACTTCTGCGTGGTGTGCCGGCTATGCGATGTTTCTCGACAAGGCACGTGTGTTTGTGGCGCTGACTGCGCTGGCGGTGGCCATGTCCATTGCCGCGGCTGTTCTTCTGGGCTTTTAGCGAGCCCTCCCCCGGTCAGAGGCTCCTCCAGCATTCCGGGGATCTTCCAGAACAGAGAAAGGGCAGGTTTCCCCTGCCCTTTTCCATATGCCGGCGCCTGAAACGACCGCGCGCTACGCCGCCTCGCGGAATATGCGCACCTTGCCGGTCCATGCCGTGCGGTCGATATCGAGATCCGGGAAATTGTCGGGGTTGAGAACCGGGCGGTCCACCCCTGCCTTCAGCTGCTCGCGGAAGTCCTTCAGAATGCGCAGGCAGATGGGTAAGAGCATCATGATGGCGATCAGATTGACCAGCGCCAGAACGCCCATCAGCGGATCCGAGAAGAAGAACACGGCCGTAGCGCCGGGCGCCACCGCCCCGAGAAACACCATGCCCATGACGGTCAGGCGCAATATGTTCACCGCGACATTGCTTTCGGTAATGATGGTCAGGGCGTTTTCACCCAGATAGTAATTGTAGATGATCGAGCTGAACGCGAAGAGCAGCAGAATGAAGGTCAGGAAATACTGGGTCCATTCACCCAGATGCGAGACCAGAGACTGCTGGGTCAGCACCACGCCATCAATGCCTTCCGCACCCGGCGTATAGACATCGCCCAGAAGGATCACGAAGGCCGTGCAGCTGCAGATCATGATCGTGTCGATGAACACGGAGAAGGACTGGGTGATGCCCTGGCTGATGGGGTGACGCACATCGGCCGTGGCCGCCACATTGGGGGCGGAGCCGAGCCCCGCTTCATTGGAGAACAGGCCGCGTCGTAACCCCTGCGCCAGCGCCGCGCCCATGCCGCCGCCAACCGCCTGCTCGAAGCCAAAGGCGTTCATGACGATGGAGTAAAGGACACCCGGTAACTCGGTGATGTTGATGACGATGATGAAGATGGCCATCAGCAGATAGGCCAGCGCCATGACCGGCACCACAACATCGGCTGCAAGCGCGATGCGGCGGATGCCGCCGAAGACGATGAAACCCGCAATGACGGTGAGCAGAATGCCGGACCACATCCGGTCGATGCCAAGGCTCTCCTGCGCTGCGCCGGCGACCGTGTTGCCCTGAAACGCGTTGAAGCCGATGGCGAAGGCCGCGATCAGACAGACCGCATAAAGAACGGCGAGCCATTTGTGCTCATGGCCAAGACCATGGATGATCGAGCGGGCCGGTCCGCCGCGAAACGTGCCATCGGGCTCGCGCCGCTTGTAAAGCTGGGCGAGCGAGCATTCGACCAGGCTGGTGGCCATGCCGACCAGCGCCACGGCCCACATCCAGAACACCGCGCCCGGCCCGCCAAGCGTGATCGCCACCGCAACGCCGGCAATATTGCCGCCGCCGACGCGACCGCCAACGGAAACGAGGAGCGCTGCGCGCGCGGAGATCGCATTTGGATCCCCGCTCTGGTTTTTGGAGGAAAGCACACGGAACATGCGCTTGAAGAACTGGAACTGCACAAAACCGGTCAGCGCGGTGATGAAAATGCCAAGAACGATGAGGATCGGAATAAGCGCCCACCCCCAGGTTAAGTCGCCTATGATGCCAAATAAGTCTCGTATGAATGTCATTTCCGTATCCTCACTTTCAGAAATAGACTGCTGCCGACCGGCCCGTGCGTAGCCACGCTTCCTCCGGGAGGCCAGTGCAGACGCGACATGATAGCGCGCAAACGCAATGAGCGCACGCGCGCGTCAGGCATTGCTTCGCCCCCTACCCGCCTGAATTAACACTTTCATAACGCTTGCACGCGTGAGTTGGGCACTACCCCGATTGGACGACTCGTCGGAACGCTGTGGTTGTGGTAGTGAACCGCCAAAATTCAGCATGCCAAACAAAAACAAGTCCGTTTTCACGCTTCCCGGGGGGAAAGCATGTCGTTTGCATATGAAAACTGTGTGCCCGCAGATTTCGTGAGCGAGGCGCAGACATGTCGTGACGCCATTGAGCCGGCGTTAAGGCAGGTGCTGGTTTCGGCACGGGAGCGCGGCTGGAGCAGCCAGCAGGTCCATCTGGCCATGATGGAAATCGCCATCGCATCCATAAAGACCGACGGCCTCGACATCACCACGCTCGCCAAAATGCGGCGCGCGGCCTGGCGCGGCGACTTCGTTGCCGGACGGAAGAACCAGTAGACCCGCGTGAAGAATTTCGGGAATTGGCAAGCGCTCGATTGCATCGCGCCGGGCGAGAGACGATGATTGGCGCATCGCACACACGCACAGACGAGCACAGCCAAGATGACCGCAATGCTGCAGACCCCGCAGCCCAAAACCCCAGGGCCAAAAACCCCGCGGCCCAAAACCCCATTGCCAAAAGACCGCAAACGGGAGGCGCCGGGGCCAGTCCGCTTCGATGACGGGCGCAATGCCCGCGCCAAGCTCGGTTTCGTGCTCGTGCCCAATGACCAGCTGGTCGAGGAAGACATGGTGCGCATGGCCCCGCCCGGTGTCAGCACCTATTTCTCGCGCGCCCGCATGCCGCATGAAATCTCCACCGGCTCACTCGCGCAGCTCGCCGACAGCCTCGCGGAGACGGCCGGGCGCATCCTTCCCGACGATGCGCTGGATGTGGTGTGCCTCGCCTGCACATCGGGAACGGTCGCCGTCGGCGAAGCGCGGGTGCGTGAAGAATTGAACCGGGGCGCACCCAATGCGCGCGCAACCTCGCTCATGGGCAGCGTCCACAGGGCGCTTGAGGCGCTGAATGTCCGGAAACTGGCCGTTGCCACGCCCTATGCGGAAGAACTGACGGAGAACGTCGTCCGCTATCTGCATGACGCGGGCTTCGACATCACCGCCTATGCGGGGCTCAATCTGGACTATGACAGCGAGATGGTGCGGGTGACGCCGGAATTCCTTCTCGAATTCGGCGCGTCGATCGACACGGCCGACGCCGATGCCGTGCTGATCAGCTGCAGCGCTTTGCGTTCGCTGGAGATCGTCGACGCGCTGGAACAGAAGATCGGCAAGCCGGTGGTCGTGAGCAACCAGGCAATGATGTGGAACTGCCTCAGACTGGCCGGCATCGAAGACCGGATCGAAGGCTACGGAGCCCTGCTGCGCGACCTGTGAAGCAGATCAATACCGGCTTCACACCTCTATTTTGAAACATTCTTTCGCCGGTCGGCTTGAAACGGAGGGCGAAACCGGTCGATCATTTGCCGCCTTTCTTTTCAAGGAGTGATTCTGATGCAGGGCATTGGCTGGATCGCCGCCATCATCATCGGCGGCATTGCCGGGTGGCTGGCAAAACAGTTCATGGACACCAACACCGGCCTTCTCATGAACATCGTTCTGGGCATCGTCGGCGCGGCTGTCGCAAACGCGCTTCTGGGCGTGGTGGGAATTTCGTTTGCCGGCTGGCTCGGCAACCTGATCGCCGGTTTCATCGGCGCATGTATTCTCATAGCCATTGTGCGCGCCGTCGCGAAATAGCGGTGAGCGCACAGGGCCAGACAATTGAAACCGGCAGGGCCCTGCGCCCTGCCGGTTTCTTAATGGGCGGAAGAATTCGTGATGCATCGCTTTGCCGGACAACGACTTATCGTCATTGTTGCCCTGCAAGGTCGAAGACCATGGATACCCTGACCGAAATCATGAATGCGCTGGCGCTGGCCATCTCCGTTATCGTCGTTTCGACCGCGACGGTGGAGCTGCTGTCACGCGCGATCAGCCGCAGATACATTGATGGCCGCCATATCGATGACCGGGCAGCCAACCGGCACCCGGCGAGCCGGCTTTCGCCGCACGGCTGAGCCTCCGCCTCAGCCCCCACCAACAGAAACAAGATCGCCCGCCCCTCGCCCGGCTCCAATCCAGTGCGCAACCGGGTGACCAATCCTTCTGTCATCAAGCATTTATACCGGGACAATTATATCAACCCCGTTGATGATCTTTTGGATCGGATGCTAGCAATTCATTTGGCGTTTCGCTCAATCTGAAAATGAAACGCCATATAAAAACTAGAAATTGAATATACCGGGGCAATTCAACGTGAAAAAACTATTCGGATTTACGATTCTCTCCGCCGCATTATTGGCTGGCGGGAGCGCGCTATCCCTCGCGCAAGAAAAAACAGATCCAAACAAGTTTCTTGAAGCCTTCCCAGAGGATGGCTCATGGTTCAAGGCGCAGTTTCATATTCACGCAAATTGGGGCCTGCCCGACCTCATCCCCACCACGCCGCCGGATGTCCCGCTCAATTACTATTTCAGCCGGGACTACAACATCGTTTCCTTCACCGACCTGAACTACACCACTCCCGTCTTCGAAGGCGTGAAACCTTACTGGGACCGCCCGGGACGCACGCTTGTAATGGCCGGCAACGAACTCAACTGCGAACCCGTGGGCGAACCGCCCTATGGGGTGATCGACACGATTGTCGTTGGCCTGCCGAGCGACGACCAGCTGGAGGTTCCCTGCGACACGTCGTGGAGCACGGCGGCGGTGCTGAAGGCGCAGGCCGAAACCGGCCGCGCCGCGGGCGGCATTCCCGTCATCTCGCACCCCAACATGTTTTACAGCATCACCGCCAAGGACATTCTTGAAACCGACCCGATGGCCAGCCGCCATGTCGAAATCCGCAATGGCGAACCGGGCATGAACGACTTTGGCGGAAACGGGCACGCCTCGACCTTCGAGATCTGGGACGAGGTTCTGTCCACCGGCCGCCAGATTTTCGGCTGGGGGACGGATGACAGCCACCACTTCCCGCAGCAAAGCGCCCCGAACCATCACAATCCCCGCAAGCAGGCCCTTGCCGACCGGGTCTGGATGTATGTGTTCGCGAATGAATTGAGCGACGACGCCATTCGGGCCGCACTCGACAAGGGGCATTTCTATGCCTCCACAGGCGTGACCTTCACGGACCTTCAGATGGGCGAAGGCAGGCTCTCCATCACGCTGGACCCGGCCTCCAGCGACATTGGCTGGCATGGCTTTTACCTGAAGGAAGGCGACTTCAACCCGACCAGCTACCGCACACGCTTCATCGGCCGCGATGGCGAGGTTCTCGCCATGGATGACAGCTATTCACCCGAGTATAGCTGCAAGACCGACGACCTCTATGTGCGCGCCGAGGTCACCAACAGTGATGGCTGGCAGGCCTTCACCAATGCGGTGTTCTGCCCCTGACGGGCCACCCGGCCTGCAGCCTCGCCAAGAAAGCGATCATATGCGGGCGAGACAGGAAACGGGGCCGGCAACTGCGGCCCCGCTTCAAGAATCCCGATGGACGGCAGGGCAGATGCGTGATTTCTGGAAAGCGCCTGACTCACCTGAGCCGGCGCGTTCTGCGCGCCGGGCCGTGTTCACGGGCAATATGACGATCTTATCTGCATGCGGCGCCCATTGCCTGCACATTGCGGACAACAGCGAGGTGATCGCATGACATTCTACTGGATCGATCTGGGTCTGATCGTGGCCTTTTCGGCCGTTGTGCTCGGCTGCCTCTATGGCATGCGCAGGAATGGAAAATGGTCGCACAGCATCGTCGTCCATGCGATCTACCTGCTGTCGGTCACAGGCCTGTTGCTGACCGTTAACACGGTCATCGATCAGTTGCTGGTGCACTACAAGGTGACACTGATACAGCCTGATTTTATTGACGATTTGACCTATGTGGCGATCGGCCTGGCCGTGATTGAGGAGATGTTTCACCTCATCAACCGACTGACCTATGCCCAGGTACAGAAAGGCAGCGACCGAACGTCGGCGACCAGTGTTGCACGCGTTCTCAAAATGGCGATTGTCCTGTCGCTCGTCCTGCTCTTTGGCGAGCATCTGGGGCTGAGCCTGTCCGGCCTGCTCGCCTTTGGCGGATTTGGCGGCATCGCCATCGGCATTGCCGGCAAGGATGTTCTGAGCAATGTCTTCTCGGGCGTGATGCTTTATTTCGACCGCCCGTTCAACCTGGGCGACTGGATCCGCTCGCCCGACCGCCAGATCGAGGGCTCCGTCGAGGAGATCGGCTGGCGCATGACCCGCATAACGACGTTCGACAACCGCCCGCTTTACGTGCCCAATTCGCTCTTCTCATCGATCAGCGTCGAGAATCCCGGCCAGATGCGTAACCGGCGGATCAGCACGTCCATCAATGTGCGCTACGAGGATGCGGCGAAGATCAATGCCATCATCACGGACATACGGGCGATGTTGCGGGGGAATCCGAGCATCGACCTGAAACAGGACCTGCTCATCTACTTCAACGAGTTTGGCGAGTATTCGCTGAACATCATGGTCTACTGCTTCACCAAGACCACCAACTGGGCGGAGTGGCTGGACGTCCAGCAGGACGTGTATCTGAAGATCATCGAGATCGTGCACAACAATGGTGCTGACTTTGCTGATCCGAAGCAGGTCATCTCGATAGAGAAGGCCGAGGCCGCAGGGTGACGCGAGGAGCATCGACCTCTAAAGGGCGCCCGTTTCCGGCTGACCGCCGCCTGCGGCGCGCCCCCTTCCATACGTCGTTGATGCTCCCTTGATGTGCTCTCGATGCGCCCTGCCCCGGCCGGAATCCGGCGCGCGGCTTGCCAAATCGTTTCACCGATAGTGCAATGCTTATGAGTTAAAGCAATCCGGCCTGACGATTCGGCTGATGGAAGGAGCAGGCGCGCGCAATGGAGCAGTCGATCCCCAACACCGATCAGCTCATCCATATTCGCGTTGTGCTGGGTGTTGTGATGGGGTTGAGCCTCGCGCGGCTCCTCAACGGCCTGGCCCATTTCGTTCAGCATCCGGGCAAGATCCGCATCTATTCGGTGCATATCGGCTGGGTTCTGTTCCTGTTTCTGGCCGTCGTGCACTTCTGGTGGTTTCAGTTCAGCCTGATCTACATCTCGCACTGGACCTTCGAGCACTACATCTTCGTCATCATGTATGCCGCGCTGTTCTTCTTCATCTGCGCGCTGCTTTTTCCCGACGACATGAAGGAGTATTCGGGGTTCGCCGACTACTTCCATTCGCGGCAGACGTGGTTTTTTGCGCTTTTGGCTGCGCTTTATGCGGTGGACATCATCGACACGCTGGCCAAGGGCGTTGAGCATTTCAAAAACCTCGGGCCTGAATATCCCCTGCGGCAGGCGGTGATGATCACCCTCTCCATCGTGGCCATCTTCGTCAAAAGCCGCCGCTTCCACCTCAGTTTCGTGACGGCAGCGCTGGCAATCCAGGTCCTCTGGATCATCCAGTATTTCCAGGTTCTTGCCTAAAACCTTAAAAGCGCAGTGCTTTTACAAACGCCTGCGGCGATGAACATGGGCCTTCCACCTGACTTTTCGCCCACTTCACATCTCGGTGATGCAGGCGCGTGTTCCCTTCTCCATGTGGTAAAATCTCCGCCTCAACAGGCTGGGAGAGCCGACAATGAATGAAGGATGGTTTTCCAAACCCGTACCGATTGCAGAATGCATCACGGGCGATATTCGATACATTTCGAGCGCCAGACAGGCTCTGGAACTGCTGGACGGCCACTGGCGGCAACCGGGCAGCGAAGCGCACCGGGAAGCGCTGATCGTCTGCCAGCGGGCCATGGATGGCAGAGCGACCGGCGATGCGGCAATGCAGGCATTTCTCACCGCCGCGACGGAAGCACGCGTGCTGACATCGTGATGGTGGACTGCGGGGGTCGGTAGACCCGGATTACGGGCCGCTCCACTAGGCGAGAGGAGCATCAGCTGGCAACACGCCCTCAGTCGCACTCCAATGCATGACAGTGCCAGAGGGTCTCTAAGACCGTGGGGGCAGACACTCCCCCTTCACGTCTTCAGTTTGAGTTGAAATGACAACCTCCCCGGTTGACGCTCTCCGCCACGCCCTCTTCAATTCTCTGCTATGTTTCATTGAAGGCTGCTGCTAAAGCATTCAATTTGCATGCTTCCTCGCCGACACAGGTTCAAGATCACCGATGAAACATTTGCTTTTTCTGGCTGCTACATTGTTGCCCTCAAACTTGTCCGCCACGGAAGTGTGCGGAGCAGTGAATGATACCGTACATTGCGAACCTTTAGCGCCATTCCAGCCCACGACGGAGCAAATACTTTTTGCAAGCAAGGTATTCGATCTAGGCGAGCGCGGCTTCGACTTCGAGATGTACGGGAATGGACAAAAGACGATCCTCGTCGAGGGCGTTCCATTCGCGCAATACTGGCAACTTGAAGACGACAAAAAATACGTCTTTCACCCGATCGTGTTCGGCCGGTACGTGTTCAACTCCGCTGACGACAAGGTCTTCCAACAGAACTGGAAAGAACTTGTCAGCAAGGTCGGCATTGAACTCCCCAATGGGGGCTTGGCATTCTATTATCCGAACCATTACCCCCTGAACCGAATGCGTGGGCCTGATCTTGTCTACAGCGCGATCAGCCAGAGCGAAGTACTCGCGGGTTTCCTGCGCCTTCACCAAGAGCTGCAGTCGGACGAAACTGCCGAAATGCTAGGCAAGGTTCGAGATGCCCTCTTTTTCCCACATGACCAAGGCGGGGTTGATCTGGGCGTAGCCCAGTTGGAGCTTCCGCTCTTTCGCTCCAACCCGGAGATCATCCTGAATGGATGGCTCCATTCACTGCTCCATCTCAATGATTACGCAATCTTGATGAACGATGCGCAGGTCGCCAGCTATGTCGAACAGAACCTGGAGTTCTTCGCGGACAATCACGACGCCTGGTACGATCACGAGCGCTTCATAACGCGCTACTCAGATACATCCCCTCACCGACTCGTTGTCACACCGGAAGAAGCCGGGCAGGAATTCACAGCGGTCTACAAACCCAAAGATGCCAGGCTGAAAAGCTATGAAATCGAGCCTGTTCTCGATCTCGAGAATCGTTATTCCGGCTTTGACGTAAGGGTCAATGCAGTCAACGCTGACAATGGCAAGATTACCATGTCGCTGACATGCAGTTCGCTTTTCGACACTTACCTGACTTCAGACGCTGCGTTCTCTGTGATGATCCGTGACGGAGGCTATTCACCATCCCGAGCATCCCCCGATGCATCAGGAGAGTGGCAGACCATTGTGTCCGGCGAGATTGACGGGCGTGAAGTTGCCCAAATCTCACTGGACGACAAAGAGCTGATTTGCGGATACCCAACCAACTTCTCAAAAGCGAACGGGAAGAACTTCTACCACATGCAACATATCGTTGCTCTTCGCTATCTCGCCGAGACATCTGCGTACCAGAACGATGAACTGGATGGCCGGATATCGGAGATCGCAATGGCATGGCTTGCCAACAATGAAAAGTTCCAGGGAGAAGGCCTTGAGTTCGAAGGGCCGCAAAAGGTTCTAGACTCAATCAACCGAGGCAAGGCAATCGTCCAGATCACAGATGCAACCATTTTGTTGCACTGACCTTTAAGTCAGTGTCGCTTGGCCACTTGGATGTCTCCTTCTGACCAAAGTGATATGCTAAGGACAGGGAAATTGTAGTTATCAAGCCAGAGGATGGCCATCACGGTGGAAGAGCGAACAGCCAAGAAATTGAGTCCTAGTGAAGTCATCAAACAGGCCAAGGAAGCTGAAGCGGCACAGAATGATGAGTTGGCTGCATCCCTTTTTTCACAAGCAATAGACCTTAAAGGCGCCACTTCACCAGCTTGGTGGTACGTACGCTTGGCTCACGCACATATTCGGTTGGGCAACAGGCAAGCCGCTGTTGAAGCTTATCGCTGCGCAACGGCCATTGAGCCAACACATTCAGGATGGGTGGCCGCAGCGAAAGAACTCGACAAATGGTCCGGTTCAAGAGTGGCCTCTGCCGAAGCTTCGGCTGACTACTATGACGAAGTCTATCGACAATCTGAGGCCTACCGCCAAGCTGCTGGCGAGACCCCCTATGCGGCGATGTGGTCTCGTATTCTTCAACTTCTGCAAGCAGCAAGGACTACCCACATATTGGACATCGGTTGCGGGCCAGGTCAATTCGCAACGTTCCTGAACGAGAACTGGAACGGCGACTATGAAGGGCTGGACTTCAGCAAGGTCGCCATAGACCAAGCAAACTCACTCAGCCTCCCTTACAAATTTTACTATGGCAACGCGCTTACCTCCGACGCGCTGAGCTTCAGCACCTATGATACGGTCATTTGCACGGAGGTTCTTGAACATATCGATGAAGATATTGAACTGCTGAAGCGAATACGCTCAAACGTATATTGCCTGTGTTCGGTACCAAGCTTCCACGCTTTTGGCCATGTACGCTACTTCACTGAAGCAGGCGAGGTTGTTGACCGTTACTCACCGCTCTTCACGAGTATCGAGATCGAGGAATTTCCCCTCCCATCCGGGGCGAAGATATTCCTGATCTCTGGCAGACGGTGCGGTGACTGATCCACACTAACCGAAAGCGCGGGCAGCCCCCCTTTTTACCGCTTCAAGAAGCCCGTCTTGCTCGGCAATCTCCATAAATCTGCCAAACTTTGACTTTGGCTTCAGCTTGGCCGCAGGCAATGAATCGAGCGCAGAGAGCCGTGCTAGAATTGTCCGTGTTTCGGCCTCCTGCTTGATCTGAGACCTTCGCGTCACTTCTGCCAGACGGGATGCAAAGATGCTCTCGAATGCAGTGCTTTCACCTGCCTCCCAGCGCGCGGCTTCCGCCCTGCGCTCCTTCTTGACCGAAGTTCGATCCCCCTCAAGAAGCTCTGCATAAATCTTCTGGATCTTTTTCTCCTGCTGCTCCCAGCTGAAGGCACTCTTCAACTCAGGCGCGATCCTTGAGCGCAGCTCCACACGATTTGCAAGGACATCTCTAATCGCACTTTCGCAGGATTCGACATTGCCGGCCTCGAAAGTGGCTCCGACACG
This sequence comes from Nitratireductor sp. PBL-C9, assembly GCF_050877045.1. Taxonomy (NCBI): domain Bacteria; kingdom Pseudomonadati; phylum Pseudomonadota; class Alphaproteobacteria; order Hyphomicrobiales; family Phyllobacteriaceae; genus Nitratireductor; species Nitratireductor sp. PBL-C9. Next base: position 240,931 of record NZ_JBPAXW010000007.1, read on the forward strand.
ATGTGTCTCCATGAATGACTTCATGCTCGCGACATCGCTAAGAACCATGGGCAGGTTCGCATGCAGGTATTCAAACATTTTGTTGGGTAACGCGACCTCGGCGTTTCCATAGTGCACAAGGCCGTGAATTCCGAAATCCGCAGTGCGGATGAATGAAGTGACCTGGTCGCTCGCAACGAAAGGATGCGTGTGGAAGCGATCTGCGAACCCCAGGTTCTTTGCCCTCTGCTTCATTTCATCGACGTACTTGCCCTGGCTGACGAAAACCAGATGAAGGCCTTCGATACGAGCGCAGGCATCAACGATGACATCGCACCCACGGAGAGGTGTGCCCCCCCCCACAAACACCGCCAAAGGGACATCCGGCGCAAGACCAAGGGCAGTTCTGACATCCGGACCGCCCTCGGAAAACGCGCCGGCCACAGGCACATTATAGGTGATTTGCGGTTGCTCCCTGAGGCCGTATCTGCGCTCAAGTTTCTCTGCGAGCAGATCGCTAACAGTCGTTAATCGGTCTGGAGCATCCAGATACTCGCGCTCCCACCCAAGGCAGACTGGCTTGTAGTTTTCTGAACGCGCAAACCCCTCCAGCCCGGCCACCAACTCGTGCAGATCATGAACCCAGGGAATGTCGTGCCCACTCGCTAGAAGCGCCATTTTTGTGGCTACGCCGATCTTCAATCCGATCATGTCGTGCGAATGAATAAGATCTGGCTCCAGTTCCAAGATGTGTGGCAGCGCGCGACGATTATACAGCCCCAGAAGAAGGCGCAGATCATCACTGTGCTCATCACCCCACAGCCCCAGCTTACTCAAATAGCCAGAGGGGTTAGGGATAAACACGACGGGCACCCCTTCAACCTCGGATTTTTCTACACTTCTGCTGCTTGTCACACCAACAATTGTTGCCCTATACCCAGCATTCAGAGCCGATTGAGCAGTCTTGATCACACGGCTGTCGCCGGCAATCCGATTATACACCATAGAAACCACATGTGGGTTTGAGCGCAGCATTCCGTCCCTCACACTTCAAGAGTCGCAGCGTACCTACAATTAAGAGACTGTCCGGCCAAGTCGGTATTCATCACATTATGTAAGAATCGCACCGGCCAGATTACAACCTGGAGTATTTCCTTGTCCAATCTTCGCATCGCGACCATCATTGGCGCCAGACCGCAGTTCGTGAAAGCAGCCCCTCTGTCTCTGGAGATCGCGAATACAGCTGGCATCGAGGAAATCTCGATCCACACCGGACAGCATTACGATGCCAATATGTCAGATGTGTTTTTCTCTGATCTCGCATTGCCCAGACCTGCGTATAATCTCGGCATCAGTGGTGGCTCTCATGGCAAGATGACCGGAGAGATGCTGGCAGCGATCGAGACCATACTGACCGAACAGGCACCCGATGCTGTTCTTGTGTATGGCGACACCAATTCCACACTCGCTGGCGGCCTGGCTGCTGCAAAACTCAACATTCCGGTGATCCATGTCGAGGCCGGCTTGCGATCGTTCAATCGTAAGATGCCGGAAGAGATCAATCGCGTCATGGTCGATCACGTCAGCGCACTGCTCTTTTGCCCCACTTCGACATCTGTCGAAAATCTGGCCCGTGAGGGGATCACAAAAGGAGTCCATCAGGTTGGAGACCTGATGTTCGATGCCACATTGACGCTCACACCGATCGCCGAGGAGCAGTCAAAGCTGCTTGAGGAACTAGACCTGAGTCCATCCGGCTACTGCGCCGCCACCCTGCACCGCGCGGACAATACTGCCTCGCCAGAAGCAATCGAGAAGGCGCTGCGCTACATGGTTCAGCACTCCGACGGAAAGGAAGTGGTTATCCCGCTTCACCCGAGAACCAGACACGCTGCGGAACGCTTCAACATCTCGGTGGAACGGGACGGGATTCGCGTTGTCGAGCCGCTGGGCTATATCGACATGATCAAGCTGGCAAAGAACGCAGCCCTGATCTTCACCGATTCAGGCGGCCTGCAGAAGGAAGCCTATTTTCATGGCGTACCCTGTGTCACGCTGCGAAGCGAAACCGAATGGATAGAAACAGTGACCTCCGGCTGGAACCGTCTCTGGAGCGAAGGCTCTTACGCCCCCAGGACAGACATCGCAGAGTATGGCGATGGGAGCTCGGCAAAAACAATCGTCAACATCATCAAGGACTGGTCAGCGTAATTCATTCGCCCTCTCCCATACGGATCGCGTTGTGGCGGGATGATGCAGAAATCAATCCGCCCTGCGCCTCACTCAAAATCAGGTTGCCACTGTTCCGCAGCCATCGCCATGCCTGCGAGACCGTCGAATAATGAAGAATGACTACAACCTGGACCGGCCACACGCAAACCTCGACAGCATCACGCCGACCGAGTTTGCAAGCGGGTCCATATTGCAGCACAACATGAGCGGGGCCAGCCTGTGAATGACACATTGAAGGTAGCAGGCCACGTCCCCTCCATCGGCCCTGTCTAAAATGGTCAGAACGCCATCGAGGGCGTCTTGGCCCGCTGGGCGCAACCAGACTTCACGCTGGCTGGATGGCCGTCTATCTTCACCATGGCCAGCTGATGAATTGAGGAATTCGCTCGTGGAGCCGATCAATGACCGCCGCCGCTTCTTTCTCAAGGACGTGCCTTCGTTTGGGGACATGCCCTTTGCTCCCGCGCTGGGCAGGTTCGCATCCGGGACGACGGGCGCCGTCGTTTTCGCGCTTCTTCAGGTCGCGCTGTTTGTCCATCTCCTCGACGATATCACTGTCACTGAATTCGCGAACGGCGTGAACGGCGAGATGGTGAAGTCATCCACAGTGGAGCTTGATCAGGCGACGTGGCGGTCCTACGCAACCATCGGCGGCGTCGTCGCTCTCGGCGTCATTTCGCTCTTCATGAAGTTTTATGGTGACGTTGCAGCCAATTGGGGCGCCCGTATTCTCATCGGGCTGATTCCAGCCGCACTCTCGATTTACATCCTCGCTGGAATCTAGACGAACTGAAGTTCGAGAGTTCGTCCAGACAACCATCCGACCCATCGCTGGCACCCCTTGCCGCGCGCTACCAGCCCAATCCCGGGACACCCCAGTCAAGTCGAAACGTGACAGTCCAGATGACTGACCAGCCGTCGGCTGTGGAAGCCATGAACCTGGCCAGCCGAGCATCGAAGCCGCGAACAAATGCCAGCCCGGCTTCTCCTCTCGCGACATATGTCCCGAGGCTGGGGAAGTCTCCCATAAATGCAGTTCCAGCCCAGCGATGAAGAATGGCAATGGTCATCAAGCCGCCGTCACGGAACGTATGGTCGGCTAATCGACAGATCCCAGCTGAGCAAAAGGCCGCTCAAGCGCTTCGCACATACGCCGGCTCGATACATTCAGGCGCAGCCCGCGCAACAGCGGGCACTACATCACCATGTCACATGAAGCTGATTAAACGTGGACCAAGCCTTTCCCGGTGAAAATTCAACCCTCATCAAGGGATATTAGTTCTTAATAATAGCAATTAATAGATTGATTCTTTAAAAATCAAACAGATTATGCAATCCAATTCTATATTGAATATTTGCACTCTTGGGGGAAATTGTACATGCGAATATTTACAACTTTAAAGATAAAGACGCACCTATTAAGCACAACCGCACTGGCAATTTTCCTATGCACAACGCCGCAGCCAGCCAATGCACAGTCAGTCGAGGTAGACGCTATAGAGAACGATGTTTCTCCCTTTCCCTCGCAGAACCCACAGCAAACGTGGCCCGTGAACGGCGACCTTTTTGTTGGCAACTCGGACAAGGGCAGGCTGACCATCAAGGATGGCGGTTGGGTCGACAACGCAACTGGCTATATCGGCTTCGCTTCTGGCTCTGAGGGCACTGTCAGCGTATCGGGACCGGGCTCCACATGGAAGAACAGCGGCAGTCTCATTGTTGGCGACAACGGCAAAGGCACGCTGATCATTGAGGACGGAGGGGCCGTCGACAGCACACGCGTCAGAATCGGGGGCGTTCCCGGCGCTGAAGGCACGGTCACCGTGAAAGGAACTGGCGCAATTTGGAAGAACACCGACCTGAATATGAATTCAGGCCAGCTGACCATTGCCGACGGCGGGTCTGTCGAGAGCGCGCAGGGATTTATCGGCAACATCCCTAATACTGAGGGTACCGTCAGCGTTTCCGGAGAGAACGCCACATGGATAAACAGCGGCAGTCTCATTGTTGGCGAAAACAGCAAAGGCACGCTGTCCATTGCCGACGGCGGCACTGTTTCGGCCAACACTGGATCAGGTGGAAGTGGACCAGGTGTGGTTTACCTGGGTTCTGATCTGTCTGCTGACGGTGTCATCAATGTCGGCGCTGCTTTGGGCAGTCAGGCGGAGGCCGCCGGCACTCTGCAGACGGATGACATCATTTTCGGGGATGGCAGCGGGACGCTCAACTTCAAGCATACCGGTGCAACCACCTTTTCTGCCGCACTGGAAAGCTCTGGTGCGGGCACGCACACCGTGAACCATGCTGCCGGCACGACCATGCTGACCGGCGATTCTTCTGCCTTCACGGGCACAACGACAGTCTCCGGCGGCACGCTGCTGATCGGTGACGCCGCCGGCAATGGCACGCTCGGCGGTGTCGTCAATGTCGGGATGAATGGGGCGCTGGGCGGCTCGGGCACGTTGAATGGAGCCGTCACCATTGACGGTACGCTGGCAGCCGGCAACAGCCCCGGCACCCTGACCTTCAACAACGATCTGACCCTCAATGCAGGCTCGACTTCGGTGTTCGAGCTCAACAGTCCGGGCGTTGCCGGCGGCGCAGGCAATGACCTGGTCAGGGTAAATGGCGCTCTTGCGCTTAACGGAACTCTGGATGCCCGCGTGGCTGCGGCAGGCTATTATCGCCTGTTCGAGTATGGTGGCGCGCAATCGGGCGCTTTCGCCGATGGAACGGTGACGGGTACAGGTGGTTTCAAACCGGCCAACCCAAACAATCCCGACATCCGTTACGACATTCCCGGTCAGGTCAATCTGTCGGTTCTGAACTCCGAGCAGACCATGCAGTTCTGGAATGGCGGCAGCGGCGTCTGGCAATCCTTCGCGACCGACTGGACCGATGCCACGGGCAGCGCCAATGCCGGCTGGGGCGGTTCAGTCGGCGTTTTTGCCGGCTCAGCCGGGACGGTCACCGTCCAGGGGGCGCAGGTTTTCGATACGTTGCAGTTCTCCACGGATGACTACCGCATCCAGGGCGATGCGCTCTCCATCGGCGCTGCCGGTGGCGGCACATTCAACATCGATGGTGGTGTGACGACGACGGTTGCTTCGATCATTGAGGACGGAGCGGGCAAGGTTGTTCGCAAGGCCGGGGGCGGCACGCTGGTTCTGAGTGGCGCCAACACCCATTCGGGTGGTGTCGATCTTCTGGGCGGTGTCCTTTCGGTGGCGTCCGACCAGAACCTTGGCGCTGCCCCGGGCGGGCTGAGGTTTGACGGCGGCGTGCTGAAAGTGACGGGCACGGGCTACACCGGAACCGCGCGCGACATCCTGATTGGCGGTGATGGCGGCGGTTTCGACATCGCGGATGCAGACAACACGTTCAGCCTGACGCAGGGCATCACCGGTACAGGCGACCTTCTCAAAAAGGGCGACGGCACTCTGGTTTTGGGTGGAACCAATGGCTACCGCGACACGCTGGTCGAGGCCGGAACGCTGGTCGGAAACGCGGGCTCGATCTCCGGCGATATCGGCAACGGCGCGACCGTGGTGTTCGACCAGGCAGGCGATGCAAGCTTTTCGGGGAACATCGGCAGCCTGAACGGCACAGAGGGCGCGATGATCAAGCGTGGCGCGGGTGTTCTGACGCTGTCCGGCGCTTCCACGCTCGGCTGGTCTGTCGAGACTGGCGGGCTGGTGACGGATGCCAGCCGCTTTGCAGGAGACGTCGATATTGCGAGCGGCGCATCGCTGGCTTTTGCGCAGAGCGAGTCGGCTGGCTATGCCGGCGCTCTGTCAGGCACGGGCAGTTTCAGCATCAGCGGGTCCGGCACAGTGACGCTGACCGGCGACAGCTCGGGCTTCACCGGATCGACGTCGTTCTCCAACGGAACGCTGATCGTCGGCACCGCTGCAGGCGGTGCGCTCGGCGGCTCGATCATGCTTGGTCCGGACAGCCAGCTCGGTGGAACGGGCACCGTTGGTTCGGCTGGATCGACGGTGGCGATCAACTCTGGCGGAACGCATGCGCCCGGCAACTCCATCGGTGTACAGACCATTGCCGGCAACTATGTCAATCACGGGATGCTGGCCATTGAGGTGACTCCGACAGCAGCGGACAAGGTGATCGTGCAGGGCACGGTGGACATTTCCGGCGCAACGCTTGCGTTGACAGGAACGCCGCTCACCGCGGCGGACTGGCCGATCCTCAACGGCCCCTACATCATTCTCGACAATCAGGGCGCAGGCGCGGTGGCCGGCACGTTCGCCAGCGTCACCAACAATCTTCTGTTTCTTGACGAAACGGTCGATTACGCCGGCGGAGATGGCAATGACATCTCGCTGGAACTCACACGCAATGACACGTCATTCGCCGATATTGGCCGCACACCGAACCAGCGGCAGACGGGTTCGAGCGCAGACACGCTTTCCATGACCACACCCATCTGGCAGGCCTTCGCCACCATGACCGACGAGGACGTGGTGCGCGCAAGCCTCGCTTCACTTTCGGGCGAGGTGCACCCCTCATTCCAGGGCGCGCTGAACAGAGGAAGCGCCTTCCTGCGCAACGCTGCGAATGACCGCATTCGCGCCGCCTTCGCCGCATCCGGCAACACTTCACAGGAGCTTTCGCATGGGCTCGCCTTCTGGAGCGAGGCCTATGGCGCATGGGCCGGCTTCGACAGCGACGGCAATGCGGCAGCCATGGACCTGTCGTCCGGCGGCTTGTTCGTCGGCGCTGACGCGCTGGCCGGCAACTGGCGCTTCGGCCTGCTGGGCGGCTACGGACAATCGAAGCTCGATGTCGCGAAGATTGCGTCCTCGGCCGAGAGCAAGGACTACCATCTGGGGCTTTATGCCGGAACGGAACTGGGAAGGCTCGGCATCCGGACGGGCGCCGGCTATAGCTGGCACGGCATCGACACGGCAAGGAACGTGCACGCAGGCGCTTTCACCGACGGTCTGAGCGCCCGTTACGACGCCAGCACTTTCCAGGCATTCGGCGAGATGAGCTACCGGTCTGACCTTCAGGCTGCGCGCCTGGAGCCCTTCGTCAATCTGGCCTATGTGCACCAGCGCTCGGACGGTTTCAGCGAACTGGGCGGCGCGGCCGCGCTGACAGTGAAAGGTCAGCCGATGGACACGGGATACGCGACGATCGGTGCGCGCATGGAGCATGCATTCCAGCTCGATACGATGAAGGCGGAGGCAAAAGCGACGCTTGGCTGGCAGATGGCGTTCGGGGATACCAAGCCCACATCGGTTCACTCTTTTGCGGGCAGTTCGGATTTCCTCATTGCCGGCGTGCCAATCGCGCGCAATGCGGCGCTGATCGAGGCCGGGGTCGACGTCGACCTTACTCCAAAATCCACGCTTGGCCTCTCCTACCGTGGCCAGATTGCCGAGAATGCACGGCAGCATGAGATCAACGGCATGCTCAGCATCCGCTTCTGATCACGGGAGCCACAAGCCGGAGAAGCCCCGCTAGCTGAGAACGTTGGCGGGGCTTTTTTTGTGGCAACAATGCTGCAGCCCTGCCCTTCATCCACATCAATGACGCAGCACCGATGACGGCCGCGACGCAACGTGCGTGCTTTCATCGCGATGGTCGACTGCGCGGATCGAATGGCAAGGCGCCGGGGTATGATCTGGAAGATTCGAAGAAGAAATCAGAAGGCGTCAGGGTTTCGGCACTGAACGCCAGAAAGCCGAGCGATTTGCTCTTAAGACTTCTCATTCTCAGAGGAGATTTGAGGGGAGCGCGGCTTTGTGCGCGATACATTCCGAAGATGACCGGGAGGAACAGCTTTCTCGGAAGAGAGCTTGGTGCGGTCGAGAAGACTCGAACTTCCACGGGTTGCCCCACAGCGACCTCAACGCTGCGCGTCTACCAATTCCGCCACGACCGCACGTAGCTGGAGGCCGGTTCGTCACCGGCAACGGGCATGTAGCAAATCGGTTTTCGGGAGACAAGCGACTTCTCGAAAAAGACGCAAAAAAAGATGCTCATGCACATCTTCAAGCCGAGACTGGACCCGAGCGCCCATTATCGCCATATGAAACGGGTGATTTCAGTACCTGATGGGATGAGAAAATGAGCGAACGCGGCCAGATCGACACCGTATTCCTGCCGCGCGAGGATGCCCCGCCGGTGGAATGGCGAATCGAACCGGGTCTCACCGACTACGAAACCGCCGTTTCCTTCATGGAAGAGCGCGCCGGGCTGATTCGTGACGGCAAGGCCAGAGAGCTTGTCTGGCTGGTCGAGCACCCGCCGCTCTACACCGCCGGCACCAGTGCCAACAGCGAAGACCTGCTCGAGGCCCATCGCTTCCCCGTCTACAAGACCGGGCGCGGCGGCGAATACACCTATCATGGCCCCGGCCAGCGTGTGGTCTATGTGATGCTTGATCTGAAGACGCGCCGCGAAGACATCCGCGCCTTCATCGCCGCGCTGGAAGCCTGGATCATCGGCGCGCTGACGCGCTTCAACGTGACCGGCGAGCGGCGCGAGGACCGGGTTGGCGTGTGGGTCGCGCGCCCCGACAAGCCGCCCCTGCCCGGCGGCCTGCCCGCAGAAGACAAGATCGCCGCCATAGGCATCCGCCTGAGGCGCTGGGTGAGCTTTCACGGCATCTCGATCAACGTTGAGCCGGAACTGGCGCATTTCGGCGGCATCGTGCCCTGCGGCATCAGCGGCTATGGCGTCACCAGCCTGGTCGACCTCGGCCTGCCGGTGACCATGGACGATGTGGACCTGGCGTTGAAAGCCGCTTTCGAGGACGTGTTCGGTCCGGCCGAGAAATCCACCGACTGAGCACTTGCAGCGCGCGCGCCTTGGTCGGGATGCGTTTGGTCTGCGTGTTTTGCTATCTGGGCCATTTCCACCGCACGGAAAAATGCTCTAGCGTTCACCGGTCAAAGCAACTGGTTCGTCTGCCGGGCTTGTGCGCCCGCGCAAACGGCCGTTGAGGGATCGAGAGCGTTTTCACTCAGGGCTCCGGCTGGCCGGGCCCATGGCGCTCTCATGGAGGAGCGCCAAGATGCGATTATCACATGCCTTCGGGGCCGTTGCCCTTTTGTCATCGCTCACCGCCGGGCTCACCGCCGGACTTGCCGCAGGCAGTGCGATGGCCCAGCAGACAACCAAACAGGCGGCCGATGCCCAGGCCCCTGAGATAGCCAGCGGGCTTAGCGAAAAGAAAACCGTTCACGCGAAGGAACAGATGGTCGCGGCGGCCAATCCACTGGCCGCGCAGGCGGGTCTCGACGCGCTGCGCAAAGGCGGCACTGCCGCTGACGCGCTGGTGGCGGTGCAGACCGTGCTCGGCCTCGTGGAACCGCAATCCTCCGGCATTGGCGGCGGTGCGTTTCTGGTCTGGTACGATGCGGCCAGCGGAAAGGTGACGACCTTTGACGGGCGCGAAACCGCGCCTGCGGCCGCAACCCCGGAGCTCTTTCTGGACGACAAGGGCGAGCCGCTTCCCTTCTTTGACGCCGTGGTGGGTGGACGCTCGGTTGGAGCGCCGGGCGTGGTGCGCCTGATGGAAACCATCCACACCCGCGCGGGCAAGCTCGAATGGGATGCGCTGCTCCAGCCGGCAATCCGGCTTGCTTCAGAGGGTTTCACCGTCTCGCCAAGGCTTCACACGCTGATCGAGGGTGACAAGGGCCGGCTCGACACGCAGGCGACTGCCCGCGCTTATTTCTATGACAAGGACGGCAATGCGCTGGCTGTCGGCTCGGTTCTCAAGAACCCGGACTATGCGGAGACGCTGAAGACCATCGGCAAGGAGGGCGCGGACGGCTTCTACAAGGGCAAAATCGCCGAAAAGATCATCGCTGCGGTGAAGGCGCATGACGGCAATCCCGGCCTGCTCTCGCTCGAGGATCTGGCCGCCTATGAGGTGAAGGAGCGCGAGGCCGTGTGCGCGCCCTATCGCGGGCTCGACGTCTGCGGCATGGGACCGCCCTCCTCCGGCGCGCTGACCGTCGGGCAGATACTCGGCATGGTGTCGGAGTTCGATCTGGAAACGCTCGGCCCGGACGATCCGGAGACCTGGCGCATCATCGGCGATGCAACGCGCCTCGCCTTCGCCGACCGCGGCCGCTACATGGCGGACAGCGACTTCGTGAAGATGCCGAAGGGCCTGCTCGATCCGAATTATCTAAAAGACCGCGCCGCGCTGCTTCGCCGCCCGACGGCGCTTGGCGCAGATGACGTGAAGGCCGGCGACCCGCCATGGGACAAGGCGGAGCTGCGCATTGACGGGATGAGCTTCGAACAGCCCTCGACCTCGCATTTCGTGATCGTCGACAAGGATGGCAATATCGCCTCCATGACGACCTCGGTAGAGAGCGCCTTCGGTTCGCGCCAGATGGCGGCCGGCTTCATTCTCAACAACCAGCTCACCGATTTCTCGTTCAGACCGGAAGCCGATGGCGAGGCCGTGGCCAACCGTGTGCAGCCCGGCAAGCGGCCGCGCTCGTCCATGTCGCCGACCATCGTGCTTCAGGACGGCAAGCCGCTTTATGCGCTGGGCTCGCCCGGCGGCAGCAACATCATTCCCTATGTGACCAACACGATCATCGCGCTGGTGGACTGGAAGATGAACATGCAACAGGCGATCGACCTGCCGCATCTGACGAACCGGTTCGGCACCTATACGCTCGAAGCGGGAACGCCAGCCGAGGAATTCAAGGCTGACCTCGATGCGCTTGGCTTCAAGACATCCATCGGCGACCTGAACTCGGGCCTGCACGGCATCACCATCACGCCACAGGGGCTGGAAGGCGGAGCCGACCCGCGCCGCGAAGGCGTTGCGATGGGGGATTGAGCCCGGAAGTTCCGGGAAAGGCGCGTCACCGCCGGGAAGCCATGAGGCATTTTCTGACGGGAAGCCTATCAGAGAGGCGGGCCTTCCCGCCTCTTTTCATTTGGGCCGAACGCAACTGCCACGATGGCAGGAATCGGCGAACACGGCGGTGCGCTCAGCGCGCATCCGCAAAGGGATATCAGATCGCGCCGATGAAGACGGCGGCCATCATGATGAAGGAGCTGACTGCAACGAGCGAGACGACATCCTGAAAAAGATCGGTCATTTATCTCTCCTGATCACTTTATAATCCCTTTATGTTCTATTTATGTTCCATCGTCAAGCGTGCAGAACAGCTCACACGGAGCGCCCGGGCGTTAAGGTTGACGTGGCGTTAATCGCTTAGCCGGGTAGCACCTGGTGCGCCCGCGAGAAGGCGCGGCGTTTAGGGGCGGTCCTGGGCGCTTCAAGGGCAAAAGAAAACCGCACTGCACGGGCAGCGCGGTTTGTAGCCTGTTCGTCATTTCGGGAAACGCCGTCAGATCGCGGCGCATCCATATTCAGATCGATCGTCTGGAGCATTTCCGCTTTTCGTGAATCGCGAAAATCCCCCCAACTCATTGTTTTACGCAATTCCGGACGGAAAACCGGTTCCCACTTTTCCTGGAATTGCTCTAGCGCTTCCAGGCGGTGACCTTGCCGCCCTCCAGCGTGACCACACGGTCCATGCGGGCGGCGAGTTCGTGATTGTGGGTGGCAATCAGCGCGGCCAGTCCCGACTGGCGCACAAGCGCCTCAAGCGCATCGAACACATAGCCAGCCGTCTTGGGATCCAGATTGCCGGTCGGCTCATCCGCCAGAAGCACGCGCGGCGCATTGGCGACGGCGCGCGCAATGGCGACGCGCTGCTGCTCGCCGCCCGAAAGCTCGGCCGGACGGTGGCTGCCGCGATGGCCGACGCGCAGATAGTCGAGCAACTGGCTGGCGCGCGTTTTGGCCTCGGCCGGGTCCATGCCCGCCACCATCTGCGGGATCATCACATTCTCCTCAGCGGTGAATTCCGGCAGGAGATGATGAAACTGGTAGACAAAGCCGATCTCGTTGCGGCGGATGGCGGTGCGCGCATCGTCGGAAAGACGGCCGCAGGCCTGGCCGGCGACAATCACCTCGCCCGCATCCGGCGCTTCCAGAAGGCCCGCCAGATGAAGAAGCGTGGACTTGCCGGCGCCGGAGGGAGCGACAAGCGCCACCATCTCGCCCGGCCGCAGGGTAAAGCCCGCATCCTTGAGAATGGTGAGACGGCCCTCACCCTCGCTGTAACTGCGCTCAATGCCCTTGAGTTCGAGAATAGGCGCGGCCATCAGTCATACCTCAGTGCTTCGACCGGATCGAGCCGCGAGGCGCGCCAGGCCGGGAAGAGCGTTGCCACGAAAGACAGGGCGAGCGCCATGACGATGACGGAAACCGTCTCGCCGGCTTCCATCTTTGCCGGCAACTGGCTCAGGAAATAGAGTTCCGGATCGAAGATCGTAGTGCCGGAGAGCCAGGAGAAGAACTGGCGGATCGATTCCACGTTCCAGCAGATGACGACGCCCAGAACCACACCCGCAGCAGTGCCGGCCACGCCGATGGCTGCGCCCGTCATCAGGAAGATGCGCATGACGGAACCACTGGTCGCGCCCATGGTGCGCAGGATGGCAATGTCGTGCCCCTTGTCCTTCACCAGCATGACGAGGCCGGAAATGATGTTCAGCGCCGCGACGAGAACGATCATGGTCAGGATCATGAACATGACGTTGCGCTCCACCTCGAGCGCGGAGAAGAAGGTGCTGTTGCGCTGCCGCCAGTCGGACAGGAGAACGGGCCGCTGGGCGGCCTCCTCCACCTGCGGGCGCATGGTCGCAACCGCGTCGGGATCGTCGACGAACAGCTCGATGGACTGCACCAGCCCCTCGGCGTTGAAATAGAGCTGCGCTTCCTGCAGCGGCATATAGATGATCGAGGCGTCATATTCCGACATGCCCACCTCGAAGGTGGCGGCAATCGGATAGGTCTTGACGCGCGGGGTCGTGCCAAAGGGTGTGACATCGCCCTCGGGCGCGACAAGGGTGACGGAATCACCCACCGTCAGGCCCAGATTTTCCGCCATGCGCGAGCCCATGGCGAGCCCTTCGCCCGTGGCGAAGCCCACCAGAGAGCCGTCCTTGATATTGCTCGACACCAGATCAAGCCGCGACAGGTCGTCTGCGCGCACACCGCGCACCACGGCGCCGGTTCCAGCGCCGCTGCGGCCTGAAACGAGCACCTGCCCCTGCACCATGGGCAGGGCGATCTGAACGCCCTCCACGCCCTCGATGCGCTTTGCGACAGCCTCATAATCCGTCATGGGCATGTCGACGGGCTGCACGATCAGATGACCGTTGACGCCCAGAATGCGGGTCAGGAGTTCGGCGCGGAAGCCGTTCATGACGGCCATGACCACGATCAGCGTGGCCACCCCCAGCATGATGCCGACAAAGGAGATGGACGCGATCACCGAAATCACGGTCTCCTTGCGGCGCGAACGCAGATAGCGCCAGGCAATCATGCGCTCGAAGCGGGAGAACGGTCCTGCCCCCTTCGGCTTTGCCGGCGCGCTCTGTGCGGCTGCCTCGCTGGTGGCGGCTTCACTCATGTCTTGACCTCAAAGGCATTTACGCTGGCGGGCGCGCGGCTGCACGCCCGGACCGGAATTGCGCTGCTGCGTCATGCAGCGCCCTGCTGGCTCAGGCGGTTCACCACGGCCTCAAGCGTGAGCGATTCACGCTCGCCGGTGGCGCGGTTCTTGATTTCCACCTCGCCACTGGCGACGCCGCGCGGTCCGACGATCACCTGCCAGGGCAGACCGATCAGATCGGCGGTGGCGAACTTGCCGCCGGCGCGCTGGTCGGTATCGTCGTAGAGCACGTCCTTGCCAGCCGCCTGGAGCTTTTCATAGAGCTCCTCGCAGACGCGGTCGCAGGCCTCGTCGCCCGCCTTCATGTTGATCAGGCCGACATCGAACGGCGCGACGCTCTCCGGCCAGATGATGCCGTTCTCGTCGTGGCTCGCCTCGATGATCGCCGCAAGAAGGCGGCTCGGGCCAATGCCGTAGGACCCCATGGAAACGCAGTGCTCCTTGCCATCCGGACCGGTGACGGTCGCGTTCATGGGCTCGGAATACTTGGTCCCGAAGTGGAAAATATGGCCAACCTCGATACCACGGGCAGAAACTTTCTCGTCCTCGGCAATCGCGTCCCAGGCGGCCTCGTCATGCATCTCGTCGGTGGCTGCATAAGGCGTCGTCCAGGTGGTGACGATGTCGGCGATTTCGGCATCGTTTGCGAAGTCGACGTCCGCGCCGGGCACCTGAAGCTCAAGGAACTCCTTGCGGCAGAACACCTCGCTCTCGCCGGTGGAAGCGAGAATGATGAATTCGTGGCTCAGATCACCGCCGATGGGGCCGGTGTCGGCGCGCATCGGAATCGCCTGCAGGCCCATGCGCCCGAAGGTGCGCAGATAGGCAACGAACATGCGGTTATAGGCGGCCCTCGCCCCCTCGTAATCCAGATCGAAGGAATAGGCGTCCTTCATCAGGAACTCGCGCGAGCGCATGACGCCGAAGCGCGGACGCACCTCGTCGCGGAACTTCCACTGGATGTGGTAGAGGTTGAGGGGCAGATCCTTGTAGGACTTCACATAGGACCGGAAAATGTCCGTCACCATCTCTTCATTGGTGGGGCCATAGAGCATCTTGCGCTCATGCCGGTCGGTGATGCGCAGCATCTCCTTGCCGTAATCGTCGTAGCGACCGCTTTCCATCCACAGATCGGCCGACTGGATGGTCGGCATGAGGATTTCCTGCGCACCGGCGCGGTTCTGCTCCTCACGGATGATCTGGTTCACCTTGTCGAGGACGCGCTTGCCCAGCGGCAACCAGGAAAAGCTGCCAGCACCCTGCTGGCGGATCATGCCGGCACGCAGCATCAGACGGTGCGAGACGATCTCGGCCTCGCGAGGGGTTTCTTTCAAGATAGGCAGGAAGTAGCGCGACAGTCGCATAAACGCATCCATTCAGGCGGCTCTGGGGAGCCTGTTCGGAATCAAAGAGAGAAGTGGCTCAAGGCCGCTGTCTTAACGATTTCATAATGAATTGAAAAGCCGCCGACACAACCGCTCACGCGTTGGGGTCGCAGGCTCACATGTTCAAGACAGCGAAATGATAACAATGCATTTCAAACGCAATTTTCCTCGTGACATTTCGTCTCAACTTGCTCTATGGTGCGCTCCCATAACAAGAGGTTGAAGCGCAAATTCAACCTCATTACGCGGTCAAAGTCTTGGGAGGATGCGGTCCAGGCGCGGTTACACGCAGCCGCCGACGATGATACGGCAAAAGGATCGGACGCGTTGAGTTTGCAAGGCCTTTGGCCTTGCTTTTTTTTTGGCCTTACGCGGCGTAAAGGCCCGTTTCCCGACATGTTCCCGAAAAATCGATACGCGTGCCCTACCGTTCTCGGCAGCGTTTCAGGCGCGGCAATGATGGCGCATCAGGCCGTGCGGAACCCCTCCTCCGGGCAAACCGGAAGAGCGTGCTGGTCTGGCAGAGAAACGACCGGACCTGTACGCGATCAGTCGAAGGTGGGGACGAGGCGCGGAATATCGTCGAACGAATAGCCAAGCCCGCGCGTGATGAAGACCAGCACGCCGCAGATGACAATCGCGATGATGGTGGTGCGGATCAGGGCGCGCAGCATGTGCGGCCCGCGCGGGGCGCTGGCCGTGGTGCCGAGCGTGACCTCGCCATCCTCATCCTGCGTGCGCAAGCCGAATGGCAGCGCGATGAAGAGCACCGTCCACCAGACGATGAAGAATACGGCGAGAAGAGAAACCCAGCCCATCTGAAAACCTCAAACCTGTTCGAGCTCGACGAGCGTGCCGGCGAAATCCTTCGGGTGCAGGAAAAGCACCGGCTTGCCATGGGCGCCGATCTTCGGTTCGCCGTCGCCGAGAATGCGCGCGCCATCCGCCTTCAGGCGATCGCGCGCGACGATGATATCTTCCACCTCATAGCAGAGGTGATGCATGCCGCCATCCGGGTTTCTGGCCAGGAAAGCGGCAATCGGGGAATCTGCGCCCAGAGGCTCCAGAAGCTCGACCTTGGTGTTGTCCAGCTCGACGAAAACCACGGTGACGCCGTGCCCGGGCAATGCCTGCGGGGCGGACACCCTTGCGCCAAGCGTATCACGGTAAAGCGCGGTTGCCCTGGCAAGATCGGGCACGGCGATTGCGACGTGATTGAGCTTTCCGAGCATCGGCTTCGTTCTTTCCATCCGGGCAAAAGGGGCAGTCGCCCTGCCCCTTGTCCCTTAAGTTACTGCGTGACGAACACCGTCACCATGGGCTTTTTGCCCCATGCGGCGTTTGCGGCGTTGCGTACCGCGCGGCGCGCGGATTCCGACACCATGTCGAGATCCTTGCGGCGGTTGCGCGGAATGCTGCGCACGGCGCCAATGGCGGCGTCCAGCATGATGTCCTCAAGCGTTTCGCCCCTGGCGTCACGCTCGGCCACGCCGATGGCGACAATGTCCGGATCGCCATCCAGATTGAGCCGGTCATCGAGCACGATGTTGATGGCCACATGGCCCGCATAGGAGAGCTTGCGGCGATCACGAATGCCCATCTCCTCCTCGTCACCGAGAAGGCGGCCATCCTTGAAGAAGCGGCCATGCCGGGCTTCGCCGATGATCTCGGCGGGTCCGGGCGCAAGCCGCACGATGTCGCCATTGCGCACCTGAGCGACCTCGGGGATGCCCTCCATGGAGCCGAGCGAGCCCTGCGCCACGAGATGCGCGGCTTCGCCGTGAACCGGCACGAGGATCTGCGGGCGGACCCACGAATACATGCGCTTCAGTTCGCTGCGGCGCGGATGGCCGGAAACATGCACCAGCGCGTCATCATCCTCGATGATCTTGATGCCCATCTCGATGAGACGGTTCTTGGTTTCCAGAACCGCTTTTTCGTTGCCGGGAATGAGGCGCGAGGAATAAACGACCGTATCGCCGGCTGCGAGCGCGACATTGCGCATCTCGTCCCGGGCGAGCTTGGCGAGTGCTGCGCGGTTTTCGCCCTGGCTGCCGGTGCACAGGACCACGACCTTGTCGCGCGGCACGTGCTGGAACTCATCCTCGTCCAGATATTCCGGCAGGCCGTCGAGATACCCCAGATCGGTTGCCACATCGATGACCCGCTTCATGGAGCGGCCAAGCACCAGAAGCTGGCGACCGGCGTCGCGCGCGGCCTCGGCGATGGAGCGGATGCGCCCCACATTCGAGGAGAAGGTGGTGACGACGACACGACCGGCAGCCGCTTCGATCACTTCCTTCAGCCCCTCGCCCACCGCCTGCTCGGTGGGGGATTCGCCCTCACGCATGGCGTTGGTGGAATCGCACATCAGCGCCAGAACGCCTTCGTCGCCGACGGCCCGGAAGCGCGCCTCGTCCGTCTTGGGGCCGATGGCGGGTGCGGGATCGATCTTCCAGTCGCCCGTGTGAACGAGCGTGCCAAGCGGCGTGGTGATCACCAGCGAAACCGGCTCGGGAATGGAGTGCGCGACCGCAATCGCCTCGATGGCGAACGGTCCGACCTCGAACTTTTCACCGGCCTTGAAAATCTTCACCGGCACGTCGGGCGCCCAGGATTCCGACTGGCGCTTGGCCTCCAGAAGGCCCGCGGCGAACGGCGTCATCCACACATCGGTCTTCAGGCGCGGCCACAGATCAAGGATCGCGCCGTAATGGTCTTCATGGGCATGGGTGATGATCATGCCGCGCAGACGGTCGATCTCGCCTTCGATGAAGCTGATATCGGGGAGAACGAGATCGACGCCCGGAAGCTCCGGCCCCGGGAAGGTCACGCCGCAATCGACAATGATCCATTCGCGCTTGGCGGCCGGGCCGAAGCCGTAAAGGCCGAAATTCATGCCGATCTCGCCGACGCCGCCGAGCGGACAGAAGACCAGTTCGGCCTTCTTCAGATCTTCGCTCACGGTCGTCTCTTTCTTGCTGGAACGCGCCATGGGTCCCTTTCTGTTAATCTGCCTGTGCCGAGGCGACCGCGCCGAAATGCACGTCGCCCGCTGCAATTCTCAATAATGAACCGTCCGCCTCGCGGATGACGAAGCGACAGGCTTCGTCGATGGTTTCGAATGTACCGCGCGCCACACGTCCATCGACACGGATGGACACCTGCGCGCCAAGCCCGGCGGCCCGGGTGAGCCAGCGCTTGCGAATGGCTTCAAGCCCGCGCCCGGCATTCCAAAGACGAACGTTATCGACCCAGGCGTCGGAAAGCGCAAGGAAGAGATCGCCCGCATCCCCTTTGAAACCAAGCGCTTTGAGCGAGGTCGCCGGATAGGGTGTGTTTTCCGGGTGGGCGACGACGTTGACGCCAATGCCCACGGCGATGGCGAAGCGCCCATCCGGGAGGATGGACGATTCGAGCAGGATGCCCGAGAGCTTCGCCCCTTCGGCCAGAACATCGTTTGGCCATTTGAGCGCAAAGCGCCCGCCCGGAAGATCGCCGCCATCGGCAGCGACCGCAATGCGCTGTTCGGGAACGACAGCGAAAAGTGCGTCTGAAAGTGCAAGGCCTGCCACGAAACCAAGCGTGGCGGCGGTGGCCGGCTCGAAATGGCCGACCGTCAGGAGCGTTGCTGCAAGATTGCCGGGCGGTGTGGACCATTCGCGGCCGCGACGCCCTCGCCCGCTCTCCTGACGGGATGAGACGACCCAGAGGTCGCCTCCATCGCCGGCGCGCGCATGTTCGAGCGCCAGCGCATTGGTGGAGCTGACGCTCTCATGGGCCTCCAGCCGATAGCCGGCTGCTGCAGCCGAAGGCGCCAGACGAAAGGCCATGACCTAGAAGAAGGTCTTTGCGGCAGCCTCGGCAATGCGGCCGACGGGGCCAGCGATCACGGCATAGAGCAGGACGAATGCGCCCGACAGGAGCATGACGAAGCGCAGCTCGCCTGCCATCGGCTGGAACGCACCCGAGCTCTCGTCGAACCACATGATCTTGATGACGCGCAGATAGTAGAACGCGCTGACCACGGAAGCGACGAGACCGATCACGGCGAGCGGATAGAGCCCGGCCTGAATGGCGGGAAGGAACACGAACCACTTGCCCCAGAAGCCCGCGAGCGGCGGAATGCCGGCCAGCGAGAACATGAGGATGGTCATGACCGTCGCCATCATCGGATTGGTGGTCGACAGACCTGCCAGATCGTCGATCTGCTCGACATTGGCGTCGTTGCGGCGCATCGCCAGGATGACGGCAAAGGTGCCGAGCGTCATGGCCAGATAGATCAGCATGTAGATCGCAACACCGGCGACGCCTGCTTCCGAATTGGCGGCAAGGCCGACCAGCGCGTAACCGACGTGACCGATGGACGAATAGGCCATCAGACGCTTGATGTTGCGCTGACCGATGGCGGCGAACGCGCCCAGAACCATGGAAGCGATCGACACGAAGATGATGATCTGCTGCCAGTCGCTGGCAATCGGCTCGAACGCGCTCATGGTGACGCGCACCAGAAGCGCCATGGCGGCCATCTTGGGCGCAGCCGCGAAGAAGGCGGTGACCGGCGTCGGCGCACCTTCATAGACGTCCGGCGTCCACATGTGGAACGGCACGGCCGAAATTTTGAAGGCGAGACCGGCAAGCACGAACACCAGACCGAAGACGAGGCCAAGCTCGCGCTCCGCACCCGTCAGCGTTGCCGCGATGACGTCAAAGCCGGTGTTGCCGGTGAAGCCGTAGACCAGCGAGATACCGTACAGCATCATGCCCGAGGAAAGCGCGCCAAGCACGAAGTACTTGAGGCCGGCCTCGGTGGAACGGGCACTGTCGCGGTTGATGGCGGCGACCACATAGAGTGCGAGCGACTGAAGCTCGAGGCCCATGTAGAGCGCAATCATGTCATTGGCCGAGATCATCAGCATCATGCCGAGCGTGGCCAGCATGATGAGAACCGGGAACTCGAACTTGTCGAACTTCTCGGCCTTGGCGAAACCGACCGACATGACCAGCGTCACGACCGAGCCGACCAGCGTCAGGATCTTCATGAAGCGGGCAAAGCCATCGCTCACGAAGGCCCCGCCAAAGGCGCGGCCATCGGCCGGGAACACGACCATCAGCGCGATCACGGCGACCAGAAGCGCGACCGCAAGACCGGTCACGGTGGAGTTGGCACGGGGGCCGGAAAAGACACCGACCATCAGGAGCGCCATAGCGCCCACCGCCAGAATCAGCTCCGGCGTTGCAAGGATCAGGCTTATCGTCAGATCAGGCGTCATTCGCTTTCGTTCCGTTTACTGCGCGGCAGCTGCTGCCGCTTCCCGTGCCATGTCGGCCGACAGGGAGACATTATTCACAAGCGCTTCGACCGAAACCGCCGTCGCATCGAGGAGCGGTGCCGGGTAGACACCGAAGAAGATCACCAGAACCACAAGCGGGTAGAGGATGAGCTTCTCACGCGCGGAGAGGTCGAGCATGCCCTTCAGGCTTTCCTTGGTGAGCGAGCCGAAGACCACGCGGCGATAGAGCCACAGTGCATAGGCTGCCGACAGGATCACGCCGGTCGTGGCGAAGAAAGCCACCCAGGTGTTGACCTTGAACACCGACAGAAGCGTCAGGAACTCGCCGACAAACCCGCTGGTGCCCGGCAGGCCCACATTGGCCATGGTGAAGATCATGAATACCGTGGCGTATTTGGGCATGTTGTTCACGAGGCCGCCATAGGCCGCGATCTCGCGGGTGTGCATGCGGTCATAAATGACGCCGACACACAGGAAGAGCGCGCCCGAGACCAGACCATGCGAGAGCATCTGGAAGATCGCACCCTGCACGCCCTGCTCGTTCATGGCGAAGATACCCATGGTGACGAAGCCCATATGGGCGACCGACGAGTAGGCGATCAGCTTCTTGATGTCCTCCTGCATCAGCGCCACCAGCGACGTGTAGACGATGGCGATGACGGACAGCGCGAACACCAGAGGCGCAAGATCGATGGAGGCGACCGGGAACATGGGCAGCGAGAAACGCAGGAAGCCGTAGCCGCCCATTTTCAGGAGAATGCCCGCCAGAATGACCGAGCCCGCCGTCGGCGCTTCAACGTGCGCGTCGGGCAACCAGGTGTGGACCGGCCACATCGGCATCTTCACCGCGAAGGATGCGAAGAAGGCGAACCATAGCCAATATTGCATCCCCGACGGGAAGACGTGCGTGAGCAGCGTCGGAATGTCGGTCGTGCCGGCTTCCCAGTAAATCGCCATCATGGCGATCAGCATCAGAACCGATCCCAGAAGCGTGTAGAGGAAGAATTTGAAGCTGGCATAAACGCGACGCTTGCCGCCCCACACGCCGATGATGATGAACATCGGAATGAGGCCCGCCTCGAAGAAGACGTAGAAGAGCACGATGTCGAGGGCGCAGAAAACGCCGATCATGAGCGTTTCCAGGATCAGGAACGCGATCATGTATTCCTTGACGCGGTGCTCGACCGAATTCCAGCTCGCCAGGATACACAGCGGCATGAGGAAGGTCGTGAGGATGACGAACAGCATCGAGATGCCGTCGACACCCATGTGATAGGCAATGCCGGAACCGATCCACTCGCGCTTCTCGACCATCTGGAAGCTGGGCGTCGACGGATCGAAGCCAGCCCAGATGAAGAGCGACAGGACGAAGGTGAAGACCGTCGTCAAAAGCGCAACATTGCGAATGTTCCGGCGCGCACCTGCGCCATCCTCCCGGATAAGGAGGATCAAAAGCGCACCCACCAGCGGCAGGAAGGTGACCGTGGAAAGAATTGGCCAGTCGGTCATGGCTTAGAACGTGCCTCCGAGCATCATCCAGGTAACGAGGGCCGCAACGCCGATGAGCATGGCGAAGGCGTAGTGATAGAGATAGCCGCTCTGCAGCTTGACGATCCGGTTGGTCACATCGACCACCCGGGCCGAAATTCCGTCCGGGCCGAGGCCGTCGATGACGGCGCCGTCGCCCTTCTTCCAGAGGAAGCGGCCAAGGCGCATCGCCGGGCGAACGAACAGGAAGTCATAGAGCTCGTCGAAGTACCACTTGTTCAGCAGGAATGCGTAGAGACCGCTGAACTGCTTGGCGAGCCGCTTCGGACGCTCGGGCGAACGGATGTAGTAGACCCAGGCGACGTAGAGGCCAAGAAGCATGGCGACGAAAGGAGCAAGCTTCACCCAGACCGGAACATGGTGGAACTCTTCCAGCATATGGTTGCCCGGCAGCGTGAACAGGGCGCCCTTCCAGAACTGGTCATAGGCATCGCCGATGAAGAAGCCCTTGAAGGCAACGCCTGCGAACAGTGCGCCAACGGCGAGGATGAACAGCGGCACCAGCATGACCAGCGGCGATTCATGAACATGGCTCATGACATCGGCGGAAGCCCGCGGCTTGCCATGGAAGGTCATGAAGATCAGACGCCAGGAATAGAAGCTGGTGAACACGGCTGCGATGGTGAGCATGACGAAGGCGAACATGGCGAAGTAGTTCTGGCCCGCGAACGCACCTTCGATGATGGCGTCCTTGGAGAAGAAGCCTGCCGTGCCGATGACCGTCATCGGGATGCCCACGCCGGTCAGCGCGATCGTGCCGATGATCATCATCCAGTAGGTCTGCGGGATCAGCTTGCGAAGACCGCCCATCTTGCGCATGTCCTGCTCGTCGGAAACGGCGTGGATGACCGAACCGGAACCAAGGAACAGCAGAGCCTTGAAGAAGGCGTGCGTGAACAGGTGGAAGATGGCCGCGCTGTAGAAGCCCGTGCCCAGCGCCACGAACATGTAGCCGAGCTGCGAACAGGTAGAATAGGCGATCACGCGCTTGATGTCGTTCTGCACCAGACCGACGGTCGCGGCGAAGAAGGCCGTGAACGCGCCGACGAAGGTGACCACGGTGAGCGCGGTGTGCGACAGTTCGAAGACCGGCGACAGGCGCGCAACCATGAAGACACCGGCGGTGACCATGGTGGCGGCGTGAATGAGTGCGGAAACCGGCGTCGGGCCTTCCATGGCGTCCGGCAGCCAGGTGTGCAGCGGCACCTGCGCCGACTTGCCCATGGCGCCCATGAACAGAAGAAGACACACGGCCGTCAGCGCCCCGCCCTTGTCGAGCGCGTAGCCGAGGAAGGTCAGGACAGGTTCGCCCGCTTCTGCGCCTTCAGCCGGCAGATAGGTCGCGGCGTTGGCGAAGATGGTGCTGAAATTGACCGAGCCGAACAGCATGTAGATGCCGAAGATGCCGAGCAGGAAGCCGAAGTCACCAACGCGGTTGACGACGAAGGCCTTCATGGCGGCGGCATTGGCCGAGGGCTTCTTGAACCAGAAACCGATCAGCAGATACGAGGCAAGACCAACGCCTTCCCAGCCGAAGAACATCTGCACCAGATTGTCGGAGGTCACCAGCATGAGCATGGCGAAGGTGAACAGCGACAGATAGGCGAAGAAGCGCGGCCGATGCGGGTCGTGATGCATGTAGCCGATCGAGTAGATGTGCACCAGCGCCGACACCGTGTTGACCACGATGAGCATGACGGCGGTGAGCGTGTCCACGCGGATCGCCCAGGACACATCCAGATTGCCCGAGGTGATGAAGGAAAGAAGCGGAACGGTGAACGCCTCGCCGCTGCCCAGAGCCACCGAGAAGAAGGCCACCCAGGACAGAAGCGCGGTGATTACCATCAGGCCGCTTGTGATCAGCTCGGAAGCCTTCGCGCCGATGGAGCGGCCGAACAGCCCGGCGATCAGAAAGCCGATAAGCGGGAGAAATACGATCGCTTGATACATGGCCGTATGCTCAGCCCTTCATCATGTTGATGTCTTCGACGGCAATGGTGCCGCGGTTGCGGAAGAAGACGACGAGAATGGCAAGGCCGATCGCGGCTTCCGCCGCCGCGACGGTGAGAACGAAAAGCGCGAAAACCTGGCCGACCAGATCTCCAAGAACCGAGGAGAAGGCGACGAAGTTCAGGTTGACCGCAAGCAGGATGAGCTCGACCGACATCAGGATGATGATGACGTTCTTCCGGTTGAGGAAGATGCCGAACACGCCGAGCGTGAACAGGATCGCCGAGACGGTCAGATAGTGTGCAATGCCGATTTCCAGCATGATCAGATTCCCTCGCCCGTTTCGACTTTCTTGATCTCGATCGCCGTCTCAGGGGTGCGCGCCACCTGGGCAGTGATGTCCTGCCGCTTGACGTTTTCCTTGTGGCGCAGCGTGAGCACGATGGCGCCGATCATGGCGACCAGCAGCACCATGCCGGCGATCTGGAAGTAGTGGATGTAATCCGTGTAGAGGATATCGCCGAGCGCTGCCGTGTTGTGGCGCACATCGATCGGCGGCGTCGGCTGGGCGACCTCGCCTGCGATCTCCGGCGCGAATGCATAACCGCCGAGAACGACGATCAGCTCCGCAGCCAGGATGATGCCCACCAGCGCGCCGACCGGAGCATATTGCAGCGCACCGCGCTTCAGCTCCGCGAAGTCCACATCCAGCATCATGACGACGAACAGGAACAGCACGGCAACCGCGCCGACATAGACGACCAGCATGATGAAGGCCAGAAACTCAGCGCCCGTAAGAAGGAAGAGACCGGCCGAGTTGAAGAACGCGACGATCAGATAGAGCACCGAATGCACGGGATTGCGCGCGGAAATGACCATAAAGGCCGCCGCCACGGTTAGGAAGGCGAACAGATAAAAGAAAATCGCCTCAAGTCCTGTCAGCATGGTTCCCTCGGTACCTAGCTAGCCTGCCGAAGCATAACGCCCGGCTTCTGCGATCCGCCCGGCCAGGCCGAGCGTCAAATTAGCGTGTTCCTAGACTGCAAGCCGGCTTGCGTGAAGCCGGCTGCCGCCTGCGAATTAGTCTCGATGCCCCGATCCGAATGCGGATCGCCTCGAGCGGGGCAGCTGTAGACGGGCGCCCTGCCCCCGTCCACGGGTCAAACCGTCACCGGTATGGTGCGTCCAGCGCGATGTTGCGCGCCAGCTCTCGCTCCCACCGGTCGCCATTGGCGAGCAGCTTGTCCTTGTCGTAGTAAAGCTCTTCGCGCGTTTCCGTCGCGAATTCGAAGTTCGGCCCCTCGACGATGGCGTCGACCGGGCAGGCCTCCTGACAGAAGCCGCAATAGATGCACTTCACCATGTCGATGTCATAGCGCACCGTACGGCGGGTGCCGTCATTGCGGCGCGGGCCGGCCTCGATGGTGATGGCCTGAGCCGGGCAGATAGCCTCGCACAGCTTGCACGCGATGCAGCGCTCTTCGCCATTGGGATAGCGGCGCAGCGCATGTTCGCCGCGGAAGCGCGGGCTCACCGGACCTTTTTCATGCGGGTAGTTCAACGTGTATTTGGGCGCGAAGAACTGGCGCATGGACAGGATGACAGCCCCGACGAACTCTTTGAGAAGCAGCGATTTCGCGGCCTGAGCAAGCGCAGTCATCGTTTTTCTCCGAAACGCGTTTCAGAATGGGTGATGGCCATGATCATGCCATCCCCGTGAATTTCAGGAAGGCCGCGGTTGCGACAACCATGAACAGCGACAGCGGCAGGAACACTTTCCAGCCAAGACGCATGAGCTGGTCGTAGCGGTAGCGCGGGACAAAGGCCTTCACCAGCGAGAACATGAAGAACACGAGGCAGACCTTGAGGATGAACCAGATGACGCCCGGCACCCAGGTGAAGGGAGCGAAGTCGAACGGCGGCAGCCAGCCACCCAGGAACAGGATGGTGGTGAGCGCGCACATCAGGACGATGGCCACATACTCGCCAAGGAAGAAGAGCAGGAACGGCGTCGAGGAGTACTCGATCATGTGACCGGCCACGAGCTCCGATTCCGCTTCGACCAGATCGAAGGGCGGACGGTTCGTCTCGGCAAGAGCGGAGATGAAGAACACGATGAACATCGGGAACAGCACGAGCCAGTTCCAGTCGAGGAACGAGTTCGGCAGGCCGACCATGGTGCCAAGACCGGTGCCCTGCGACAGGACGATGTCCGTCAGGTTGAGCGAGCCGACCGTGAGCAGAACCGTGACCATCACGAAGCCGATGGAGACTTCGTAGGAGACCATCTGAGCCGCCGAGCGCAGCGCGCCGAGGAACGGATATTTCGAGTTCGAGGCCCAGCCGCCCATGATCACGCCGTAAACCTCGAGCGAGGCGATGGCGAAGACATAGAGAATGCCGATGTTGACGTCGGCAATGGCCCAGCCTTCCGCGACCGGGATCACCGCCCAGGCCGAGATGGCGAGCACGGAAGCCACCATCGGCGCGAGCAGGAAGACGCCCTTGTTGGCGCCGGATGGAATGACCGGCTCCTTGAAGACGAACTTGAAGAGGTCGGCGAACGCCTGGAACAGGCCCCACGGACCGACCACGTTCGGACCGCGACGACGCTGAACGGCCGCCCAGATCTTACGGTCGGCGTAGAGGATATAGGCGACGAAAACCAGCAGGATGACGATCATCGCCACCGACTGCAGAAGGATCAGAAGCCCCGGAAGGACGTAGGTTGAAAAGAAGGTATCCATTCGTCTCTACTCGGCCGCCTGTTTCAGTTCGCCACGCGCCAGCGCCGAACATTCGGCCATGACGGCCGACGCGCGGGCAATCGGATTGGTCAGATAGAAGTCCTTCACCGGCGAGGTGAAGGGAGCCTTGGTGAGACGCCCGCCAAGCCTGGCGAGCTTCTCGATAGCAGCCGGATCGGCCGGAGCGACCGTGTCGATGGCTGCGAAATGCGGGAATTCGGCATAAAGCGCGGCGCGCAGGGCAGCCAGCGAGTCGAACGGAAGCCTGTGGCCAAGCACATCGGACAACGCCCGAAGAATGGCCCAGTCTTCCTTTGCCTCGCCCGGTGCGAAACCGGCGCGGTTGCCCATCTGCACCCGGCCCTCGGTGTTCACATAGGTGCCGGACTTCTCCGTATAGGTGGCTGCCGGCAGGATGACATCGGCGCGGTGTGCGCCGGCGTCACCATGGGTGCCGATGTAAACGGTGAAGGCGTCGCCGATGGCGTTCATGTCGATTTCGTCTGCGCCGAGCAGGAAGAGCACGTCCAGCGCGCCCATCATGCCATTCGCGTCCTTGCCGCCCTGCCCCGGCACGAAGCCGAGGTCGAGACCGCCGACGCGGGCTGCCGCCGTGTGCAGAACGGCAAAACCGTTCCACGCGTCGGACACGGCATTGACGGAACCGGCGAGCTTGGCTGCGAGACCGAGAATGGCTGTGCCGTCGGTGCGGGCCAGAGCCCCCTGCCCGACCACGATCATCGGCCGCTTTGCCTTCTTCAGAACGGAAGCGAACTTGCCCTTGCCGTCCACCAGTTCCTGCAGCGTGTCCGCTCCAGTGCCGAGCATGTCGTAATCGTAACGCAGGTCGCCCATCTCGCCGATCACGCCGACCGGGAAATCGCCCATGCGCCAGCGCTTGCGGATGCGGGCATTGAGAACCGAAGCCTCGAAGCGCGGATTGGCGCCGACGATCAGAAGCGCGTCGGCATCCTCGATGCCTTCGATGGTCGGGTTGAACACATAGCCTGCACGGCCAAGCGCCGGATCGAGTGCAGCGCCATCCTGACGGCAATCGTAGTTCGGGGAACCGAGCGACTGCATCAGCGCCTTGAGCGCGTACATTTCCTCTACGGCTGCCAGATCGCCGGCAATCGCGCCGATCCTGTCGGACGTCGTTGCGGAAACGGCCCTGGCGATGGCGTCGAACGCCTCGCCCCAGGAGGCCGGCTGCAGACGGTTGTCCTTGCGCACATAGGGGCGGTCGAGGCGCTGCGTGCGCAGGCCGTCCCAGATGAAGCGCGACTTGTCGGAGATCCACTCCTCGTTCACCGCCTCATTGATGCGCGGCATGACGCGCATGACTTCACGGCCACGCGTGTCGACGCGGATGGCCGAGCCGACCGCATCCATCACGTCGATGGACTGGGTCTTGTTCAGCTCCCACGGACGCGCCTGGAAGGCGTAGGGCTTGGAGGTCAGCGCGCCGACCGGGCAAAGGTCGATCACGTTGCCCTGCAGCTCGGACGTCATCGCGTGCTCGAGATAGGTGGTGATCTCGGCATCCTCGCCGCGGCCGATCAGGCCAAGCTCGGAAATGCCGGCCACTTCGGTGGTGAAGCGAACGCAGCGCGTGCAGTGAATGCAGCGCGTCATGATCGTCTTCACGAGCGGTCCGATATATTTGTCTTCGACGGCGCGCTTGTTTTCCTTGTAGCGCGAAGAATCCACGCCGAAGGCCATCGCCTGGTCCTGCAGATCGCACTCGCCGCCCTGGTCACAGATCGGGCAATCGAGCGGATGGTTGATGAGCAGGAACTCCATCACGCCTTCGCGGGCCTTCTTGACCATCGGCGTGTTGGTGAACACTTCCGGCGGCTCGCCATTCGGGCCGGGACGCAGATCGCGCACGCCCATGGCGCAGGATGCCGCCGGCTTGGGCGGTCCGCCCTTCACTTCCACCAGACACATACGGCAGTTGCCGGCGATCGACAGACGCTCATGAAAACAGAAACGCGGCACCTCCGCGCCCGCCTCTTCGGCGGCCTGCAGCAGCGTGTAGTGATCGGGAACCTCGATCTCCGTGCCGTCGACTTTCAATTTTGCCATGGTCGCTGTCCGCTTGCCTCTCGCCCCTTCCGGAGCAAAATCTTCACTCTTATTCCGCTGCCACCAGTGCCGGCTGCACCTGATGACCATTGCGGGTGAATTCGTCGATACGCCGCTCGATTTCCGGGCGGAAATGACGCACGAGACCCTGGATCGGCCATGCAGCCGCATCGCCAAGGGCGCAGATCGTGTGTCCTTCCACCTGCTTCGTCACGTCGAGCAGCATGTCGATTTCGTGTTTCTGGGCCTGGCCAACGACCAGACGCTCCATCACGCGCCACATCCAGCCGGTGCCTTCACGGCACGGCGTGCACTGGCCGCAGCTCTCGTGCTTGTAGAAGTAGGAGAGCCGCGCAATCGCCTTCACGATGTCAGTGGACTTGTCCATGACGATCACGGCGGCGGTGCCCAGACCTGACTTCAGCTCGCGCAGGCTGTCGAAGTCCATCGGCGTGTCGATGATCTCGTGCGCCGGCACCAGCGGCACCGAAGAACCGCCCGGAATGACTGCGAGGAGATTGTCCCAGCCGCCGCGAATGCCGCCGCAATGGCGTTCGATCAGCTCGCGGAACGGGATCGACATCTCTTCTTCCACCGTGCACGGCGTGTTCACATGGCCGGAGATGCAGAAGAGCTTCGTGCCCTTGTTGTTCTCGCGCCCGAAGGAGGAGAACCAGGACGCGCCGCGGCGCAGAATGGTCGGCGCAACGGCGATGGATTCGACGTTGTTCACGGTCGTCGGGCAGCCATAGAGACCGACATTGGCCGGGAATGGCGGCTTGAGACGCGGCTGGCCCTTCTTGCCTTCAAGGCTTTCGAGCAGCGCGGTTTCCTCACCGCAGATATAAGCGCCGGCGCCGTGATGAACGAAGACGTCCATGTCCCAGCCGCACTTGTTGTTCTTGCCCAGAAGGCCCGCGTCGTAGCACTCGGCGATGGCGCGCTCGAGCGCCTCGCGCTCACGCACGAATTCGCCACGCACATAGATGTATGCGGTGTGCGCGCCCATGGCGAAGCCGGCGATCAGGCAGCCCTCGATCAGCGTGTGCGGATCGTGGCGCATGATGTCGCGGTCTTTACAGGTGCCCGGCTCCGACTCGTCGGCATTGACGACGAGGTAATGCGGACGGTCGCCCGGCTCTTTCGGCATGAACGACCATTTGAGACCGGTCGGGAAGCCGGCGCCACCGCGCCCGCGCAGGCCCGAAGCCTTCATCTCGTTGATGATCCAGTCGCGGCCCTTGTCGACCAGTCCCTTCGTGTTGTCCCAGAGGCCGCGCGACTGCGCGCCCTTCAGCGAACGGTCGAACTGGCCGTAGATATTGGTAAAGATGCGGTCCTTGTCAGCGAGCATGGCTTCGTCCCTCACCTCGGCTTCTTGCCGAAGACCTTGATGTATTCGGCTTCGCCGCCCTTGGCGAGCGCCTTGGCCTGCTTGACCCAGTCGTCGCGCTCAATGCGGCCATGGAAACTCAGATATCCGTCAACCCACTCGCGCTCGGCCTTCTTCCACTTTGCGACCTGCGCAAAGGTGAAAATGCCGATCTCGTGCAGAATGCCTTCGATCTTCGGACCGACGCCGGAAATCAGCTTCAGATCGTCCGTTTCAGCCGGACGCTCAATGCCTTCGGGGCGGTTCTTGTCTTCAAGGCTCGGCTTCGCGGCCTTCTGCGGCGCGCTCTTGGCGGTTGCAGAGGTCGCACCATTGTCGGCCTTGACCGGCGACGGCGATTTGATGGCCGGATCGGTCACGGTTGCAGACGTGTCGGGCTTGGCTGCCTGAGACGGCGGAACCTTCGTCCCGGTGGCGGCTGCCCTGGAAGAGGAAGCCTTCGCCTTGCCGGTGACGGCCTTCTCGTCGGTCAGCGCGGTCAGACCGCCAGCCGCACCGGAGAAGATGCGGTCGATCTGCGGACCCGGTTCGATCGTGTCGCCCTTGCCTGCCTCGAATGCATCGATGATCTCTTCGAGACGCTGCGGCGTCAGATCCTCATAGGTGTCCTTGAAGATCATGACCATCGGTGCATTGACGCATGCGCCCTGGCACTCGACTTCTTCCCACGACAGCGTGCCTTCCTCATTGAGGTGGAACGGCTCGGGGTTGATCTTCTTCTTGCACAGCTCGATGAGCTCGCCCGAACCACGCAGCATGCACGGCGTGGTGCCGCAGACCTGAATGTGGGCGCGCGTGCCGACCGGCGCGAGCTGGAACTGGGTGTAGAAGGTCGCCACTTCCAGAACACGGATCAGCGGCATGTCCAGCATTTCTGCCACATGCTCGATGGCTGCGCGCGTGACCCAGCCTTCCTGCTCCTGCGCCAGCATGAGCAGCGGGATCACCGCCGACTGCTTGCGGTCCTGCGGGTATTTGCCCAGCCAGCGCTTCACCTCCCCGCTCATGGCCGAGGAGAATGCGAAGCTTTCGGGCTGGACGGCTTCGTCTGCGAGACGGCGGACTGACATTTATCTGTCTACCTCACCAAACACGATGTCGAGGGAGCCAAGAACGGCGGCGACGTCGGCCAGAAGATGGCCGCGGCACAGGAAATCCATGGCCTGGAGATGAGCAAAGCCCGGTGCGCGCAGCTTGCAGCGATAGGGCTTGTTGGAGCCGTCGGAGACCAGATAGACGCCGAACTCGCCCTTGGGCGCTTCCACAGCCGCGTAAACCTCGCCCGCGGGGACGTGGTAGCCTTCGGTGTAGAGCTTGAAGTGATGGATCAGCGCTTCCATCGACCGCTTCATCTCGCCACGCTTGGGCGGGACGACCTTGCCGTCGGTGTTGGAAACCGGGCCGACACGCTCCTTGCCAAGAAGACGATCAACGCACTGGCGCATGATCTTCGCCGACTGGCGCATCTCTTCCATACGGATGAGATAGCGGTCGTAGCAGTCGCCGTTCTTGCCGATCGGAATGTCGAATTCCATCTCCGGATAGCACTCATAGGGCTGGCTCTTGCGCAGATCCCATGCAGCGCCCGAACCACGCACCATGACGCCCGAGAAGCCCCAGGCCCATGCTTCTTCCAGCGTCACGACGCCGATGTCGACGTTACGCTGCTTGAAGATGCGGTTGCCGGTCAGAAGGCTGTCGAGATCGTCCAGCGTCTTGTGGAACGGATCGATCCACTTGCCGATGTCCTCGACCAGCTGGTCGGGAATGTCCTGATGAACGCCGCCGGGACGGAAATAGGCTGCGTGCATGCGCGCGCCACAGGCCCGCTCA
The DNA here is from genome assembly GCF_050877045.1 of Nitratireductor sp. PBL-C9. NCBI lineage: Bacteria > Pseudomonadati > Pseudomonadota > Alphaproteobacteria > Hyphomicrobiales > Phyllobacteriaceae > Nitratireductor > Nitratireductor sp. PBL-C9. The sequence goes on from NZ_JBPAXW010000007.1 coordinate 272,911, forward strand.
TAGAACACCATCAGCTTTTCGCGTTCCTCGAAGCCCCACAGCGGCGGGGTGAGCGCGCCCACGTCCATCGCCTGCGTGGTGACGTTCAGGAGGTGGTTCAGAATACGGCCGATCTCGGAATAGAGAACGCGGATAAGCTGTCCGCGGATCGGCACCTGAATGTCGAGCAGACGCTCGATCGCCAGGGCATAGGCATGCTCCTGGTTCATCGGCGCGACGTAATCGAGACGGTCCAGATAGGGCACTGCCTGCAGATAGGTCTTGTGCTCCATCAGCTTTTCGGTGCCGCGGTGCAGCAGACCGATATGCGGATCGACTCGTTCCACCACCTCGCCGTCGAGTTCCAGCACCAGACGCAGAACGCCGTGGGCCGCCGGATGCTGCGGGCCGAAGTTGATGTTGAAATTGCGGACGGAGTGCTCAGTCATCTGGCGCTGCCCAACCTCTAGTCTTTCGCCTTCTCATCACCGGGCAGGACGTAATCCGTCCCTTCCCACGGCGAGAGGAAATCGAAATTGCGGAATTCCTGCCTCAGATTGACGGGCTCGTAGACGACGCGCTTCAGCTCGTCATCATAGCGGACCTCGACAAAGCCGGTCAGCGGGAAGTCCTTGCGGAGCGGATGTCCTTCGAAACCGTAATCGGTCAGAAGGCGGCGCAGGTCCGGATGGCCGGTAAACAGCACGCCGTACATGTCGTAGGTTTCACGCTCATACCAGTCAGCGGCGGGAAACACTTCCACGACCGACGGCACCGGCGTGTCTTCATCCGTCGACACCTTGACGCGAACGCGCTGGTTCTGGCGCGGCGACAGGAGGTGGTAGACCACCTCGAACCGCTTCTCGCGCGCCGGATAATCCGCGCCTGCAATGTCGATGAAGGCGAAGAACTGGCACTGCACGTCGTTCTTCAGAAAGTTGAGCACATCGACGATGTCACCCGGCTCGACCAGGAAGGTCAGCTCGCCATAGGCGACGACCGCATCCTGAATCTGGGCGTCGAGCTTTTCCGTGACGTATGCCGCCAGGTCCTTCAGCGCTTCGCTCATGCTCGCCTCTAACGTTCGATCGTGCCGGTGCGACGGATCTTCTTCTGGAGAAGAAGAATGCCGTAAAGCAGCGCTTCCGCGGTGGGCGGGCAGCCGGGCACATAGATATCGACAGGCACGACGCGATCGCAGCCGCGCACCACCGAATAGGAATAGTGATAGTAGCCGCCGCCATTGGCGCACGAGCCCATGGAGATGACGTAACGCGGCTCCGGCATCTGGTCGTAGACCTTGCGGAGCGCAGGCGCCATCTTGTTGGTCAGCGTGCCGGCGACGATCATCACGTCGGACTGGCGCGGTGAAGCGCGCGGCGCGATGCCGAAACGCTCTGCATCGTAGCGCGGCATGGAGATGTGCATCATCTCGACGGCGCAGCAGGCCAGACCGAAGGTCATCCACATGAGCGAGCCGGTGCGCGCCCAGGTGATCAGCGCTTCCGACGACGTGACGATGAAGCCCTTGTCGGAAAGCTCGTTGTTGAGGCCCGTGTAAAACGGATCGTCCGCGCCGACCGGATTACCGGTGCGGGGGTCGATCAGCCCCTTGGGCTGGGGCGCCACGAGCGTGCCGTTGTTCAATCCCATTCCAGCGCTCCCTTCTTCCATTCGTAGATGAAGCCGATGGTCAGAACACCGAGGAACACCATCATAGACCAGAAGCCAAGCCAGCCGATTTCGCCGAACGCCACCGCCCACGGGAAGAGGAACGCGACTTCCAGATCGAAGATGATGAACAGAATCGCCACCAGATAGAAGCGCACGTCGAATTTCATGCGCGCGTCGTCGAATGCGTTGAAGCCGCACTCATAGGCCGACAGCTTCTCCGGATCCGGGTTGCGGTAGGCCACCAGAAACGGGGCAACCACAAGCGCAATTGCGACGACGAGGGCGACGCCGATGAAAATAACGATAGGTAGGTATGAACTCAGAAGCTCATTCATGGTCCGACTTTCCGTTGCCCGCCGCGGGCGAGGCTGCGTATCAAAGGCCCGTAACCGGGGTTTGTGCGCCGCTAGCCGAGGCAGCAAGGCTAGGCTCATGTTGCAACGCGGCGAGGGTTAGCGCAGGGCGCTTGGCGAAGCAAGTCAAACATTGGCGAGAATGCGGCATTGTCTAAAGCATTTCCGCCGTTTTTCGCCTGCCCCACACGGTTTCGCCGCGTTTCATGAGCGGACTTAACGCATAAAATCGGTGTGTAAAGAGTTACCTCCGCCCTGTCATCGTCCTGTCAGGAGAGGTTGCGGCTGCGAAGCCTGTCGGGTGGCGCGGCCGGAAACGAAACGCTACGTCTTGTGTATATTGGACACGCGAATTCGGCAAAGCCCATGAGAAAGCAGCGACTCACGCCCGCCGAGGTGCGGCGAATTGCCCTCGGAGCCCAGGGGTTTTCCACTGCTGCGCCGGCAAACGGTGTGGAGAGGCAGCATCTAAGGCGCACGCTTGCACGAACCGGCCTTCTGCAGATCGACTCGGTGAATGTCGTCGCGCGCGCCCATCTGATGCCGCTTTATGCGCGACTCGGCCCCTACCCCGTCGAACTTCTGGAGCGCGCCCAGTCCAGAAAGCCGCGCATGCTCTTTGAATACTGGGCGCATGAAGCTTCCCTCCTCCCTGTGGAGACACAGCCCCTGATGCGCTGGCGCATGGAGCGGGCGGCGCGCGGCCAGGGTGTCTACAAGGGGCTCGTGCGTTTCGCCCGTGAAGAACACGCCTTCATTGAGCATGTATATGAGCGCGTCGCAGACGAAGGCCCGATTGCCGCCTCGGCTTTTGGCGGCGACCGGGGCGATGGCGGCTGGTGGGGCTGGAGCAAGACCAAGAAGGCGCTGGAATGGCTGTTCTGGTGCGGTCGCATCACCACGCATTCACGCCGCCCGAGCTTCGAGAGGCTCTACGATCTGCCCGGGCGCGTGCTGCCGCAGAGCGTGCTCGACACGCCCACACCACGCGAAGACGATGCGCAGCGCGCGCTGGTGGAGATTGCCGCACGTGCACTGGGTGTCGCCACCGAACCGGACCTGCGCGACTATTTTCGCCTGAAGCCGGCCGACTCGCAGGCCCGCGTTGCAGAACTGGTGGAGGCCGGCGCGCTGCTGCCGGTCGAGATTACGGGCTGGCGCAACACGGCCTATCTGCACCGGGACGCAAAGCTCCCGCGTCGCATCGACAGGCCCGCCCTGCTCTCGCCCTTCGATCCCGTGGTCTGGGAGCGCGACCGCGCCGAACGCATCTTCGGCTTCCGCTACCGCATCGAGATCTACACACCGGCCCACAAGCGCGTGCATGGATATTACGTGCTGCCGTTTCTCATGGGCGACCGTATCGTCGCCCGCGTCGACCTGAAGGCCGACCGCGCCAGACGCACGCTTCTGGTCCAGGCGGCCCATGCCGAACCGCATGCGCCGGCAGAAACGGCGGAGGTCTTGTCTTGTGAACTAAGGCGGTTCGCCAACTGGCTGGAACTGGAGAGCGTTTCCATCATGGAGCGAGGTGATCTTGCCTCTGCTCTCATCGCGTACAAAAAGGCGGCCTGAGCCACGGAATTTGCTTAGCCGGAACGGTTTCAGGAAACAGAAAATGCAACCTCCGGCTATCTTACTGTCAAATCCACGCTCTTTTTTTGGCCCTTTTCACAACGCTTTATACGCGAGAAAAGCAAAAAGCCGCTCTTTACGCGACATTTGTTCAAATCCGGAAATTGGTGTCTTTTTTCAATCTTTGGATGAAGCCGACGGATACATGCGCCCTGCACAAACCCGCGCAAAACCGGGCAAAACCGGGCATCGAGGCGCAGAGCATTCTCCCGCAATCATTACTTGCATAACCTTGAGTTGTCCTGTAGATTGTTGAAATATATTTATCTGGGGTTGCTTTCAATTTCAAATTAAACCCCAGATTGCATAGACCTATACTACAAGTTTATAGCTCGCTTTATTCTTTGTTTAATTTTGCTCCTGAATCCTGATGCCGGGCTTGGGAGTATTGGAATGACAAAAAGAATTATCAGAAAATTTCTGGACCGATCGGACGGCACGGCAGCTCTCGAATTCGCAATCATCGCACCTGTGTTTTTCCTGACGGTCTTCTCGATGATCGCCTATGGGATCTATCTGAGCGCATCGCACTCCGTGCAACAGGTGAGCGCCGACGCGGCGCGAGCGGCGGTTGCCGGTCTTTCCCAGACCGAGCGGCAGACAATCGCACGCGACTTCATTGAGCAGTCGATGATGGACCACCCGTTCATCAATGCCGAGAAGTTCAACATCGATGTCGCTGACGATGCCGGTAATCCAAACCAGTTTACGGTAACCGTCAAATACGACGCCAGCGATCTGCCGATCTGGTCGCTCTATTCATATGCGATGCCGGACAAGGAGATTGTCGGTTTCTCGACCATCCGGCTCGGAGGCCTCTGAGATGCGGGCGCTGCTTCCCCTCGCCCGCCGCTTTGTGAGAGACACCAGGGCCAATGTCGCGACGCTGTTCGCGCTCTTCCTGCCGATCATGATCGGCTGCCTGGCGCTTGCAGTGGATTATGGTAATCTCACGCTTCAGGACCGCAAGCTGCAAAAGGCGGCGGACCTTGCCTCCATCGTGGCGGCGGCAGACATCGTCAACGCGGAAGAAGCGGTGGCGAAGTTCTTCGCGCTCAACAACCACAACATTGCAGTCGAGACCGAAGACGGCCTCCTGCTTGATGAGCGATATCTGACGGAAGAAGAGTATATCGACCAGCAAAAGCGCGGCGTCGCCAGGCTTGTACGTGGTCGCTACTATCCCGACCCGTCAATCGCCGCAAATCTGCGCTTTGTGGAGATGGAGACCTCGCCGGACGCCGCCAAGGTGACGATCCGGAAGGAAGGCAACATCTATTTCGGGTCTCTCTTCACCGATGCGCCCGAGCTCTTCGCCGTTGGAACGGCCTCGTCGGAGAAACTGGCCGGCTTTTCGGTCGGCTCCCGCCTCGCGAGCCTGAACGGCGGCATTCTCAACAGCCTTCTTGGCGGCCTTCTGGGCACAACGATCTCACTCAAGGCGATGGACTATGAGGCGCTGCTCGACGCGGATGTCGATGTGCTCGCCTTCATGCAGACACTGGCGACAAGGCTGGACCTGACCGCCCTCACCTATGACGAGATCCTGGCAACGGATCTGACGCTGCCGCAGCTTCTGTCCACGATCCGGCTGACAAGCGGCGTTCCGCCCACGGTGCAGACCGTGCTCAAGACGCTTGAGACAGCCACATCCAAAAACGCCGAAACGATCCGGCTGGACCGCATCCTCAATCTCGACGCCAAGAATGCCCTGACACTGGCGACAGACGCGCCTTGGGACATGAAGATCGGCGTTCTGGAGATCATCACGGCGGCAGCGGCACTCGCCAATGGCGAAAACCAGATTGCCGTCGACACGGGGCTCAGCCTGCCGCCACTGACGAATCTTTCCGTCAGCCTGGCGATCGGCGAACCGCCGGTCGGCACGCCAAGCCACGCGCTCGGCCCGATCGGAACCGCCGTAAGAACGGCGCAGACCCGGCTGAAGGTCTCGTTTGAACTCGACATCAACCTGATCGTCCTGCGCACCAGGCTTCGCGTGCCGCTCTATGTGGAAGTCGCCCATGCCGAGGCACGGCTTGCCGACATTCAGTGCAGCCCCTCCTCACCCAACAGCGGCAGCGTCACCATCGACGCCATGCCGGGCGTTCTGGAAGTGGCGCTTGGCGAGGTGGACGACAGCGTTCTGTCGACATTCTCGGAGGAAGCGCGCGTGACCCCGGCCAAGATGATCGATGTCGACGGGCTGCTCTCCATCTCGCTCGAAGGCATGGCCCATATCGAGGGACAGAACCTGCGCCCGTCGCGGCTTCGGTTTTCCGATTCCGACATTCATCAGGCGCGTGTGAAGAGTGTGTCCACGCGCAACCTTCTGGGTTCGGTGACCGGCTCGCTGCTCGAAAACCTTCAGCTGGAGGCGAAGGTTCTGGGTGGCTCGCTGCTGGGCGGCACGCTCCTGAACGGCCCTCTGGTGCAGGGAACCGTGAAAACGCTTCTGGCGGGCCTGACAGCCCCCATCGACGAACTTCTCTACAATGTGCTGGCGCTTGCCGGCGTGAAGATCGGCGAAGCCGATGTTCGGGTCACCGGTGTCAGCTGCGAACGGCCGGTCCTAGTTCAGTAATTACCCAAGCAGACCGTCCAAAACTGCCCCGCAACCAGCGTTGCGGGGCTTTTTTTATTGAGCTTCACGCTGGCTTGCGGAAGTGCCGCACCAATGCCATCTGGACGCCGACGGGCGCCGGTGCCACCTTCCAGACAATCGAGTGCAGTATTGCGGAAAGAACAGACCATGAGCAGCGGCATCCATCACATCACGCTGATAACCCGCAAGGTGCAGGCCAATGTGGATTTCTATGCCGGTTTTCTGGGGCTGCGGCTGGTCAAGCAGACGGCGGGTTTCGAGGATGCCGAGCAGTTGCACCTGTTCTATGGCGACGCGGCCGGCACGCCGGGCTCGCTCGTTACCTTTCTTGTCTGGGAAGACGGTGCGCCGGGCCGCGCAGGCTATGGCCAGATCGGTGAGTTCGCACTCGCCATTCAACCGAAGAGCATCGGCTTCTGGCTGACGCGCGCGCTCGCCGCCGGCCTCAGGCCGGAGGGACCGCGCAACGAGCTGGGCGAACCCGTGCTGCGGCTGAAGGATCCAGACGGGATCATCGTCAAACTCGTGGGCGTTGCCGGACTGCGCCATGCAGCCCCCTGGGCGGCTGACGGCATTCCGCCGGAACATGCAGTCGGCAATCTGCGCAGCGCGACGCTCTTCACCGAGGAGCAGGATCTGACGCGCGCCTTCTTCACCACGCATTTCGGCTATCGCCCCGGAATGAGCGACGGTGCCATCGAACGCCTTGTCTCCGACACGGGCGACGCGCTTGATCTGCGCAATGTGCAGGGTTTCTGGTCAAGCGCGCCGGGCGCCGGCACGGTCGACCACATCGCCCTTCGCGCAACTTCCGAACAGGCGCTGGAAGCGACCGGGGCGAGCCTCAGGCGCAGCAATGCGACCCCCACCACGATCCATGATCGCAAATATTTCACCTCGCTTTATGCCCGCGAGCCCGGCGGCGTTCTCGTCGAGATGGCAACCGATGCGCCGGGAATGGGCGTGGATGAGCCGCAGGAGACGCTGGGAAGCACGCTTTTCATTCCGCAGGCCCCGGCCGGGGATGAAGATGCCTTCCGCGTGGTGCTCCCGCAATTCGCGATGCCCGGCGAACCGCGCGTGATCTATCGTGAGCTTCCATTCGTGCACCGTTTCCACACGCCAGAAACGGCTGATGGCGGGCACATCGTGCTTCTGCATGGGTCCGGCGGCACGGAGACCAGCCTGATGCCGCTTGCCGCACGCACGGCGCCGCACGCCACGCTTCTGGGGGTGCGCGGGCGGGCCACCGAGGAAGGTGCAGCGCGCTGGTTCCGCCGCCTGCCGCAGATGCGCTTCGATCAGGCCGACATTCGCTCCGAGGCGGAAGCCTTTGAAGCCTTCTGCGAAGGCGCTGCCGCCGCCTATGGGGTCAAAGCCTCCAACACGGTGCATATGGGCTATTCCAACGGAGCGAATTTTCTGGCCGCCTTCATGCGGCTTCACCCGGGCTGGGTGCGCAAAGCGGTGCTCATCCGTCCGATGGATGTGCTGGAGGAATCACCAGAGGCCGATCTTACGGGCGTTGAGGTGTTGATGGTCGTCGGTGCGGAAGACCGCCTGACCCGGCAGCCGCAGGCCCTGTGCGACACGCTCAGCACCGCCGGCGCGACGGTGACCGTGGAAACGGTGGCGGCAGGCCACTTCCTGACCGAGGCAGACGACCCGGTGGTGCAGTCCTGGCTGGAGACCCATACCCCATGACCGTTGAGACCGCAGACGCCCGAAACAGCCCCGGACCGGCCATTGCCACCATTTGCCTTGGCGTGCTTTGCCTTGTGTTCAACGACGCCATGGCGAAATGGCTTACCGCGCATTATGGCCCGCTGCACATCGTGTTCTGGCGCAACATTCTGGCCGTGCCAATGATCGCCGCCTTCATCATCGCCACGCAGGGCCTGCCGGCGATCCGCACGCGGCATCTGGCCGTCCACGCGGCCCGTGGCTTCGTGATGGTGCTTGGAAGCTACGCTTTCTTTCGCGGCCTCGCCACGCTGCCGCTGGCCGAAGCCACATCGCTGGTCTTTGCCGCCCCGATCTTCATCACCGCGCTCTCGGTGCCGCTTCTGCGTGAGCATGTGGGCTGGCGGCGCTGGCTGGCCGTGTGCGTCGGCTTTGCCGGTGTTCTGGTGATTGTGCGACCGGGGGCGGAAGCCTTCCAGCCAGCCTCGCTGTTTATCGTCGGCACGGCCTTCTGCTACGCGCTGTTCATGATCAGCGCGCGCTGGGTCGGACGCGAGGAGAATGTCTGGACGATGATGTTCTATGTGGCGCTGTTTCCGCTCATCTACGCCACGCCCGTGGTGGCGATGGACTGGCAGCCGCTTGCGCTTGATCACCTGCCGCTTTTCCTCGGCATGGCGGTGTTCGGCTCCATCGGCATAACGCTGATCGGCCATGCGTTCCGCCTCGCCCCTGCCGCCATCGTCGCGCCCTTCGATTACACCGCGCTTCTTTGGGCAAGCCTGCTGGGCTGGCTGGTCTGGGGCGAACTGCCCGACGGCTGGACCTATGTGGGCGCGGCCATCATCATTGCCAGCGGCGTCTATATCGTTCTTCGCGAAACCCGTATGGCGCGCAAATAGGCGCGCCGGCGGGGCCTCCATCAAGTCGCCGTGGCGCGCAGGATGAGCGCCGGCATGTCGAACACCACAGAACCATCCGCCTGCCTGAAGGGTGCGAGCGCTGCCTCGCTCTCTTCAAGAAGCCGTTCGAACTGCTGGTCATCGAGCAGACCGCCAAGCGTCCAAACACAGGCGCGTTCCGTTGAAACGAGCGCGCCGATGGATTTGAACCGGGCCTGTGCGTTGTGGCGAACCACGGACGCGTCACGCAGACCCGCCTCGTGACACAGGGTTTCGAGCGCGCAAGCGTCTCCGAGTGCGAATGGTGTGCGGAAAGCGTCTCCCGTCGCCTTTCCGAACAGACGGTCGAGCAAGCCGGCGAATGTGTCGTAAGCGGGCGAATGCGCCAGCGCATCGCAAACGGCGACAGCCATGCGCCCGCCGGGCCGGAGGACACGCCGCATTTCACGCAGGGCCGCTACCCTGTCATCGAAGAACATGAGACCGAACTGGCTCACCACCGCATCGAAGTCGGCATCCGAGAATGGCAGCGCCTCGGCACGGCCTTCCACCCAGACGATCGCCGTCTTCTTGCTGCGGGCCACCGCCAGCATTTCGGGATTGGCGTCGAGCCCGACCACCGCACCGGAAGGCCCCGTGCGGGACGCGGCAGCCAGCGTCAGCGCGCCCGTGCCGCAGGCGACATCAAGAACGCGGTCTCCGCCCTGAATGCCTGACTCTCCGGCGACAATCGGCCCCCATTGGGCAAACAGAGCCGGCACAAACCGCTCATCATAGATCCGTGCGGGTGAGGTTTCCCGGTCTAGCAGGGTCATGGAGAGCCTCCTTTCAGGCGCTTCGCATCCAGCCATTAGGCCGATCAGCCTGTGCGAGGGTATTCTGGGCCCATGGCGCAAGCCCATGACCGCACGTCTGCAATGCTTGCCGGATCGTCCAGAACCGGGCGCCGGCAGGGAGAACTGCGCGCCGGTGTCGGGACACCGCTTCTCTGCACCCAAAGCGGAACCGACCCGCTCTCTGATGTTCTGCGCGCGGTGAGGCTGACGGGGGCAGTGTTTCACCGCGTGGAAGCGAGCTTTCCATGGGGCGTGGAGATACCCGACAGCACGCTCTACAGACCCATCATTCTGCCGCAGGCGCAGCACGTGATTTCCTACCACATCATTCTGGAGGGCGACGGCTTTGTCTGCATGCCCGGCAGCGAACCGGTGCGGTTTGAGGCCGGGGACATTCTGCTGCTGGCCGGCGGAACCCGCTACGCGCTTCTGAGTACGCCCGGGCAGAAGCCGGAATATGACGAACCGGCCACGACGGCGTTTTTCAGGGAATGGATGAACGGGACACTGCCCTTTGTGACACGGGAGGGTGGCGGCGGCGAAGGCGGAACGGCCTATATATGCGGTTTTCTCGGCTGTGACACACGCCCGTTCAACCCGGTTCTGTGCGCCCTGCCCCCACTGACCAGAATCAAATGGGCCAGAATCAAATGGGCAGGACACGAAGGGGCCGGCCTGCTCGGCCAGTTGATCGAGCTCACACTGGCCGAAAGCGGCCTGCCCGGCCCGGGTGGCGAGGCGATACGCCTGCGCCTGTGCGAACTGATCTTCGTGGAAGTGATGCGCCTTTGCCTGCAGTCACTGCCGGCGCATGAAAAAGGCTGGCTGTCCGGCCTGCGCGATCCATCGGTCGGCACGGTTCTGGCGCTGCTGCACGCACAACCCGCAAAGCACTGGACGCTCGACACGCTGGCCGCAGAGGCAGGGATGTCGCGCGCTGCGCTGGCCGCGCGCTTTGCCCATCTCGTGGGTCACGGCCCAATGCACTATCTCGCCCTGTGGCGCATGCAGCTCGCCGCAAACCGTCTTTCAGACAGTTCCTTGAAGGTGGCCGCCATCGGGCGTGACGTTGGCTACGCATCGGAGGCCGCCTTCAGCCGCGCCTTCAAGAAAGCCACGGGACTTTCTCCATCCGCCTGGCGCAATCGATAGGGCCAGCATTGGAGCGAGGCGCTCAAGCGTGTATGATACAGGCTTCCCGCCACACGGCAGGCTATCAACACAAACACCGTGTGGCCCAAGTGGAGGAGATCATGAAACGCCTTGCACTCATTGCCGCGCTCGCCCTTTTCATGCCGGCCAGCGCGCTCGCAAACTCATGCCCGATCCTGATGTCGGAAATCGATGAGGCGATGCAGGTCGCATCGCTGTCGGACGGCGACAGGGCGCGTGTGGAAGAACTGCGCGCACAGGGTCAGGTCCAGCACGAGGCCGGTGACCACGCGGCTTCCATGCAGAGCCTCGGAGAAGCGAAACGCATTCTCGGCCTCTGATGCATGTGACGCCTCTAATGTAAGTGACAACGTGATTGTGCGCCGGCTGGAAAGCCGGCCCGGCGCACCGAACGATGCAACACAGGGCGCGGGCTTGCTTCCAGACAACAAAAAAGCGGGCCTGAGCCCGCTTCCTTCGTTCCCGGGACTTTCGTGGGTGCCGGTACCTTCATGGTCACCACACGGTCTTCCGGGTCGAATACAGCAACCGGTCGGGGAACCTCACCACATATCTTGCAGGACGTCCCGCGCCGGCCCGGCTGCCGACCACGCTGATATGGGGAGGCAGCCTGAGCCTTTCAAGCCCGGAAAGAGAATGGCGTCAGCTATTGGGCTGCAATCACCTCTTCCTCGCCCTCTCCTTCAGCATCCGCCTGCTCGCCTTCAGCCTGTTCACCGTCCGGCTGTTCCTGCGCTTCAGCCTCAAGGCTTTCGCGCACCTCGTCGATCTTGCCTTCCGCCTCGCCAACGCCGAGCAGGTCTTTCGCCCAGCTTAGCATTTCGTCGTCGACATAGGCGTCAGCGCCATACGCTTCGACACGGTTGGGATTGGCCGCCGCCAGAAGCGCTTCGGTGAGCGCCTGATCGTCGGTCTCGCCTTCATAGGCGTCGGCCCTGGCCTGCGCTTCATCGAGATCGCCTTCCACCTCCACGAGCGAAGCATAGGCGTCGCTGGCAAGCGCATCCTCAAGTGCTGCGCGCTCGGCCTCGAGCAGTGCGGCGTCCTCCTCGGAAAGCGCTTCTGCATCGACGGCATCGAGTGCATCAAGACGCGCCTCGAGTTCTTCGGTGCCGAGACCCTGATAATCGAACCCGTCATGAGCTTCGATGCCGGCGGTCATCGCCTGAACGGCCTCAGCGGCTGCGGCAGCCCTGGCTTCCAGTTCCTCGATATCGGCCCCGAGCATCTCGGCCTCCGCCGATGCAAGAACATAGGCCCGGATCGCCGTCATGCGCGGGTCACTGGCGTTCAGATAGGCATGATGGTTGCGGTTCAGCGAATTCAGCCCCGCGAGCTTGGCGTTGAAGTTGCGCGGACGTTCCGGCCGCGCCTGCGGCACCGGTGCGCTTGCCGGCAGAACCTGAGCGGGGCGGTAGGCGCGCGCCGTGCGGGTTTTCTGCTTGGAAGCAGGCCGCGCCGCGCGCTGCGCCTTGCCTGGCGCTTCTCGTTTGCCGCCAAGAGCGTTGCGCGCAGCACCGACGACATTGTCGATGAAACCGCCAATGCCTTTGTTGCCCTGACCGCGCGCGTTCTGGTTTGCGCGTTCCGATCCGCGCCGGACGCCGGAGCGCGCCGCGCCATTGCCGCCGCCATGGGATTTGCCGGCCTGGCTTTTGCCGCTGCCGCCCCCATGCCCGCCGCCATGCCCGCCGCCGTTTCCACCACCATTGCCGCCGCCGTTTCCGCCGCCGTTGCCACCGCCATTTCCGCCGCCCTTGGCGAGCGCATCGACCGAAAAGGCGGACGGCGACAGGTTGGAGCCGGACAGCATGACAGGCGCGGCCATGAGCGCGGAAGCGCAGGCCAGAGTGATGGCTAAACGGGACAGCATGGCAATCTCCTCGACAGAATCTTCGCCCGGAGGTTAGCCGGCGTTCAGTAACCGCCGAAATAACGATTTATGTGGGAATCAAAACAAACTCGAACATCCGGTCGCCAGACAGCCGAGCCTGCGCATTTCTCAGGCAGCATCATCGTCGCGCTGCAGCTGATGAACTTCGATGCGGTTGCGCCCCAGATCCTTCGCCCGGTAGAGCGCGCCGTCGGCCTTCTCCAGAAGGGTATCCAGATCCACGGATGCGCCTTCGCTCGCGGCAAGCCCGACGCTCAGCGTGACGGTCAGGGAGATCGTGTCGTCGTTGAGGGTCATGGTCTGGGCGAAGACGCTGCGAATTCGCTCGGCCACCTCCAGCGCCTCGCTGCGGCGGCATTTGGAAAGAAGAACCGCGAATTCCTCGCCGCCCACCCGGCCGACAATGTCGTTGCGGCGCAGGCAGGCATTGATGCGGGCAGCCGCGATGGCGATCACCTGATCCCCGGCCGCGTGCCCGTATCTGTCATTGATCGCCTTGAAGTGGTCGATGTCGATCATCAGGGCCGCAAAGGGCTGTGAGAAGCGGTTGAGCGAGCGGATGGCTGTCGCCGCTTCTTCCTGAAACGCCCCGCGGTTGAAAACGCCGGACAGCGTGTCGTGGGTCGCAAGATGCGAGAGCTCGCCGATAAGCCGCTTCTGCTTCGCCATGGCGCTCGCCAGCATCATCGGCGCAAGCGCAATCAGGCTGACGCCGAGCCGCATGGAAATCAGTCCGCTCTCGGTCGTCACATCCACCACATTGGGGAAATAGCCGGCCGACAGCGCCAACAGGCTCCAGAAGCTGAAGATCGAAGTCAGAAGCACGGTGAGGAAGCGCGGATAGACGATGGCGCTCCAAAGCAGAGCTGGAACCGGGAACGCGATGGCGCCCGGCCCGCCGATCTGCACGCTGACCGCGCAGGATGCGACGAGCGCCAGCGCCGGAAGCGCCAGGCGCAGCAGATCCATGCGCGATGCGCTTTTGGGAAGCGACACCCGGCGGGCGGTCAGCATGACCGGGAGAATGGCCACGTAATTGGCGAATTCCGTGACGAACCAGAAGGACCAGCCGCCAAGCGAGGAGCCGCCGAACAGAACCGGATTGGCAACCGCGCCCACCAGGCCCGCAAGGAAAGCCCCGAATCCGATGGCCGCGACCATCAGAGGAATCGATTCCGGCGTTTTCAGGCGGATCGTGTCACGCGAATAGCGCCGCAGCAGAAAATAAGCGCCGCCAACACCGACAAGATTGGCGGCTGTGAGAATCAGCGTCTTGAACAGGGTCGAGCCGGTCAGAAGGTCTGCCGCGAGGAAGCCCAGCGTCGCCATGCCCCAGCCAAACGGCGTCGCGGTCGCCGGAAAGCGCAACAGCATTCCCAGCATGATCGCATTCGCGGGCCAGACGGTCGCCAGAAAGTCGACGGGGCGCGTATAGATGCCGACAAGACAGGCGCACAAGACCACCGCGCCGATCAACAGCGCTGCCGGCACTTGCCCGAACCCCGGGACTGCCGTTTGCGCCCCACTGGCTTCCCGCCCAATCAGCACAGATACGAACTCCATCTACAATCGAAGATCAGGGTATCGGCCAAAACTCACCCTCCGGTTAAGAGGTCGGCTAACGAACTGACTGTGGCGATCTGTGGAGGTTATGGTTAATCGGCTTATGCAGATTCCATTAAATTTAGAGGCATAGGCTGGCGGATTATGAGACCGAGCCAACTAATAGCCTTTTTGTTTCGCGCCGCCCTGCTTCTGTCGCCGGCGACGATCGCGGTCCTTACCTTCATTTATCTGGTGCAGACCGCCGAACAGCGCGACATTCCGCCGAGTGTCGACAGAATCCACACGGCGACGATCCGCTGACGCCCCTGCCCTGACAGGACGACATGGAATCACGGATTGCCGGCTCGCGTGGCCGACCCGGGAGTGAATCGGCGTCAGATCAGAAAAATCAGAGAAAAGCGGCCCGCCCTTGCGTGGCTGCGAATCGCACATGGCGATTCGTACGCAGAGCAAGCGATTGGACCAAAAACCGATAACCGGCTCAATTGGAAGCGGTGCGATAATCTGCTTTGAAATCAGGAAGAAGAAGCCATTTGGCAAAGAGTGTATTTCACTCTTTAGCGCGGCCGCCACTTCTCCAGGGAGAGGAGAAGTGGCGCGAGTGACGGGGCTCGAACCCGCGACCTCCGGCGTGACAGGCCGGCACTCTAACCATCTGAGCTACACCCGCGCTTGAGGCGCTCTGCCGTGGCAGCAACGCGTCGATGAGCGCTGAATTAGGGGGTTCTTGCGGGAGTGTCAAGCGCCCCAAACCCACTTTGTGAAACTTTCTTGATCTTATTCGAATTCGCTCTGAAAAAGCTCTTTTCCACTTGCGATCCGATCGCGAAGCACCTAAAGGAAGCGGCTTGGAATGGGCGATTAGCTCAGTTGGTAGAGCGCTTCGTTTACACCGAAGATGTCGGGAGTTCGAGTCTCTCATCGCCCACCATTCCCTCCCTCATCTCTGCGCCTTTCCTGCCCCGCAAAATGCGGATTTTCAGGCTGCGAGCGCTGTTTTTCCCGCATGGAGCCGGTGTGGCTGAGATTCGCAAAGCCCGGAAAGACGATCTGGTCGATCTGATCGAGATCTGGCGGGGCTCGGTGCGTGCGACTCACGATTTTCTGGCCGAATCCGACTTCCGCGCCATCGAACGGGACGTCGCGGAGAAATATCTGCCCTGCGCGTCTCTCTGGGTTGCCGTTGATGAGCGCGATTCTCCACTGGCCTTCATGGGAATCGACAAATCGCACATCGACAGCCTGTTTGTGGCCCCTGAGGAGCGTGGCAAGGGGCTTGGCAGGCTTCTCATTACCCATGCCCGCCAAATTGCCGGGAATCGTCTCACGCTGGACGTGAACGAGCAGAACGGGCAGGCGCTCGCCTTTTACCGCAGAATGGGCTTTGCGGTGCATGCACGCTCGCCACGGGACGGTGGAGGCCGTCCTTACCCGCTCCTGCATCTGACACTGCGCGCGGTCTGAGGCGCCCGACGCCCGAGCGGGCTGCCGGATCACTGCGAATCTTCCCTTTGAGCGAATTCAGGCGTTTCTCACCGCCCGCACAAGAATCACAGCGCTACGTTGACGGGCTGAACGATTCTATCGGTATTTCTCGGTATCGGCGTCGGTCCACGGGCGGATGAGAATCGTCGCCGCATCATCGTCGCCCTCAACGCGATAGGCAGCCGGCTGCACTCCCGCCGCATCATCCTCAAGCCTGCAGAGAACCTTCTCGACAAAACGCGAAAAGTCGCCGCTTTCCTCAACGAGTTCCGCCGTCAGCGCAAGCTGACAGTCATGCCCCTTCTTCCTGATGTAGAAAGCGTATTCGGCAGCTTCATCAGGCCGCAGATCACGTGACATGGAAAATAATACCGGCTCGAGTTCCCGGAAATCATCCGTCAGCGCCGGGCCTGACAGGATCGCGGCCGCCACAGCCACCAATATGCGCTTCATCATCGGCCCTCCCCGACCGCAAACAATGCGCTGCATAATGCAGATCGCCACCCTGCCACAAGCCCAGCGGGCAAGCGGGGCGACTGGGACCGGGCAGGATCGGGGGACGGAGGGGAAGGACAGGCCACGCCAACGGGCAGGCGGGCAACTGAACAGCAGACAAAAGAAAAGCCGGGTCGAAACCCGGCTTTTCTTGTATTCCCAAAAGGGCGCAATCAGGCGTTGACTGCGTCCTTGAGGCCTTTGCCGGCCGAGAACTTCGGCACGTTGCGGGCCGGGATCTGAACTGCGGCACCGGTCTGCGGGTTGCGGCCGGTGGAAGCCTCACGCCGAGAAACGGAGAAGTTTCCGAAGCCGACGAGGCGCACGTCCCCACCCTTCTTGAGTTCGCCTTCGATAACGGCAAAAACCGCATCGACCGCGGACTGGGCGTCGCCCTTGGAGAGGTTGGCCTCTTCTGCGACTGCGGATACGAGCTCGTTCTTGTTCATGTAATTACCCCTTCCTGATAAGGACCAAGTGATGCGACTCACTCAGCTCGAGGCAGTCTAGGGAGAACAAGTGTCCCGACCAAGCAAGAAATGATCAAAAACTACTCGCAAACCCATGTTTTCCGGGGTTTTCGACAGAAAAGCCGGGCACGAAGCCCGGCTTTTGTCGATTTTAGCGAAATTACGGCCACAAAGTGGCGCAATCCCTTGTGCTGCACCGGCTCGACCGCTTTGCCGAACCGGTTCAGGGCAAGCCGTCAATGGGCGACGGCAGGCCCCTCATTTCCAACGCCAACCTTGCTGGCCGGCTCCGCAGGCTCGACCCATTCAATCGGCTCGGGCATCCGCACGAGAGCATGTTCCAGCACCTCGCCGACGCGGCTGACGGGCACGATCTCGAGACCGTTCTTCACGTTCTCGGGAATGTCAGCCAGATCCTTGGCGTTCTCTTCGGGGATCAGCACCTTCTTGATGCCACCGCGCAGCGCCGCCAGGAGCTTTTCCTTCAGACCGCCAATGGGAAGCACACGGCCACGCAGGGTGATCTCGCCGGTCATGGCGATGTCCTTGCGCACCGGGATGCCGGTCATGATCGACACGATGGAGGTCGCCATGGCAACACCGGCCGACGGGCCATCCTTGGGCGTCGCGCCTTCCGGCACGTGCACGTGGATGTCCTTCTTGTCGAACACGGGCGGCTCGATGCCGAAATCGACCGCGCGCGAGCGGACGTAAGACGCCGCTGCGGAAATCGATTCCTTCATCACGTCACGCAGATTGCCGGTGACGGTCATCTTGCCCTTGCCCGGCATCATGACGCCTTCGATGGTCAGAAGCTCGCCGCCAACCTCGGTCCAGGCCAGACCGGTGACCACACCGACCTGATCCTCGCCCTCGGCCTGGCCGAAGCGATAACGCTGGACGCCCAGATAGTCGGCCAGATTGTCCTCGGTCACTTCGACCTTTTCCTTGCCGCCATCCTTCTTGGCGTTGCGCAGGATCTCCGTCACCGCCTTGCGGGCAAGCTTCATCAGCTCACGCTCAAGGTTACGCACGCCCGCTTCGCGGGTGTAGGTGCGGATGATCTCGCGCAGCGCGCCGTCGCTCACCGAGAACTCCTGCGGCTCAAGCGCATGTTCGCGCACGGCCTTGGGCAGAAGATGCCGCTTGGCGATCTCCACCTTCTCATCCTCGGTGTAACCGGCGATGCGGATGATCTCCATACGGTCCATCAGCGCCGGCGGAATGTTCAGCGTGTTGGCCGTGGTGACGAACATCACGCTCGACAGGTCGTACTCAACCTCGAGATAGTGATCCATGAAGGTCGAGTTCTGCTCGGGATCGAGAACCTCGAGCAGGGCCGAAGACGGATCGCCACGGAAATCCATGCCCATCTTGTCGATCTCGTCGAGCAGGAAGAGCGGGTTGGACTTCTGCGCCTTCTTCATCGACTGGATGACCTTGCCGGGCATCGAGCCGATATAGGTGCGGCGGTGACCACGGATCTCGGCCTCGTCACGCACGCCGCCGAGCGCCATGCGGACATATTCGCGTCCGGTGGCCTTGGCGATGGACTTGGCGAGCGAGGTCTTGCCGACGCCGGGCGGTCCGACGAGGCACAGGATCGGGCCCTTGAGCTTCTTCTGACGGCTCTGCACCGCCAGATACTCGACGATCCGCTCCTTGACCTTCTCGAGACCGAAATGGTCCGTGTCGAGCACGTTCTCGGAAAATTCGAGATCGTTCTTGATCTTGCTCGGCTTCTTCCACGGAATGGAGAGCAGCCAGTCGAGATAGTTGCGCACCACGGTGGCCTCTGCCGACATGGGCGACATGGTCTTGAGCTTCTTCAGCTCGGCCTCGGCCTTCTCGCGCGCTTCCTTGGAGAGCTTCGTCTTCTTGATCCGCTCTTCGAGCTCGGCAGCCTCGTTGCGGCCGTCCTCGCCCTCGCCGAGCTCCTTCTGAATGGCCTTCATCTGCTCATTCAGATAGTACTCGCGCTGGGTCTTCTCCATCTGCCGCTTCACGCGGCTGCGGATACGCTTTTCCACCTGCAGCACGGAAATCTCGGCTTCCATGAAGCCCATGGCCTTTTCAAGCCGCTCGCGCACGGAGAGCGTGGCCAGCATTTCCTGCTTTTCAGGGATCTTGATCGCCAGATGCGAGGCAACGGTATCGGCCAGCTTCGAGTAATCCTCGATCTGGTTCGCCGCACCGACCACTTCGGGCGAAATCTTCTTGTTCAGCTTGACGTAATTCTCGAAGTCCGAGACCACCGAACGCGCCAGCGCCTCGATCTCGACCTGGTCTTCTTCCGGCTCGGGAAGCAGATCGGCGGTTGCCTCGTGAAACTCCTCACGATCACTGAACTGCGAAACACGCGCACGCGACGTGCCCTCGACCAGCACTTTCACCGTGCCGTCGGGCAGTTTCAGGAGCTGCAGAACGTTAGCCAGCGTACCGATATCATAGATGCCACTCGGCTCCGGATCGTCGTCCGCCGCGTTCATCTGCGTCGCCAGCAGGATCTGACGCTCGGCGCCCATCACCTCTTCCAGCGCCTTGATCGACTTGTCGCGGCCGACGAAGAGCGGAACAATCATATGCGGGAACACCACAATGTCGCGCAGGGGCAACACGGGATACAGAGCACCACCAGCGGTCTTGGGGGTATCAGTCATGTTTCAGCCTTTCAAACCGCAGCCGCTCAAGAGCCAGCCGCGGACTTCAGTCTATCCGGCCAGAGCGTTATCCACCAGAAGCACCCGCATTGTCGCGCGATGCGTGAATGGAAACCACCCCACCTTTGCTCCCCCCTTAGTTGGAGACATGGACCGAGAAGATCAAGGGCTTACGCATGATGCATGGGCCGGACACACAGCAAGCGCCCTTCAGGCTTCTCGATCTGGGCAAACGGTGGACAAGAACAGTGCAGACAACACAACGTCACCGAAGCGGAGCCCCGGTGACGCTGAAACGCTTTGCACATTGAAACGCCGAACAATCGTCAGGCGCTCGCATTGCCTTTTTCCTGCTCGCGCTCCGCATAGATGTAGAGCGGGCGAGCATTGCCGGCGACCACCTCATCGGAGATCACCACTTCCTGGACGCCTTCCAGCGCCGGCAGTTCGAACATCGTGTCGAGCAGGATCGCTTCCATGATCGACCGCAGGCCACGGGCGCCGGTCTTGCGCTCGATTGCCTTGCGGGCAATCGCGGCAAGCGCGTTCTCGTGGAAGGTCAGCTCGACATTCTCCATGTCGAACAGACGCTGATACTGCTTCACCAGCGCGTTCTTGGGCTCGCTGAGGATCTGCACCAGTGCAGGCTCGTCGAGGTCCTCAAGCGTCGCCAGAACCGGCAGACGGCCAACGAATTCGGGGATGAGACCGAATTTCAGCAGATCTTCCGGCTCGACCTGGCGGAACAGCTCGCCCGTCGGGCGATCTTCCGGAGAGGCCACCGTCGCGCCGAAGCCGATGGAGGTCTTGCGGCCACGGTCGGAAATGATCCTGTCGAGGCCGGCAAAAGCGCCGCCGCAGATGAACAGGATATTGGCCGTGTCCACCTGCAGGAACTCCTGCTGGGGATGCTTGCGACCGCCCTGCGGCGGTACGGAAGCGACCGTGCCTTCCATGATCTTCAGCAGCGCCTGCTGCACGCCCTCGCCCGAAACATCCCGCGTGATCGAAGGATTGTCGGACTTGCGCGAAATCTTGTCGATCTCGTCGATATAGACGATGCCGCGCTGCGCCCGCTCGACATTGTAGTCGGCCGACTGAAGCAGCTTGAGAATGATGTTCTCGACGTCCTCGCCCACATAACCGGCCTCGGTCAGCGTCGTCGCATCGGCCATGGTGAAGGGCACATCGATGATGCGCGCCAGCGTCTGAGCCAGAAGCGTCTTGCCGCAACCGGTCGGGCCGATCAGCAGAATGTTGGACTTGGCGAGTTCGACCTCGGCATTCTTGGATGCGTGGGCCAGGCGCTTGTAGTGATTGTGGACGGCCACAGACAGCACGCGCTTGGCATGCGCCTGACCGATCACATAATCGTCCAGCACCTCGATAATTTCCTGCGGTGTGGGCACGCCCTCGCGCGACTTCACCATCGAGGATTTGTTTTCCTCGCGGATGATATCCATGCACAGTTCGACGCACTCGTCACAAATGAAGACAGTGGGTCCCGCAATAAGCTTGCGGACTTCGTGCTGGCTTTTGCCGCAGAAGGAGCAGTACAGCGTGTTCTTGGAGTCTCCGCTGCCGTTGCTGGCCTTGCTCATGTCTTACGTCCTTTCACTACCACCGGCAGGTCGACCCGCACTTGCCGGGCGGTCATGGTGCCTCGGAACACGATAGCCCCGGGCGGTCCACGCTCTGTCCTCGAAACGAAACACAAATCCGAAAACGCGGCAACCATACCGAGCCCCTGTCCAGACCTTGGATCTGGAAACTCAATATAGACTTAACGTAGGCGTTCACACACCGGCTGCAAACACAAAAATGTGACGGAAATGACGCAATCGGCGGCAAATGCCGGCCAAACCGCGCCATGCCCGGCACAAGGCCGGGCAGACCGATTGCAAAAGCCGCGTTCCGAATCAGGATTCGGCTGCTTTCTCGGGCGTGTCGCGGGAGCTGACAACCTTGTCGATCAGGCCAAACTCCTGCGCCTCGTCCGAGGTCATGAAATGATCGCGGTCAAGCGTGCGCTCGATCGTGTCGTAATCCTGCCCGGTGTGCTGGACATAGACCTCGTTCAGACGACGCTTGAGCTTGATGATGTCCTGCGCGTGGCGCTCGATATCGGACGCCTGGCCCTGGAAGCCGCCCGAAGGCTGATGCACCATGATGCGCGCGTTCGGCGTCGCAAAGCGCATGTCCTTGTGGCCGGCGCACAGAAGCAGCGAGCCCATCGACGCAGCCTGGCCGATGCACAGCGTGGAGACCGGCGGCTGGATGAACTGCATCGTGTCGTAGATGGCCATGCCCGACGTCACCACGCCACCCGGCGAGTTGATGTAGAGCGCGATCTCTTTCTTCGGGTTCTCTGCCTCAAGGAAGAGGAGCTGCGCACAGACCAGCGAGGCCATGCTATCCTCGATCGGGCCGGTGATGAAGATAATGCGCTCCTTGAGGAGGCGCGAGAAGATGTCGTAAGCCCGTTCACCCCGGTTCGTCTGCTCGACGACCATGGGCACCAGATTCATGGCGGTATCGACGGGATTCGGCATGAAAACACCTTTCGGTTTGAGGTCGCACGCCCGATTGGCTGGCGCACGCAAAAGCGGCAGAATCGTTTGGTTCAACGGGATAGATATGATGCCCCATTCCCCCGACGCAAGAGCAAGCCTTTATCTTGATGATCGCCGGCGTCCGATTCGCCGGTTCTGACAGCCCCATACCGCGCCCTGCGCGCGACGCAATGTACCCATCGGGGCCCCCTTGAGGCGCCCATCAAGCCGGACCGCACCATCATGCCCCAACGACCAGCCCACCTCCTCTACGATCATGACCGCAAAGCCGTTCGGCTCGATCCGCACGATCCGGACTTCGTTCAGGATCCCTACCCTGCCTATGCGTATCTGCACGCCCATGCGCCCGCGTTCTTCTGGGACGACTTCGGCTTCTGGTGCCTGACCGACTATGAAAGCGTCAACCGCGCCCTGCGCGACCGGCGCCTTGGACGCGAGCAACCCGCCGACCAGAAGCCCGATCCGGCCACGCGCACGCATCTGAAGCATTTCGACGCCATCGAGGCCAACTCGATGCTTGAGATCGAGCCGCCCGTGCACACGCGGCTCAGGAAGCTCGTCAACCGCGCCTTCGTCTCACGCCAGGTCGAGCGGCTGCGCCCCCGCGTCGAGACGCTCTGCCACACGCTGATCGACGGTTTTGAGCAGACCGGCGAAGCGGAGCTGCTTGAAGCCTATGCAACGCCCATTCCGCTGGTGATCATCACGGAGATGCTGGGCGTGCCCACGGATATGGGGCCGCAGCTCGTGGAATGGTCGCATCGCATGGTCGCCATGTATATGCACGGCTCTGACGAAGAGACGCAGCGCAGCGCCGATGAGGCCGCGCGCGATTTCGCCGCCTTCATCCGCGACTACGCCAGAAAGCGCAGCGCCACACCGGGCGATGATCTGCTGAGCCTGCTCATCGCCGCGCAGGAAGATGGCGAACGGCTGAGCGAGGATGAGCTTGTCTCTTCGGCCATTCTTCTTTTGAACGCAGGGCATGAGGCAACCGTGCACCAGCTGGGCAACGCCGTATCGACCCTGCTGGCGCAGGGCGGCGATCCGCGACGCTTCTTCGGCTCCGACGCGGATGCGGCGGCAACGGTGGAGGAATGCCTGCGCTACGATCCGCCGCTGCACATGTTCACCCGCTATGCCTATGAGACGGTGGAGGTCGCTCCGGGCCTGACCCTGAAGCCCGGCGAGACGGTCGGCCTGCTTCTGGGCGCAGCCAACAACGACCTGACGGCTTTCGAGGAGCCGCGCAGTTTCCGCCCCGGACGCCCCGACCAGAAGAATGTGTCGTTCGGCGCGGGCATTCATTTCTGCATCGGCGCGCCATTGGCGCGGCTGGAAATGCAGGTGGGGCTAAAGGTTTTGTTCGAGCGCCTGCCCTCGCTCGCCCTGAAGACGCCGCCGGCCTATGGCGACACCTACCATTTTCACGGGCTGGAGCGGCTGGACTGCGTCTGGGACGCCTCCTAGCGCCCCCACCTCCCTGCAATAAGAAACGGCGCGGGCCTTTCAGCCCGCGCCGTTATTGCATTCGCGATCAGTCGCTTCGATCAGATTTTGGCGAGCGCCTGCTCCAGATCGGCGATGATGTCTGCCACGTCCTCAATGCCGATGGACAGGCGGATCACATCGACGCCGGCGCCAGCCGCCGCCTTCTGCTCGTCGGAGAGCTGGCGGTGGGTGGTGGAAGCCGGATGAATGATCAGCGACTTGGTGTCACCGATATTGGCCAGATGCGAGAAGAGCTCGACGCTCTCCACCACCTTCACGCCCGCATCGAACCCGTCTTTCAGGCCGAAGGTGAAGACAGCGCCAGCGCCCTTGGGCGAATACTTCTTCATAAGCGCGTGGTTGGGATCTTCCGGCAGGCCCGGATAGGAAACCCACGACACCTTGTCGTGCCCCTTGAGCCATTCGGCCACCTTCAGCGCATTGTCGCTGTGGCGCTGCATGCGAAGCGCCAGCGTCTCGATGCCGGTGAGGATCTGGAAGGCGTTGAAGGGCGAGATCGCCGGACCGAAATCGCGCAGGCCCAGAACACGGGCTGCGATCGCGAAGGCGAAATTGCCGAAGGTCTCGTGCAGAACCATGCCGCCATATTCAGGGCGCGGCTCGGAAAGCATCGGATACTTGCCGGACTTCGACCAGTCGAACGTGCCGCCATCGACCAGCGCGCCGCCTACGGAATTGCCGTGGCCGCCCATAAACTTGGTGAGCGAGTGCAGCACGATATCCGCGCCATGCTCGATGGGACGCAGCAGGTAGGGCGACGCCATCGTGTTGTCGACGATCAGCGGCAGGCCGTGACGGCGCGCAATGTCGCCAATCTTTTCCAGATCCACGAAAGTGCCGCCCGGATTGGCCAGGCTCTCGACGAAGATCGCCTGCGTGTCGTCATCGATCTGGCTTTCGAAACTGTCGAAATTCTCCGGATCGGCCCAGCGGACATGCCAGTCGAAATTCTTGAAGGCATGGCCGAACTGATTGATGGAACCGCCGTAAAGCCTTTTGGCTGCGATGAAATTCGCACCCGGCCGCATGAGATTGTGGAAGGTGAGCAACTGAGCCGCATGGCCGGAAGCCGTGGCCAGCGCAGCCGTGCCGCCCTCAAGGGCTGCAACGCGCTCTTCGAGCACGGCCTGGGTGGGATTCATGATGCGGGTGTAGATGTTGCCGAAGGCCTTGAGGCCGAACAGCGAAGCGGCATGGTCCGCATCGTCGAAGACATAGGAGGTGGTCTGGTAGATCGGCGTGGCGCGTGCGCCTGTCGCCGGATCGGGCTGGGCCCCTGCATGCACCGCCAGCGTGTCGAAACCGGGAGTACGCTCACTCATATGACAATCCCTCCATGTCAAAATCCCTCCATGTCAAAAATCAGGGTTGCGGGCATCAATACAGAGCCCTTGGTCGCAGGCAAAGGAGATTTATGCCCCGCCGACCGGCTGCACTGAAAAATCAGCGCTGGCGAATGCCGAAGCTCTGGAAACCTTTGCGCATGATCGGCTTTTTCGACGAAATCACGCGGCTGTTGACGCCGTTCCAGCCGATTTCGCGTGAAAGCCGCGCATATTCGATCTTCGGGCAGCGATCCATCACGACCTGAATGCCCTTCTCCTCAAGCCGTTTTGCAGACGCATCGTCACGCACAGTTAGCTGCATCCAGACCACTTTGGGGAGCGTCTCCATGGCGAGGATCTCTTCCGTCAGGCCCGGAATGGCGGAGGATGGGCGGAAGACATCGACCATGTCGACGGGCTCGGCGAGATCGGCAAGCGTTGCGGCGACGGGACGACCGGCGATCTCCTTGCCGGCCTGACCGGGATTGACGGGAAACACCGTGTATCCCTTGTCGATCAGATACTTCGTGACAAAGAAGCTGGGCCTGACCTCATTGGCCGAAGCACCCACAATGGCGACGCTCTTCACCGTGTTCAGAATGCCGGAAATATAGGCGTCGTCGTAACTGTCGTGGTTCATCGTCGCTCCCGAACCCTGCGAATGCCGCCTCAATCTCGGCAAAGCCGCAGGCTATGATATGATATTCGTTATCCGCTGCACCCGTTGCAGCCTGCTCAAAGCAAAGTGACCGATCATGTTGAGATACATCGCCCTGACCCTTGGAATGGTCGTTCTGGCCAGCCCTGCCGGAGCCATATCCCGCTACACGTCAACTGCCATGAGCTGTGCCGAGGCGCAAGCCAGGATCAATGCGGAGGGTGCTGCGATCATGCGCTACCAGTCGCGCAACAATCCGAGCCTGCCGCGCTATGACCGCTATGTGGCGAATGAGAATTTCTGCCCGGTGGCGCACATCGCCGTGCGCGATTACATCCCCACCGCAGACCGCGAATCCTGCCCGGTTCTGCGCTGCAAGGCGGAGATGCGGGAGCGGCTTTTCGACCGCCGGTGGATATTCCGGAACTGACGGGAACGGCCCACAGAAAGATGCTCCGGATGCGGTCTCCATGAGAACCGTCCGGCGTTATATTGCTATAAAAGAACATCTCAAAAATCATTGATTTATTTAACTTTATAGCCGCTTTTACCGGCAATTTTCCTGCTGCATAACGTCCCGGCGCGCCCCTGAAGCCACCAGCATTTCTGGCCGGCGAAAAGCGTGTTTGAAAGTCAAAAATTTCAGAAAGGGAAGCTATGCGTAAGTCATTGATGTTAGCCGTTGCCTGCGTCCTCCTTTACCCCAACAGCAGCGCTCAGGCAGGTGGTCAGACCTGCAGGGAGCTTCAGGATTCCATCAGCGAAAACGGGGCGGTCATCCTGCGTTATCCGTCGAGCACCGCACAGGCTCCCCGGCGCTACGACCGGTTTGTCGCGGATCAGAGCGAATGCCCTGCGCATTATGAAACACTCAAAGTGCGGCTTTTACCGGCGCTCGATACCGATGCGTGCCCTGCCCATGTGTGCTGGAGCGACGACTAGATCGCCTGCTTCACGCCAGGCATTTGCGGAGGCGGCGCGTTTGTCGCCCCCGTAGATCGCTCAATCCGGCAGCGAGATCGCGCCGTCGTCGCTGATCGGAAAATCCGGATTGAACGCAACCTCCCAGAGGTTCCCCTCTGTGTCGGCAAAATACCCCTGAAACCCGCCCCATGAGGCATGAGCGGCAGGTTTCACGATCCGGCCACCCGCTTTGGCGGCGCGGTTGAGCACGACGATCACATCGTCCTCGCTGCGCGTGTTGTAGGCGAGCGCCACACCTGAATGCCCGGCCGCCGCCTCATGGGCTGCGCGATAATTCTCTTCGCCGACATCGGCCACAAGCTCCTCGCGCGGCCAGAGCGCCAGGATCATCCCGCCCATCTGGAAGAAGGCGACACCACCCGTCATCTTGCGATTACGCTCAAGCCCCATGGCCTCGTAAAACGCCACCGCGCGCTCCAGATCGTCTACGCCAAGCGTGATCAGCGAGATGCGCGGTTCCATGCCTACTTCCCTTTCCACTCGGGAGCGCGTTTTTCGATGAACGCGCCGATGCCCTCTTCGGCATCACGGGCGAGCATGTTCTCGACCATGACCCGCACCGTGTAATCATAGGCCTGTGACAGCTCCATCTCGGCCTGTGCATAGAACGCCTCCTTGCCGATCTTCAGCGTCAAAGGCGATTTGGAAGCAATGGTTTGCGCGAAATTCATCACGGTTTGATTCAACGCATCCTGCGGCACGACCCGGTTGACGAGACCGAAGGCATGCGCGCGCCCGGCATCGACCATCTCGCCCGTCAACAGCATCTCCATCGCGTGCTTGCGCGAGACATTGCGCGACAGGGCGACCATGGGCGTGGAACAGAACAGGCCGATATTCACGCCCGGCGTGGCAAAGCGCGCCGTCTCGCTCGCAACCGCCAGATCGCAGGAGGCGGCAAGCTGGCAACCGGCAGCGGTGGCGATGCCGCTCACCTCGGCGATCACCGGCTTGGGATGACGCACGATGGTCTGCATGAGGCCCGAGCAGAGGAGCATGGTCTTTTCGAAGAACGCCCTGCCCCGGTCCGCATCGGCGCGGTGGGCCGTTAGTTCCTTCAGATCATGACCGGCGCAGAACACCTTGCCCTCGGAACGCAGCACGATGACCCGGACCGCATCATCGTCGCGGGCGCGGTCGAGCGCTCCCTTCAGCGCCTCCATCATGGCGATCGAGAGGGCATTGGCCGGCGGGCTCGCGAGCGTGATCTGCACAATGCCGTCCGCCTCACTGACTGAAACCGGCGCCTGGACGCTCTCCTGCACTGCCGCCGCATTGGCCATGGTCTTCCTCCGTGTTCATGAACCGCCGTCACCATAGTGCCGCTTGTGTTGCAACGGCAATCCGGCAATTCTCTTCGCAGCCGGCCTTTTGCGACAGATCCAGCCGGCGTCGAACGGGAGGTCAGGATCATGGATATGAAGCGGGAAGGCACAAGGCCGGACAGCGCGCTCCAGCCGGTGATGGACGCTGAAGAGGTCAATCTCTATCTGCGCGATGTCTTTCCCCAGGCCTGCAGCGGGGAGACGCCCGATTATCGCGCGCTGGAAGTCTGGCCGGGGGGCTGTACGGTGCGTCTGGAAGCAGGCTTTCAGCATCTGCGCCCCGGCGACACGGTGGCCGGCCCCTCGCTCTTTGCCCTCGCCGATATCGGCGGCTATGTCTGCGCGCTCTCCCATGTCGGGCGCAAGGCGCTGGCCGTCACCACCAACCTGAACATCAACTTCATGCGCAAGGCCGGGGCAGGCGTCGTGGACGGCCATTGCCGCATCCTGAAACTGGGCCGGCGGCTGATGGTCTTCGAGGCCGAGCTGGTGGCAGGCGACACGGACGAAACGGTTGCCCACGCGACCGGAACCTACTCCATTCCACCCTCAAAATAGGCTTCTGCGCGGCTGAAGCGCGCCAAACGGGCGTCAATTCATGCGGTATTATAATACCATATTTTTAAACCATTGTTTTTATTGATTTTTTCATCGCAATACTCGAAACATTGCGCTTGACGATCCCCCGGTCCGTCTATAGGTAACCATCGCTGCACCTCGAATGTGGTGCTGCATTGGTTTGCGCTGGCCGAATCCGAACCGGATAAGATCGCCGCGAACACAAGCAACAAGAAACGCCCTGCCTTCGGGCCGGGTCCAATAAAACGGAAAAGACCCATGAAAACCTTTTCGCAGAAGCCTGCGGAAGTGACGAAGAAGTGGATCCTGATTGACGCCGAAGGTCTCGTCGTCGGTCGTCTGGCCACCATCGTCGCAAACCGTCTCCGCGGCAAGCACAAGCCCACCTTCACCCCGCATGTGGACGACGGCGACAACGTCATCGTCATCAATGCCGACAAGGTGGTCTTCACCGGCAAGAAATACACCGACAAGAAATACTACTGGCACACGGGTCACCCCGGCGGCATCAAGGAGCGCACTGCGCGCCAGCTGCTCGAGGGCCGGTTCCCCGAGCGCGTGGTTGAGAAGGCCGTTGAGCGCATGGTTCCGCGTGGCCCGCTTGGCCGTCGCCAGATGAAGAACCTGCGCATCTATGCAGGCGCCGAGCACCCGCATGTCGCCCAGAACCCGGAGACGCTCGACGTCGCCGCCATGAGCAAGAAGAATGTGAGGGCCCAGTAATGGCCGAAATCAACTCCCTCGAAGAGCTGGGTGCGGCAACCGCTGCGCAGAACGCCGAGCAGGAAGCTGCTCCGGTGCATGTGCAGAAGCTGGACGCACATGGCCGCGCTTACGCCACCGGCAAGCGCAAGAACGCAATTGCCCGCGTGTGGGTCAAGCCGGGCTCCGGCAAGATCACCGTCAACGGCAAAGAGTTCGCGGCTTACTTCGCACGCCCGGTTCTGCAGATGATCCTGCAGCAGCCGATCGTTGCTGCCGACCGCAACGGCCAGTACGACGTCGTCGCCACTGTCGTTGGCGGCGGCCTGTCCGGCCAGGCCGGTGCAGTTCGTCACGGCATCTCCAAGGCTCTGACCCATTACGAGCCGGAGCTGCGTGGCGTCCTCAAGAAGGGTGGCTTCCTGACCCGCGACAGCCGCGTGGTTGAGCGTAAGAAGTACGGCCGGGCAAAGGCTCGTCGTTCGTTCCAGTTCTCCAAGCGCTAAGCTTCACGAACTTCCAAGAACGAAAAGCGGGCCTTCGGGTCCGCTTTTTTCTTGCGCAGATTTTGCCTTCCCCCTACCCATTGGGCCGATGGAGCGGTTCACCGCCTCATGGCGTCGCAGCCGGGCTCTGTCTTTATTGTTTCACCGCATTCGTGCGGATGTCAGGCGGGTGGGCCTGACTGCGAAATGCTCTGAAGGAGGAGCGCCATGCCGTCGAATTCCATCGACAATGCCTTCACCGCCCGCGGTCTGACGGGCGCGGCCAGCGACCCGACCTATGCGGGAGCGCTCTCCTTCATGCGCCGCAAATTCACCAAATCGCTGAAGGGCGCCGACGCCGTCGTGTGGGGCATCCCCTTCGACGCCGCCGTTTCCAACCGGCCGGGCGCGCGTTTCGGCCCGCAGGCGATCCGCCGCGCCTCGGCGATCTTCGACAATGATCCGCAATATCCGTTCGACGCCGATCTGTTCGAGGCGCTGGCCGTCATCGATTATGGTGACTGCCTTCTGGATTACGGCAATCACCAGAAGACGCCGGCGACCATTGAGCGCGAAGCGGCAAAGATCCTCAAATCCGATGCGTTTCTGCTTTCGCTTGGCGGCGACCACTTCGTCACCTGGCCGCTTTTGAAAGCGCATGCAGCAAAGCACGGGCCCCTCGCCCTCGTGCAGTTCGATGCGCATCAGGACACCTGGTATGATGACGGCAAGCGCATCGACCACGGCTCCTTTGTCGGCCGCGCGGTGCGCGACGGCGTCATCGATCCGGCGGCGTCCATTCAGGTCGGCATTCGCACCCACGCGCCGGAGGATTGCGGCATCGCCATTCTCCACGGCCATGACGTGGAAGAGATGAAGGCCGGCGAGATCGCCGAGGCCATCATGGCCCGCGTCGGCGACCGGCCTGCCTATGTCACTTTCGATATCGACTGCCTCGACCCCGCTTATGCGCCCGGCACCGGAACACCGGTGGCCGGCGGCCCATCCAGCGCCCGAATGCTTTCCGTTCTGCGCCAGCTCGGCGCGCTCGACATCGTCGGCGCGGATGTGGTGGAGGTCGCTCCTGCCTATGACCATGCCGACATAACGGCCATCGCGGGCGCGACCATCGCCATGCACTATCTCGGCCTTCTCGCGGCGCGAAAGCGACGATAAGAGCTGAAGCAGCGATTCAAGCGCTTTGCGGATTGATTCCGCCGGCGCGCATAACCAGTTGAAATCCGACTCTTTTCCAGGACTGACACCATGACGGCGAAAATCTTCATCGATGGCGAACACGGCACCACCGGCCTGCAGATCAGGACGCGGCTGGCCGAGCGCCGCGACATCGAAGTGATCTCCATTCCGCCAGAAAAGCGCAAGGACCCGGCTGCCCGCGCCGAATTCCTCAACGCTGCCGACATCGCCATTCTGTGCCTTCCCGACGATGCCGCGCGCGAAAGCGTCTCGCTGATCGAGAACGACAGCACCCGCGTGATCGACGCCTCGACCGCGCATCGCGTGGCCGAAGGCTGGACCTATGGCTTCGCCGAGATGGACAAGGCGCAGGGCGACGCGATCCGCACGGCAAAGCGTGTCGCCAATCCCGGTTGCTGGCCGCAGGGACCCATCGCCTTCCTGCGCCCGCTGATCCAAGCCGGCCTGCTGCCAGCCGATCTGCCGATCACGGTGAACGGCATTTCCGGCTATTCCGGCGGCGGCCGCACCATGATCGAGGATTACGAAGCGAAGGGTGACGCTGCGCCGGAGTTCATGCCTTATGGGCTGTCGCTCAACCACAAGCATCTGCCGGAGCTTCAGGCCTATGCAGGCCTTGCCGGCGCGCCGCTCATGCAGCCGGCTGTCGGCGATTTCGCGCAAGGGATGCTGACCGCCCTGCCCCTGCAGCTTGGTCACCTCGACAGCGTGCCGACGGGCGCCGAGATGCATGCCGCGCTCGCCGACCATTACAGCGCCATCAAGGATGGTGTGGTGAAGGTCGCTCCTTACGGCGTGATCGAGCGCACGGAAAAGCTGAACCCGGAAACCCACAACAACACCAACGACATGACGCTGCATGTCTTCGTCAACGATGCGCGCGCGCAGGCCCTGCTGGTCGCCGTCTATGACAATCTCGGCAAGGGCGCTTCCGGCGCTGCCGTGCAGAACATGGATCTGATGCTTCAGGGGCTCTGAGCCTCCAGACATCGCCCAATAAAAAAGGCGCGTTCCCGTGGGGCGCGCCTTTTTGTTTTGGGGCGTTTTTGTTTGGAACGCTCTGCGCGGCTAGATCGCCGCGTAGACCTCATCTTCGTCACGCTGGCGGCGTGGTGCGCCGGGCAGCGGATAAGGCCCCTTCGTCGCGCGCCAGTGGGCGCAGGCGAAGAACAGAACCACCAGCGCCACGCCCTGATGGGTGAGCGCCACGTCGATGGGCACGACCATGAGCAGCGTGACGATGCCAATGGCCGCCTGCACCAGAACGAGAGTGGCAAACAGGACCGCCCGGCGCGCATGCGGTGTGGAGGGCGCACGGCGGAGCACGAACACCATCTGCCAGAGCGCCAGCGCCAGAAGCACATAAGCGCCGAGACGGTGAATGAACTGCACCATCTTGGGGTTCTCGAAGAAATTGAGCCAGGCGGGCGTCTGCGCGAACAGGCCGCCCGGCACCAGCGCCCCATCCATCAGCGGCCAGGTGTTGTAGGTCATGCCTGCGCGAAGACCGGCCACGAGACCACCCAGATAGATCTGGAAGAGGACGGCGACCACCATCCAGCCGGCGAAGCGGCGAATGCCCTCCTCGGCCCGCCCCGTCGAGTGGGGCGCAAGCCCGCGCGCCACCAGCGCGGTGGCGGCGAAGATGAAGCAGGCGATGGTGAGGTGCGTGGCCAGCCGGTACTGGCTCACATCCACACGGTCGACAAGACCGGAGGCGACCATCCACCAGCCGACCGCGCCCTGAAGCCCGCCAAGCGCCAGAATGCCGAGAAGCTTGGGCTTCAAATCGCTTTCAAGCCGCCCGGTCATCCAGAAGAACGCCAGCGGCAGCGCAAAAACGAAGCCGACGCCACGCGCCAGAAGCCGGTGCGCCCATTCCCACCAGAAGATGGTCTTGAACTCGCCAAGGCTCATGCCCTTGTTGATCTGCTGGTATTCGGGGATCTGCCGGTACTTCTCCAGCTCTTCCTGCCATTCGGCTTCGCTGAGCGGCGGGATCACGCCGTGGATCGGTTTCCATTCGGTGATGGAGAGGCCGGATTCGGTCAGCCGCGTCGCGCCGCCGACGATCACCAGCGCAAACAGCGTAAACAGCACAAAGTAGAGCCAGAGGCGCACGAATTTTCGATTGCGCAGCAGGGTTTCCTGCGGAACTTGCGCGGTTGCAGCACTGGTAGCAGTCATATCCACAGCGTCAGCCATCATCGTTTCGGAAGAAGTCTGTAGGTGAACCAAAGCCCGGCAAGTTGCAAGCCGCAGCGCCAATTACGCGACAAGCCGTCGCGCAGGTGAATGCCTGCGATTGCATCGCGGGGCGGCTCACTCTATGAAGCGGCGGAAAGGTCTTCCCAATGCCCGTACGCCTGCGAAAATTCATCGGTATGGTCGCCCTCGTGGCGCTGGTCGTGGTTTACGCCATCCTGTCGACGGCAATCGCCGTGGCGCAGCTGGCCGATGCCGGTCCGCTGATGCACCTTGCCTATTATTTCCTGACCGGCCTTCTGTGGATCATTCCCGCCATGTTCATCATCCGCTGGATGATCGGGCGACCGCAGAACGACGCCTGATCCGTCGATCTTTCTTTCACCTTTTGCGGTTACACAGGATCAAAGCCGCCCGTGCGGCGGTCCTTTTGATCGCGATGGATGATGACGGTTTCCAACCAGCCTGAACGGACACCGAGCGCCACGGCAAGCCCCGCTGCGGGGCTGACAGTCGAATTGCGCCCGGCCGATAGCGCGGCGCTGGCTCTCTATCGCGAGGACAGTGCTGCCTCCTGCTTCATGCCGGCGCAGAGCCCTGAATGGGTTTCCGCCTGGGCCAGGCACAGTGTTCACGAGACGCTGATCGTTCGGCTTTCAGACAGTGAAGGCCATCTTCTGAGCCTTCCGCTGGAGCTGGCTGCGCAGGGGCGCTTTCGCGTGGCGCGCTTCATCGGCGACCGGCATGCCAATGGCAATTTTCCGCTGACCGACCGGCGGGCGGATGACCGCATCGGTTCTGCCCAGCTGCGG
The DNA here is from genome assembly GCF_050877045.1 of Nitratireductor sp. PBL-C9. Classification (NCBI taxonomy): domain Bacteria; kingdom Pseudomonadati; phylum Pseudomonadota; class Alphaproteobacteria; order Hyphomicrobiales; family Phyllobacteriaceae; genus Nitratireductor; species Nitratireductor sp. PBL-C9. The sequence goes on from NZ_JBPAXW010000007.1 coordinate 306,699, forward strand.
GACCTCCTCAACCACATCCATGACCAGAGGCCGGACATCGATCTTCTGAGCCTGGAGCGTCAGCTCCATGCCTGCGATGGCGTGGCCAATCCACTTCTTTTCTGGCCGCACAGCGAAAGCCCCAATCTGTCGCTTGCGGTCGATCTGGAGGGTGGATTCGACGCGGCGCTTTTGCGCGCCAGCGGCAAGCGGAAACGCAAGCAGCACCGCTCGCAGGCGCGCAAGCTTGAAGCCGCCGGCGGCTTTGAACGGCGCATGGCGAAAACACCGGATGAGGCGGATACGATGCTGGAGGCCTTCTTCGCCATGAAGGCGGAGCGCTTTGCACAGATGGGCATCCAGAACGTGTTTGCGCCAGCGCCGGTGCAGGCTGCGTTTCACACGCTGTTTGGCGAGGCAACGGCAAGCGAACATCCGAAATTCGTGCTTCACGGGCTGGAGGTTGCCGGCAGGCTTCGCGCCGTGACCGGCTCCAGCCTCACCGATGATCGCATCATCTGCGAATTCAGCTCGATCTCGGACGACGAGCTGACGGAGATCAGCCCCGGGCGTTTCCTGTTTTTCGAGAACATTCAGGAAGCCTGCGAACAGGGTCTGAAGGTCTATGACTTCAGCGTCGGCGACGAATATTACAAGCGCCTGTGGTGTGATCTGGAGACCGTACATTTCGACAGCTTTGTTCCGCTGACGGTCAAAGGGCGGGCAATGGCCCTGACACGCAGCGCCATTGCGGGCGGAAAACGCATCGTCATCAACGACCCGCGCCTCTGGGCCATGGCCAAGGGCGTTCGCAAACGGCTTTCGGCGCTGAGACGCTAGGGTATTTTTCCGTCAGGTGGAGCCTCCCGATGGCCACACAAATGCGGAAGAACAGGATCAGGCGGCGTCGCGTCCGGGCGGTGCGGGCGGTTTGGAACCGCCAGTCGGCGAAACGAGGATGGGCGTTGCGATGCCGCTCTCGCGCAGTTCCTCGGCCGTTTCTGCGGCCAGTTCACCGGCTTCCGGATCAATCATGCTGACAAGAACCTGCGTATCGGACGACATGAGACGTCCAATCCCCTGCGCATCGACAGGACCGCACTCGATGATGACCACATCATAGGCAGCCGACAGCGATTCGATGATGATGGGCAGCCGGTCGGCGGCGCGCATGGCGCGCTGCGGGTCCGCCGTGCCAACGGGGATGATGTGGCACTCGGAGAACAGGTCCGTGTGGATCACATCGGCAAAGTTTGCCTCGGACGCCAGAAGATTGGTGATGCCGGCATAGGCAACGCTTTCCAGCATGGGAAGCGATGCGGCACCCGATGAAGTGAGGTCGAGCAGCAGGACCCGCATGCCGGAATCAGCCACATCCCGCGCGACCAGAACCGAAGCGGCAGCCGCCTCATCCCCTTCCGGCGAAATGAACAGCGCCCGGGTAACACCCCCGGTGACGAGCCGCTCGGAGGCCTGCTCCACATCGATGCCGCCATAGCGGGCCGTCCGCGATACGGGCTTCGGAAAAGGAAGGTCTGCGACCTCGGGCGTCGGCAGGACCGGCTCCGAAGGCCGTTCCGGGGCCGGAACCGCATCAAGCGCAGGCTCGGCCCGCCGCATGGGAACGGCCGCTGGAAGCGGCGCGGGCGCCACAGCCGACGGGCGCATGGCGCGCCCGGAGAACAGTTCCTGCAGAAGCGTGATCACGGCCATGATCAGCAGAGAAGCGACAAAGGCCGCCGCCGTGATCGGCACGATTTTTGGGAAATAGGGCTCGCTCGGCGTGATGGCGCGGGAGAAGATGCGCACATCGGCGGGGAGATAATTGCGGTCGCTGCGCGAGGCAGCCTCGCGGTAGCGGGTCAGATAGGATTCCAGCAATTCGCGCTGTGCGGCGGCTTCGCGCTCCAGGGCGCGCAGTTCCACCTGCTCTTCTTCGGCGCGCGCCGAGGCGACCTTGAGGCGGTTGAGTTCGGCCTGCAGCTCCTCCTCGCGGCGCTCCGCGCGGGCGGCCTCGGCTTCGAGCCCCGCGAGCACCTTGGTGGCCTCATTGCGGATCTGGACATCGAGATCGCTTAACTGCGAGCGCAGGGCGCGGATGCGTGGATGGTTTCCAAGAAGCGTGGTCGACAGATCGGCGATCTGCGCGTTCAATTCCACCTGCCGCTCGCGCAGCCGCTGGATGAGTGGCGACGCCAGAACCTCCGGCATGCTCTCGACGGCCACACCGCTTTCAAGGGCGCTGCGCACGGATGCCGCCTGCGCGGCTGCGGCCGAACGGTTGGCGCGGGTGCGCGAAAGCTCGCTGGAGAGTTCCGAAAGCTGCTGCGTGGCCAGCACGGTGTTGTTCTGCCCAAGCAGGAGATCCGACTGGGCGCGGTATTCCGCGACCCGCGCCTCGGCCTGTTTCACGCGCTCGCGCAGGTCCTCGATTTCCGGCTCAAGCCACTGGGTCGCACTGGTGTTGGACTGAAGCTTGGCGTCGCTCTGCATGGCGACATAGGCGTTGGCCACCGCATTGGGCACCTCTGCGGCAAGCTGCGGGTCTTCCGAGGAGAACTCGATCACGATGACGCGCGAATTCTCGACGCGATAGACCGTCAGCCGTTCACGAAAAGCCCGCAGCACCTTTTCTTCGTCGGTGCCCTCGACCGGCGCGCTCTTGAGACCGACCATGACGAGGATGCGCGAGACAAGCGAGCCCCCGCTGCCGGAGAACTCCTTGCGGTTTGCAAGGTTGAGATCGCGCGCCACCGTGTCGAGGATTTCCGTCGAGGTGATCAGCTCGACCTGGCTGGTGACCCCTTCCCCGTCAAGAATCGGACGGTCGCCATCGCCCACGCCCTGCGGACGGGTGTAGATTGATTCGCGCGTCTCGATCAGAAGCCTTGTCTGCGCGCGGTATTGCGGGGTGGCCATATAGGCAAGCGCGAACACCAGTCCCGTAATAATGAGAGAAGCAAACAGAATGCGCGGCCATTTGCGCCGGACAGCGGCAAAAAGCCGGCCCAGGTCGACATCCACGTCACCATGCGCGATCTGATCGCTGTTCATGCGGTCTGCTCCCAAATTGGTCCGCGCCAAGGTAAACGCGCATAGTAACCAGCGGGTTAAAGCTTCACGCACACCGCTAGACGGTTACGGTATGCGCGCTATGAGGGTATAAGAGCGCGCTTTACCCGACATTAACCCTAATGGATGGATAAAACGGCCATGGGACCTGTGTTTGCGGGTCAAGATGACGCCAGAGGTTTGCAGTCCGTCATGAAGAATAAAGCCAAATTCTTGCCAGTGCTGGCAGCGTTCGTTGTCGCTTCAGGCTGTTCGGGCTATCGCCCGGCGCCGGCGGCGTTTCACGAAGCGCTCTATCAGCCCTATGTGCTGGATGCAGGCGACACGCTGCGCATCACCGTCTTCGACCAGGACAACCTCAGCAACACCTATAATGTCGACCAGTCCGGTTACATCGCGTTTCCGCTGGTGGGATCGGTGCCGGCGCGCGGCAAGACCTCCAAACAGGTCGAGCAGTCCATCGCCAGCATGCTCCGCCAAGGATATCTGCGCGATCCCGACGTGACCGTCGAGGTCGACCGCTACCGCCCGGTGTTCATCATGGGCGAAGTGGGCGCACCGGGTCAGTATTCCTATGTGCCGGGCATGACCGTACAGAAGGCCGTTGCGGCGGCCGGCGGTTTCAGCCCGCGCGCCAATCAGGGCAATGTGGACATCACCCGCGACATCAATGGCAAGGTTCTGACCGGTCGCGTGGTCACCACGGACCCGCTGCTTCCCGGTGACACCGTCTATGTCCGTGAACGCCTGTTCTGAGGCATCTCCCCCGCAAACGCCCCTGCCGGCTGAAGCTGGTGGTGGGAAGCTGCGCATCGTTCACTGTTTTCGTTCGCCGGTCGGCGGCATCTTCCGCCATGTGCGCGACCTGTGCGACGCGCAGCGCGCGGCGGGGCATGATGTCGGCATCATCTGCGATTCCACCACTGGCGGCGACTATGAGGCAAGCCTGATCGCCGCGCTGGAGCCCAGCCTCTCTCTCGGTGTGCGCCGCACGCCCATGCAGCGCCATATCGGGATCGGCGATCTGACAGCTGCACGGCGCGCCTATCACGTGGTGCGCGAAATGCGGCCCGATGTTCTTCACGGCCATGGCGCAAAAGGCGGCGTCTATGCGCGTGTGTTCGGCACGATGATGCGCATGGCGGGACAGCGGCCCGCGCGCATCTACTCGCCCCATGGCGGTAGCCTGCACTATGCGGCGGAGACGGCGACGGGGCGCGTGTTCTTCGCCATCGAGCGCCTGATGGACCGCTTCACCGATCACATCCTGTTCGTTTCGGACTACGAAAAACGCACCTTCGAGCAGAAGGTGGGGAAGCCCCGCGCACCGTTCTCGCTTGTTTACAACGGACTGACGCCGGCCGAGTTTGAGCCTGTCCGGACAGTCGGGGATGCGGCGGACTTTCTCTATATCGGCATGATGCGCGACCTGAAGGGACCGGATCTCTTCATCGACGCACTGGCGCTTACCCGCGACCTGCTCGGACGCGACCTTACGGCCGTCATGGTCGGAGACGGGGCCGGTCTTGAAGGGTACAGGCGTCAGGCCGACGAGCTCGGCTTCGGGGAGCGCATTCGCTTTCTCCCGGCCATGCCCGCGCGCGAGGCCTTCGGGCTGGCGCGGATCATGGTGGTGCCATCACGCGCCGAAGCCATGCCCTATATCGTTCTGGAAGCGCTGGCCGCCGGGCGCACGCTCATCGCCACCGCCGTGGGCGGCATTCCGGAGGTCTTCGGAGAGGCGTCCCCTGCCCTCACCGAGCCCGACGCCAGCGCCATTGCCGGGACCATGCAGCGCGCCCTTGATAACGAGCGCGCCTTTCACGCCCTCATGCCGCCGCCTGAAGAACTGCGCGCCCGTTTCGGCGCGAATGTGATGGCGAAGGCCATTGAAACGGTCTACCGGACGAGCCTGCCAATAACTCGTTAAGCACAACCGGAAAATATTCCCAGCCAGTACTTTCATGAAAGGGAATCTTACGCCCCGCAAAATATGCTGCGCGCATAAAAAGCAGGGGGCGTATTCCGTTCATGAACCAGGTAGACCCGAAGCGGATCTATGCATCGAAGGCGAGACAGACGGGAATCCTGAAGGCCGGTAGCGAGCAGACCAAGCTCAATCCGATCGCCTGGCAGGTCGCGCAGCAATACAAGCGCGAAACCATGTCCCCTGTCATGGTGCTCGGTGTCATGCGGCTGGTTGAGCTGTCCATGCTCCTCCTCACCGGCATCGCGCTCTACTTCGCCTATGTCGGTTTTTCCGCACCGCTTTTCTGGCACTACATGACCGTTGTCGGCGGCGGCTCGGTTCTGGCCATCGTCATCTACCAGTTCACCGGCTGCTACGACATGCGCGCGCTGCGCAATCCGTCGGGCTCCATGGGGCGCATATTCGTTGCCTGGATGGCCACATTCGCCGCACTGGCGTTGACCGGCTTCTTCCTGAAAATTTCTGACAGTTTCTCGCGCTTCTGGCTCGGCGCATGGTTCGTGTGCGGCTTCGGTGCGCTGCTCATGCTGCGCATCACCGCCTCGCAGCTCCTGCGCCGCTGGGCGCGCAACGGCACCATCGAGCGCCGTGCGGTGATCGTCGGCGGCGGCGCCAATGCCGAAGACCTGATCCGCTCCATCGAGCAGCAGCCCTATAACGACATCCGCATCTGTGGCCTGTTCGACGACCGCGACGACCTGCGCTCACCGCCCGTGGTCGCCGGTTATCCAAAACTCGGCACCATCACGGAACTGGTGGAGTTCACCCGCATCGCGCGCATCGACATGCTGATCGTCGCCCTGCCGATCTCGGCGGAGAAGCGCGTTCTCTCGCTTCTGTCGAAGCTCTGGGTCCTGCCGGTCGACATTCGCCTCTCGGCCCATGCCAACCATCTGCGTTTTCGTCCGCGCGCCTATTCCTATATCGGCTCGGTGCCGATGCTCGATATCTTCGACCGCCCGATCAATGACTGGGACTCGGTCGCCAAACGCGGTTTTGATATCGTCTTCAGCCTGATCGGCATTGTGCTTTTCTCACCGATCATGGTGGCCACCGCCATCGCCATCAAGCTCGACAGCAAGGGCCCGGTTCTGTTCAGACAGAAACGGCACGGCTTCAACAATGAGGCCATCGAGGTTCTGAAATTCCGCTCCATGTATGTGGACAAGTGCGACCCGACGGCGAAGGCCGCGGTGACGAAAAACGACCCGCGCGTCACCCGCGTCGGTCGCTTCATCCGCAAGGCCTCCATCGACGAGTTGCCGCAGTTCTTCAACGCGCTTTTTGGTTCGCTTTCGCTGGTCGGACCGCGCCCGCATGCCGTGGCTGCACAGGCCCACAACCGCCTCTATGAAGAGGTGGTGGACGGCTACTTTGCCCGTCACAAGGTGAAACCGGGCGTGACCGGCTGGGCGCAGATCAATGGCTGGCGCGGCGAAATCGACACGGATGAAAAGATCCGCAAGCGCACCGAATACGACCTCTATTACATCGAAAACTGGTCGCTCTGGTTCGACCTCAAGATCCTGCTTTTGACGCCGATCCGGCTTCTCGACACGGAAAACGCATATTGAGCCTGCTCGCCTATGATAGCGCGCCGCCGGTTCTGCCCCGTGCGGCGGTCGACGCAAAACTGGTTTCGCTTCTGAAACTGGCTGCCATCGGCTTTGGCGTTTTTCTGTCCGGCTTCGTCATCCGCGAGCCTGCGCCCTATGAGCTCTACATGGTGGGGCTCATCGCCATCTGGGCGCTGGCGGGCCTGAAGATTTCACGCCGCATCGCACCGCTTCTGGCGCTTCTGATCGCCTTCAACATTGGCGGCCTCATCTCCATGTCGCAGCTGGCGAGCCTTGGAACGATCCCGCTCTATATCGCGGTCTCGCTCTTCCTCGCGCTGACATCGGTGTTCTTCGCAGCCGTCGTGGAGGACGATCCGGACCTGCTCGCCGTCGTGTTCCGCGCCTGGGTGGCGGCGGCCTCCGCCACCGCCCTGTTCGGCATTCTGGGCTATTTCCACGCCTTTCCGGGCGCGGAGATGTTCACCAAGTTCGAACGCGCCGCCGGTGTCTTCGAAGACCCGAACGTGTTTGGCCCGTTTCTGACCCTGCCAGCGGTCTATCTGCTCTATCTGGTGCTGACCGCACGCCCGGTTACGGCGTTTCTGTGCGTTCCGCTGTTTCTGATCGTCGCCGGCGGCATTTTCTTCTCCTTCTCGCGCGGCGCGTGGGGCCTGCTCATCATGACCTGCGGGCTTCTGGTGCTGACGGTGTTCCTCAATGCCGACACGGCCGCCGCGCGGCTGCGCATCGCGGTCACCGCGTTTCTGGCGCTTGTGGGCATCGCGCTGGTGCTGTTGCTCGCACTCCAGATACCGGCCGTTTCGGAGCTTTTCTTCCAGCGCGCGCAGCTTGTGCAGGATTATGACGGCGCGCGTCTTGGCCGGTTTGCGCGTTTCGGCATCGGCTTTGGCTGGGCGACCGAGCACCCGCTCGGCATCGGGCCGTTGCAGTTCGGGCAGATTCTCGGCGAAGACACGCACAATATCTGGCTGAAAGCGCTGCTCGATTATTCGTGGCTCGGCTTCGCAGCCTATCTGACGCTGATCCTGTGGACGCTGGCGGCGGGCTTTCGCATTCTCTTCCGCCGCCGCCCATGGCAGCCCTACCTGATCTGCGTCTATATCGTGTTCGTCGGCCATGTGGCGCTCGGCACGGTGATCGACACGGATCACTGGCGGCACTTCTATCTGCTTCTCGGGCTCCTGTGGGGCATGATCGCGCTGGAGCAGAGGCACATGGCGCAGCGCTTCGGCTTTGCCCGCTACGCCCCTTCCATGTCCTGCCCCTGACCCTCATCCGGATTGCGCGGCTCAAGGCGCGTTCCGGTCTCGATGGCCGATCCGGGATAGGCGACGACGCGCTCTCCGGCGCTGAGGCCTGAAAGGATCTGCGCCCATTCGCCGGTCATCCTGCCCACATCCACCTGCCGGAGCGCTGCACGGCCCTCCTCTTCGACGAACAGCGCCCATTCGCCGGCACTGCGGAAGAGTGCGCTCTGCGGCACCTGCAGCACGTCCTCTTCCTCCCATGTGACGAGGTTGACGAAGACGCGATACTGGTCGCCCAGCCCTTTGCGCTCCTCAAGCGGCGTCAGCACATCGAGCACCAGCGGAACACGCTGTTCCTCGATGCCGAGCGCGGAAACACGGGTGAAGGCGGAGGGCTCTACCTGCCGCACTTCCGCTTCAAGAACGCCCTCGCCACCCCAGCGGTCGATGAAGGCGCTTGTGCCGCGCACGACGCCAACGGCATCGCTGGAGAGGAGGTCGACCCTGATTTCCAGATCTGCCGGATCTCCCACCGTCACCAGGGGGCTGCCCGCCTGCACCAGACGCGCATTCAGATCCGCCACATTGAGCACGACGCCCGAGCGTGGCGCTTTGAGCTCGGTGCAGCACTGGGCTGGCGGCGCATCGACAATCGGAACCTCCGGCCCTGAGAGCTGCGCCTCCATGCGCTGCTGCGTCGCGCGCTTCAGTTCCAGATCGGCCTGCGCCGCATCGCGGAGGGCCTTTGCAGAGGCCACGGCCTGCTGCGCGTCGAGAAGCGTGGTTGCGGGCAGCGTTCCACGCTCGGAGAGCTTCCTGTAACGCTCCACCTCTGCCTCCAGATGGGACAGTTCGGTTTCCGCACGTACGAGATTGGCCTCGGCCACATGGATGGCCGCCTGCGCCTCGGCGACGGCGGCCTCCGCCAGGCGGCGCGCACGCGCATCGAGAAACGCCGGTTCGGCGGGCTCGATCAGCGCGACGACGGTCTCACGGGCGACAACCTCGTCACCGACCTGAACCGGTGAGCGCATGACATTGCCGGTCACCGGCGCGGTCACCGTCCATGTTTCGCGTATTCGGGCGATGCCCTCGGCCGAAACGATGACCTGCATCGGCGCGCGACGGGCGGCGACGAGGTCCACCAGCACGGGCGCCGGCAGGAGCGCCCAGACCAGGGCGGCGATGAGGGCGATGCCGACAAGGGCGGCGGTCGCCATGCGGAGATGCCTTGTGTGGGTCATTCTTTCTGCTTCAACGCGCTAACGATATCGATACGATCAAGCCGCCGCCGCACCAGAAGCGCGGAGGTCAGGGCCGTGAAAATGACAATCAGGGCGGCAGCCGCAAAGGTGCGCTGCGTGACGACAAGCGGGATGCTCACCACCTCGGTCGAGAAGCCTTGCGCCATCAGGGCGCACAATGCGTAGCCACCCAGCCAGCCCGCGGGGATGGCGATGAGCGTCAGGAGCATCTGTTCCGCCACCAGAACATAGCCGACCTCGCCGCGCCTGAAACCCAGAACCCTGAGCGAGGCAAGCTCATGCGCCCGTTCGGCAAGCTGGATACGCGCCGCATTATAGACGACGCCGATGGTGATCAGCATGCCCAGGGCCGCGAAGATGATTGTCATCGTGACGAGGCTCTCATTGAGCGTGGTCTCGAACTCCTTCTGCACATTCGTCCACAGGGTGAACCCGGCAATGGCCGGCGTTTCCTGCACCCTGGCCTCCAGCTCGGTCAGGGCATTCCGGTCGATGGCCAGATGGATCATATTGACCTGCGGGGCCTGTCTGGCGAGCCGGAAGAAGGCGTCGCGGTCGATAAAGGCGTCCTGCCCGAGGCTTTGGCGAATCACCGCCGACACCGGGATGTCCCACGTCTCGCGCGGCGGGCTCAGCACTTCGACCCTGAGCGGATCGCCCGCGCCCACATCGAGCCAGTCGGCCAGTCCCTCCGCCAGCACGATGCCGGAGCTCGGCATGGCGACGGTTTCGCCTTTTTCGTCCAGAAGCACGGCCAGCCGCGCCTCAGGCGGCCGCCCCTGAAGACTGACCAGCCGGGAGCGGGTTCCGTTGATGAGACGGACAGGCACGGCGAAAATGCCTTCGGCGGAGATCACGCCCGGCAGCGCCAGCGCATCCTGCTCGGCGCGGGCGTTCACCGCGCTTGTCAGGGTCAGCGTGGCGTCCTGCCGGTTCGCATGTTCGAAGATCTCCAACATGATGATGTCGATGGCGTCGAAGGTGAAAAAGGAGGCGACCAGAACGGCAACGGAACCACTGACGCCGAACAGCGTGACCGCCGCCCTGCCCGGCCAGCGCACGATGGAGCGCAGGATCATCATCGTGGTCTGGCGAAGCCGAAGCGCCAGGCTGACGCCATCGAGCCAGCCGCGCTGGAACACCGGTGGCGCGGGCGGCTGCATCGCCACGGTGGGCGCAAGCCGCACGGTGGACAGGACCGCCCTGAGCGCGCCCAGAACGACACAGCCAATGCCCAGAACGCCGGAGATCACGAGCGAGCCTGCACCGGGCCGATAGATGAGCCAGGGAAACCGGAAGAAGTCGGCATAGATCTTCGTCAGCTCATGTCCCAGCCACCAGCCGGACAGCCAGCCGATGGCGACGCCGGCAATGCCGATGCCGATGGTCATTTTCAGATAATGCACCGCGATGGCGCGGGTCGAATATCCGACCGCCTTGAAGAGGCCAATCTGGGCCCGGTCGAGCGCGACGAGGCGGCCAAGCACCATGTTGACCAGAAAGGCCGAGACAATCAGGAAGATCGGCGGCAGCACCGTGGCCATGGCCCCGAGCTGTTTCAGTTCTCCATCGATGAAGACATTGGACGCCTGTCGGTCGCGTCCGAACGCGCCGGTGCCGCCATAGGGAGCGAGAATGCGGTCAATGGCGGCGATGACCGGTCTTTCATCGGCCCCGCGCGACAGGGTGAGCGACAGATCGTTGAATGCGCCTTCGAGATCGGTGGCGGCGGCAGCCGCGCTTTCCCCCATCCAGATCAGACCAAAGTGCCGGTCGTCGGGCATCATCGCCCCTGCCCCGATCGTGTAGATATATTCCGGTGACAGGACGAGGCCGGTTACGACAAGCTCCTTGAGACGCCCGTTGAGCACGGCGCGAAAGCGATCGCCCGGCTCCAGCCCGTTGGCCTGTGCGAAAGGCTCGGAAATGGCCACTTCGCCGGCGTGTCCCGGTTCGGGCAACCGGCCCTGCCGCACTTCGGGAACATTGAGGATGGCGCGGCCCGTCTGTGGCAGGGAAATGACACGCGCGGAGGCCGGCTCCGTCATGCCCTCCAGATTGACCATGGCGGTAAACACCACGCGCCCCTCCACGCGGGCCACGCCATCGATCCGGGCAATATCGTCAAGCAGGCTGCGCGGGGCGCGGGTAAGGCTGGCAAACACATCGGCGAAGCGGTTGCGTTCGTAGTAGGCTTCGCGCGTTTCCGACAGCGAACGCTGCGTTCCGCTCGACAGGATCAGCACCATGACGCCGCAGGCAAGCACGAGCGCGATGGCGAGCGACTGGATCCAGATGTGCCGCAGATCGCGAACGAGTTTCAGGTCGAGCGCGCGCATCACCAGCTCACCTCGGCCGGCGCGAGGCGGTCGGCGTTTTCCTCCGCCCGGGCGATCTCTCCATCCGCCATGTAGATCACGCGGTCAGCGATCCGGCGAATGGCGACATTGTGGGTGATCAGGGCCGTTGTCGTGCCGAGCGTGCGGTTGACCTCGACAATCGCCTCAAGAACGGTGACGCCGGTTTTGCTGTCGAGCGCGCCGGTCGGTTCGTCGCACAGAAGAATGTCCGGACGCTTGGCGATGGCCCTGGCGATTGCGACGCGCTGCTGCTCGCCACCGGAAAGCTCGGCTGGAAAATGATCCATCCGCGAGGCAAGCCCCACCCGGTCGAGCGCTTCCTCGGGCGTCATCGCGTCTTCCGCAATCTCGGTGACGAGCGCGACATTCTCGCGGGCCGTGAGGCTTGGCACCAGATTGTAGAACTGGAAGACGAAACCCACATGCCGGCGGCGAAATTCCGTCAGCCCGGCATCGGACAGGGCCGACAATTCGCGGCCGCGATAGAACAACCGCCCGTCAGTGGGCAGGTCCAGACCACCAAGAATATTGAGAAGGGTCGACTTGCCGGATCCCGAAGCGCCCAGAAGAGCAACGATTTCCCGCTCGTAAAGGGCAAGATCAACGCCCTTGAGCGCGTCAACAGCGACCGTGCCGCTGCGATACACCTTGGTGATACCGACGGCTTTGAGTACTTCCACCCGAGATGACTGCGTTTCGCTCATCATGCCCACCCGACCTTACGGGAGGGTGCGTCGGTTGGGACCGATCGTCAACTGCCTGAGTTGAGGCAGGACGGGCGCGCTGAAGCGAACGCGCCCAAAAATCCTCTAGGCCTGAATGACCACGACTTTTGCGCCGGGCGTCACGCGCTCGTAAAGATCGATCACGTCATGATTGGTCATGCGGATGCAGCCGCTGGAGACCGCGCCGCCAATGGTCGACGGCTGGTTGGTGCCATGGATGCGGAACATCGTGTCGCGGCCGCCACGATAGAGATAGATCGCGCGCGCGCCCAGGGGATTGTTCGGTCCGCCTGGAACGCCGCCGGCATATTTCCGGTAGCGCGGCGTGTTGCGCATCATGTTGGCGGTCGGCGTCCAGCTCGGCCACTCCGCCTTGCGGCCAACGGTGGCGTTGCCACGAAGGGCAAGCCCCTGCTTGCCCACGCCAACGCCGTAGCGCATCGCGCGGCCATTGCCGAGGACGTAATAGAGGCGGCGCTCCGGTGTGTTCACAACGATTGTGCCAGCCGGGTAATCACCATCGAAAGCCACTTCCCTGCGGCGCAGCTCGGGATCGAATTTGGACAAGGGAAGTGCAGCAACGGGAAACTGCTCATCGCGAATGGACGCGTAGTTCAAGGCGTCGGATCGGATCGTTGTGGTGGAGCAGCCCGCGACAAAAAGCGGAAGCCCCATAAGAAAACTGCGGCGGGAGATCGACATCGACACCTCGAAACTGAATGACGGCAACGAGCAACTAGTAAACAGTTATGGTTAATGAATTACTGCCACGGTCATTCGGCCCTTGTGAGAAACGCCTTGCATGCGGAATTGGCCGCGAAAGCGTGTACGCGTGAGCCCGATGGGGGATTCGCCTCAGGAATGGCTCTGGTCATTTTTTTGGAAAGAGAAGAAACGCGCGATGCGTCCTGGCAGACTGGCTGGTAGCGAAGCCAAAAATGCGAAGGAAAAATGGTCGGAGCGGCGGGATTCGAACCCACGACCCCTTGACCCCCAGACTTGGCGGCGAAGCGATTTTCCTCGTGACTTCAACGCCTTACTGTGGAGCAGTTTACATCAGCCACCACCTAGCCCCCATCAAAACTAAGGGGTTCCGCCGTCAAGTGTAAACTGAAACGCGCCATCTAGTAGTGCTTTGCAGGCATACAGGCGACGTGGAGGGCTGAGCCAAATTACGCTCTCGCCCCATTGAAGAGGGAGCCCCGACTTGCTCACATGCGGTGTGTTTTGGAGCTCTGAATGATCGCTTTCGCCGCCACCCTCATTTCCTGCCTGTCCCTGTCTGCCGTCGATGGAGACACCATTAAGTGCAACGGGCAGAACATGCGCATCATGGGACCGGGCGCGCCGTTCAAGTCCGGGATCGACACTCCAGAGATCCGCAACGCGAAATGCCCGCAGGAGAAGCTGCTGGGCAAGCAGGCCAAACTACGGCTTGCCGAGCTTCTGCGAGAGGACGTGAAGATCGAGGACAGCGGCGAGCGTGACCGGTGGAAGCGCCCACTTGTGTGGGTGCGGATGCCAAACGGGAAGACTGCGGGGGAAATCCTCATGGCGGATGGCTATGCCGTTCGCTGGAAGCCAGGGTACAGGTCAGCATGGTGCGAGTAGAAAACGCGCTCGCTGAGCTTCGAGACGGCGTGTCTGGCCGCCCCATTCGCGGGAAAATACGCCACAGATAAGCTTCGACTGAAGGACCGAGGAGAAAGACAAGTGAGTGACCTTCGAAGCAACCCCGATGCTACCGCAATCGAAACAACCTTGCGGACTTTGCTGGCAGCGTTTCAGGAGCGCGATGCAAGCATCTTACGTGAGGTTTATGTCGAGGACGCAGATTGGACCAACGCTTTTGGCACCGCTCTTTCCGGGCGTGATCGCATAATCGACTATCTTACCGGCTTGTTTGCTGATCCAAATTTTTCGGCCGGGAAGATGCTGGGCCAACCGGATATCAATATCCGTTCCATCGGCAGTGATGTGGTCGTCGCCAAGACGCAGGTCAAAGTTGAGGGACAACAAACCGTGGACGGAGAAGCTCTTCCGACCCGCCACAATCATTCGCTCAAAGTCCTGCATCGTCAAGCGAGCGGTCGTTGGCTCATTGTTTCCGAGATCTACATGGATGCGCGCACTGAGGCCACTTATTTGGACTAAGGGGAGTTAAGCGACATCTTCGAGCAAATAGAAAAAGCCCCGCCGGCCGAGAACGTCGGCGGGGCTCTTTTTTGCACCTAAACGCCGCCTGCCTGCCCTTCATCCGCGTGAATGAGGCGACTCGGCAGGCACTCTGTCCCAAAACCGCTTCCGATCCCCCTTCCCCCTGTCGCGCTTCGGATCGAATGGAATGCCGTCAAACGCGGATGCGAAGCGCTCCGCGTCCTCCTTCTCGGCAAAGCAGAAGATGATGAAGTAGCCGCCTCTCGGCTCGGCCCACTGCGCATAGACGGATTGCGTCCGGCGATGGATTGACAGGCCTTTGCAGAAGCCGTGAACGACATCGTAGTTGGCTCCCATTACCCGATCCTCCGGCAGCGCCACCTGGTGCGGATGCGCGCGATCAACCTGAGCCCCGGTTGGCTCTCCTTTGCGACGTGACATCGTCTGCTCCTTCTCAATTTCACCCGTCACGTCGCCGCATGCGCAACGTGAACAAATGTGGAACAAACTCTAGACTCGTCAAGGGCGATTGGATTACGATCTGCGCTTCTGATGGAGAAAAGAATGACCACCTACACCGTCTTCAACTTGGAAGATGACGACGGGCTCGAGGACGAATCGGGCCTGTCCATAGAGCAAGCCGTGGAGCGCCTTATCGAGCGCTCCGGCTGCACCTATCGCTTTGAGCGCATCGATGGCGTCATGCAGATCTGCGTGGAGCCGTGGCGCTGGTTTGGAAAGCCTGATGGCCTCTCCTCGCTTCTGCCGGACGACGAGGCAGCCAAGCAGGAAATCCTTGAGCGCTTTGCCACCGGCAAGGCCGATCTGCCCTCCACCTGGTGCATCGGTCCAGATGAGAAACACGCCGCCGAGGTGAGAAAGAATAACGTTCTGGGAGATGGTGCATGGACCGTGCAGTGAAACCACAGACGGAACCCGATCCCTATGAGCCAGCGGCCGAGGCGATCATAGAGGCCTGCGGCGGCGATCCTCGCGAGGCAGTCATCGCGCTCTTGGGCGAGCGGGATTACCTCGCCGGGCGCGTGGAAGCGCTGGAGCGATCTGTCAGTTGGGGATTTGTGCGCGCTGGGGCGGCGCGCTGATGAAGGAAACAACGGTGCGGCACATGTTTTGCGGAGCCGCCAGATGCGCCAGTTCAAACCACTCCACCTGTCCGAGGTCGTTTTCTTCACACGCGACGGCCAAATCCGGCTGAAGGACATTCAGCCCTACTATGTGCTGGGCGCGATCTGCCGGCATTGCAAATCGATATCCGAGCTGGATCGCCGCGCGCTCGAGCGGCGCTACGGTCGGGACGTAACAGCGATCGATCTGGAGCAGCGCCTGCGCTGCAGGAGTTGCCAAAACGCCCGCGGCAATACCATCATGGTCATAAATCAATGGCCGAGGTGATCCCGACCAATGTGCAATCTCTACAATATGACGACGACGCGCCAGGCGATCCGCGACTTCATCAAGACGACGCGGGAATACGCTTTCAACGAGCCATCTCTGCAGGTCTATCCGAACCGCTATGCGCCGATCATTCGCGTGGGAGAGGATGGCGAGCGGGAGATGGTGCGCGCCCGGTGGGGCATGCCGACGCCGCCAATGTTCATCAAGGGAAAGCACGACAGCGGCGTCACCAACATCCGCAACACCTCATCCGCCCACTGGCGCAAATGGCTTTCACCGGAAAGCCGCTGCCTTGTGCCGGTCACGAGTTTTGCAGAGCCCGACCCTGCCAGCAGGAAGGAAGGCGACAAGCGCACGCCGAACACATGGTTCGCGCTGAATGAGGATCGGCCCCTGTTCGTCTTCGCCGGCCTATGGACGCAATGGCACGGCAAGCGCATGGCGCGCGAGGAGCCAGAAGACCATGAGGTCTATGGCTTCCTGACCACCGAGCCCAACAGCGTTGTCGAGCCCGTTCACAAGAAGGCGATGCCGGCCATCCTCACCAATGAGGACGAAATGACCGCGTGGCTCAGCGAGCCGTGGGAGGAAGCGAAGAAGCTTCAACGTCCCCTGCCCGACGACAAGCTTATGATCGTCGACCCGCCGGGCGTGCCGGAATGATCGTCCCGCCGCGCCGCAATGAAATTTCTCGAACCGCGCTGCTGCGGCAGTTAACCAAAGAAGCATAACAGGTTTCACTGAAGTATCAGACCTTGTAACCCAAACTTTGCAAAGCTAGAAGATACACTCAGTCTCGGCTGCAGATACGGGGGAGAAGACATCATGCCTGCTGACGAATCCAAAAATGGCCATGAATTTACGCGCTTAGACGCGCCAGCATATTATGCCTCAACAGTAGAAATAATTTGGGCAGGGAATGATTGCACCATCGTTGCAAGCCGCCCCCACCCTAGAATTAGAATTGTTGACGGAAAGCAGGAAGGTACCGTCTCCGCCGAACCGCAGGTAGTACTCCAATTCAGCCCTCAAACAGCAAAAGACCTTCTTAAACTGCTCCAGAGAGGCATTGAAAACTACGAGGAACGGCTCGGTACAATTACGACTGAATACACGACCGAAAAAGCAGCAGAATAAAAAATGCCGGGCGCCTCGGGTTATCCATCCCCTTGGATACAAGGGACAGACTTGCAGAGCATCGTGGAAAATTCATCACAATTGGAGGGGGGAGTCCCCGAATTCGCCTCAAATCGGGACCCCGATAAAGAGGCGCGCTTCACCAATTGGAACGGAATTTTTAACTTCGCCGTTCTTCGTCCCCCGAAAGAGCCTCATTTCAGGGGTTTGATAGAAAAAATAGAGTTATCATCTAATCAAGGCACGCGGAGCAGAACCACCGCCCAAAAAGGAAAGGTAGGCGAGTTCGTGAGCGAGACCGACGCAAAAATTGAAGCTGCTGAAGCCCGAACAGACACCAAGTTTGCTCAGGTAATGGGTGAGCTACGCGTTATGTCCGAGCGAATGGATCACATAGATCAGAGTTTGAGCCAGACGCATGACGCAGTGTCGTCGATTAAATCTACGGTAATTGTGACTGCGATAACCACGGTTCTAGCTATTGGCGCGTTGTTTTACACCGCTCTGCAGTACGGAAACTCAATGTTCTCCGTTGGGCTTGAGACGCAATCCATATCCGAACGGTCGGCTCAGGATGCGATCAGAAAAGCGCAACCGGAAATCGACTATCTGAACAAACGAATTGATCAGATCGACGTGCGATTGATAGGCATTCTTGACGCAATTCAGAAAACGACACGAGATCAGAACGGCCAGAGCGAGAAACCTAATTGAACTCATCGGCAGTCGAAGTTTGTATTCGCTATGGCGGCGGCCGCCCTGTCAGCCAGCTGTAGACACCGACCAGCCAGCCGGCGAACCCAACAATGCCGATGCCTAGGCGGATCAACCAACGGCCCGCAGTGCCCGCGCCCTGGGCCTGCGACCTGAGCCTGACGACATCATCGGTTACAGATTGCATCTGATCGACCTTGGCCTTTGTCGTCTCCGCCTCACCTTCGAGGTGTGACAGTCGGTTGCTGACTTCATCCAACCGGCGATGTACCACGGCGCGGCTGTCATCCGCGCGCATCAAGCGGTCATCGATGCCCTTCAGCTCCCCAAGGATTTGACCAAGGGTCCGCTCAACACTCGCTTCTGACATTCGTCCTGCCCATCAACTGGATGTGATCACTGCCCGCAGCGGTATTTCTGATACCGGCCACGATGCTGCGCGATGGCGACGGCGGTCACGCGGTCATTCGCCACCAGGTAAGAGTTTGTGGCCGGCGCCGGGTTGATCGGCACCAGCACGTCGCAGGGCTCAGTGATCGCCGCCGTCTGGCAGCTCGCAGCCGCCAAGAAGGGCACACAGGCCAGTGTCGTCAGCGCCAAGCGCTTCCTCATCGATCTTCCTTCCATCTTTCAGGATTGTGATGCGGTCGGATTGAAGCCGCTGCAGAACCGACGCAGCGCCGCGCTGGTGCCCGTAAAGGTAAATCCCACCAGCGATGGCGGAGACAGCCAGAACCGCAGCCAGAGCCTTCCCCAGCGGCGAGAGCAGGGCTTTGAAGATGGGACCGAACCAGGTCACGCCCTGCCCTCCATTTCGGCTTTCATCGAGCGATACACCTTCGCGATGTCGCGCCGCCGCTTGATCGCATAGACTGCGAACCCCGCCACGATCAGAACGATGGCAAGCTGAACCCGCCAGTCATCGAAGACGGCCAGCACCGGGACGATGATCGAGGTGATAGCCCACTGCCAGACCGTCTTGGATTTGGTCAGCGGCTTGTCGAGGTATTCGGGGTCTTCGAGCACCGGCTTCTCGACCACGGGCAATTCATTCCGGGCGGCGGCGAGAACCTGATCCAGCACCGCCTCGACCTTCTCAGGCAAGACCAGTGCCTTGTTCAGACTGTCGCCAGCGAAATAGCTCTGCCCGCGCCGGATATGCCGGTGCGCCCCGCGCGTGTCCGCCAGAACAGGGAATGATGCCCACTCACCCGAAAGCCGGCGACCGAACTCGGTGCGGCCGATCTCGCCATTGATGAACTGGTGATAACCGCGCCGGATCAGAAGGTGATAGGCGAGCCGGTCCTGAAGGTCGCTGTCAAACACCTGAGACCCGCGCAGGCCAAGTTCCTCCTTGAGCCCCATCAGCGTCTTGCGGATGAACTGCGGCGCGCCGGCGGCCGAGGAACCATGATGACGCGACCAGGTGCGCTGTGCGGCAATCACTTCGTCAACGGTCATGCGCGTGAGCGGCTTCGGCAAGCGATCTTGGCGATGCCCGTAGATCACTTCATAGCATTCAGGCGGCGTGCGGCTCGTTTCCGTCTCGTAGACGAACGCAAGCAGCAGCGCCGCACCTGCAGGCACGGTGCGGTCCATTGGATTTCCCTCTTCGGATATCAGTGATAGATTGGAGTTACCCTACCCGGGGTCGGCTACCTGTCGGCGAAACCTCGGACCGGTTGACGCCTGCTGGCAGGTAGTCACTACGCCTCTGCCGGCGACGACCTCCACCCATTCGAGCTGGCAGAGGCTTTTCTTTGTTGGGCATCGCCCTATTTATTCTTGTGCTGGCGGGATATCCGCTCATCCCCTGACCGGAGACAGCACGACCTACCCTCGCAAGTCCCCGCCAGCACCCGAGCAACTTCGGTCCATGTCGTAGCTCTGACCGTAGATGCTCGTTCCCACCGCGCCATTACGCCGCGACGACGCCAGCAGTGCTTCACGACGACAAGAGTCATTGATAACCAAGCTCGGACCTCTACGAGGTCACCGCCGCTCCCTGCAGGCAAGCGCTTCCCAACGTCGGCCTGCAGGGGGATTTCCACATTTGGGTGATTGAATTACGCTATCCGTGCTGGCGGGCGCTTAGAACGCCCCACGTTCGGAGCGAAAAGCCTTCCCCAATCCGAGGTTTGCCCGCCAGCACCGCCGATGGGCCGCGGAAGTTTACCAACCAGCAACGATTTGAGCTGAGACTGGCTTCGCCAGCGCGCGTAATGTTCGGGCATAAAGCCCACCCGCTTAACCCAACAAGCCCCGCGCGCTGGCATGTTCTTCCCGAAGCGATCTTGCCGCCTACCGCCACGGAAACCACTCGTTCAGACTTCGCCGGTAGATTGGTTCAGCTGGCGGGTCGAAGAATCTGGGGCTCTTCTGAGAGATAGGCGGGGGCTTAAACCTATCCACCTGCCAGCGCCTTTCACACCTTTCTAAAGGTATGCTAAAGCACCATTCAATCGATC